>NZ_CP150203.1:2802500-3468125 GCF_037969725.1 Paenibacillus sp. FSL W8-0426 | reverse complement strand
GCGTCTCCCTTGAATAGAAATCCCGCCAAAATTGGGCTGCATCCACCACAGTTACCATCGTATCGAGGCGTGTAAATTTCGTCAGATCAATCCCGAGTTCTTCGTCGATGTATGTAAACGTCTGAGCAACAGGCACAGGCTCGCCAATCCCTGTCGATTCGATCAAAATATAATCAAAGGAGCCTTCCAAAGCGAGTCGCTCCACCTCTTTCAGCAAATCCTCGCGCAAGGTGCAGCAGATGCACCCATTGGACATTTCCACCAGTTTCTCATCGATACGAGACAAACCTCCGCCATCCCGGATCAACCCAGCGTCGATATTCACCTCGCTCAAATCATTGACGATCACAGCCACTCTCATGCCTTGGCGATTATGGAGCACATGATTCAGTAAAGTTGTTTTGCCCGCTCCCAAATATCCGCTCAATACGGTGACGGGAATGAGGCTGCGTGCTTGTCGTTGTTCCATGTATCGTTCCCCCGCTTCTCCAGATTCTTTCTGCCCTCTCCGTTATCGTTTAATTGTTTAGTTCAACCTGTATAATAAACAGAATGCTCTTGTTAATCGTAATAATTACGATTAACAAGTAGTAATATACCTTATAGCAAATGCAATGTCAACGGCGCTATGTCTTTACATGCTAATAAATCGTAATTTTTATGATTAGATGCCTGCCAACAGTTATGTTGTCCAAGGTACAAGCATATATCTTAAACAAAACGATTGTGGAGGTCTGTCGATGAAGCTGGCGGCCAATCTGAAGCTCCTTACCTTCCTTATTCCCTGCGCATTTCTCATCCCCGTACTTGTTCTCATGGCGCCGGACCTGCAGCAAGCCTGGAACAGCGGGAGTATGCAAAGCATAAAAACGATATTGGTCAGCATCCTGCTCGAAGCCATGCCGTTCCTCCTCATTGGCGTACTGCTCTCTTCCCTGATGCAATGGTTTGTGTCCGAAGACATGGTGCGCAGGCTGACGCCAAAAAACCCCGTGCTGGGGATTATCGCCGCAGGCCTGCTCGGCATCGCGTTTCCGATTTGCGAGTGCGGCATGATTCCGGTCGTGCGCAGGTTAATGCGCAAAGGCATGCCTGCCTACATCGCCACGACGTTTATTCTCAGTGGACCTGTAGTAAATCCGGTTGTGTTCACGGCCACCTTGCTTGCCTTTCCATCCCATCCCGAAATCGTGATCGCCCGCATGGGACTGGCTTTCGCCGTTGCGGCCATCGTCGGGGGACTCGTCTATCTGTTCGCAAAACAAAATCCGCTCCGCAAAACAAATGTACCGGACGAACTGTCCGTACAAACGACGGTGAGAACGCATCCCGGCTTCAAGATGGCACATCCGCACGTCCATAACGGACATGATCATTCGGATCATGAACATCCCAAAAACTGGCGCAGCTTTTTCATTCATGCGGGAGACGAGCTGTTCGACATGGGCAAATATTTGGTTCTTGGCGCCGTGATCACTGCCTGCATTCAAACCTTTGTCAGCCGGGCCGACTTGATTTCCCTCGGAAACGGGCCGATCTCGTCCTATGTATTCATGATGGCGTTCGCCTACGTGCTGTCCCTGTGTTCTACTTCCGATGCCTTCGTTGCTTCAGCTTTCTCACATACGTTTGCCCTTGGGCCGCTGTTGTCTTTTCTCGTGCTCGGACCAATGCTCGATTTCAAAAGCACCTTGATGCTGCTGTCCACGTTCCGCACCCGCTTTGTCATTGGCCTTGCGATCGCCATCATCGTTCTGGTGTTTGCGGGATCGTGGTTAATCAATGCATTTGCATGAGGTAGCTTAGCTTTAAGGCTGCCGAAGATTCTGAGCATCTTGCCTGCTCGCAGCTGAAGATACACGAACCGCAGAAGAAAAGAAAGGAGTCGATGCCATGGCTGCCGTGTTACGATCATCCCCAAAAATGCGTACTAGCTTTTCCCGTTCAGTTCGCGTGCAATGGCACAGCCTGTTTCGTTCCGTTTGGCTCGGTGCGCTGGCCATATACATTATTCGGCTCAACGAAACCGATTCGCTGCACTATTATTTGGCTCCCTCGCTGCACCCGCTGCTCTTGTGCTGTCCGGTGCCGCTCTTGTTCATCTCGGCAATCATGGGTTGGCAAGGCGTTTTCGGTCATAAGCATGTGCATTGCGATTGCGAGCATCCACCGCCTTCGGGATGGATTCGTACCTCCCTTACCTACGGGTTGGTTTGTTTTCCTTTACTGCTCGGCTTTTTGTTGCCTGATCTTGCATTGGGCAGCGCGATGGCTAGTCAGAAAGGCATGGCGCTTTCTTACGCACCTCCCGAAATCCGACGCAAAGAGCCTTTGCCGGAAGCAAACGCCATGAAGGTGCAGGATATTAACGGGCTCCCATCCAGAATGGATGCGTCCAAAGCTTCCAATGCAGCTGCCGCGGGGCAAGTGCAATTCATACCGCCTGACGAATACAGCCAGGAGTTCGCCGATCTCGCCCAAAAGCTGTACCGCGAACAGGTCATTCAGGTCCATCCGGCGATTTTCTCGGAAACGCTTGGTGCCATCGACATGTTTCAACGTCAATTTGCAGGCAAATCCATCTCGTTAACGGGCTTCGTATACCGGGATGAAGACATGAATCAGGATTCCCACTTTGCCCTTGGTCGTTTCCTGGTCATGTGCTGCCCGGCGGACGCCGCTCCCTTCGGCATTATGATCCATGTGCCCGACGCTGCGGCCTTCCCCACCGACAGCTGGGTCCAAATCGACGGCAGCATCGGTTCCGTGCAGGTGGACGGCAAAGATCGGCTGGAAATTCGTGCTGACAAAGTCATTCCTGTGGCTGAACCGTCGACGCCTTACATCTACACCAACGCAGATTCGGTGGAAGCCTATGACCAACTTCAGAATAGCGATACGGGGCAATAAAAAGCATATAAAAGAAAGCTATGTTTAATTCTTAATGTTGATATTTGATGTTTACGAACACAGCCGCTTGAAACGCAGGATGGACCACTTTAACGATGTACAACTAAGTATTTAGAAACATAATCCGGCTTAGTTTCGCTACGTAGACAGCAAGGAATATGAAAACACAACGTCGAATAATAAAAACATGCATGTCACCTCTTGTCTCCTATGATAACTGAGAAAGGATGTAATCATGAAGGTTATCACTTTATGCGGTTCTACAAAATTCAAGAATCAATTTGAACAAGCAAATGCATATCTTACTCTTCAAGGAAATGTAGTTATTGGCTTAGCCTTCTTTGAACAAAGCGAAGGTTTTAAAATCACACAAGAACAAGCTGAATTACTGGGAAACATTCATTTGAGAAAGATTGATATTTCGGACGAAATATTCGTTATTAATGTCGATGGTTACATTGGCAACAGCACGCGAAAAGAAATTGAGTATGCTGAAAAGCAGGGTAAAACCATCCGTTACTACTCGGATGGAGAGATTCCATCTGGGTATTCAGTTAAACATTAGAATAAAACAGAGCCTAAAGAAAAAACCGCAAGCATGGGTTTCCACCATGCCTGCGGTTTTTCGTAATGTATTTCGTCCTTTTATTCGGTTACTATACCATGTACCAATACCGGAGCTTCCGCATGATCGGCAATCGTAATGTTTTCCTTGATTTTCTCGATCACGCTTGCGACATCCTCGCGATTGGCATGGATCGTAACAAGGGATTCGCCCGCTTTGACGGCATCCCCCACTTTTTTGTTCAACATCAGGCCAACGGCCAGATCAATCTCGGATTCTTTCGTTGCGCGTCCGGCACCAAGCAGCATGGCCGCCGTACCAATCTCGTCAGCGATAATTTCCGCTACGTATCCATCTTTATCCGCAGGCACTTCAATGAGATATTGAGCCTGAGGCAGACGTTCCGGATGATCCACGACCGAAGCGTCGCCGCCCTGATTGGCGAGGAACTGCTTGAACTTCTCCAACGCTTTGCCGTTGCGGATGACTTCTTTCAGTTTTTCCTCGGCATCTTCCAGCGAATCCGCTTTGCCTGCGAGGAACACCATTTGCCGCCCGAGTGCCAGGCACAACTCTTCCAAATCTTTCGGCCCTTTGCCTTGCAGCGTCAGAATGGCTTCTTTCACTTCAAGCGCATTCCCGATCGCGAATCCAAGCGGTTGGGACATGTCGGAGATGACCGCCATCGTTTTGCGGCCGACATTGTTGCCGATGCTGACCATCGCGTGCGCAAGCTCTTTGGCGTCCTCTGCGGTTTTCATGAACGCGCCCGCGCCCGTCTTGACGTCCAGCACGATCGCGTCAGCGCCGGCGGCGATTTTTTTGCTCATGATCGAGCTGGCGATCAATGGAATGGAGTTGACTGTTGCCGTCACGTCGCGCAATGCGTACAGCTTTTTGTCCGCAGGCGTAAGGTTGCCGCTTTGTCCGATGACCGCAACTTTGTTTTCGTTCACAAGCCGGATGAACTCTTCTTTTTCCAGCTCGACGTGGAAACCGGCAACGGATTCCAGCTTGTCCGTAGTACCGCCGGTGTGGCCCAGGCCGCGTCCGGACATTTTCGCTACCGGTACGTCCAATGCCGCTACAAGCGGTGCCAGCACCAACGTCGTAGTATCGCCTACGCCGCCGGTGGAGTGCTTGTCTACCTTGATGCCTTCAATGGCGGAAAGGTCGATCGTTTCGCCGGAATTCACCATGGACATGGTAAGGTCAGCACGCTCTTTGTCCGTCATGTCATTGAAATACACGGCCATCGCCCATGCACTGACTTGATAATCCGGAATTTCGCCTTGGGTATATCCTTGAACGACAAAATCGATCTCGGCCGTCGTCAGCTCTTTCCCATCGCGTTTCTTGGCTATAATGTCTACCATTCTCATGGCCTGATCTCTCCTTTGAGGTTTATATTGTGAATTGGTGTCATACTTACAGCGTAATGGCTGTATCCAGGGCGACAACCATCATGTCGTTGAACGTTTTTTGGCGTTCTTCGGCCGACGTTTCTTCGCCTGTCAACAAGTGGTCGCTTACGGTAAGGATCGTCAGCGCGTTTACACCGAACTTCGCTGCAATCGTATACAGTGCTGTCGTTTCCATTTCCACGCCCAATACGCCGTGCTGCATCAGCTTTTCTGTCACGGAACGGTCGTCGCGATAGAAGGAATCGGAGCTGAACACGTTGCCGACATGAATGTTCATGCCTTTTTCGGTAGCGCGGTCATATGCGGCCTTAAGCAGAGAGAACGTCGCGATTGGAGAAAAGTCGTATCCGCCGAACACCAGCTTGTTCATGCTGGAATCCGTACAAGCCGCTTGGGCCAAAATGACATCGCGAACGCGAACGTGCTCCTGCATGCCTCCGCAAGTGCCCACGCGAATCAGGTTTTTAACGCCATAATCGCGGATCAACTCGTTCGCATAGATCGCGAAGGAAGGAATGCCCATGCCCGAACCTTGCACCGAAATCCGTTTTCCTTGATATGTACCCGTGAAACCAAGCATGCCGCGCACCTCGTTATAACACACCACGTCTTCAAGGTACGTATCCGCAATGTATTTTGCCCGCAAAGGATCTCCCGGCAACAGAATCGTTTCCGCAATATCTCCCGGTTTTGCTCCAATATGTGTACTCATCGTATGTTCTCCTCCATTAACCAATGAATTGTGTTCGTTTATCAGGTGTGTCGACTTTCATCGACCATGGGCGAAGCTAAGCCGAAGCAGCAGGACTGCCCCGGCTCATTGCTCCTCCCGATTATTTAAGTTCGCTCAGGAAACTTGTGCCATGTTCCGGCAGTTTTACGCCGAAATTGTCGGCCACGGTTGCTCCTACGTCGGCAAACGTACGTCGCTGCTCCAGCCGTTTGCCTCCTGCAAAGCGAGGGGAGTATACCAGCAGCGGCACATACTCGCGCGTGTGATCCGTTCCGCGATAGGTTGGATCGTTACCGTGGTCTGCTGTGATGATCAGCAAATCGTCTTCCGTCATTTTACCCATAATTTCCGGCAGGCGTGCATCGTAGTCTTCCAGCGCTTGCGCATAACCTTGCGGATCGCGGCGATGGCCATATAACGCGTCGAAATCCACCAGGTTAACGAAGCTAAGGCCAGTGAACGCTTCGTCCATCGTTTCGGAAAGCTTGTCCATGCCGTCCATGTTGGAAACGGTACGAATCGCCTTGGTCACCCCTTCGCCGTCATAGATATCGGAAATTTTGCCAAGCGCAATGACATCGAAACCGCCGTCCTTCAGCTCGTTCATCACGGTGCGGCCGAACGGTTTCAACGCGTAGTCATGGCGGTTCGCCGTACGTTTGAAGCTGCCTGGTTCACCCACGAACGGACGTGCGATGATGCGGCCGAGCATGTACGGGTCATCCAGCGTGATTTCGCGGCAGAACTCGCAAATTTCGTACAATTCCTTCAGCGGAACGACGTCTTCATGCGCAGCGATCTGCAGCACCGAATCTGCGGAGGTATAAATGATCAACGCACCGGTCTTTACATGCTCTTCGCCCAGCTCGTCAATGATTTCCGTACCGCTCGCCGGCTTGTTGCCGATGACTTTGCGGCCCGTTTTTTCTTCGATGCGCCGGATCAGCTCATCCGGGAAGCCGTCGGGGAATACGCGAAACGGCGTATCGATGTACAGCCCCATCAGCTCCCAGTGACCTGTCATCGTATCTTTTCCTTTGGACGCTTCCTGCATTTTGGTGTAAAACGCCTTCGGCGCATCCGCTACCGCCACGCCTTCGATTTCCTTGATGTTGGACAACCCCAGGCTGGCCATATGAGGCATGTTCAGCCCGCCGCGCTCACGCGCGATGTGGCCGAACGTATCGACGTCATAATCGTCGAAATCCGCTGCGTCCGGCGCCTCGCCGATTCCGACGGAATCCATGACGATCAGGTGTATTCTTTTGAATGTTGACATAGTTGAAGCACTCCTTCCAAATGATCCGGCTTACAAAAACAGTCCGGCGATGACCGCGGACAGCACGCTGACCAGCGATGCACCGTAAAGCAGCTTCAGACCGAAGCGGGCCACCACGTTGCTCTGTTTTTCATGAAGGCCCTTCACCGCACCGGCGATAATGCCGATGGAGGAGAAATTGGCGAACGACACCAGAAAGACGGATACGATGCCTGTCGTTCTGGCAGACAGCGCCGTTTGCTGGGTCAGACTCAGCATGGCCACAAATTCGTTCGAGACCAGCTTTGTCGCCATGATGCTTCCTGCCTGCACCGCTTCTCCCCAGGGAATACCCATCACAAACGCAAGCGGGGCAAACACATAACCGAGCAGTTGCTGGAATGAAATGCCGAGCACGGCGCTAAAAATGCCATTCACAAGCGCAATCAAAGCCACGAAGCCAATAAGCATCGCCGCTACCGTGATGGCGACCTTGAAACCATCCATGATGTATTCGCCCAGCATTTCAAAGAACGATTGCTTCCCTTCTTCCTGCACTTCCAATATATCTTCTTCCTCGGTAACCCGGTAAGGGTTGACGATGGACGCGATGATAAAACCGCCAAACAGGTTCAGCACCAGTGCCGTAACCACATATTTCGGGTCAATCATGGACATATAGGCCCCGACGATCGACATGGATACCGTTGACATGGCCGAGGCGCACAGGGTATACAGTCGATGCTTTGGCAGCAGGCCGATTTGCTTTTTGACCGAAATGAACACTTCCGATTGCCCCAGTATGGCTGAAGCAACCGCGTTATACGATTCCAGTTTGCCCATTCCGTTGATTTTGCTTAATACCAGACCAATATATTTTATAACAAAAGGCAAGATTCGGATATACTGCAATATGCCGATCAGCGCCGAGATAAAAACGATCGGCATTAGCACGCTCAAGAAGAACGGAACGCCTCCGCTCTCCGCGCCGACGGTCGTCAATCCGCCGAACACAAACGAGATCCCTTCGTTCGCGTAATCGAGCAAGTTTTTAAAAACAGACGCAAAACCGCCGATCAAAAATGTGCCGATCTCAGTATTGAGCAGCAAATAAGCAAGTATTAGCTGCAGAACGATCATGACGGCAAGGGGACGGTAACGAATGTTCTTTCGGCCGTTGCTGGCGAGATAAGCTAGTCCAAACACCACCAGCAAACCGACAATCGCGATCAGAAATTTCATGTCTTCACTCCTTTGAAGTTGGTTGGGCCTGATGCAAGTCTTCGGATCAAAGGTTGCTTTGCCATGAATTAACCTTTCAGAAACAAGGTGAAGCGCTTACAATAGAGCCGGAATCCAAATAGCCAGCGTTGAGTTGTTCTCTTATGGAAAAGAGCGGAATCTACTGCATGGCTAATGGAACTAGGCCTGTATGCTAGTGCCCTAGTGTGATTAATTCGTGCGGTTTATATAGCTTTGCCTTAATAAGAAGATGTGGATTGTCCGCCTTGCATAATTTTCACGCCGGAGCTGGCTCCGATGCGCGTTGCGCCTGCTTCGATCATTTTTTGCATGTCTTCGAGGCTGCGCACGCCGCCGGATGCTTTAACGCCTACATTCGGGCCTACCGTACGGCGCATCAGCGCGATGTCTTCCGGAGTGGCTCCGCCCGTGGAGAATCCTGTGGACGTTTTAACGAAATCAGCACCTGCTCTAACTGCCGCTTCGCAAGCACGAACCTTCTCGTCATCGGTAAGCAGACAGGTTTCGATGATGACTTTCACCAACGCTTTGCCTGCTGCAGCTTCCACGACCGCACGGATGTCCTGCTCCACGTAATCGTCCTTGCCGTCCTTCAAAGCGCTGATGTTAATGACCATATCCACCTCGGTAGCACCTTTGGCAATGGCATCTTTGGTTTCGAATGCTTTCGTTTCGGATGTGGACGCACCCAGAGGGAAACCGATGACCGTGCAAATATCGACGCCAGTGCCTTGAAGCTGTTCGGTGGCGTAAGCAACCCAGCCCGGATTGACGCAAACGGAAGCAAATTGATATTGTTTCGCTTCTTCCGTCAGTTTATGGATTTCACTTTGCGTAGCATCGGCGCGCAGCAAGGTATGATCAATCATTTTTGCGAGTTGTGATGTATTCAATCGAATCTCTCCCTTAGTTTTCTGAACTGATGAATTCCATACTGTTACACTACCATGAACATATGTAAAAATCAATTTGAACTTTCGTTCAACCTGTTAAGATAACTTGGGTTGCCATACGACTTATCTTTTGCCTAAAAAAACAAAACATCCACCGATTGTCTTTGGCAGATGTTGTAACTGCTTTCTATATTAACCGGTTTGCCCCTGGCAAGCATTATTCCAACGGCGGCTTAAGGATCTGCCGCGATTCGGCGGCGGCTTTACATTCGCAGCAGTGCTTGCGCCGTGTACTGGTCCGTAACCAGGGTGTTCGCATAATGTCCTCTCAATGCCGCATGGATGGCTTCGATCTTACGCTGCCCACCGGCAACGAGAATCGATTTGTCTTTTTTGCGCAGCTCGCCCAAATCGATCCCCACGGTTCTGCTGTTGATCTCATCGCTGATCAATCGGCCTTCCGCGTCAAAGAAGCGGGAACAGATGTCTCCCACGCCGTTTTCCATCAGAAGCCGCTGCTCCGTTTCGTTGAAATAGCCCAATTTGAACAGAAGCGCATCTTCTTTCACCGTTCCCACGGTGAAGACCGCGATGTTGGCCTGTCTCCCGAGTTCCACGATCCTTCCGATATGCCTGTCGGCTTCGACCATTTTCTTCACTTCGATATTGTCGAAAATGACCGGCAACGGCAAATACCTCGGAACGGTATGAAAGGCTTCGGCGAACAAATGCGCAATCTCTGCCGCATGAGTATTCACATGTGAATGGCTGACTCCGCCCTTCAGCTGAACGACTTCAACGCCCTTGACTTGTTTTGGGCGCAGCTGCCGGGCCACGTCATGCATCGTCGTTCCCCAGGTCACGCCGATGATATCGGTATCCTGCACGATCTCATGCATATAATCGGCCGCACGTTTGCTGATGTGTTTCCGGATCTCTTCATCGCTTTTGATCGGAGCAAAACAGACCAGCGCCGTTTCAAGCCCATATTTGGCTTTCAACTCGTCGGCAATGATGTCGATGTCCTCCAGCGGGTCCATAATTTCGATGCGTACATACCCGCGATCCTTGGCGTACTGTAACAAACGGGATACCGTAGGGCGCGACACGCCGAGCCTCTCGGCGATATCCTGCTGGCTGTAATCCGATTGATAGTACAATTTGGCTGCTTCAATGCTCAGTCTTTGCTTTTCCAAATCCATCCCTGCTCGCCTCGCTTCACTATAAGCCCAATTATGCCTGACTTAACGTTGTCCCACCACAAGCCTTGGAAAACGCGTCCTGTTCATTATACATGAATCGCTGCAAGGGTCACTATTCCCGCACAAAAAGCCTGCCTCTCCTAGCATAGCGCTAGGATAGACAAGCTTGGCGGTATATATCTATATGATTATATATATTTAGAGCGAAAGCTGTTGTATTATCTGCCGGCACCGGATCGGGTGATCGTTTCCAACTTGCGTGAAATGGCATTGCGGTCGACTTTAAGCCCCCACAATTCCTCGATGATTTTTTCTTTTTCGTCCGGTTCGTCCGTATCCTTCAACTGCAGCAGCAAAGCATGCATTTGTTCATTAATATGTTCAAACTGTACCCAGAGGTCGTGTCTGACCTCATGCGAATCCCGATGGCGGTTTGCCTCTACCTCTTCGCGGAGTGCATCCAGAATGGATTGCTTCCATTCATCATCCCCAAGCCGGTCAGCCATGTTCAGGAGATCCAGATAATCGTCGACAAGCAGCGAGTTCAATTCATCGTATGTTTTCATCGTTTATTGCATCCCCCTACGGTTTGTTTACCAAGTATTATACTCGGAAATAGCGGATATGCAATAGTTGTCGAAAAAAGAAATTCATTTATTTTCACGAATCAGGATTTAAGCTGCTGCAGCAGCTGGACGCGGTACGCCTCCGTTTCCAGAGATTGGATCTCTTTATATTGTTCAGCCGTGAGCGCTCTGGGTTCTCCGACCGACTGGGCGATCATGTACACCTTGGCGCTTTCCTCAACGACTTGTGTACGATAATAGGCTTCCCGCAGATTTTTGCCGATCGTCACCAGACCATGGTTCGCCAGGATCAAGGCGCTATGCTGCCCTGGTCCCACTTTCGCGGAGACGGTATCGGCAAGGCGTTTGGTGGTTGGCAGTACATAAGGGACCATACCGATGTCCCCCACGAGTGCGGATTGATCGGGAAAGAGGTGTGGCAGTTCGTCGTATACCAGGCTGAGCGCAATGGTGTAGGCCGGATGCGTGTGTACGATCGCTTGAATGCCCGCATTAACGCGATACGCGAACAAGTGCATCAGCACTTCGGATGAAGGGCGGGGAGAGCCTGGCCGCGTCTCCCCCGTGGAAATATCCACGGCAACCCACTCATCCGGTTCCAGTTCTTCCAGCGCATAACCGCTCGGGGAAAGCAGCATCGTGTCGCCCGCGCGTGCGCTGATGTTTCCGCCGGGTCCTACCACCAGTCCTTGCGCGACCGCTTTTCTGGCATACTTCGTCAGTTCCTCCCGCACCTGCTGTTCCGTCTGTTCCAACATGTCCTCTCCACTCCTTTATATCCAAGGTTTAGATCATTCTATTTACGTCTGCATGTTCAAGCGCTGATACGTGCCGTATGCTTCCTGCCATTGCGCCATTTCCTGGGGTTCATACGTCTGTGGTGAAAAAGAAACCTTCATGACCTCCCGGATCTCGCCGAGATGGGCAAATTCGCCCTGGGCCATCAACTGGACCATGCAGTTTCCGGCCGAGGTAGCCTCGGCTGGGCCAGCGATGACCGGAATGCCGGCAGCATTTGCGGTCAACTGACACAGCAGCCGGTTATGCACCCCGCCCCCCACCATATGAATCACGCGCGGCTCAACCCCCGTAACCCGTTCAAGTTCTTCCAGCGTCTGCCTGAACTCCAGGGCAAGGCTTTCGATGATACAGCGCACGACGGCTCCAACCGTCACGGGCACCGTTTGCCTGCTGGCCTCGCACTGCTTGCGAATCCGCTCTGGCATGTTGCCCGGTGCCATGAACGCTTCGTCAGCCAAGGAGACGTAACACAGGTGCGGTGTGGACGTGGCGGCGAGCTGGACCAGTTCCTCGTGCGAGAACGATCGCCCCTCCCGCTCCCACTGTCGCTTGCATTCCTGTAGAAGCCACAGGCCGGATCGGTTTTTGAGCAGGCGAATCCTGCCATCTACCGTACCTTCATTGGTAAACCCCAGGTCGCGGGCCGTATCATTCAATACCGGCTTATCCATTTCCATGCCCATAAGCGACCATGTTCCACAGCTGATAAACGCATGGTCCGAACCTGTGGCTGGAATGGCCGCAACGGCGGAGGCGGTATCATGTGAACCCGCAGCCACAACCTGAATGGGGCCAGTCTGCAATTCTTTGCGCAGGTCGCCGGACAGTCCACCTAGGATCGTTCCAGAAGGAACGACCTCGGGGAACAACGTTTCCGGCAGCCCCAACCGGTGTAAAAGCGGTTCGTTCCATTGCGATCGCCCAGCCTGAAGCAACCCGCTGGTGCTTGCGATCGTATATTCGCAAGATTGCACGCCAGAGAGATAATAGTGGAACAGATCCGGCATGAACATCATCCGCGTATCCGAACCCAGATGTCCGGCATGCTCCCGCGCACGTCCGAACAATTGGAACACGCTGTTGATCTGCTGGGGCAATACGCCGGATATCCGGTACAGTTCCCGTTCGCTAACGAGGCGCACGGCCTCCTGCATCCACGCTTTGTTGCTTGCATCGCGATAATGGCGCGGATTTCGAAGCAGCCTCCCGGTTTCGTCCACCAGGCCGAAATCAACGCCCCATGTATCTACCGCCATGGAACGGATCCCGGACACGGACCGTGCCCCTTTCGCGATGCCTTCCTTGAGTTCATGATAGAGCCGCAGGAAATCCCAATACAGGTCTGCGCCGAGCTGCACGGGATCGTTGGCGAACCTGTGCACCTCTTGCAACTCAAGCTTTGCGCCGTCATAGCTGCCCCGAACCACCCGGCCGCTTCCGGCCCCGAAATCCGCGGCAAGCACGCGGATTGCCTGCTTTCCCATCCGCTATTCCTCCTTTTAGAACCGATGATCGACAATGTCTGTAAGCAGATCCTAGCGGTACAATGGGCCAAAGGTGCTGCATGCGCGGTAATCGGCATTTTCCGGTTCGCTCGTTCCGAACAGTCCCCATGCTCGCGGCCGGAAAATGTCTTCAGCAGGCACGTTATGCATGCTGACCGGTATGCGCAGCATGGAAGCCAGCGTCAGCAGGTCTGCGCCGATATGGCCATATGAGATGGAGCCATGATTCGCTCCCCATTGGTTCATGACTTCGTACACGGAGGTAAAGGCTCCCGAACCGGTCAGGATCGGGGCAAACCAGGTCGATGGCCAAGTCGGGTCCGTGCGTTGATCGAGCGCATCGTGCACGTCCTCCGGCAGATCCACCGTATATCCTTGGGCAATTTGAAGCACCGGGCCAAGTCCCTTGACCAGATTGAGCCGGGTCATCGTGACAGGCATGCCGCCCCGCGTAAGGAAATCCGCCGAGAAACCGCCGCCCCTGAAATATTCCACCGATGCCGGTCTCCAGGATGTGGCCCCCAGGCACTCCTTGGCTTCTTCATCCGTTATTTCCCAAAACGGCTTCAGCGCCGGTTTACCGTCCCGGGTCTGTTCGCCCGTGCCGTCCAGCGCCGCCGAACCGGAGTTGATCAGATGAAGGATACCGTCCTGCGCAAGGCCTTCCAGCTGATGTCCTGTTACCCGTTTGACGGAGTCCGGGCTCCAATACGTACGCACATCGGCAAAAATCTGCGCGGTATGTGTCAGCAAGGAACCGAACAGCATGGATACGCCGTTCAAGCTGTCGTTTTCCGTAGCGACAAGATAAGGCGCACGTCTTCCGTTCCAGTCGAAGGAGGAATTCAGCATCGATTCGAGGAAATCCCCGTTCGGCGCATGATCCGTCCACTGGCGTTGTCCTTGAAAACCGGATACGATCGCATGGTGACCCATCGATTCTTCGGCATAACCGAGCTCGGCAAGCCTTGGATTTCCGGCCATCAAATCCCGCACGATTTGCGTCATTTTCACGACCGTTTCCCATTCGTAATCCTTCCGCTTGCGATCCGTCTGTAAATGCGGTGGATTGTTATCCGGGCCTTCAATGCAGTTCTCTTTCACCCAAGCGAGCGCCAGCTTGTATTCCTCGGGATCGTAGATTTCTTCCTCGATGCGGCGCGTCAGTTCGCTCATGTCCACATATTCGTTCCGCATGCCGAGATATTCTTGAAAGAACGCATCGTTCACGATGGAGCCGGCAATCCCCATGGAAACCGAACCGATCGACAGATAAGCCCGGCCTTTCATCGTCGCTACTGCGAGCGCTGCGCGGCTGAAACGCAGCAGCTTCTCCCGCACATCGTCCGGAATCGAAGAGTCTCCCCCATCCTGAACATGTTCACCGTAAATGCCGAACGCCGGAATCCCTTTCTGGGCATGAGCCGAAAGTACAGCCGCCAAATATACCGCACCCGGCCGCTCCGTGCCGTTGAATCCCCAAATCGCCGTCGGCGTCGAAGGAGACATATCCATCGTTTCCGTGCCGTAACACCAGCAAGGGGTGACCGTAATCGTAACGCCAACGTTGGAGCGGTTGAACAGTTCACCTGCAGCCGCAGCCTCGGCGGCGCCGCCAATGCAGGATTCGGCAATGATGCATTCTACCGGCGAGCCGTCGGGGTATCGAAGTTCAGCCGAGATCAATTCGGCCACGCTGGTGGCCATGCGCATCGTTTGCTCCTCCAGCGATTCGCGAACTCCCTTGCGTCTTCCGTCAATCGTGGGACGAATGCCAATCTTGGGAAAAGCCTGCTTATAACGGTAATCCTGATGTGTCATCGTTAAGCGTCCTCCTTTAATGGGTCCATGGAATTTCGCGAATCACGTTACGATGCCTTATTTTCTTGTGCCCACAGCCTTGTATACGGGGTTTCGCTCGTTTTGAATGCGTTTACATAACTTTGGTTAAAAACACCGATACAATCTCTGCGCATGGGACCTCATTTTCAATGGATATGTACTTCACCCTTCTATGATGTAAACAGCCATTTTAGGCAAGAAGGATGCTGTGAAAATGAAGTCTTTTGTTAGTAGGGTTATCGGTAACCCTAACATAGCATGCACTTCTCTTGCTGTCAATCGCGGTCATCCTATAAAATGGGAGGAACATCACCCGAGAAAGGTTCGATCATATTGATTACCATTTATGACATTGCCAAAAAAGCCAACGTCTCTGCGATGACTGTTTCCAAAGTCATCAATCAGACGGGGCGAATCAGCTCCGCAACGCGTGAGCGCGTGCAGCAGGTCATTGACGAGCTCGGATATATTCCGAATTCAAACGCACGAAGTCTCGTGCTTCAGCGTACCGGCATACTGTCCCTGCTCATTACCGATATTACCAATCCGTTCTATACTACCCTGGCACGGGGAGCGGAGGATGCAGCCCATGAACGCGGATACCGTCTGCTGTTCGCCAACAGCGATGAAGATTACGGGAAGGAGAAAAGTTATGTCGAGGCCCTGCTGTCCACTCGGGTCGACGGCGTACTGTTTGCGCCTGCCGGAGACCGATCGCTGGACCATTTGCAGCAATTGCAGGCACGCAGCATTCCGTTTGTCATTCTGGACCGCACCGTTCCGGGCATCACGTCAGACGTTATTGCCGGCGACAGCCGCGAAGGCGCCCTCCAGCTGATGCGTTACCTCGTGAAACTCGGCCACCGGCGCATTGCGCTCGTCAATGGTTCTCCCGATGTGTCGACGGCCCGCTTGCGGGAACAGGGGTATATGGAGGGATTGCAGGAAGCCGGACTAGATGCCGATCCATCCTTCGTGCTGCGGACAGACTACCGGGATTTCCGGGACGAGCAAGCGCTCCATTCATTACTGGACGGCCCGGACGGCCCTACGGCCATTTTTGCCGCGAACAATCTCGTTGCGATCGGAGTCATTCGGATTTTGCGAAAAAAAGGGCTTGCCGTGCCTGACGACGTTTCGGTCGTCTGTTTCGACGATCTGGATGCAGCGTCCGCGTTCGATCCGTTCCTGACCGTTGCGGCGCAGCCGGCCTATGAATTCGGCGCCCGAGGCATGCGGATGCTGATCGATCGGATCGAGGACAAGGCGCCAGCCGAGCCCCAGACGGTCATTCTGCCATCGGAGCTGCGCATACGCGCGTCGGCGACTTCACCACGATCTGCACCGTGGTGAGTGATGGAGCAATTTGCTGAATACGCGGATGGTTCCGGGTATGGTTTCATCCGCCGCTTGATAAACAAAGACCATGCATCGCGTTGGATGCATGGTCTCTTTATAATAACCGCGTATGCTCAGCTCGATCGTAGATTCGTGGTCGCATTAATCATACTCTGGGACATTATCGTTCAAACGTTGGATTGAAGCGCCAGCGCGACTTCTCTGACAAGACCCGGGAACCAGTCCATCAATGCCTCGAACGAATACCCTTCCTGCTCCGCTTTCGCTGTATCCATGAACCACGATTGCGCCACGCCGAACGGCGACATGTCTTCCGGCCCTGTCCGGGTCAGGATCTGGGCCTGCATGCCGGTCACGGTTTCGATCAGGTTCATCATCGCCGACAGGGTGATCGTGCCTTTGGATGCAGCGTTGACAGGACCCGTCAACGAATGTTTGCCAAGCCATGCGAGAAACCTCGCCGCTTCGGTCGAGTTGATGAAGGCAATCTCCGCATCTTTGTTCGGAATGCCGATCGGCTTGCCTTTTTGAACATGTTCGACATGGAAATGCAGACGTTTCGTATAATCATCGATGCCGAGCACAATCGGGATGCGCATCGCAGCCACCGGAAAATCTGCCTGTTGGAAAAATACCGCCTCCGCCAGCCGTTTGCCCTCACCGTAGGAGAAATCGTCGCGGCCTCCCGGTTGGACCGGATATGTATATGGATCAAAATCGGTCTCCGTAAACCCGGGGCGCGGATCGCCATAGACGGACAACGTTGACGTCAGCACATAACGCCGCGTTCTTCCCTTGAAGGCCTCACAAGCGGATGTGGCGTCATTCGGCGAATAACAGATGTTGTCGTAGACGACATCCCAGTGGTCTGACTGCGCGACAGCCGCAAGGGATTGCGGATCTTCCCGGTCCAATTTGATCCTTCTCACCTCTTCTGGGAAACCTGGATCCGTATTGCCGCGCGTAGCGATCGTAATCTCCGATTGGCCTTCCCATAACAGATGGTCTACCAGACGTTTGCCAAAGAAACGCGTACCGCCAAGAATAAGCACTTTTTTCATTCCCATTTAACCTCCTCTGCACGTTCTGACTTAAACCAAATTATAACGGGCGCTGACGAAGAACAACAAATTCCGGAAAGCGGCAACCTGCCTGATTTCAACCACTGATGTTCCACAGCGGAGGAAAATCCCTGCCTGATAAGATCATTTTCGGATGATTAGCATCGTGTGTGCGCCCGACTGGAACTCGTATGCGGTCTTCACTTCCGATACGGAATACCCGGAATCCGCCACCGAAGCCAGCAGCTCATCCATTTGACTGTAGCGTTTCCCCGAACGATCTGCCGTAGGGAAAATGCGCAGCTCCCCTTTGGTCACCCGCAGCAGCTCCCGCAAGGTACGCACATGGAAATCCAGATCCAGCTGATCTGCGTAGGTAAAAAGGAAATGGGCCGATAACGTCAAATCGAACCGTTCATCCTCAAACGGCAGACCAGGCAGCACGGCTGAGACATAACGTTCCGGAAAGTTGGCCATGTCATCGGTACTCTCTCTGAGCGCACGCAATCGTTCCACTTTCAGGCCGTCGATCGACCCGTGCTCCTCCCAACGAAAGCCGTCGCTTACTTTGGACAACTGCCGCATCGTATGATCGATGTCTGCCTGCCCCTTCAACCTTAAACTCTCCAAATCAAACGCATACGCGATATCGGCCGCAACGGCACGGGCACCGAGCTCGCAGGCTCGCGCCGTAAAGGAACATGCGCCTCCCGGACAATCCAGAATGGATGTGCCACGCAGTTCTTCCGGACGAAGATCGAACATGCGCACGTATTCTTCAAACGTTCTTCCGATAAACACGATCTGGTCCAGCTCCAAAGCGGACGACCGTCCCGTTTGCTCTTCTCTTCTGTTCTCGCTCATCTCTACTCGCCTCGACTTTCCAATTTTTCATTCAATCATTCGGGAAAACAAGTCCGATTTGCTTCCGAATCCGATCCATGACCTGCATCGTGACCAGGGAGCGTTCATACGTATTGATGTCCGACTCTCGTCTGCCCTCTTCGATCAGCTTCACGAACTCCTCCACCTCATAATACATGACCGGGTGCGTCTGATCCGCCGCAATGTTCTCGACGGTGCCGTCGTTGTACCGGATTTCGGCCTGTTCAGGGGATCCGATTTTGTCGATCAGGATGCTGCCCCGTTCGCCCATAATTTCGGTAGGAACATAGGAATTCGAAATTTTCGAATACGTCACGACGGCTTCCAATCCTTCATAATTCAAAAGGACGCTGCCCTGGCCGTCCACGCCGGAATCCAGCATCATCGCTTGCGCCTGCACCTGCTGGGGTGCGCCAAACAGGGTAATCAGCGGATACAGGCAGTACACCCCAAGATCCATCAGCGCCCCGTTCGCCAGTTCCGGTTTAAATGCGTTCAGCACGACGCCTTCCTTGTATTTGTCATAACGCGAGGAATACTGGCAATAGCTGGCCACGTATTTGCGAACAGGCCCGATTTTGTGCAGATGCGATTGCACCATCCGGAACACGGGCAGCACGGTCGATTTCATGGCCTCCATCAAGAGGACATCGTGCTTGCGCGCAACCTCGATCATGCGACCGACTTCGGCGCTGTTGGCCGCCAAAGGCTTCTCGCACAACACATGTTTGCCGTTACGCAGAAACAATTCTGCCTGCGCGGCATGAAGCGTATTGGGCGTAGCGATGTATACGGCATCCAGATGCTCGCTCGCTGCCATTTCTTCCAAATTCGTGAACCGATGTTCTGCTTGATATTGATCGGCAAAGGCATTCGCCTTCTCCGCGGTTCTCGAAAAGATGGCCGTCAACTCGAAACCTTCGACCTGCACGGCAGCCTCCAGCAGCCTTTCCGTAATCCAATTCGTACCTACCACGCCAAAACGAACCATGTCTACCTACCTCTTTCATCGATGAGTAAATATTATTATCAGTCTCCAGTACATTGTAGCTTATATTGCATTCAGATTGAAGGCAGCACCTCACCTCATCGCATGCTCTATTGGACTTCTCAGAAATTCGTTTTGAAATCTTGCTTTTACGTTCTTTCACCGTTGTTGACGATCTCAAGACGGTTATAATGGAACTGGAGGTGAGTGCCATGAAACATGCCGCAGACCGTCGAGCCGGCGCAAAATCGTTATCCTTGAGCGAGGAACACTGGAAAGCCATCATCGGCAACGATGCGTCCTGGGACGGGCGATTCTTTTACGGCGTCGCGACAACAGGCATCTTCTGCCGTCCTTCCTGCAAATCCAAGGCTCCGCTTCCCGAAAACGTTCTGCTCTTCGCAAACGCCGATGAGGCGCTGAATCGCGGGTTTAGACCTTGCAAACGCTGCAAGCCTACGGGAAAACGGGTTCCGGACCAGGAATGGATTGCCGTCGTTACCGACTATATTCATGTCCATTATGCCGAAGCAATTACGCTGGACGCATTGGCCGCTGCGAGTCACGGCAGTCCCTATCATTTGCACCGCGTATTCAAGCGGGTCACCGGCATGACGCCGGTTCAATACATTCAAACGAAACGGATGGCTGCAGCCAAAGGCTTGCTGCGCGACCAGAGCCTTTCCATTGCCGAGATCGGGCCCAAGGTCGGCATACCGAATGCCGCTTATTTTAGTACCCTCTTTCGAAAATCGACCGGCCTCACGCCCGCACAGTATCGGGAAAAGTTAGGTGATGACTCATGAAAGCGACCATTTTCCATAAAACGCCAAAATCGCTGATGAACAAAGGAAGCGGCTTCCTTCAAGGGTATTCCCACACGTTGAATCCGTACGCCGGATGTTCCTTTGCGTGTTCATATTGTTATGTCAGGCAGATGCCGGTGGCGCTGTTTCGCGGTGAGGCCTGGGGCAGTTGGGTCGATGTGAAGCAGCAGGCCGCCGCCGTGTTTGTCCGCGAGCTCAAACGTGCCAAGGCCAAAGGTCCTGTGACGATATTTATGTCCTCCAGCACCGATCCTTATCAGCCAGTCGAACATAAAGAACGTGTCACGCGCTCTTTGCTGGAGGTGATGGCCGACGATCCACCAGACTTCGTGCTGGTCCAGACCCGCAGTCCTCTCGTCACCCGGGATATCGACCTGCTTCAATCCTTGGGTCAGCGCGTGCGTGTAAGCATGACGGTGGAAACCGATCTGGAGCATGTCCGCAAGCTGTTCAGCCCGGCTGCGCCGCCGATCGCTGCAAGATTAAAAGCGCTTGCCGCACTGCGCGACGCAGGCATTCCGACGCAGGCAGCGATCGCTCCGGTTTTGCCAAGCAGCGAACGATTCGCTTCCCTGCTGAGGCCGCTTACGCAGCGCATTTGCATCGACGATTATTTCATGGGCGACGGCAGCGAAGGCAAACGCACGCGCAGGCTTGGCTTGGATGCCCTTTATGAAGAAGGCGGATATGAGGAATGGTACGGTCCGGATGCTTACCGAATCGTGCTGGAGCGCATGCGGACATGCTTCTCCCCGGACGAAATCCGGGTCAGCCAGGCGGGTTTTGAACCTTGAACCTTATATCGGTAAACCTTGAATTATTGTAACTCGATCGTGAAAAGCAGCAGCCCCGCCTCCTTAATGATAAGGACGCGGGGCTGTTTTCATGGTCTTGCAGCCGGTTGAATGAGCTGCTATTGACGAAGTTTTTTTATTGATCCAGCGTGTACAACGGCAAGTTCTCCGGCAGCGCCGCCGGACGTTTGCAGGTGCTCTTCATCTCGTAGAACGTTCCGGTATCGGAGGAGTCATGGAAGGCCCACATGGCTTCAAGCACATGGTATGCCAATTCCCCGCTTGCCCGATGAGCGCGGCCGCTGCGCGCAGCGTATGCCATATCCGCAACGCCGATTCCGCGCGTGTTTTCCTGATAGCCGGGAAGCAGCGGAACCTCGGTCCACTCCTGCTCGCCCGTCAAGCGATACCGGACCGGACCGCCGAAGGTGTTCGGATCGGGAACTTGCAGCGTGCCATGCGTTCCATAAACCTCGATCGGAGGCAGTGCGCTTCCGCCAAATACGTCAAAGCTCGTGATGAGCGTGCCGATCGCCCCTTGCTCGAATTGCAGCAGACCGGTTACGTGCGTCGGAATGTCCACTTGGATCGTTTGGCCCCGCTTTTTCTCGCTGCTAATGGTGCGTTGGTCCATGGCCTTGCCCGTCATGCCCGCAATTTTGGAGATCGGTCCGAGCAGCTGCACCAGTGCCGTCAAATAATAAGGACCCATGTCGAACATCGGGCCGCCGCCGGATGCATAGTAAAACTCCGGATCCGGATGCCAGTGCTCGTGGCCGCGGCTCATCATAAAAGCGGTCGCAGACATCGGCTTGCCAATTACCCCGTCTTCGACGAGTTTCAGCGATGTCTGAATGCCGGAACCGAAGAACGTTTCGGGTGCGCAGCCGACCAGCAAGCCCTTTTCGCGGGCAAGCTCCAGCACGGCTTGACCTTCTTCGCGGGTAACGGCAAGGGGTTTTTCGACGTAGACGTGTTTGCCTGCTTCAAGCGCCTTCAAGCAGACATCCGCATGTACGGCGGGGATCGTCAGGTTGATGATCAGTTCGATTTCGGGATCCGCCAAAATCTCTTCCACCGAATATACTTTCGGAACCTGATAGGCAGCAGCCTGTTCCTCCGCGCGCTTCCGGTCGATATCCGCTACGGCTGCAAGCTCGAGCACCTCGAATCGGTGGCAGTTTTCCATGTAGATGCCGCTGATTTTGCCGCAACCAATAATGCCGACTTTCATTTTGTCCATGATTGTCCGTACTCCCTTCGGGCGTTAATTGAATTGTTGGAGCTTCTTTAAGCCGCGTTATACCGTTTGATTATCCGCCATGCCTGTGTATGCTTCCGTGCTCGCAACATTCCGTTCTTTGGCCACGGCTTTGCCTGCCGCCGCCCATTTGAAACCGCTGCGCATCATTTCGGACACGGGTTTCATGTCCACGATGTCGGCATGGTGTCCGAGCGAGTTGTAGAACACGCGGCCGGCTCCCCAGCGCTTCGTCCAGACAACAGGCATGTCGACAGGACCGTTCGCCGCATGAGGACCGTTAACGATCGGGAAGCGGGTTGTTGCCAATACTTCCACCGCAGGATCGACATGCAGGTAATATTGCTCGCTTTTGACTTCGAAGTCTTCGATATGATCCAGGAGCGGGCTTGACCCGCGCTTCATGTTCACCGTGTACTCGACGCCATCGTTGCCGGGATGGGCAACCCATTGTCCACCCGTCATGAACTGCCAATCAACGTTGTTGCGGAACGCGTCGCACATGCCGCCGTGGCAGCCTGCAAGACCGACCCCGCTCTGTACGGCCGCGGATACGTTATTGACCAGCTCTTGTTCAATCTGCCCCATCGTCCACAACGGAACGATCAGATCCAGGTCAAGCAGTTTCTGTGCATCGGCGTAGGAGTCCAGCGTGTTGGATACCTCTACCTCAAATCCTTCTTCCTTCAAAATGCGTTCAAAAATAGCCGCTACCTGTTCCGGTTCGTGACCATCCCAGCCACCCCATACGATCAAAGCTTTGCTCATCGCCAATCACTCGCTTTCCCGAAAGTTTGTTATATTCGCTGCCATGGCACTTTGTACTTTGTTGCCTCAACCCTACATTTCTTCCAGTCCGACCCAACGCCGTTCCGTTACGGAACGTTCCACGGCTTCCAATACGGCCTGACAAGCTACGCCGTCATGGAAGCTTGGCTGAGGCTGGCGTCCTTCGGAGATTGCCGTCACCAGTTCCAGCATTTCATGCGTGAACGTATGCTCGAAGCCGATCGTGTGCCCAGCCGGCCACCAAGCCTCGGCATACTTATGCGCCGCATCGGTCGCAAGCACGCGCCGGAAACCTTGCACATCTTCCTCATCCTTCGTGAAGTACACTTCCAACTCGTTCATGCGTTCGAAATCGAAGCGCACGCTGCCCAAGCTGCCGTTGATCTCGAACGAATTGGTGCTGCGATGGCCTGCCGCAAAACGAGTCGCCTCGAAACTGCCCACCGCACCGTTCTCAAAACGTGCGAGGAACAAGGTCGCATCATCCACCGTAACTTCGCCCATCGGCGCATCGGTGCCCGAATTGCCTTTAGCGGTCAGTCCGGTCATTTCCGAAGCCAGCGGACGCTGTTTGATAAACGTTTCGCTCATGCCGATGACTTCCTTGAATTCGCCGACCAGGAAACGCGCCAGATCGATCAGGTGAGCACCAAGATCGCCGTGCGAACCGGACCCGGCCACGTCTTTTTGCAGGCGCCAAACGAGCGGGAACGATGGATCGAGAATCCAGTCCTGAAGGAAGAACGCGCGGAAATGATAAATTTTGCCGAGACGTCCGCTCTCCACCAGCTCCTTCGCCAACTGCACGGCCGGAGAGAAGCGATAGTTGAATCCGACCATGTGGGAAATGCCCGCTTCCTCCGCTGCCTGAAGCATTTCGCGGGAATCCGCCAGCGAAAGCGCCAGCGGTTTTTCGCAGAAGAGGTGCTTGCCCTGCCGTGCCGCTTCTAGCGCGATTTCCTTGTGCGCGTCGCTCGGCGCGTTGATATCGATCAGGTCGATGTCGTCGCGCTTCACGAGCTCCCGCCAGTCCGTTACGCTTTCAGCCCATCCGAACTGCTGAGCAGCCGCTTGAACTCCCTGCTCGCTCCGTCCGCAGATCACGGACATCTCAGGCTGGAGCGGAGCCGAAGGGAAGAACATCGGCAGAGCGCGGTAAGCGTTGCTGTGGGCCTTTCCCATGAATTTGTATCCTACCATTCCGACACGAAGACGTTTTGACATGATCGTTTCCTCCTTTGGAAATTGCCATCGTTAACATTGCAACCAATCTTTAAGCTTTACGTTCCGAAGACGCCCGGATGATGAGCTTCGTCGGCAGCAGCTGCCTTGCCGGGTTGAACGCCGAGCTTTCATCTTCCGTGTAATCGCTTTCGCCAAGCGAGTGGCGAATCAGCTTTGCGGCGGCCAGCTCGCCCATTTCGTAAAAAGGAACCCTTACGCTGGTTAGCGGCGGAACCGCCATCTCTGCTGCGTCGGAGTCGTCGTAACCGACGAATGCCGGGAAATCGCCTATAGCTATGCCGCGCTCGCGCAGGCCATGCATGACGCCAATTGCCATCCGGTCATTGGCTGCGAACACCGCATCGATCTCGCCGATCCGATTCGCAATGGCTGCGGCAGCCTCCATGCCGCTCCTGCGGCTGTAATTGCCCTGCAGGAGAAGATGCGGTTCAGCTCCCAGCCCAGCCTCCGCCAAGCCGATACGAACCCCCTGCAGGCGCTCCTGGCTGTTGGAATAACGGTCAGGACCGTTGAGGAACGCGATTTTGCGATAGCCTTGATCCGCAAGATGCCTGATGGCCAGCCTGCTGCCCTCCACATGATCCGCATCCACTTCCATGAACGATTCGCCGGCAAAATGCTGGTTCATCACGCAGAACGGATGCCCTTCATTATGCAGTTCCCGCAGGGCCGCCAGTTCACTCGGGTCATCTTGCGCCCCTAGAATGACGCAAGCGTCCACCTTATGGCGGCGAAACAGATCCGCATAGTCCATCACTTCGTCCGCCGTTCTGAACAGAACGAGCAAGTCCATGCCGTTGTCCCTGGCCTTGCTGCCGATGCCGCTTAGCATTTCCGAGAAGAAATAGGCCGAAAATAGATGGGCCTTTGGAACGTACGGCAACACAACGCCCAGATTTCCGCTTTTGCTGCGTGCGAAACGGCTGGCGAGCGCGCTCGGTACGTATCCCAACTTTTTGGAAGCTGCAAGCACTTTGCGGCGCGTTTCTTCCTTGATGGGGCCTACCCCGTTAAGCACGCGGGATACGGTGGCTTCGGACACGCCTGCAAGGTCCGCGACCTCTTTTCGCGTAGCCATCGCCTCACCCCTCTCATGTAATTATGAAATCAAAAGTTAACGAAACAGGGCATAAACGATGGTGTGATCAACGCTCAATCCCTCAGTTAACTTTTATGTACGCGCGTACATTTTCTCATGTGTTGTAAACGTTGTCAATACTTTTTACGTAAAAAGGACGGGCTCTGACCATAAGCAGAACCCCTCCTTTTTTGTCTTGTCTTTATTCGATGCAAATCGGGTGAACATCTTTTATTTCAAGCTGCAAAAAGACTGCTGGCTTTTATTTCTCTGATGAACTAACCGCTTACTCCCGTTACTCCGGCATCGGCGGAAGACTGGCTGAATTCGGCCTGTTCGAACACTTTCGGAATGCGATCCGCGGGCTTCGGTTTGGACTGCAGCTGTCTGACTTTATGAAGCACTTCTTTATTGGGAAGGAAATGCATGGAGCGAATGAAGCGGATTGTTTTGGTTTTGGCCCGCATTACGATCGAATAGGTCTCTGCCCGATCATCCGCAAGATATCGGACGCCTCCCAGAATTTCGCCGGGGGTTACGCCCGTCGCGGCGAAAATGACGTCTTCCGTGCCGATCATGTCTTCCATCGTCAGCACCTTGTATGGATTATCGATTCCCATCTGCAAGCAGCGTTGGAATTCGTCCGCATTGGCAGGCATCAATCTGCCCTGTATTTCTCCTCCGAGGCAAGATAATGCCGCAGCTGCCAGAACCCCCTCCGGCGCTCCCCCTGATCCAACATACAGGTCGATGCCTGCTTCAGGAAATGCCGGCGCCATCGCTCCTGCCACGTCGCCGTCGCTGAGGAATTTGATGCGCACGCCCACTCTGCGCAGCGTTTTGATCGTGCTTTCATGTCTTGTGCGGTCCAGGATCATGACCGTTAAGTCCGAAATGTTTTTGTTCAGAGCGGCAGCCGCCTTTTCAAGCGTCAATTCAATCGGATCTTCAATGCTGACTTTACCTACCAATTCAGGCCCCACGGAGAGTTTCTCCATATACATGTCCGGGGCGTGCAGCAAATTTCCTTTTCCCGCCACTGCAATAACCGATAAAGCGTTGTTCAGCCCCTTGGCGACAATTTCGGTGCCTTCGAGCGGGTCAACAGCCACATCCACCTCAGGCCCTTCGGCATTGCCGACTTCTTCGCCGATGTACAGCATGGGCGCTTCATCCATTTCTCCCTCACCGATTACTACCGTGCCGCGAATGGACACGGAATCGAACATGGCGCGCATGGCCAAAGTAGCCGCTTCATCTGCACTGTTCTTGTCTCCCCTACCCATCCATGGGGCAGAAGCCAATGCTGCCAATTCTGTTACTCTGACAATTTCCAACGCCAGTTCGCGTTCCATTTTCCCACTTCCTTTCCAGTTTTCCAAAGCATACAGGCAGAACGGAGTGGAAATCCATCGCAAATCGGTATGAAAATGATCTAAGACATGCCTCTCCCCATGCCATTTCAAAATATTAACTTTATTGCAGTTAGACGTGGGACCTTCTAAGCGGACCGATTTTCAATCCATTTTCAACGAAGATCATGGATGCAGAGGCTGAATGCCGACCGCTTTTTTGAAGGAAAATACCTCCCATGACCGTGTGCACGTCATATTTACCATCCAAACCGCATATTATAGCTCGATAATTCGTAAAACAAGGGAATGTTAACATCGTTATTATGAAGTATGTCGCCAAAACTTCGGCGAGTTCATTTTTTCGAAAACGATTTTCATGAGACCGCTGTAAGCCTTGATCAGCTTCGAAAAATGGTAGAAATGGAACGATGAAGTCGGAACAATCGAGGAAAGTTGTATAGGAGGTTTGATGCGGGAATGCTTTATTTTCAAACTTTTCAATCGAATCCTTGCATAGATGCTGCTTATAGGGGCCATCGAAAAATATAAGTTTACATAATAATAATTACGTATTAAATTGTCGTGAATTTTCCCGGAATGAGTTTTTGCGATTTATTTACGTGGTCAAAATAGAAAAAATGAAGCCGCTCAAGCAACAAAAACAAAAGAAAAACAGGCATGCCCTGTCGGACATACCTGCTTCATCCCTTATTTTCACCCCAGCAACGTGGGTGCCATCCAACCGAACATAGGGGTATTCCTCATCATGCCGAATAACAGGGTTAGCCCCAGCATGCTGGCCATAATGGCGTTTTTGGTCATGTCCCACCTGTATTTCGATGAGATGGTATACGCCAGATACATGGGTGCTAACACAAACACAAGCATATTAAAGCGGAAAGCCTGAGGCAGATCCCCCTGGATCAAAGAGAGGAGCGTTCGGGTAATCCCGCAACCCGGGCAGTATAATCCCGTCATTTCATGAAAGACGCATGGAATGCTTAATCCCGTCCAAGGCAGCCATACCTTTAAATACGCATAACCCGTAATTCCTAACAGGATGGTGCCAACCGCCTTTTTTCGAAAGGGGGTATTAATGCGGAGCATACGAATACTTGTTCAGTTCCGACTGCATGAGCGCGTAGTTGATAATTCCCAAGCCGAACAGGCTGAGCACCAGATAGAGTACGGAGTTATCCGTTATGTATTGGGAACGCTGCTGCTGCACATAAGCCAGATGTTTACCCACCTGGTAAGACCAGATGAAGGTCCAGATCCCGCACGTGATAATGGAGAGCAGAAGATGTTTGCCGCCGGTGAAGTCTCGATCTCCGCTAAGTCTCCCTGTATCCTCGGTAATCGTATAGAACCAGTACAGTCCATACAAACCGCAAGTAATTAGAGTAAGTATTACCGATAACGCTACGCTTCGATTTGCTACCATTGCAAAATCCTCCTGGATGCCGTGTTATTCCGATCGAAATTCACTCATGACCCGGCCGGAAAACCGTATTTTCTTTTTTGCGTGCTAAATAGACCCTATGCACTCGATCGGGTATCTGGTGACTCCATGGATCAAAAAACACCGGAATCGCATCATTCACCTCCTGCGTCTGTTTGGGGCTGTTCAGCGTCCTGCTCTATAAATCAAAACTTCCTTTCCATTATATTCCGTCATTATCGTTTCGTACATATCATTTTCGCGTTTTTATCGCATGGTTCCACAAAAAACGATTGCTTTTCTTTGCTGTTCAACGACAAAAACCGCCACTTCGGACGGTTCATTCCCGGCAACAAGGTTTAACTTTGGCATTTTTGTCCGTGTCATCCTGATTTGGAAGCATTCCCTTGGGAACCGGCGGATGTTGAACACTCGGTAGGGTAGAATTCTCGAGCCTTGCTCACTGCTCTCAATATACCCCCATATCCGGTGCACCGGCATAGATTGCCGCACAGTGCCGTTTCAATCTGTTCTTGAGTCGGCTGCGGATTCGCATCCAATAACGCCTTGGCGGAAATGATCATGCCGGGAGTGCAATATCCGCATTGAAACCCGCCTTCCTCGACAAAAGCACGCTGGATGGGGTGAAGATCCTCCTTCCCTTCGCCGTGCAGGCCTTCTATAGTGGTGATGGCCTTGTCTGCACATTGATAGGCCATGACGAGGCACGAATTGACGGGAACATCTTCGACCAGCACCATGCATGCCCCGCAACGCCCGATTTCGCACGATACTTTGGTTCCCGTCAGCTTCAGCTCGTTTCGCAGCACATCTACAAGGCGAGTCGACGGATCCACGTGCAGTTGCTTTGTCTCACCATTTACGATGGCGTTCCACTCGGTTCCTCGTGGTTCTTTCATCCATGACTCACTCCTTCCTCAAGCGGTACATCCAGCGGCCTCATCAATTGCTCGCGTGAAACCGGCAGCCGGGTCAACCATTCGCCTGTAGCTTGATGGATTGCTGCCGTGATGGCCGGCGCCAACGCAACCGATCCGATCTCGCCGATGCCCCGAGGACCGTACGGGTCCCCTTCCGGCAAATCCTCGATCGCTTCCACTTCCAAGGACGCATGGATATCGCGAATGGTTGGAATCAGGTACGTATCGAGATTCGTGGTTACGTAGCGGGAATCTTTCATCACTGCATCTTCCGTCAGGGTAAAGCCAAGCGCCATCACGCTGCCGCCTTCGATCTGTCCCAAGAAACCCATCGGGTTGATGACAGGCCCTGCGGCAACCACATGGCGCGTATCCAGCAGCCTGGC
This sequence comes from Paenibacillus sp. FSL W8-0426, assembly GCF_037969725.1. Classification (NCBI taxonomy): domain Bacteria; kingdom Bacillati; phylum Bacillota; class Bacilli; order Caryophanales; family Paenibacillaceae; genus Paenibacillus; species Paenibacillus sp. FSL W8-0426. The sequence goes on along the minus strand of NZ_CP150203.1, from coordinate 3,438,732 downwards.
TTCACCCGTTAACGTATTGACCTCCACCTCGGCAGCCACTGCGGCATACGTATAAAGATAGTGCCCGCCGACAACGTTGTCCGGGGTAGTCGGGTACTCAAAATGCGTATCGAATACCCAATCCTCGGGTTCGCCCTGCTGAACCAATGCTTGATATGACACGATGGCAGCAGGTCCACCCGACCTTGTGCCAACTCGCACTTTATCTTCATTTCTCGTTATCTCCGGAAACTCTGTTTCCGGCTTTTCAGCTTCGCTCCCATCCTCCATGCAGGCCAGATCTTTCGCGCGCCATACGCCTCCCGGCCCGGTCGCCAGTTCATCTTTCGGGATTCCCGACAAGCCTGACGCTGCCTCAAGTACTCTGGCGCGAAAGGGAACCTGAAGCCGCTGCAAAGCCATCCAGGCCATCGTGGTCGAGCGCGAGGCCGTGCTCGAACCGCTGTGCGGAACCTTGTCGGTATCGCCGATGATGATGCTGAGGTCGGATCGGCTGCATTGGAACAGATCGCACAGCATAATTTCCAGCGTCGCCACGAGGCCTTGCCCGAATTCTTCGTAGCCGAACGCGGCTTCGATCCGTCCCGACGCGTTCAGCGACAAGCGGCCCCCTGCGGGATCGGGAATGCCGTAGCCCAGCCCTGCGCCGTGCATGGCGATGGCCGCGCCAACGCCCCGTTTGATCCATGGCGGCAGATTTGCAGCCGCTTGAGGACGCAGGCGCTTTTGCCATAGCTCCGAACGGTCCATGGCTTCCCATACCTGCGCCAACCCATCCGTGACGAGAATGCGCTGGTTGAGCGGTCCCGGATCGGTTTTGGCCCTCAGGTTCCGTCTGCGGAATTCCCACGGATCCATGTTCATGATTGCGGCAAGACGATCCATCTGGCCCTCCATCGCAAAGATCGCCTGATTCCCTCCGAATCCGCGGAACTCGCCCGATACGCCATTGTTGGTGTATACCGAGACGCCCTCCACGTCCACGTTCGGGATCGCATAAGGACCGAGGCAATGTTCCGTGGCAAAATTAAGCACCGGTGCTCCCAAGGTGGCATAGGCTCCGGTATCCGCGGTAATGCGGACTTTATGGGCCAGTATCATGCCTTCGGGGCTGATGCCTGTTTGCATTTCGATTTTCATCGGATGCCGCTTCAATCCCGCCCGAACCGATTCCTTACGGGAGTTGTGCATTTTGACCGGACGTCCGCAACGTAATGCCAACAATGCGCCGTACGGCTGTACGTTGAGTTCGTCCTTGCCGCCGAACGATCCGCCGATCGGAGATGATACGACCCGGATATCTTCTTCCGAACAGCCGATAATGCGGGCCAATTGCATTCGGTCTTTATAACCATGCTGCGTTGCCGCGTACACATGAAGCCTTCCATCCCGTTCCGGAACGAAAAGCCCGCCTTCCGTCTCCATGTACGCATGCATTTGCCTTGGCGTGTAGTATGTTTCGGTCACCACATGCTCGCATGCGGCAAAAGCTTCCTCCACGTTGCCGCGTTTGATCTCGGTTCGATGGAGCACATTGCCCGGTCCGTGCTCATGCAGCTCCGGGGCTTCAGGCGCCAAGGCGGCATCCGTGCTATCGAGAGGGACGAGCTCTTCATAGCTCACCCGGATCGCTTCCAGCGCAAGCGCTGCGCGTTCGGGCGTATCCGCGGCGACGGCGGCAACGGCGTCGCCGACATAACGAACGACATCTTCGCAGAACACGGGTTGGTCAGGCGTGGCGATTCCGAAGCGATTTAATCCCGGGACGTCCTTGGCCGTCAGCACCGCATGAACGCCTTCCATGGACTCGGCTTCTTCTGTATGAATGGACAATATCCGAGCATAAGGGTACGGGCTGCGCAAAACCCTTCCATATACCATGTCCGGCAGCGACATATCGGTCAGATATTGAAGCTGCCCCGTTACTTTGCCCGCCCCGTCAGGTCGAAGATGCCATCGTTTGCCGCTGTTTTCCCGATGAATCAGCATGTACCCGCTCCCCTTTCATATCGATCTCGGTTTATGATCGGCCAAGTGCTTCCCACAAGCCGCCTCCCAGCAGATTGCCCGCCGCCTGGCTGCGGTAGAGGTCTGTGGCAAATGCGTCTCCATAGGTCAAGAATTCGGAAGCTGCAGCCTGGCTCAGCGCTGTTGACTGTTGAATGTCCGCTACCTTGCCGCCAAGCAGTGCCTCCGTTTCGTTGAGGCGCATCGCCAAACCGGATCCTCCGCCTGCCGCAATGCGAACTTCGATCCAGCGTCCGTCTGACCCGATGAGTCCGTGATAAGTAATGGTGACCAGCGAAGCAGTGAACGTCTCCCGTCGGCCCAGCTTACGGAAGAATGAAACCTGCTTCAATGTCAACGGCTGTTCCTGGCATGCAGTCCCGATTCCGTTTGCCGAACTCAGAGGGAGCTGAACGGCCAGCAGCATGCGATGAGGATCGTGTTTCCCCGTCTTCATTTCCGCCAGCCAAGAAGAAAGGCTCTGAACCTGTATGCCCGCGTCCGTCATCCACTGCAAGCCTGCGTCATATACCAATAAGGCCGGAATAGCATCGCCTACGCCGGACACCACATTGCCGCCAATCGTCGCCAGGTTGCGAATCGATGGGGCCGCAATGGCCCTCGCGGCATCCTGCACCAGCGGGAACCGCTGCAACAATGGATTCGCCGCACATTCATTCAACGTATTCAGCGCCCCGAGCACAAGCCGGTCCTCTTCTACGAAAATCCCGGATGCCTCCGCAATTCGTTCAAGGCTGATGAGATGCCGGGGGAAAGGGGCGATCCCGCCTTCCCACTGCGTGCGAAGCAGCGTGCCGCCCGCCACAAATATAAAGTTATCGCCACAGCGTTGTTTTGCCATTTGCAGCTCATCCAGGTCTGCGGGCTGCCATACGTGTGGTCTTGCACCCGATCCGTATACAGGAACAGCCATTATGCCCCATCTCCTTTTTCTTTCATAGTTCTGGCGTCGGGAATCGATCCAAATCGTTGCTCATATCACATTCACACTCTCACTTCACTTGCGCACGTTCCGCGAAATCGATAATGCGCGCCAGCTGCGGCTCCGTATCGGCATCCCAAAAGGCAAAGTCTGGCAGGATCACCTGACCGCCCTTATAACATGGCTCACGCAATACCGTTCGCGCCCCTTCGTCCCCATGAAGCAGCAGCAGCCGTTCCATCATGTGACACCGGAACGCGATCGGCGGTTTGCCGAAATCTCCGGGAGTGTCGTCCATCGCTGCCGAGTAATCCAGTAAGGGATCTTCCGCCAGAACACGTGCTACAAGGTCGATGTGCCGGGATTGCAGCAAGGGCTGGTCCGCGAGCAAAATCACGACACCTTCCGGGCGGGTCTGCATCGCAGCCTGGATGCCGCAACGCAGCGAGTTGGCCATGCCTTCGCGATCATCGGTACATGCCGTGAGCTGCAGCTTCGTCTGCCGAATACGGACAGAAGCGCTGCTATTACGTGCATTTGCCTCGCCCATCCATTCCGAAGGCACCCACCGTAAATCATCCTCAGGCTTCACCACGCAAACCACGTTCGCCAAGGCTGATGAGCCTAGAGCGGCCTCCAATGTCCAAGCCGCAAGACTTCTGCCCCCGGGCATCGTAACGGCCAACTTGTCACGCCCCAGTCGGCTGCTCCGACCGGCCGCGAGCACGATCCCTGTCAGTTTCACAGGCTCCTCCTCCTCCGGCAGTCGGCTTTCTCGCCGAAACGGCTCTTCTGTCCGCGATGAGTTCAGCCACGATGCTAACGGCAATTTCTTGCGGACCGTCCGCCCCGATGGACAGCCCCACCGGTGCATGCAAATTGGGAAGCATGGGCAGACCCTTCAGCAGTCTTACTGTTCTTGTTTTGGAACCCAGAATTCCTAGATATCGATACTCGCAAGCTGCCAACAGCTCCAAAAACTCGCGTTCGCGCGGAAACTGGTGGCTCATCAGTATGACGTAATCCCCGCTTCGGATCTGCAGGACAGGCATGATCTCGTTTGGAAAACCCAGCACGCGCTCCGCCTGGGGAAATCGCTTCGCATTGCAGAGCGATTCCCGCCAGTCGGCGACCACGACGCGGAAGCCGGAAGCTCCCGCAAGTCCCGCTACCGGTATCGCGTCATTGCCGGCACCCACAATGACAAGGCGTGGCTTGGGAGAATGGACGCTGCTCAGGCAGCGCGGCATGTTCCAACGCTGTTCAGCCGCCATAGCACTGTTCGATAATGCTTCGGTTTCTTCTGCTTTATCAGGGTTCATCCGTTCGGTCCCGCCAACCGTTTCTTCCTTTTCGCTCTCTTTTCCAGCGTGAAGGGCTGCCAAGTTAGTCGAAGGAATCTCCATATGGCCGAGAATCCCGTTCCTTCGCTTCAAAACATACTCCGTCCGGGAATAATCCGCATGAAAACGGCGCAAGAGCTCAACGGCAATCCCTTCCTCCAGACAAGCGTACATCTCATGCATCACCGAACGCAGTTCTTCATGCACAGGCTCAAGAAGAACCAACACGAATCCTCCGCAGCCAATCGTCTCTCCCCAGGACCAATCCTCCTCCGGACGCATGTCGTATTCGACCCATTCCAGTTTCCCCGTCTCCAAGACGTGGCCAACGCGAGCCTGAAGATCGCTTTCCAGGCAGCCGGGACTGATGCTCCCGAACATGTCTCCGCGTTCGGTGAGCAGCATGGAAACCCCTTGCTTGCGGTAAGCATGGCCTTCCACCTTCACCGCCGTTGCCAGTACACAGCTCGTTTCGCGGATGGCTGCCGCGCACAGATCATGCATCTCCATGGCTGTTCCTCCATTCGCTTCTGCTGAAAGCCGATTCACTCAGATTCGTTTCATCAACCGCGCGATGCTTTTATCCGATTCCCGCAGCACCATACCACGGTCGATCGTCCGGATTTTGCGGTTGCCAAGCACGATGCGACCGTCGATGATCACCGTATCCACGCAGCTCCGCGTTGCCGAATACACGACGCGGGAGTACACATCCGTATCGTAAGAAGGATAGGTGTGAAAATCGTCCAGATCAAGCAGCACGACGTCTGCTTTTTTGCCGACCTCCAGGCTGCCGATCTCCTTCGACATACCCAACACCTCGGCTCCTCCCATCGTGGCCATTCGCAGCACCGTGCGTGCATCCATCATCGTCGGCCCGTGCGGAACCTTTTGGATCAGCGCCGTCAAACGCATCTCCTGAAACATATCCAGATTGTTGTTGCACGGCGCGCCGTCGGCGCCGATGCCCACTGCAATCTGTCGGTTCAGCAGGTCCGGAATATCTGCAATCCCGGAGGACAACTTCAGGTTGGATCCGGGACAATGCGTTACTTTGACGCCGCGTTTGCGGATGATCTCCTTCTCCTCTTCGCTCAGCCACACGCAGTGAGCCAGAACCAGCCTTGGCGTGGCGAGCCCGATGTGATCCAGATACGTGATGTTGCGCATGCCGCGTTCATGCTCGACGAGTTCGATTTCACCCCGGTTTTCGGATGCATGGGTATGGACGCGAACATGGTATTGATTGGACAGCTCCCTGACTTGGATCAGAAGATCCTCGGTACAAGAGACGACGAAACGCGGGCAGAACGCATACTGGATGCGCCCGCCGCCGAAACCGTTCCATTTCTCCAGCAAGTCCACGCTCTGCTGCAGCGAAGCAGACGTGCTCTCGCGCAGCGGCTCCGGCACCTCGTCGCCGTGATCCATCATGACTTTGCCGGAAATGACGCGAATGCCGCTCTGTGCCATTGCTTGAAAAGCAGATTCCGTATGATGGACCGTCTCCATGTCCAGAATCGTCGTTGTGCCGCTCGAGATGAGTTCGCCGAGCCCGAGCATGGCCGAATAATAGACAGATTCCTCATCATGCGCGGCCTCCAGCGGCCAAATGCGCTGCCGCAGCCAATCCATCAGTTCCAGATCGTCCGCGCGGCCGCGAAACAAGGTCTGGCACAAGTGGATGTGCGTTTGGACAAAACCCGGCAGCAGCACTTTGCCGCGGGCATCGATGACCTCATCGGCATGAGCGTCGATATTCTCCTTCATTTGCTTGATCCGGTTGTCTTCGATGAAGAGATCGCCCGTAAATACTTCTTCGTCCGCATTCATCGTAACGAGCTGAGCACCTTTCAGCAGGATCGTTCCCATGTCTTTTCCCCCATCCGTTTTCAATCTGTGCCCTTGAACTGGTCTATATCCTGCAGCAAAGACCAGGCAATCACCCTAATGCGTGGTTGGGTTATCGGCTACCATCCGATCGCCATGCCGTCTCCCCTGGGATCGGCCGCGCCGCTGATCATGCCGTCCTCGCTAATCGCAATGCCTTGCGATTGGCCCATAATGTCATCCCACGGCGATACCGCTTCTACCTGATGTCCCCAGCGGGCAAGCGTGTCGCATACATCATCGTGAAATCGGTTCTCGACGCGCATGGTGTCCCCATCCTCACCCCAAGTGCGGCCGTAAACCCAACGCGGCAGCCCGATCGCTTCCTGAACCGTTAGCCCGTAATCCAACACGCCGGTCAGCACGGACAGCTGCGTTTGCGGCTGACCTTCGCCACCCTGAGTGCCTACAAGCAGGCAAGGCTTTCCGTTCCGGGTGACCATGCCAGGCATCAACGTATGCAAGGAACGTTTGCCCGGCTCCAGCACGTTGGCATCCTTCGGATCGAGCGAAAAAAAAGAACCTCTGTTTTGCATGATGATCCCCGTGCCTCCAGGCACGTAGGCCGAGCCAAAATCGAAATACAGGCTTTGAATGAACGAAACGGCATGACCATCGCCGTCAACCACGGCCGCGTACGCGGTATCCTGCCCCATCGTTTGGGAGATGAAAGGCTGCGCGGAAGGCGGTGCCGCATGAATTTCGTTCCAGAGCTCGTTGCCGTAAGCTTTGGACAACAGGCGCTCAAGCGGGATCTTCCTGAAATCCGGGTCCGTCAAATACCGATCACGATCGCGGAAAGCCTTCTTCACCACTTCGGCCATCAGATGGTAGAACTCGGGCGACGTGCGCGCCACCGCCGAAAGATTGATGTTTTCCAGCATGTTCAGCATCATGAGCATCGAGAACCCTTGCGAGTTCGGCGGCATTTGATGCACTTGATAGCCCCGATAATCCGTGCTGACCGGCTCTACCCATGCACCCCGGTGATCGGCAAAATCCTTCGCGGTCAGCATGCCACCGTCTTCAAGCATGGCTGCAGCGATGCGTTCGGCAAGTTCCCCTGTATAAAAAGCTTTGCGTCCCCCGCTTTGGAGCAAACGAATGGAGGCCGCAAGTTCAGGCTGCAGCAGCAGGCCTCCTTCCTGCAAAAGAGTGCCTTCCGGGGCGTAAATGCGCCTAAGCGGCGCATATCCCGTAATCAATTCTTCATCTCTTTCCATCCACAGGCGCAGATTGCGGGAGACCGGGCACCCCTGCTCGGCATAACGCGCCGCGGGCTCCAGCAATACCGCCCACTCCAGCTTGCCGAAGCGGTTCCACACTTCCCACCAGGCATCGACCATGCCGGGAACGGTGATCGCGCTAAGCACGCCGCGCTGCGGAATGGCACTCATCCCCATCGACTTGAAAGTATCCGCGTTTATGCCTGCAGCGGAGCGTCCACTCCCGTTGTAAGCCGCAATCCTGCCGCTTTGCCCATCGTGAACAAGGAAGAATGCGTCTCCGCCCAACCCTGTCATATGCGGATAGACAACGCCCAAGGCTGCGCTGATCGCTATTGCTGCATCGACCGCGCTTCCGCCCTGCTGCAGGATGGAGCTCCCTACCGCACTGGCGATATAATGCGGCGTAGTAACCATGGCATTTCTGGAAACCGGCATCTGGTTCAGCATAATGCTCCCTCCTTTCCTGCATAGACATCGAGTGCCGCTTGTACCGCCTCCCCCGCAGGCAAAGCAAATTTGTGAAGCAGCATTACCGCTTCCAGCACACCCGGAACGTGCAGCACTACCCGGCCGCCCCGGACGATTGTATCCATGTTTGCCATCGTCCTGCCCTCCGCCTCAAAACCGGTACTCGGCTTACTTAGCTCCCCCGGTATGTACTGTATCCCCCTGGCGCGATCAATAAAGGGATATGGTAGTGACTGTTCGCATCGGAAACGGTGAACCGGATCGGAACCACGGTCCAGAGCAGCGACGGCCCGTCTCCTTCGCCCAACCGCTCCGAATAATACTTCTCCACATGAAACCGAAGCTCATAAATGCCTTTTTGAAGCCCGCTTCCATCCAACAACGGCGCATCCAGCCGCCCGTCTGTATTGGTTAAGGACGCACCTTCCCTTGACCAGCTCTCCATTTCCTTATTGCACGTCATCCTGTATAATTCCACATTCACTCCAGCTGCGGGAACGCCTCTGGACGTATCCAGTACATGCGTGGTGATGCGTCCTCCCGAGCTGGCTGACATAGTTCCCGCCTGCGTGATCCATTGCTCCAAACGGATCGAAGCAATGTTGAACACTTCACCGAGCGCCGTCCGAAATTCTTCGTCCCAGCTCCGCTCATTGCGTTGCCGCATGGCATGCAAAATGGAATCGGGATGGTGTCCTTTCACCGCCATTATAAACGGAAACCCCAGTCGGTCCGTATACTTCCTGTTCAATCGGTTCATCTCTTCGAATTGCACCGGAGAAAGGGAGTTCAGGCCGGCTCCGGCCTGTTCCTGCACCGAACTGTCGCTCATGCGGATGCGTGCCCCAAGATCAGGATGATTGCGAAGCAACTGCAGCTTGACCTCGGTATCGGCTGCCAGAACAACTTGTTTCATGACGTTCATCATGTGTTCAAAAGAGGCAAAGGGACGCATACCATAAGAGTGCTCGGCTACCCACGGCGATTCCTCGAAAAGCCCGCCGAACGTTTGCACGTATTGTTCCGCAGACCAGTTGTTAATGCGTGTAATGAACTCATCCATTCCATCACCTCCGGTCTTTGGTAGATTGTTGTATTTCATTGTACGTGCAGGTTCTTGGAGCAACAATAATAATCATGCAACTTTGTAATATAACATAACATATGTGAGTTGAATTGTTTGCCGTGCACGGCTCTTTTTTACTGATATGTCCCTTTAAGCACAAAAAACCATGCTTCTCAACGGAAGCACGGCGACATTTCCTTGGTTTCTAGTTGGATGGTGGCATATTATCTAACTTAAAACTCACTTCAAGTACGAGGATTGTTTTTGTCACGGATGAATTTGCGGAATGTAAAGACCAGCTTCAATTTCAGCAAATCGTTCGTTTTTTTGAAGTCCATTTGCAGCAAGCTGCCGATCTTCTCCATGCGATACGTCACCGTGTTGCGATGCACGTACAATCGTTTGGCTGCCTCATTGATCAGACCGTCGTTCTCGATAAAAGATTCCAGCGTGTTCATCAATACCTGATTCGGATCCCCCTCGTGCGCGAGCAGCGGCTCCAACACTTTGTTGCAGTAATTTTCCATGATGTGATCCGGCACATGTTGAAATACATAAGCAAACTCCACCATTTCAAATTGCAGCGCCCGGTCTTTCATCCCGAATCGGCGTGCCAGCTGCCCGGTATCCAGGCATTCTTGGTAAGCTTCGCGCAGCGATTTGGGTTCATGTTTCATTTTGCTGATCCAAAAACGCGGAGCGGAAGCTCCCTTCGCCTCCTGCGCTGCGAGCACGTCAGCAAAACGGTTAAGGAGAAACGCGGATAATTCTTCTCCATAGTCCCTTCCAGTCGGACAAGTGTACAGGGATAGAATGCCGTCTTCGATCTGAAAATGCTGCGAGGACGCAAACTGCATCAGCGGGTTGTACTGCAGCTCGCGGTGAATCTGTTTCAAAAGCTTGCCATCGGCAACTGCGGCAGGCTCCAACGTGGTAAGCACGCATTGGTACGTGCCCTGGAACAGGTAAACGCCTTTGTTTTCGCTAAGCATGTTCAGCTCTTCGATCGTCAGTTTATTGCCCAGATATTGAGTCAGCCATGTGCGCATCTCGTCTTGCACGGTCGGGTTAATGTGTTCCCGATACGTCATATCCATATAGAAGGCAAGCACGTCCGCGGCTTGTTGAAACAATTCTTCCTCAGCCTTGAGCGATAATGCCGAATCCGTGAATACGAGCAGGAAACCGTACTCCTCGTCATTATGCTTGATGGGCACGCGATGGCAGCTCCCTTGATTCCATTTGACGCGGTGCATGACCGATCTCCAAGGCCACCCCTGTACCGCCGAATCCGCAGCAATGCCTTCACTTCCGAAAAGCACATGTCCGCGAGGACCGATTACCGCAAGCGGATGACTCAGGATCGCCGCCAGCTCGGCAAACACGTTGCGATAAGGCTGTTGATGCAGGGCGAATTTCATCAGCCTTTTCTGCTTTTGCATCACCTCGTGCAGCAAACGATGGGAGCGCTCGTGCTCGGCTTTGAACAATGCGTTCATCTGGTCGGAAAATGTGAATTGGAACGGCAATTCCAGCAAAGGCATTCGCAAACGATCCGCTTCTTCGATGATGCCTTGAGGAATGGACTGCCAGAAACGTCCCAGTTTGATGCCAAGCCCAGCACATCCCCGTTCATTCAGGCGCCGCATCAGGCGCAATGCATCCGTTTCGTTGTCCTTCATAATAAAGGCGGTCGTAAACAACATCTCGCCCGATTTGATCCAGTCCGCAATATCCGGAGCATCCATGACGTTGACGGATTTCATCATACGCGAAGTTCCTTCCCCGCCGGCGACCAATTTGGCCTCGGACAGCGGATACACCTGCAAAGCCTCTTTAACCGTGAGCTGCATGGACATTACCTCCCATGTACATTACATTAAAACCATAAACGAATTAGTTTCACTGTCGTTTCCAGGTTGATCTGTAGTTTTGAAAGTAATAAATCGGCTGGAACCATTAATTCTTGTTAAGTATTATAACATCAAATTCCGGATTAAAGCTGACATCCAAAAAAAATACAACCCAAGGGCTGTTCACAGCCATGCTGTGGTAGCTTCTTGGATTGCATATCGTGCAGCGTATTGGTGTAGTTTTTTTCAAGCCCGCATGTTGATCATCCGCCTTGCGTCTGTTCCTTTAACTCCCCAGCCATAATTTCATGCGGGAAATCACTTCGCTCATGTTAAGCGGTTTGCTAATGTAGTCCGAAGCTCCTGCAGCCAGGCATTTATCGCGATCTTCCTTCATCGCCTTGGCAGTCAGCGCAATGATCGGAATTCGCGTCATTCCCAGTCTGTTTCTGATCTGCCGCGTCGCTTCGTACCCGTCCAATTCCGGCATCATGATGTCCATCATGATGATATCCGGCCGAACCTCTCCCCGCTCCAGCATCTCCAGGCATTCATGCCCGTTCTGGGCCGTCGCGATCTTCATGCCGTATTGCTCAAGTGCATTCGCAAGCGCATATACGTTGCGGATGTCATCGTCTACGACGAATACTTCCTTGCCATGAAGCAGCGTTTTCTCCAACGGCGTTAACCAAGGGTCCGTTTTCCAATCGGGTTCTTCGTCCATCGAATTTTGACCCGAACGTTCGGCTGCAGCAGCCGCCTCATTCAAAAATAACCTCGCGCCATGCGCATCTGATGGAGATAACGAAACGACGCCATTGTCCCTGTTCAATGGCAGAATTAGCGAGAACGTGCTCCCTTCGCCGATCCTGCTCGTCACTGAAATGGATCCGCCTAACAGGTTGGCAAGCGACAGGGATATGGACAATCCGAGCCCCGTCCCGCCGTATTTTCGCGCAGTGGCCCCATCTGCTTGTTTGAACGCTTCAAAAATGGGCTGCAGCTGATCTTCATGGATCCCGATCCCCGTATCGCTTACGGAGAAGGAGACAACCTCGGCCGGTTTCCCGTCTTTATGGGAGCCTTCCAAATGCATGCGGGAAATCGTAAGAATTACTTCGCCTTTACTTGTAAACTTGAATGCATTGGAGAGCAAATTCCGCAAAATTTGTTGCAAACGCATCTCGTCGGTTTCAATGTACTCGGGAAGTTCCCCTTGCAATATAACGCGAAAATCAAGCCCTTTTTGTTCCGCCATTTTTTGAAAGTACCGGTACATGGCCTCAGGCAAGTCTGCAATCCTTACGTTACTCCAGGCCATGTCCATTTTGCCGGCTTCAACCTTCGACAGATCCAGAATGTCATTGATCAGGTGCAGCAAATCCTTGCCGGACGCGTGAATGACCGAAGCATATTTCTGTTCTTCCGCATCCAGATGCCCCTGTTTGTTCGCTGCAAGGATTTCGGACAATATAAGCATGCTGTTGAGCGGCGTGCGCAATTCATGAGACATATTCGCCAAAAATTCCGATTTGTACCCCGAACTAGCACGCAATTGCTCTGCCAGAACGGCCATTTCGCTCGCCGATAATTCGGCAGCGCTCTTTTGCTCTTCGAGGCGATCGTTGAGGACGTGAAGTTCCTCGGTCTGCATCTGAAGCTCCTCCGTTTGGGAAGCCATCTCTTCGGTCTGCTGCTGCAACCTCTCCGATTGGGCCTGCAGCTCCTCGTTTAACACTTGGGATTCATCATACAACTGCTGAAGTTCCATGCGCGTCATGACAGAGTGCAGGGATACTCCGAAAATCTCATTCAACTCGCTCAGCACAGCCGCTTGATCCGGAGACAAAGGCTGGAGAGCGGCAATCTCGACGACCGAGATCACTTTGCCTTCGAATAATACGGGAGCTACCGTCAATGAGCGTGCTTCCGCATACCCCAGACCAGAACCGATACGGATATAACCAGGCGGCAGCTCATGCAAGTGCAGCATCCGTTTTTCGGCCACGCATTGTCCGACGAGTCCTTCGCCGACATTTAATATGGTTTGATTCGGTTTAAGCAATTCTCCACTTGCGGCGTAGGATGCCAGATTGGTCAACTGTTGATGTTTATTCCAATGATAGAGCACCCCGTAAGGGACCTCCAAAACGATCGACAGGTGGTTCAGGTACAATTGGGACAGCGATTCAAGACTGGCCTGGTTTTGCAGCATCGTGGCCATTGCTGCAATGCGCTCCTTAATCCGATTCTGTTCCTGAACAGTATCCAGAAGCCGGTTGGTTTCCATCCCCAGATCGCCGACTTCGTCCCGCGAACGTACATGAACCCGTTGAGTCAGACTTCCGCCGCGTGAGATGTCGCTGATCGTCTGAATCACTTCTTTCAACGTTTTTACGATATTGCCGGAGATCGCGAGAGCAGCGGCAACGGTAATCGCCGTGATTGCGAACCAGAGGGCGTAAATGACTTTTAACAACACGGAGGAACGATCGGAAAGTTCGGATACGCGGGCATCCGTCAATTGTAACTCCGTATTCCGAAACCGGGTTAATTGGTCGCGAAGAAGATCAATTTCGTTTTTTCCGGGGTCAGCCCGAAAAAAGGCGAGCACTTCGCCTGGACTTCCTTCTTTCTTCAACGCAATCGCAGGTTCCCCCGCAACCTCCAGCCAGCGCTCGATATGGTTCCGAATCATTTCCAGGTTGCGCTGCTGGGTGGGGTTGTCGCCGATCAGTTCATAGAGAAGATTGTAATTCGAATTCCATTCCGAATTGGCCGACCGATAAGGTTCAAGATAATCCTCGTCACCGGTAAGCATATATCCGCGCTGTCCGGTTTCCATGTTCAGCACGTTTTTTTCAATGGCATTGGTCAGATTATGTACTTCAAGATCATGATGGCTAATATAATCGTTTTCTTCCTGTAAAGTATGGATCTGTACCGATAAAACGGAGAGCGAGATACCGAATAACAGGAGTACGACGAGATATCCCAGCAAAATTTTGGAGCGTATCGAGAATCTTTGCATTTTGGGCAGCATGGGGACCTCCAGTGGAACGCACAATATCGCAACCATTGAATTTGGCTGCCGCACCGTAACGTCCAACGACCAAAGTTGGTTGGGAAACGTCGTTCAATGCGCATGCGTATTCTATGGATCCGTATTTTGTGTGAATGCATGTAATTTGGTTAATCATGGTGTAGAACGATCGTTATTCGACGCATCCATGGACTGAAAAACTTTTAAATATCATGGTAAAAGGACCTGCCAACCGCAGGTCCTTCGTAACAAAGATCAACGCCAAGCAAGTTAACCATACCCTTGGCTATGAAATAGATCAGGCTTTGGGTGCGATCATTTTTGCCGGGTCGACGTATTGATCAAATTGCTCTTCGGTCAGCAAACCCGTCTGCAAGGCAGCTTCCTTCAGAGAGAGCCCTTCCTTGTGCGCAAGCTTGGCAATTTTCGCCGCATTCTCATAACCGATGTGCGGGTTTAGCGCAGTGACCAGCATCAGCGAGTTATTCAGGTTATGCTGAATTTGGTCCAGGTTCGGTTCAATGCCAACGGCACATTTGTCATTGAACGCTATGATGGAATCGGCTAACAATTGAACGGATTGCAGGAAGTTATAGATGATGACCGGCTTAAACACGTTCAGCTCGAAATTCCCCTGGCTTGCGGCAAATCCGATGGCAGCATCATTGCCCATAACCTGCGTAACCACCATCGTCATGGCTTCGCTCTGCGTTGGATTCACTTTACCAGGCATGATCGAGCTGCCCGGCTCATTTTCCGGAATGCGAATCTCGCCCAGACCGCTGCGCGGACCGCTCGCAAGCCAGCGTACGTCATTGGCGATTTTCATGAGGTCTGCCGCAAGCGCTTTTACCGCCCCATGCGCATATACGACTTCGTCATGGCTTGTCAGCGCATGGAATTTGTTCGGAGCAGACACGAAATCCTTGCCGGTATGTTTGCCGATTTCCTTTGCGGTCAGGTCGCCAAAGTCAGGATGGGCATTGATTCCTGTGCCGACAGCGGTGCCCCCGATGGCAAGCTCCTTCATATACTGCACGCTGTCGCGAATCATGCGCTCGCTCTTGTCGAGCATAGCGGACCAGCCGCTGATTTCTTGTCCAAGCGTGATCGGCGTGGCATCCTGCAGATGCGTACGGCCGATTTTGATGATATCCTTGAACGCTTCCGCTTTCTCGTTCAGCGTTTTTTTGAGCACGGCGATCGCCGGGAGCAGCTGATCCTCAACAGCAATGACACCGGCCACATGCAGTGCCGTAGGGAACGTATCGTTCGAGCTTTGGGACATGTTAACGTCATCATTCGGATGCAGGCGCTCTTCTTTGCCTTTTTGCTCCAGCAATCGGTTGCCCAGGTTGGCAATGACCTCGTTCACGTTCATGTTGGACTGGGTGCCGCTTCCGGTTTGCCAAACAACGAGCGGGAAATGGTCATCGATGCGTCCGGCGATAATTTCATCGGCAGCCTCAGCAATGGCCGCTGCTTTATCCGCAGACAGCTTGCCCAGAGAGTGGTTGCTGGCTGCAGCACTTTTTTTCAATATAGCGAGAGCTCGCACAACCTCCATCGGCATCTGTTCGTTCCCGATCGGAAAGTTCTCCTTGCTCCGTTGCGTTTGAGCTCCCCACAGTCTGTCTGCGGGCACTTTCATTTCACCTAGCGTATCTCTCTCAATGCGATATTCCACTTGCTTGTCCTCCTCCGGAAAGATGGTTTCGAGCTTTCCAAATATGAATGATTTCATGGGCAGAGCTTGCGTATCTTGTCATATTATACATGATTGCCGTGCAAACTTTCACCTTTTCGACAAAGATGTAAGCGCATCACAAAAAAGCAAAACTTAGTTGCGTGGACGAATCGGATACAGGCGGCTCGACTGTTCAAACAGTTCCCCTGGCTCCAGGCCGATCAAACCGCTTTCTTCTGCGGGAATTTCAGGCAGGTTTGGTGCGTTTACCAGGTTCATTTGCGGCTCGGGGCAGAAAAATCCGCCTTCCGTGTTGTTGTTCCAGATCATCCAGTGCTTGTATGCCGTCCCCACATCATATACGAGCTTGTCCCCTGTACGCAGGTTGGTCAGCTCCATATAATTGCGGCCATCCTGAGGTTCCGACGTGTAATGATGATCCATCGCCTCGAAGAATGGGCTGACCCCTTCAGCCTTCATTTGCTGCTCTTCCGGTGAAAGCGGTTGAAATTGGCCTGTCGGCAAAGAACGTCCATTCAGTTCGCGGCGTTGTCCAATCGTAATTTTCGCCGTATAGTCGGATGCTGCGCTATCCGGCACGAAAGGCACGTTGATCGCCGTATGGAAAGCAAACAGGGCAGGCATGCGTTCTGCACCCTCATTACGTGCCTTCAACTGGATTTGAAGCCCGTCGACGCTAAGAGAGTAGCGCAAGGTTACCGTAAACGTAAACGGCAAATATTTATGGAAAACATGCCCTTCCTTCACTTGCTGGCTCAACAATACATAGCTCTCAAGATCGTCGGAGCCATATCCTTCAACCTTCCATTCGATATCATGCAAAAAGCCGTGCAAATGGTTGCCCGTAGCCGGTTCGTTGACGGGTAACTGGTATACCTTCCCGTCCCAAGGAAAACGTCCGTCTTCGTAACGGTTCGGCGGAGACAACACCGGGATTCCGTATACCGCAGGCGCTGCCTTGAACTCTTCGATCCGTGCCTCATTCGGTTCCCGCAAGTAACGATGGCCGCGCTCCACATCGCGGAATGCAACCAAATTAGCGCCGATGCTTGGAATAACGGCCGCTTCAAACGCGCCATAATGAAGCCAGATAGCCGGGATGCCCCCGAATTGCCCTTCCACTGCCGAATTCTGTCGTGTCATGGATTATGTACCTCCTGCATTCTAAGGTTATAACTATACGGCTCGACTATATCATGACTTCGGCAAAAATACCAATCTATGATAGAGATTGAACACTCCCACCACTTAGCTTTCGCTTGAAGTGGGGGATTTTTGGGTAATCGAACCTCTTGGTTCGAAGTGGACCAAGCGATCCCTGTGGTCCCCACAGTTCTCGGGCGATATGACGATTGATATGGCAACATCCTTAATGTTTCGGGCTGCATTGACATCCCGATCATGGAGGGTCTCGCAGGATGGGCACACCCATTGCCGTACCGAAAGATCTTTCACCTCTCGGTGCAGTGCTCCGTATACATGGCAGGTTTGACTTGTCGGAGCAAATCTATCCGCAATCTTGAGGGTGCGCCCGTACCATTCCGCTTTATACGTGAGCTGCCTTCTGAACTCACTCCAGGACGCATCAGCGATCGATTTGGCCAGCTTGTGATTCTTGAGCATGTTAGAAACTTTTAAGTCCGAGGGTGCTGATCGTTTGGTTTTCACGGATCAGCTTGGTGGACAGCTTGTGCAAAAAGTCATGGCGGATATTCGCCATTCTCTCGTGGATCAGAGCGATCTTCCGTTTGGCTTTTTGCCAATTGAATCCGTCTTTCGTACGCCGGGCCAGCCTCCGCTGCCAGCTTGCCAACTTCTTTTCATATTGGCTCCAGGCTTTTGGATGAGTATCCTGCATACCCTCGGACGATACCGCAAACGTTTTTAGTCCCAGATCGATCCCTACCGACTTCTCGTTATGCGGTAAGGGCTCCATCTCCACTTCACAGACGAGCGAAACAAAATACTTCCCCGCGGCATTTCGCCGTACCGTAGCCGAGAGAATGCGTCCTACACAGGGGCGGGAGTTTGCAAAACGCAGCCACCCCAGCTTGGGTAGCTTGAGCTCCCTCCCATTCACAGCGATATTTCCATTCGTATATCGGGCCCTTGTAGCTTTGAACCGGATGTTTACGGTTTTTGAAACGCGGAGCCTGCGTCTGCTTCTTGAAAAAACGATCAAAGCTATCGGCTACATGCCGAACAGCCGATTGTAGGGCAATACTGTCCGTTTTTTTCAACCAAGGATGTTCTTGCTTTAGATCTGGAAGCTGAGTGGCACAAGCATGGTACGACAAGCCCTTACCCGTGGCGGCAAACGTATCCTTCCATTGTCCCAGAAAATAGTTGAACACAAAACGGCAACATCCAAACATCTGATGGATTAGCTGCTGCTGTTCACGATTGGGGTAGATCCGATACTTGTATGCTTTATGGAAGAGCATGCCATACACCTCCGTTCCTTGCAGTTATTATAGCACATATGTTCGGTTCTGAATAGAAAAGATGGCGATTCATCCCCCACCTAAAGCTGACGCTTTTGAGGAGGGAGTCTTCTCACCTTCAGATAAACTCATCCGCCAAAATTAAAGACGGCTGCAGATCATCGCAGGCCGCCGTATGTCACCATTGTAACGGTCAATCCACAAACTTGCCGTGTTCCGGTACGATCTGGTCTTCAAACGTTTCATCCAGCTTCTCTAATGAATCCGTTAACGCCGTTCCGCGAAGCGCATGTCCGTGCCCGGTGACGATGACTTCCGGTTGAAGGCTTCGCAAGCAACTGACCGAGCGATGGGCCGCATCCCAATCTGTCGTAAAATAGGCTGGAGGCCCGTGCATCTGTAAATCCTGAAGAAGCACGTTCCATAACGATTCCTGCTTCACCGTTACGATGGCGTCTCCGGCAATCAGGCAGCGGTCTGCATCCCGGAACAGCGAAATATGTCCCGGCGTATGGCCAGGCGTATGGATCCAGCGCCAGCCAGGAGCTCCGGGCACAGAATGATCTTTTGGCAGGCAGAACACGCGATCGTCCAAATTAATGGCTTCGTTCGGATAGGCAAACGACAATCTGGACATCAGGCCGCCGCCCACGGACGGATCGGCCGGCGGATAATCCTTTTGTCCCGTCAAATAAGGCATTTCCAATGGATGGGCATACACCGGCACTCCCCAAAACTGCTCCAACTCGATCACCGTTCCCACATGGTCGAAATGGCCATGGGTCAGTATAATCGCAGAAGGCGGGCCTGCAAATCTATGTTCTGCAGCCTGTTTGATGTCCTCGGCAAACGACGTCATGCCTGTATCGACAAGAATCCAGTTCCTGCTTCCTTTTTCCCCGACAAACACAACATTGACAAATAGCGTCCGCATACTGAGGATATCGTGCGCGACTTCTTCAAGCCCTGTCATGCCGGATGTAAACCATTGGTCTAATGACATACACGCTTACCTCCTCTTCAGGCGATCGTGACCCGGATTGCGTTGCTCTGTCGTAGACTTCCCTTTTTGCAACAGTTCATTCGAAGCATCAAAAAAACAGACGATGCATGCCAAGTACAGGCACACACCGTCTAGTATAGTCTGTTCAACACGGGGTTAGAACCAATTTCATCCAAAATCAAGCAGGATATGCATCCAAAGCGGCATCCAGCAGCATGTTATAAAGATCGTCATCGTTCTCCAGCAGCTCGTCCATGCGCAGCAATTCCTCTTCATCCCCGGACTCTTCCGTGAAATGCAAACTGTAATCCCAGTCCTTTCCGTTCTTGCTCATAAACGTAATTTCGTAAAGGGACTTATCGCCCTCTGCCCGAAATACCGTACTTCCCACAAACATCATCTCGTCGCCGCGATGCATTTCGGCGGAAACAATCACAACATTCACCGTCATTCTCTCCTTTTGCTCTCTGGTCTTGCGCCAGTTCACCGCATTTTGTTCAAATGGGGTTTGGTAATTATTATTGGTTAATTGTACAATATATATTGTAGCAACGTATACCTTAATTAATGAAGGAACCATTCCTTACATACACTTAATGGGGACGCAACACTTGAGCTACAACATTTCTATCATACTGGAGGAGAACATAGCATGAACTCATTTGAAAAAAAACTGCAGCAATATGCTGCTCTGGCCGTCCAAGTCGGCGTCAATGTCCATCAGGGACAAACGCTGGTCGTAAACGCTCCGATCTCGGCCGCGCATTTCGTGCGTCTCATCGTTAAAGAAGCTTACAGCGTGGGCGCCAAGCTCGTAAAGGTCAACTGGAGCGATGAAACAGTGACCCGCATCCACTATGATTTGGCCCCGGACGAAGCGTTCTCGATCGAACCGAAGTGGTTTGCCGGTGAAATGACCGAACTCGTGGAAAATGGCGCAGCCGTACTGCACGTCATCGCCGAGAACCCGGACCTGCTGAACGGCGTTCCGCAGGAACGCATCGTCACGACGCAAAAGGTGCGCGCCAAAGCGCTGGAGAAATACCGCGAGTATCAAATGGCCGACAAATTCAGTTGGTCCATCGTGGCCGTACCGTCTGCGGAATGGGCTGCCAAAGTATTCCCGGATCTGCCGGAGAACGAACAAGTCGAAAAATTGTGGGACGTTATTTTCAAAACCGTTCGAATCGGCGAACAGGATGCCGTTGCCGAATGGAAGAGCCATTTGCAAAACCTCGACTCCCGCGCGGACCTGCTGAATTCGAAAAAATACAAAAAATTGCATTATACCGCACCTGGAACGGATCTGACGATCGAGCTTCCGGAAGGACATCTGTGGGTATCCGGCGGCAGCATCAATGAACAAGGACATGTTTTCGTCGCAAACATGCCAACAGAGGAAGTATTTACGGCTCCGCTCAAAACCGGAGTTAACGGCACCGTTCGCAGCACAAAACCACTGAGCTATGGCGGTAATTTGATCGACGGTTTCTCCATTACATTCGAAAACGGGCGGATCGTGGATTATACGGCCGAACAAGGACTGGAAGCATTGAAAAGCCTGGTCGAAATGGACGAGGGTGCTCATTACCTTGGCGAAGTGGCTCTAGTGCCGCATCAATCGCCGATTTCCGATACAAATATTTTGTTCTTCAACACCTTGTTTGACGAAAATGCATCGAACCATCTCGCCATCGGCAATGCCTATGCGTTCTGTCTGGAAGGCGGTAAAACGATGTCTCAGCAGCAATTGGCGGAAAGCGGGTTGAATTCCAGTCTGACTCATGTGGACTTCATGATTGGTTCGGGCGAAATGGACATCAACGGCGTGACTGCGGACGGAACGGAAGAACCGATCTTCCGTAAAGGCAACTGGGCTTTCTGAATCATGATCGAATAGCTTGGAGAGGAGCTCGCCTCCTCTCTATTTTTGTCTTTCGATGTGACCGGAAGACCAAATAGAAAAAGAGAGGCGGAAAACAGAAAATGTTGACGTTTGAACAAAAATTGGACCGTTACGCCGAACTGGCCGTTAAAGTCGGGGCGAACGTACAGCCTGGACAAGTGTTTGTCATCAATGCCATGATTGATGCTGCTGAATTCGTGCATCTATTGACACGAAAAGGATACGAAGCCGGCGCCAAACAGGTCATCGTGAAATATTCGGACGAAACCGTCAATCGGCTGAGATTGGAAAAGGCTGACGAAGCCGTGCTGGAGGAACCTCCAGTATGGCATGCTCGGGAAGTGCAGGAACTGGCTGAAAACAATGCGGTCTTCCTCACGGTGCTCTCTTCCGGGCCGGATGCCATGAAAGGCATTGATCCGAAGCGCATCGCCGCCCATCAGCGCGCCTTCGGTCAAGCCATGTCCACCTACAGACGATATTTGCAAGCCGACAAAATGAGCTGGACCGGCGTTGCATGCCCTTCTCCGGCCTGGGCAACCAAGGTATTTCCCGGCCTTCCTGCCGAGGATTCGGTAGCCCGGCTGTGGGATGCGATTTTTGCCGCAGTGCGAGCCGATCAGGAAGATCCCGTGCAAGCCTGGGAACAGCATATTGCACGACTCGACAGTAAAGCCTCGGTGCTGAACGGCAAAAAATACCGTGCACTGCATTTCATTTCCCCAGGTACCGACCTGACGGTGGAACTGCCCGAAGGTCATATTTGGGCGCAGGCTGGAAGCGTAAACGAAAAAGGCACCCCTTTCGTCGCCAACATTCCTACCGAAGAAGTCTACACCGCTCCCCTCAGAACAGGGGTCAACGGCACGGTAACCAGCACGAAACCGCTGAGCTACGGCGGCAACATCATTGACCGGTTTACGCTAACGTTCCAAAACGGGCGTATAGTCCAATATCATGCGGAAGAAGGTCAGGAATCGTTGGAGAGGCTGATTCATATGGATGAGGGATCCCGTTATTTAGGAGAAGTCGCTCTTGTTCCGTATCATTCTCCGATCTCGGAGAGCGGAATTTTGTATTATACCACGCTGTACGACGAGAATGCCTCATGCCACCTTGCCATTGGCAGCTCTTACGCTTCCAATCTGGAAGGCGGTAAAACGATGTCTCCCGAGGAACTTGCAGCCCGCGGCATGAATTCAAGCATGACTCATGTCGACTTCATGATGGGTTCGCCTGAAACGAGCATTTACGGCATCACGGCTAACGGCGATCGAGAGCCGGTATTCCTCAACGGGGATTGGGCTTTCTGAGAGCATCGGTTTCCGTTGTTTCATCTCGGCCGTCCTGCCCCATGTAGCCTTGCGGCCATGGAGCAGGATGGCTTTTTTTGGATGCAGCCGGACATGTTCCATTTGCTTGTCTACCCATTGTAAGCCTTCCATATCATGTTGTAAAATGTAAGGATACCAATGTTTGTGGACTGTTCGCCAGAAAGGAGAACATCATGGCCAATCGGCTTCAATTATTGTTAGCTTCCGATTTTCACCATTTGAGCCCTGCACTGCAGGAAGAAGTATATTACGAATATTACAATATGGTTCATGGACTCATTGTATATATGATCAAGGAATACAGCGCTGCTGAAGACATTATCCAGGAAGCCTTCATCAAAATTATTAAAAACAAGCCGGTTTTCGAGGATGAAGCCAAATTGAAGGCATGGCTGAAAGTAGTAACCCGGAATACGGCCATTAATTATTTGAGAAAAAATAAAAAAAACCGTAACCAGTTGGATGTAGACGGTGTTTTTATAGATATGGAGGCGATGAATCAAACAAGCGCATCGGTTGAAACGACCGTTGAAACGCAGATGATGCAGGAATCGATCGAACATTATCTGGCCCAGCTCAAACCTGAATACCGGGTGCTGGTGGAAATGCGCTGGAAGCAAGGCTTGTCCTATCGGGAAATGGCCGATCTGTTGGATACATCCGAGGAAATCGTTAAACAGCGCCTGTTTAGAGCCAGGGGCAGTATCAAGAAGCAATTACATAAGGAATGGGGTGGAAACGTTGAGCAAAGGCAAATTCGATAAACAGAACCATCAATATGCGGAATTTGATGATGAATTTTTTGATGCAGCTTTTGACGCCGCGTTTGACCAAGCTTTCGAGCAAGCGACTTCTGCCCCAGCGAGTTTAAAAGGCAACAATGACGTTACAGAGAATATGCGCGATTCCTGGCTCAAGGTACAGCGAGAAATCAACAAAATGGGCAAACAGAGAAAAAGAATGCGGACGCTGAAACTGTCAGGAGTAGTGGCAGCTTCGATTATGCTAGGTGCCGTCATTTTCAGCATGCCTACAGGCATGCAGGCGGTTTCCCCTTTTGTACAGACGATGAAAGACTGGGGAAATGGGGTAAAGTCCATCATTATTCAGGATCGTTCGAACGATTTGATGACTCCAGATCCATCGCACGCCAAGACAGCACCGCCACCTGAACGTGGAATTGATGAAGCTCCGCAAATCTTCCCGAGTGAAGAGCAGGATCAGCCCAATATGGACGCAGAAGCGGAAACTTCCCAGGTGTTTGTCCCGGTCGAAGTAACGGAGGAAGAAGCCCGCTCGGGATTCATTGGGGACTTCTTGCTATCGAATGCAATCCCCGAGCGGTTTACTGATGTTACGTTTGAACTGTTGCTGGATCGGGATCGGCCTGCAAATTCACCTGATCCGGAGAAATCGGATCACATGAGAGTCCGTTATTCCGGTACAGACAAGGATGGTAAAGAGGAAGTGATCCAATTCGACTATGTATGGATCTATCCCGGACAGATTGTCGAAGGTCCAATGTTAAGAGAAACAAGCGTTGTTGATTTAAAGGATGGCAGTGAAGCATTTATGTCCCTTGGACCGCCTTATAATACGTTTCAATGGATGATGGGTTCAACCAACGTAAGCTTGTTTGGCACCGTTAGCGAGGAAGAAATGTTGGCCATTGCCAATGACCTGCAGAAACAACGTTTTCCTTCTACCAATCCTTAGCTTGGATTAGAAAAGCGTACTTGGAGAGGTATGTGTTGTCGTTTCGGTAGTGGAGCCGTCACGTACCGTGTGTGTGCTTACCACGCGATAATAATATCCGGTGATCACCGTCCAGCTTGACTTTGCATTTAAGACCGATACGTTTGTTGCCGAGTCGGAATCCGAGCGATACGTCACCCAGCTTGTTCCTGTCCAGCGTTCAAGACGATAGTCTACCTTGATCGAGCTCATTTTCTGATAGGTCGAGGTCGTCGTAGCTACGACTGCAGTAAGTCCCCCTCCGGGAGTTACCGCACCAACCGCATTATAAATGTATTTCAGTTGAGCTAAACTCTGAATGTTATGGTACTCTGGTGGAGGTGCTGTGAGAGCGACCGGCGCTTGTACAGATGGCTGGATCTCCGCAGCCGCCTCTACGTTGGCAGCAGGAATTGTAAATACTGCTGGTACAATTATCGCTGCAGCAAGGGTTGCTTTCAAAATCGGGTGCAAGTTCTTTGTCGACATTCGGTTTTCCTCCAATTCCATAGTTTGGGATAATCATAGTTATTTAACGAATCAAGCATAATAAAGGTTTCAAAATAATGCCTTAACTTTTTTACAGCATTTTATGTATTCTCTCGTTCCTTCATAAAAAAAGCTGCACAGTGGCGTCTAGTGATACGCTCCCACTGTGCAGCTTTTATTTTTATACTTGCATCCGATAACCTTTAGCATGACGTCAGCAAAGCAGCCCAGGGTCTTAGGCTCCCTCCCCTTCGGAGAGCTGCTCCAGTCTGATCGCGCTAACGCGGGAGATTCGTTTATGCTCGGTTTCCTGAATGACAAATACATAACCGTCGTATTCTGCCGATTGCCCGACTTCCGGAGGGATCGTCTGTACTCTTGAGTACAGCCATCCTCCAATCGTATCGTAATCGTCATGATCCATTTCCAAACCCAACAGTCCATTGACCTCTTCAATCAGCATCAGGCCGTCAATGGAGTATTCCGTCTCACCAACCTTCACAAAGGCAGGACGCTCTTGGTCGAACTCATCCTGAATCTCGCCCACGATCTCTTCCATGATATCCTCAAGGGTAACCAGACCGGAGGTACCTCCGTATTCATCAATAAGGATGGCAATCTGGTTTTTGCTGCGCTGCATGCGTTTGAGGAGCTCGCTGATCGGCGTGGATTCCGGCACGGCGAGAATAGGCCTGATAATGGAGATGGTGTCCGTAAGCTGGGAACGCATCAAGTCTTTGATATGGATAAAACCGATAATATGGTCTTTATCGCCATTATAGACCGGATAGCGGGTTCGCATGCTTTCACTGGCAATCTCCAAATTTTCAAGCATGGACTGATTGGCGTTCAGACAGATCATTTCCGTCCGCGGAATCATGATTTCACGGGCGGTTGTTGCCGTAAAATCGAATATATTATCAACAAGCGCCAATTCAGTATTGTCAATTAAACCGCTCTTATTGCTTTCTTTCATCAGAATACGTAGTTCATCTTCGCTATGGGCCTCATCGAGTTCGGATACCGGGGCCATGCGGAACGCTTTGAGCAAGCTGTTGGCCATGCCATTTAGTGCCCAGATGAACGGATACATCAGTTTGTAAAAATACGTCAGCAATGCCGCAGACCACAACGTAATCGTCTCGGACTTGCGGATTGCCATCGTTTTGGGAGCAAGTTCCCCCAGTACGATATGCAGAATCGTTATGATAACAAAAGCAATCACGATCGAGATTCCATGTACATAGATCGGACCTAGTCCAAATGCGGTAAACATCGGCTCAAGCAGATGTGCAATGGCAGGTTCCCCCAGCCATCCCAACCCAAGCGAGGCCAACGTAATGCCCAATTGGCAAGCGGACAAATAAGCATCGAGATTGTTCACGATATTGGAGGCATAAACTGCCTTTTTGTTTCCTGCTTCCACCAAAGCTTCAATCCGGCTGCCGCGCACCTTCACCATGGCAAATTCAGCCGAGACAAAAAAGCCATTCATCAGCACCAAAAATGCAATTGCTAACAAGTTTAAAATACTCGGTAAGGGGTCACTCAAATGTTCATCCTATTCGCCGTCACTCTTCGGCAAATAGGTCCACCTCCTTCGAAATTGTAGGATATTAACCGTTCTGCCGTTCATCCACCGCTTCAACTTCCCAATGGATTCACCTCCCTTGCTTTTAGCAATATAGCAAACATATGCTTCTTTTATTATATAACTCTAAGCTACACAGTCAATCCATGTCCTATGACAGCGAATCGACGCAAACAAGCTCTTCATTTTACATTTCCCTGATATTCACGAGAGCGCCAATTTCCGGATCCCATCTCCAATCCGAGGATTTGCCTGCTCCCGTCATGATTCCGCCGATCCACCATTCATCGGTCCAGAGTGCTGCCCCGTCCCTTTCGCCATGCAGCACCCTTTCACCCAGCTCCGTCAAAGCCAGGACGGCGAACCGGAATGATTCGTCCTGCTGGCGAAAATTCGGAAACGCTTTTGCTCCCTCCACATGCAGCAGAGCATGGGGTCCGTCAGCCATTCTCCGCAAATGTGCCCAATATTGTAAATCCCCCAGACCAAGCAGGTGAAGTTTCTCGGAAACTTGCTGGAATACGTCAAATGGATGAACCGTCCCGTTTTTCACGATTTCCAGGGTCGTCTGTTCGATCATTCCAAGCCCGTTGGCGGTGGAAGGCAGTCGCGACAAATGGGCCTGAAAGGCCGCTTGCGCATATGGGAGTGCAGCTTTGTCTTCCAGAAAATACCGGGCATGATCCTGTGGATCAGGGGACACATACGCTTCCCAGAAACGGCGTCCGGCCTCCATCTCCTCTTCCTCTATTACATGCCAAGTTCCCGACAAACGTTCGATCTGCACGGGCGTGAGCTGTCCAAGTCCCCGAAAACGGGAAATCTCCGGATGGGAATCCAGGCATAACAAATGGAGTTTCGCCTGATTTGCTCCTTTTTCATGAAGAACATGCAGCAAATAAGAAAGCATCGTCTGGTCGTATAGATCGTATTCAAACCATAGAACCACTTCCCGATGGCGATCCAACGAATCCAGTTTTTGTTCCAGCTCTCGAATCTTCATGTATTCCGACTTCGGAATGCCCAATTGCGCTTCCAAATAGTCTGCACGGCGTGCTCGTTCGTTTCTTTTGCTCATATCGGGAAATACGGGACCGAACGTATACAGCTCGCGCCAAGCGACGACCTCTCCCTGGATTCCGCTTTGCCGGATTCGATCCGCCGCATGATCCCCGTTCGTGATATGAAGCATGTGTTTTCCTCCCTCATACAGTTCATTGAATACATTTAACATGTCGGTTACGGGTAATGAATGCCTAAGCTTTGCCCGGGCATCGTACAGTCTTTTTTTCAAAGCCGATACGGACACGTTCAGCGCATCCGAGATTTCTTTTAGGGAGTAACCCTGAAAATAAAACATATGGACTACCCTGCTCAAGGCCGACGGCAAATCGTCAATCGAATCATGCAGGCTCCGATATTTTTCGTTCAACAGCGCCTGCTCTTCCGGATTATGCCGCGAGTCGCGGTCCAAGTCCACATGCAGCAGCTCGGTGATCGGTACGACCGTATGTTGTTTACGTCTTTCGTGCCGATGGCACTGCCTCTCCACGATGACTTTGAACCATCCGGGAAAAGCTTCCGGCTTGTCCAGTTTACCCAAGTTTGCAAAAGCCTCGGCGAACGCTTCTTGAACCACATCTTCTGCCCACAGCATGCTCCCCAACCGGCGTCGCGCTACCGCAAGGGCCATTCCCCGATATTGCTTCATTAATTGTTCCTGAGCTTCCGCTTTTCCCTCGATGGCAGCTTCGATCCATGACTTCAATGATGTCTGCTCCTTCCAATGGTTTGTTCCGTTCTACTAATTAAGTGCCATCTTATCACATTAAGGTTACTTTTAAATGTTTCGAAAAAAAGAACCGGCTCTTTGCGACGAATGCCGCATCGAAACGGTTCTTGGTTATGTCCTTTGGTATTGATTTATCGCGTACGCGGATTAGTATCTGCTTGGCGCTTGAGGAACGTTGCCGATCACGCCAGGGTATTGATAAGTAAGCGGCTCATCGAATGTTGCATAATCGAAGTTCACCATAAGCAGCATGATGCGTTTGCCTGTTTTTGGATCACTGATAATGATATGATCCCGGCCGGCCGCTTCGATGATGCCTTGGAAAATGCGGGCGTTCCATTCTTTGTTTCCTTCATAGGTCATGTAGAACGTACCGAATTTGCCGAGATTCAGGCGCAAAATGTTCTCGATGTAAGACTGCTCAAACTGGGGAGCCGTTGTTGTGACTACGCCGCCGGCAGGTGTCATGGGCGCTCCGCTGGAAACAAGCGGCGGCACGCTGGTAGCCGTTGGAGACACCATGGTTGGAGTCGGCGAAACGGAAGACATGCCCGGTGCGGGTGACATGGAGGTCATACCCGGCGTCGGCGACATGGAAGGCATGCCATTCCCCGTTTTGTACGCGGATAATCCTTGCACCTGAGAATTGGCTTGTTGGCCATAGGCCGGAGATTGCATGGTTGGTTGATAAGGTTGGTTAATCATGTTAATTCCTCCCCAAATTTAATATACACTCGGACAATCTTCGCCAGTCGGACTGAAGAAACAGTGTGCCTTGAATCGTCCCGTATTTTGCTGGTTAAACCAGGTTGGCGGACATTCGCCTGCCGGACGGAAGAACCAAAGCGAATTGCTGGCCGGCCAGATTCGTTCGCCATTGATGACGCGCTGGGCCAGGCGAATTTCGGATTGCCTTGCACGCTGATAAAAGTAGCCTTTTTGCGTGGATTCAAAGCCTCCGGGATTCTGAAATACCATACGGTTGATGTCCCTGATGTCGGCAAAATCCAGGCAATCTGCCAACACTCTGTTGACGCCGACATTGCCTACCATAAGCATACCCTGATCGCCATCACCTTCGGCTTCGGCTCTCATCAGTCGCGCAAGCAGCCTGACGTCGTTCGTATTGGCCTTGATTACAGCCATTACCGTTCCCTCCCTCGTTGAGCTCTTCATCACCGTATATCGTATTGTGCGGATGCCCATTTTGTGACACGATCGGCACAAAAAAAATCCCGGAACTCCCCCGCAGGGGACCCCGAGATTTCGCGTTTCCTATATAAGCTTTTCATTCAGGGCTTGGCTCCGACCCAATAGTCGTATGCATGGACCACATTGCCGTAATAGGCAGCATGCTCGCCAATCAGATCAGGAAGCAAAGCCAATTGACGTTCCATTTCGACCGCGCCAACGTCATGGAACGAGATGTGCGCTCCTTCATGATTTTCTTTCATTTCCACGGAGACAAGCAGCTTTTTGCCCAGACGATCCGCGATTTCCATTTCCTGCTTCACCACTGCCGCAATTCCGTTCGAGCCCTCTGCCTTATTGCGGAATGCCATTAACGATACATGGTCGAGGGTACGAATCATGAACTCCGATACCGACATATCTTTGCCCGGCAATTCATAGATATCCAGCCAAACCGCCAAGTCCACGCTTGTTTCCAAATGGCTGTCCTTCTTTGTCTCCTCCTGAAAATAAGCAACATTGCTCGCCCATTCGGTCAAAAGTCGATCCCGGTTCGCTTCCCACTCGGGAAGTGTATACGGTTCGATATCCAGATGGATGCCCTCAAATCGCTCCTCTGGTTGCGCTTCGGCGTTATAGTTTTTGACGTAATCGACTAAACGTTGAATGCGGGGCCTGTTTTCTTCCTTTGCCCAGATGGGATGGCCACCCATGGCATGAACCTGAATCCCCTGAGCGTGAGCCCGTTTCACAAACGAACGGTAGCTGGAATACGGCTGCTCCAGATCTAGGCGAACGTACAACCAGTTTATTCGCTGCGCTTTGGCAAACTCGAGGATATGCTCACCGCCGTCATCCGTCACCTCCGAAGCCTCCCAAATATAGGTCCCTCGAATGCCTGTTTCGTTGCCTGGCGTTTCCGGTTTGCTTGGTTCGCTTGAATCAAGCTGCCCCCAATATACAATGTCATGGACCGCCGTTCCGGCGTAGGAGGCATGATTCGCAAACGAATTCGCGACTTCCGACAGCACTTGCTCCAATCGGGCCGTTCCCTTTCCTGCAAAACTGGTGAATTCTTCGCCAGGCATCGGTTTGGTATTTACGCCGACCGTAATTGACACATTCCTGTCTTGCGCCCAATTCATTTCCTGCTCAATCAGTCGAATAATTCCATTGCTGCCCTCTGCATTATCGCGGTAAACTAATAAAGTGATTTGGTCGAAACGATCCATGAACCAACGCGATAACGGTTCGTTATCCGTATCCTCCGATGTTTTATGACCTGCAACGGTGTACGAATCCAGCCAAAACGGCAAGTCTACGTTCACCTGAAGCGAACTTTCTTGTTCCACTCGTTCATGGAGCAATTCCATGTTGTTCATCCAAGATTCGATCAACGGGACAGGATTGTCCTTCCATGCGGGCAGCACATAGGGCTTAACGTCCAGGTGAAGGGCTGCAAACCGTTCTTCCGGTCCAACCGAGGCGTTATATTCGCTTACCCAGGAAGCTAGCGCAAGCATGGGACCCTCGCGGCCTTTGACCCCCCAAGACGGATCGCCGCCGAGTGCTTCTACCGTAATACCCGCATTGCTTGCTTTCGCAATGAAAGATTGATAGACCTCATGCTTCAAATTCATATCCACGCTGACATACAGTCGATTCACGTTATGTTTGGCCGACTGGGCAAGCAAGGCCTCACCTCCGTCGTATATGGATGAAGCCTGCCATACCCACGCCGCCCTTATATTGGCGTCATCTTCCTCAGATGAATCAAAACCCGTCATGATGATCCCTCCAATCAACAAAAGAAGCCACAGCCCTCTTCGGGATGGATTCCCGAGCATATTCTCCCTCCATTTCTCTGCATTGTTCTGAAATCACACCTATTATAGCAACGGGAGTACCAAAAACAAATAAGCCCAAGTGCTTAACTTGGGCTTGGCCGCTTCATTTCATAGCAAAACGCATCAGCGCGAGATCATCCCGGTTCTAGTCCTCATATATCATTTTCCGGGTCATTCCTCCATCCACCGTCAAGTTGGTACCCGTGACAAAGGTATTGTCCGGATCAGTCAGATATAAGCAAGCGCGGGCAATATCCGAAGGGACTCCAACCCGACCTGAAGGGTGCTGCTCATGGTCTTCCGGCTTCAACTCGTCTATATTTCCTGTTTCGACCCATCCCGGACTGATACAATTGACCCGAATTCGATCCTTGCCAAGCGATATGGCGAGCGCATGAGTGAGAGCCACGATGGCACCTTTGGATGCTGCATACGCTTCCGTGTCAGGCTCGGACATCAAAGCACGCGTGGATGCCATGTTGACGATGGACCCGCCCCGTTCATTGTTTCTCATATACTTGGCCGCCTCACGGCTCGCAAGAAAACAGCTTCTAGCATTGGTGTTAAGCACATCGTCCCATTCGTCTACCGTAAGATCATAAGGGGATTTCCAGCGTGCCACGCCGGCATTGTTGATGAGAATGTCCACGCGCCCGAACTCCTTCACCGCCGTACCCACCAGCCGAATGATCTCTTCTTCCTTTCGGACGTCGCAGTGAACAAAAACAGCTTCTCCGCCTTCATGGCGGATCGAAGCTGCGGCGGCAGCTCCCTCGGCTTCCTGATGGTCGGCAAGCACCACCTTGGCACCCGCCAGCGCATAGGCCTCCGCCACGTTTCTTCCGATTCCTTGCGCGGCTCCCGTAACGATGACAACTTGATCTGTAAATGACATGCCTCTGTCCTCCCTGAATTGCAATGATTCATTTATCATAAACGTTATTACTCATTTATACACCATCAAGAAACGCATTCCGATCTAAATCATGAAATACTTTCTTACAGGAGAACGCAAAAAAAACTTGCACCTTTAAGGCACAAGCTGAACGATTACCCGCGCACGCGCTCCGTATACAGTCGGTTGTTCCGTTCAAATCCCACATAACGGGTTCCCTTGAAAGAGAGACGCCCTTCGTCTCCTTCAGAGCAAAGGCCGTATTCTTCGCCGCTAACCCTGAACTCCATTCGGTCCCCGCTCTCGACTTCAAACGTGACATAGTATAATGTACGGGCAGAGCTTCCGGGTTCGGCGTGCGATTGCTGGACTTGCATTCTTCTTCCGGTAATTCGCGAGGAAACCATAAGCAGCGGTTCGGCGTTGTTTTTCCCCCACCTCCATATCTCTTTTCCCATCGACAGAAGAACGATACCGATAATCAGGACAAATACGACCGGAAAGACGGTTCCAAAAAAATCAAACATCCATGATGATTCAATTCCCAAGTCTCCCCCTCCGTTCTGGGACAGCCGTAGTCTTGGCCCTTCTTTCAGTAATGTATATGCACTTCGGCGCAGAACTTGTTAGCCGGATTCAAATTCAGGCCGGGTTCTCCAACATCAAAAAGCCCCTTAAAGGGGCCATGAGATTACTATTACTTTATAGTCTATGCATACATCTCATCCATGAATCCGCGAGTGATTCCCGCGCCGTCAGCTTGTTCGGGATCAGCCTGTTGCGCATGTTTGGCCATGCATTCCCTCACTTCTTCCTCCGTCGTACAGAAGCATGCATCCTCACAGGTGTAGCATAATTGAAGCATGTATCGAGTTAAATCGTCCGCCTGTGTGAGTTGAACTTGTTCGTTGGTTCTCATCATCATCACTCCCATCTCTTCTTGATCTCAATATAACATCATTTCAGAATTGTTTTTGTGATTATTTTCACAAAGTAAGCGAAAGAAAAAGAACCCAACGGTTCTTCTCTTTAACGTTTTGCTGGCTATAATACTTTCCAGTGCACGCCTCCATCCACGGTTTGCAGCAGCAGCGAACGTTTATTATCCGTATTCTCCACCAGGACCCAGCCCAATTTTCGGGAAATCATCTGCAGTTTATTGATTTCGGGATATTCATCCAATATTTTCTGCAATACCCTGCTTTCGGGAAGCGGTTCCCACGTTTTCCCTGCATTCTTCGTATGATACGTCACATCTCCTTGGATGGCCCAACCTTCCTTTTCATTCAAGAAAGCTGGGGCCAGGTTCCGGTTCAGGCCTGCTTGCTGATTCAAACCAAATGTGGACAATGTCCAGCTCTTTCCGCCATCGGCTGTGAAAAAACCGCTGAATTTTGTCGTTTCCCCGGACGAACAGGCTAACGACATCCAAGCGCTCTTTGCTTCCCGTCCGAAAAACTGCGGAGAACCGAGATTAAAGTTGCCGCATGCGTTGAATTTGCTGCGGTCGAAGAAGGAAGGTCCGGCTTTCCATTCCTTTCCTCCGTTAGTGGTTACATACAGCTTCGGTAAGCCAAACTCGACGGCAGTCAGAAATCCGTGATGCGAATCCGAAAAAGTCATGCCTGTCGCATAACCGCGCTTCGAAATCTCTCCAGCGGACGTATTCTCGGCTTCATCACTGGATTCCATGAGCTTCCAGCTGATACCTCCATCTTCGGTGATGTACAGCTTTTTCTCCTGTTTTCCGATGGTCGAGTCCACCGTGGTCAAAATCCAGCCCTTTTCGGGAGAGACAAAAGAAACCGCGGCGACTTTATCCGTTTTGGATAACGAAGACAAGCTCCAACTGGCTCCCCCGTTATTCGTGCGCAGCACGATCGTATCCGTTCCGCCCATTCCTTCCCGGACGATCCAGCCATGCATGCTATCCACAAAATAAATGTTCTGTCCATATACGGGGTTGGACGGAAACTGCACATTCTCCGATGGAGAAATGTTGCTCCAGGTTGCCCCCTGATCCTGCGTATAGTACAAACGCAATGCGTTGCGCGTCACGCCCCATGCCAAGCCACCGTTTTCGTTGAGCATTTGAAAATCGGTCAGCCGGGTTTGAATTTGATATTTGGTTGTTTCCGCAGCCGGTGTATTCGTGCTTACTGGGGGAACGACGGTTAAAGTCTGTCCGGCATTGCCGCCATCCAGATCCTCATCCTGTGCCTGCGGCGGCTGTGCTGCAGGAGTCTGACCCGAGTCCGTGCAAGCAGCAAGCAACGTTGCGATCCCCAGAGACAGAAGCGCTGCCTGGGTTAGCTTGATCCATCGCGAACGCAAGTGGTCTCCACCTTTCTTGTCCAATCGACAGGCAAACAAGCCTGTTCTACCTGGTGTTTTCATAATTTGCATTCATCGTTAACTATAAAGCCAAACCGTTCATGCAAATCCATCTCTCCCATTCTACCATAAACCTCTTGGAAAGGCCCATCGACAAACCTGGACAGAAAGGGAGACTGAAGTTGAATGCCATGAAACGTTTGATTCGGCCGGATCAGGACGTTAGACACTAATTCCGGTTTTGCGACCTAAAATATGACAAATAACATAGACAGTCTCGCTTTTTGGTTAAATATCCCTTAATATGGATGAAGGCATACCCAAAAGGAGAGGATCTGATATGGTAGATCATGCAATGCTTAAGCCAAGCCGTGTCGTTATTGTAGGCATGGGTGCGGTAGGAACAACGACCGGGTACACGCTCATGTTGCGGCAGCGTTCTTCCGAGCTGGTGTTCGTGGACGTAAATCATGACAAAGCAGTCGGTGAAATGCTGGATATGAACCACGGCCTACCGTTCACAGGAGGCGTCAAGGTATGGGCAGGCGATTATTCGGATTGCAAGGATGCAGATATCATCATTATTACGGCGGGGGCATCCCAGAAGCCGGGCGAAACCCGGATTGATCTGTTGAAAAGAAATGCGAGCATTTTCAAAGACATTATCGAGCGCATTACGGCAGTCAATTCCCATGGAATTCTGCTCATTGCGACGAATCCTGTAGATATTTTATCCTATACGTCCTGGAAGCAAAGCGGTTGGCCGGCTTCGCGGGTCATCGGTTCCGGCACACTGCTTGACAGTGCGCGTTTTCGCTACCTTATCGGCAAAAACAAAGGCATCGATCCGCGCAGCATCCATGCCCATATTATCGGCGAGCACGGTGATTCCGAAGTCCCGGTATGGAGCTTGGCCAACGTGGCCGGCACGGATCTTGAGCTAAGCGAAGAAGAACAACAAGACATTTTTGACCGCACCAAAAACGCGGCTTATGAGATTATTAATGCCAAAGGAGCCACATCCTATGCCATTGCGCTTGCTCTCGATCGCATCGTCGCCGCCATTCTGGGCAACGAAGGCTCCGTGCTGAACGTATCCACCTTGCTTGAGGATTACAATGGTGTATCGGATGTATATCTTGGCGTACCTTGCATCGTTGACCGAAACGGCGTTCGCGAAATTTTGCCTCTGCCGTTGAACGAAACGGAAAAGCTTGCTTTCCAGGCTTCGGCCAACAAACTAAAGGAGCAAATTTCCGGGCTGGAATAGCCAGCAGGCTATCCGCTAACGTCATGGCTCACCAAAACGGATAAAAATAGACCAACCATTCTACCGCTGGCCAGAAAGGTTGGTCTTTTGCCTCTTGTGCAGCATCACCGACTAAACCGGCGGTGCCCATGGAGTCAAATACAAATAATTAAGTTTACATAATAATAATTTCGTCGACCTAGTTCTTGTGGTTTCAGCTTTTTTCCAAAAATAAACCAAAAAAACAAGTTCCATCCGTTCAGATAGAACTTGTTTTAATGATTCATTTTGAACAAAGGCCGGATCTTATCCCATTTCGCCCGGCTACTCGCCGACAAACGAAGGAAGCTTGACGTCAAGCAGCGCCATCGCTTCTTCCTTCTCGCGACTGGTGACGTGGGTATATACCGTCGTCGTCTGGATCGAGGCATGACCCAACAACTCCTGAACTGTTCGCAGATCGGCTCCACGCCGCAGCATCATCGTTGCAAACGAATGCCGCAGCTTATGGCTGGAGTAATGCAGACGCTGATTCGATGGGGATTCCTGCTGGAAACGGTCGAACGTTTCGGTTGAAATCAACTGAATGCTCCGAATGGATAATCTTTTCCCTTTTTGCGAAACAAACATCGCCTCTTCCTTTTCACGCCAAGGAGCCAATCGTTCCTTCACCGCTTGGGACAGTATATCCGCGACCATTTCGGGCACGGGTAACGTCCGCCACTTCCTTCCCTTCCCGAATACGTCGAGCGTCCGCCGCTCGGCATTGTAATCTTGGCAGTTCAATGCATGAACTTCGCCTACACGCAGCCCCATATATCCCATCAGCAGGAAAATGGCCAGATTGCGCGTCCGGTATTTACCTGCGACGGATTGCAAAAAACGTTCCAATCCATGCTCGTCCAGAAAAACGGGGGCACGGTTTTTTTCAGTCTTCGACTTTTTGATGCCAGACGCCGGGTTGTTGGTCAGCACTTCCAGTTCGATCAGAGACTTGAAGAAACAGTTCACCGCCGCATGCTTGCGATTACGCGTGGCGTCACTGACCCCGCGTTCGCGGGCACGGGACAGAAAGGACAGCACATGCAGCTTTTTAACCTGCTCCAACGATTTTCCTTGGATGGACATGAGAAATTCAGCCACGTCGCCTGTGTAAGATTTTACCGTGTACCGAGTATATCCGGCATCCTTCATCCAGATGTGAAAAGCCTCCAACTCGTCGGCATATTGCTCCTGAATCTCCTCGCTGATCATTCGTTTCGTTCACCACACATCCGTTAGTTTTGCGAATTTATGCGTTCTCTCGCTCCCTTGATGGCGCATCGCCTGTTCTCCCAAATATATGTCATATTTCTTAAGGGTGCAACCCCGGAAGCTTTGGCCGGGACCCATCTTATTTCATTTTATCGCCTGTTTTCTCAGCTTCGGTGGATCACATTTTATGATTTGCGCATGAAAAAAAGCCCATAACCAACACGAACTCGCGTCAGATATGAACTTTGCTTCGCATGTCGATCATGGTTCAGCTTCAGCTAATAGATGGAATGGATACCTCATCGTCTGCCCTTGTTTTCGCTCTGCTTCGAAACGGGGCGCAGTGGATTCAAGTGGCTGTAATGCCTGCCATACGTGAAGTAGATCAACAATCCGATGAACAGCCACACAAAAAACACGATCCAGGTCAACATTTCCAGCCGAGTCATCAAATATACGCAGCCTATGGCACTAAGGATCGGAATGTACGGCACCAATGGCACTTTAAATCCTCGTTTCAAGTCCGGATGGTTTTTACGCAATACGATGATCCCGAGACTCACTACGGCAAAAGCAAACAACGTGCCGATATTCGTCAGCTCCGCCAAGCGCCCCAGGGAAATGAATCCGGAGAACAGCGCAATGATGATGCCTGCGAGCCAAGTGCCCGCAGCCGGAGTCTGGCTTTTGCCGCTGATTTTGGAAAAGACGGGAGACAACAGGCCGTCCCGCGACATCGAATAAAGCAAACGTGTCTGTCCGTACATCATGACAAGCAGCACCGTCGTTATTCCCGTAATGGCACCCAGAGCGACTATCCAGGATAATCCGGTCAAATGAACGAACTCAAACGCAAAGGCTACGGGATCCGCAACGTTTAACATATGGAAAGGAACGATGCCGGTCAGAATCAGCGACACGACAATATAAAGGAGCGTACAAATGGCTAACGATGCAATGATGCCGATCGGCAGGTCGCGCTGCGGTCGTTTGACCTCTTCGGCTGCCGTGGACACCGCATCGAAACCGATATAAGCGAAAAACACGGTAGCCGCACCGGCGGTTACGCCCGAAAGGCCAAACGGCAGAAACGGCTGCCAATTCGCCGGCTGCACATAAAATACCCCAACGCCGATGAAGATCAGCACCACGATGATTTTGATCCCGACCATAATGCCATTGGCGCGTGCCGCTTCCTTGACGCCGCGCGTAAGCAGAAACGTAATGATTAACGTAATCACAGCGGCCGTAACGTCAAAGTAGGTTCCTTTTTCCGGATCAAAGGCGCTTGTCCATGCGTGCGGCAATTGAATGCCGAAACCCGAAAGCAATGTCTGAAAATACCCCGACCAACCACTCGCGACCGCCGCGCTGGCAAATCCATATTCCAGAATAAGGTCCCATCCCAAAACCCAGGCGATGACCTCGCCAAAAGCCGTGTAGCTGTAAGTATATGCACTGCCCGAAGCAGGCACGGTTGAAGCGAATTCGGAATAACATAACGCGGCAAAGGAACAAATAAGGCCTGCCAACAAAAAGGACAGCACCAGTCCAGGTCCGGCATGTTCGGCAGCGGCTACACCGGTGAGGACAAAAATTCCTGTTCCAATGATGGCCCCTACTCCAAGGGTCGTCAGATCCAAAGCTCCAAGCGCCCGTTTCAAACCACTGCCTGAATCACCTTCAACCGAGATTTGCTTTTTTCTGAATAATGCAGCTCTTGCTTCGTTTTTGCTCATGGACATATTCCTCTCGTAACAAGGTGTGGTCGTTGGTACATCTGTTCTATGAAAAATCCGTTTGTTCTATCTTACCCGGCATCTATAAAAAACTACCGTTTTCTACACTTTGCCGCTTTGCTCTAATAAAATATTTTTTTGCAAAGCACTCAAGCGGCTTATTTTGTGTTTTTCACCCGAAATTTATCATTTCATATCACGAACTGTTGGACACGAACGAAAGAAAAAATCGTTTTAAAACAAAACTGCGTATAATTTATATTATGCGCAGTTTTTAATCTCCATTTTCCGCGTGGAGATGCAGCATTATGCTGTTGTTATCTGTAGTTTGATGAAACAAACGAAAAATGCGTCAAAAAAGCCGCATGTTCCCATGCGGCCTCCTTCATAATATAGATTTGAATGAACCTGTCCTATATGGATATATGGATCCTTCCACCAAAACCAGGCGGTTGCTCCCTCATCAGGAATATACGATTCGTTCTGCGTCGCTAAACCGATATTGCTGAAGCAAGTACACTTTGCTTTCCATGGCCTGGCGTCGAATCTTGTCCAAATCCACGCCGATGAGTTTGCCCCCCTGCTTCACAAGCCGTCCTGCGACAAATACGGTATCCAAGTTGGAAGGATTCGCAAATTGCACGACGGCGCCTATCGGATCATGCACCGGGAACAGATTGAGATCCGTGGTGCGGATCATGATCAGGTCAGCTTCCTTGCCTGGGGCAAGCGTACCCACTTTGCTTCCAAGTCCCAGCGCCTGCGCACCTGCCGATGTTGCAAACCGCAACACTTGCCTGGACTGCAAATTCAGCTCGCCGGGCATCTCTCCGTTTTCCAGCGCGAGCTCGTTCATTTTGGCCCGTTCGGCTTGCAACGCAAATTTCATCTGGGAGAACATGTCTCCACCCGTTGATGTCACGACATCGACGCCAAGCGTCGGCGTGCCTCCTTGCTCCAGAAAAGCACCCGTTGCAGGATAGCCATGTCCCATCATCATTTCCACTTCCGGCGTCACCGATAACGAAGCACCGCTATCGGCGAGCAGCTTATATTCGTCGATGCCCATGGTATTGCCGTGCACCAAATTGACGTCCGGGCCAAGCAAACCGTGTTCAGCCATCCTGGCCACCGAGCGGTCCACCGAGCCCCAGCTGCCAAACCCTGCATGCATGGAGCAGATCGCATCCAGCTCGCGGGCAAGACGAATTTCGTCCACCGCTGTATCCCAGTGACTGAATTCGGGTCCCCGTATAGCGAGTCCAAACGTTAATAATTGGTCGTTCGAAGAAAAATGCTGCAGCTTCACCCTTCTCACATCGGCTGAATATGTCAAACGGCTTTCCCGATTCCAATATTCGGTCTCTCCGGGAACCCCGTACGCAAACACAGCCCGAATGCCGGCATCGCGCAACCCCCGAACAAGCTCATCCGTATGGTCCGGCGTATAGGGCATGCTCCAATCGAGGATCGTGGTCACGCCTGCATTAAGCGCTTCCAATGAACCGAGCAAATTGGCGATATAACTGTCTTGCGGTCGAAGCTTGCTGCCCATCGCCCCATAATAAAGATTTTGCAAATAAACGGGCAAGGACCAGTTCGTTCCCGCGGTACGCAGCAGCGATTCCCATACATGGCGGTGGGTATCCACCAACCCGGGCAGAATAATCATGTCGGAAGCATCGATCACGATCGCTTCCTCACATTCCAGATCAGGCCTTATTGCCGTAATGATTGAACCTTCAATCAGTACATCCGCCCGGGCATACTGACCTACCGAAGGATCCATGGACAATACGCAGCCATTTTTGAGCAAATAACCTTTTTCCACAAGACACATCTCCAATCCTCATGTTATGGGTACGTTCAGGTACTTACACAAGTTGTTGATGAAAGGTTGTCTGTTCATGGATGCAAGATTATGAGTGTATTATTTCAAGGATATAACGATTATATAGCACATGTTAATGACGCACAATCATGGAATGAATACCCATCCAATAATAAGATCAGTTCAATCCATGGGATAACCATTATTTCAATGGATAGATAAGCTGTATATGATTCAACGGCATGAGTCCCTCATACAAAGCATGATTATGATCGGCACCCACAATACACAACATACGTGCATCCGCATTGTCTTTGATTGCGTTTATGATTCGTTGAAGCATGATATCATGCCGACATTCCCATCGTATGGCATGCGCTTTTGGATCCAACTTTTTCAGCCACTGATATTTCAGTCGGGTCACATGGTCGAATGCTTCCGTATTAAATGGAATAGCACCCTTACCGGAAGCCGCAAGCTGTTTGTGCCACCAATGATCCAATTCATTCTCCAACCGTTCTTTTTCGGGCCCGGTATAGCTTCGCAAAGGATCGAAATCGTTCCAAACATCAAGTTCCACCCAATCCACGGGAACAAACTTGATCTTTTTTTCTTCGCATAACGGAAAGATCAGGTCGTAATATTCGCTTGGGGGTTCGCCCCAGTACCCTCTATTTGCAGGCTCCTTTTTGTATTTCTCGAAACTGGATGGCAAAACCTCGCCGCAGATTACATCCGGATCAAAATCAACAATTAACCTTTCTATGGTTTCAAGTGTTAAATGGTGCTGCACTCGCAGCTCTTCATCATGTACGACTCCCAAAATACCTACGACTTCCATTTCAGCAACCCCTTAAGCTCCGAATTATTTCTTAAACGAACGTTTATGCTCGTCTAAAGCACCTTTCAACGATTTGACGATATTCCAGCGTATTATTCCGATTATTCTTATGGAAATTAAATATTTATTTCGCAAAAACTCTTGCACTGCTAGCGCTTTCACATTTAAGATGAATCTATTGATGTTACAGCTTGTGTAACGAACCTATAAACCAATCGAATAGGATCTTCGGGGTAGGGTGCAATTCCCAACCGGCGGTGATGTTCTTCGGAACCAGCCCGCGACTCGCTGTTTGACCAGTTTTGGACAGCGACTGACCTGGTGCGACTCCAGGGCCGACGGTATAGTCCGGATGAGAGAAGATCAACACATGAATACGGCCGTTCTCGGGAACGCCTTTTTCCCGACGCCATATTCATGCGTGTGAGCCCCCGTTATTTGGCGTACGCCGAAACGGGGGCTTTTGTCGAATCTGCCAACTGAAGATTCCGTGTTCTGACGAAGGAGTCCTGAATATGGAAAACCATCAAACTGCATCAAACGTTCCGACCAAGCAACGAGGCAACACCGGATTCTGGCTGGTTGTGCTAGGCGCTGCCCTCTGGGGCGTCGACCCTCTCTTCCGCATTCTTTTGCTCGAAACGATGACCTCCACCCAGATCGTCCTGGTGGAACATATCATTGTAAGCCTGATCGCCCTTCCCGTACTTTGGAAATTCAGGGCCGACCTGAAAAATCTGCGTGCACGCCATTGGATTGCCGTCATTTTCATTTCCTGGGGCGGTTCTGCGCTTGCCACGGTGTTATTCACGCTGGCCCTCACTCATAATGATCCAAACACGGTACTGCTGCTGCAAAAAATGCAGCCCTTGTTCGCGATCGTGATGGCAAAGCTGCTGTTAAAAGAATCGCTGCCGCGCCGCTTTGGCGGGTTGTTCATCATTGCGCTGGCAGGAACCTACTTGCTGACCTTTGGATTGACGCTCCCCTCGGCCGGATGGGACAGCTGGGTCCATGCAGGCAGCTTGTTGTCCCTGGGCGCTGCCGCGCTATGGGGAGGCTCCACGGTTATGGGCCGGCTGATGCTGGGACAAACGCGGTATGAAACGGTAACCTCCCTTCGTTTCGTCGTTGCCCTGCCGCTGCTCATCTTCATGACCTGGAATGAAGGCGCACCATGGTCCTTCCCTTCAGGTACGGGTGCCCAGGCTGCGGTCATCCTGAACATTTTGGGCCAAGCGCTGCTGCCTGGATTGTTGAGTCTTTTGCTGTATTACAAAGGTCTCTCTTCGACCAAGGCATCGGTGGCTACTTTGGCTGAATTGAGCTTTCCGATGGCAGGTGTGCTGGTGAACTGGATCGCTTTCCGTACGCTGATTACTTGGGAGCAGCTCATCGGTTTCGTCCTGATCTGGATCGCCCTGTTCGCCATCTCCAGACAGCAAGATCGTTCGCCATCCAACACCAACCTTGA
Source organism: Paenibacillus sp. FSL W8-0426 (assembly GCF_037969725.1). NCBI lineage: Bacteria > Bacillati > Bacillota > Bacilli > Caryophanales > Paenibacillaceae > Paenibacillus > Paenibacillus sp. FSL W8-0426. The sequence continues at coordinate 3,396,234 of NZ_CP150203.1, read as the reverse complement.
AGCTGCGCGAAGATTGCGCACAGAGTGAATCAAGATAGCATATCATTAATGGCTTGATTTGTATATCCACACTGTTTGTTCCTTCTGGGCAAACAGTGTTTTTTTATGGTTGAACGTGCAGCATCGCATTACATTGCGCTTTTGTCTTTTCGTCCACCTGATGGTACGATGACTATGGAACATGCTCAGCCCAATACATATTGAGAGGAACGATACACATGTCTTCATTTCCATATACATCCTATGACGCCGTCGGTTTGGCAGAGCTTGTGCGTGCGCGGCAAGTATCGCCAAACGAGCTATTGGATGCGGCATTTGCCCGACTGAACGAGTTCAATCCCCGGTTAAACGCCGTGATCCGCACGTATGAGACACGCGCAAGGCAGGAAGCCAACCAGACAAGGCCGGGGGAACAACCTTTTGCCGGCGTACCGCTCTTGTTGAAGGACATTTCGCAATCCTTGGAAAACGAGCTTCTCACTTCCGGTTCACGTTTGTTCAGCGAGCACCGCGCTGTGCGCAGCTCCAATTTCGTCCAACGCCTGCGTGAGGCCGGTTTTATTATTATCGGGCATACCAATACGCCGGAGTTCGGCTTGAAAAACATCACAGAACCCAGCCTGCATGGCCCGACGCGCAATCCATGGAACACGGAGCACTCGCCAGGCGGTTCCAGCGGCGGAGCGGCGGCAGCCGTTGCCTCGGGAATGGTTCCACTGGCAGGTGCAAGCGACGGCGGCGGCTCGATCCGCATACCTGCAGCGTTTAGCGGACTGTTCGGTCTGAAGCCTACGCGCGGCCGGACGCCGGTTGGTCCAGGCGCAGGCCGTCAATGGCAGGGCGCCTCCATCGATTTTGCCTTGTCCCGCACCGTTCGCGACAGTGCGGCACTGTTGGATGTGCTGCAAGTCGTCCAGCCGGAAGCGGCGTTCCACGCCCCTCTTTTTCCGGGAAGTTACCTGGCAGACATGAACTATCCACACCAACGAAAACTGAAAATCGCATATACTACGGCTTCGCCTGTAGGAACACCTGTCAGCGAAGAAGCCAAACAAGCGGTGTACAAGCTCGTTCGCTGGCTCGAAGAGCAAGGCCACGACGTTGAAGAAAAACTCAGTCCCGTCAACGGCGTTCGTCTCATCGAAAATTACTACATGATGAACAGTGGAGAAATGGCCGCCATGGTTTCCTCCATTGAACGCTCCATCGGACGTGAGCTGACCGCAAGAGATATGGAAATCGAAGCCTGGGTCATTGCCGAGGCAGGCAAAAAAGTATCTGCCGCCGAGTTCGTTCACAGTTTGGCTGAGTGGGATGTTGCCGCTGCGCAGATGTCCAAGCTGTTCGAACGATATGATTTTTACGTAACGCCCACGAACGCTTTTCCAGCACCACGAATCGGGGAATTAACGGCCGATGCCAAACGGATCGACGAATTGATGATGGTCAGCGAATTGGACAAGGATCGGCAGCAGCAGCTTATTTATGAAATGTTTGAGCCGAGCTTGACCTATACTCCATTTACCCAGCTTGCCAATTTGACGGGTCAGCCTGCCATGAGCGTACCTATACACATGACCCCGGACGGCCTGCCTATGGGAGCTCAGATCATGGCGACTAAAGGCCGTGAGGACTGGCTGTTTCATTTGGCCGGACAGCTTGAAGCATCCGAGCTCTGGATTGGCTTGAAAGGCAACCCGATGTTCCCCGCCTAAAGCGGAAGAGGGATTATGGGGATGGGATCTTTGATGTCGGGTTATATATAAGCGATACGAAGTCGATGGATACCCCCGCATAACCATCATGTCATGCGGGGTGTATACCTCATCTGAATTTCACCTTATTCAATGCCTTGTAATGCAAAGTAGTTTCTTTTCTATTTAGGTTTACATAATATTTATGTTGTATACTATTAAAGTTAGGCACATGACTTAACCTCACACTTTCCGTTGAATGCCTTAAAGCCTGCTCTTCCCTTTCTCTTTAGCAACTAACGTCAATCGTCAAAAAAGTCGCAGCACATCGGTCATCGAACCGATATACTGCGACTGTTCTGTTCAAATTTTCTTTTAATTCACGCTGTCGTCGGCCGAGGGGCCATACAATCCAGGAACGGGAATGTCCAGGAGTCTGAAGTAAACTCCAAGCTGTGCACGGTGATGGATCATATGGCTAAGACCGAAGGTGCGCAATGCGATTGCCCGCGGGCGCTGCAAAATGACATAATCCCCGCTTCGCAAGGTCCACTCCTCGCCCAGCATTTCCTCGCTGCATTCGGATAACAGCTTTTCCAGTTTTGCGGCGTTCTCGTCGAATTCGTTCAACACATCCGCTCGACTTGTCAAAGCTTCCCGTCTGGGCGGCACAGTCGCCAGATCCAGTTCAGGTCCAACAAAAATCGCGACTTGCCAGTTTACCAGATTGATTAAGTGCGTGGTCAGCCCGCCGAGCGTCATCGATTTAGTGTGTGGACGCCATTCCATATGCTCATCGGGCAAGCGTTCCAGGATGCGGCGGGTAGAAGCCAGCTCGTGTTTGGCATCGCCAATAATCAGATCTATTGCCACAGTTTACCATCCTCCCTTATATGTACAGAATACTATAAACTTGGACTCGTGGAAAGATCATTTTTGTGCTGCATCAACTCTGTCAGCAAGCATTTCACCGCAAAAAGCAGCCCCTGAGGGCTGCCGGCACTTCATAAGGAATTTACTCCAAATGAACCGATCATGATTAAACTTAGGACGACATGTCCAAATAGAGCATTGGTTTTCAATCGGTCAGCGACCGGTCTTTACTCCGCTGATTTTCGAGCCATATTGGACAATCATTACGTCTTGGCCAACGAGGGTTGGCAATGGGGTCCCTTTGTACAATACGGAGGCCAACGTTTTTCCGCTGTTCGTATCTATGGCCACCAGATTGCCGTTCCCTAAACGGGCATAGGCAATGCCATCACGGCCCGGAATTGACCAATCCACGACCGACACCGGGAAAACGTAAGTTTTATCGGGCTTGGTGATGGAAGGATCGTTCACGGGAAAGCGTGAAACGACCGCTTGTTTTTGACGTTCATCGTATTTGCCGATGACATAGAAGTAACTTCCATCGGATACGACATCGACCGCGCTAAGTTCTTCCACAAAGTCTACAGGGACATAAGAACGGGTAGCCTTAATCTTTCCGCTGCTTAATTCAATTTCATCAATATTTGCCGCATAACCGGCATCGATGCCTTCGGTTACGTCACGGGAGTAAAACGTTTTTCCGTTTGAATACAGGATGTCCTGATGGTCCCCATCGTTTAGCGTCCATTTCACTTTACCGGTCGCGGCATCGATCCCTTTCAAACTGCTCGTTGTTAAACCTCCCGAGATGGTCGTAGATGCGACAAGCATTTTCCCGGTAAGAAGAACGTTATACCCATGTTCGCCGCCTTTTAATTTCCATTTCACTTTACCGTTTGAGGCGTTGTATGCGGTTAGACCATATTCGTCCCCGACATAAATCACCCCATCCGCCAGATGCAAACTGAAATTGGAGTAACTCTCCCCTTTTCCTGGGCGTAATTGCGTTTTAACTTTCCATTGCAATTTACCTGTTTTTGCATTCAGTTTCAGCAGCTGCCCCGTTGTATCCGTAACCCACACCGATTGGCCATCCGTAACTGTTTGTGAAGACGCAGCAGCCCGATAAGTCCAGCGAGTTTTGCCGGACAAAGCATCAAAGGCAATGTATTTACCACCAACCGTGTAGTATAAATCATTCTTGATTAGTGTGGCCTTTATGTCCATTTGATTCAGGTCACCAACTGCTTTGGTCCAAACGGGTTTCAGGTTCGTGGACGCAACGTTGTCTGCAGACTGGGCCGATACCTGGTTGGTATCCACCCAAAACGATGAGACTGGCGATAAGAGAAAAGTTATGGCTAATCCTGTTTTGACGAATCTGGACAATGTTTGTTTTCCAATCGAATTCATTGTTTCTGTTCCTCCTGTTATTCCGGATTTAGTGTCAATTGTAATCCTACTCACTAGTTTTTTCAAGAACCTATCGTTTCTAAAAGTACTACGTATGCTGCCGTTATGCCTCATTCGAGTACGAGTTCCTTGAAGGTTTCAAGATGCTTTTCGGGAATATCGCATTCGTTTATCAAATAGTTTTCTATGGTGCCATGGCGAGCCAGAATGGGTTGAAGCACATCCTCCAGATAGTCGCGCCTTACCTCCAATATAGGTTTGATCCGTTCTGCCGGCACGCGGTAAAAACTCATGAAACGAATCATGTTCTCCGCTTTTTTCATGCGAGGTCCAATGCGTACATTGGAATACAGGTAATCCTTCAGGACGTGATCATACGGAACGTTGAGAAAAAGCTGGATGATCGCCACGATAAATCCGGTTCGGTCTTTGCCTCCGGTGCAATGAATCAGAACGGGCAATTTTTCTTTCCTGGATAACAAACTGAAAATGTTTTTGATCGTGGATTGGGATCCGTTCCCCATATGAAAATACATGTCCTTCATCTGTTGTTCAAAGTTAATCTCGCTCCCATGCCGGATCAAATATTTCATGAATTCAAGCCTGGTAAACGCTTGGCTTTTGTCCTGCATAGGCAGATTAGCGACCTCGATCCCCCGATTCAGCATGCGGCTCTTTTTGGACTGTTGTTCAGTCTCCGTCCTCAAATCACAAATCAATTGCATGCCGGTCTGTTCCAGCCGCGCAATGTCCCTTCTCGAAAGCTTGGATAAATCGTCCGAGCGGAACAAATGCCCTCTCTTCACTCTCTTGCCGTCGGTTGTGTCATAACCCCCAAAGTCCCTGAAGTTGCCCAACCCGTCAAAAGAAGATATGATGCCGTGCTCTTTGTTGTTCTTGTCCATGTTCGCTTCCTACTTTCTGATCTCACATTCATGTAAAGTATTTACACCGATACTCGTTCTTGAAAACTAATAACCATCATAATTTGACTAACTGGTTTTGTAAAGAACCATATGTTCAAAAATGTGTTTTATCGCTTCGTCTGATGATTGACACAACGTCATGTGAAGGATATGATGTATCGTGACTTATTGGTTTTATATAAAACTAATAGGTTAAGAAAGGCAAAAATATGCCTTGCGGAACGGGCTGAAGCCGGCCAGCCTCGTCCCGTCAAATCCTCATGAAAGCAGGTATTCATGCATGTCTCAACATTCATTACTTCAGGAACAGCCCAAAGAAAGTTCATTTTCCATTCGACCGTATCTACCGCCGCTGATCGCGATCGTCATCGGAACGTTTATGGTTATTCTGGATAGTACGGCGGTGAACGTCGCCCTTCCGACTTGGGTGCGGGATTTCGGCGTTACGCTCCAAACGATGCAGTGGGCGGTCACCGCTTATACGTTAGCTCTCTCTGCAGTCATTCCACTGGCAGGGTGGCTTTCGGACAAATTTGGCGCTAAGCGAGTGTTCCTGAGTTCCATCGGATTTTTCACGCTTGGTTCTCTGCTATGCGCATTTGCTCAAACGTCCGGACAGCTCATTCTTTTTCGGGTCATTCAAGGTTTAGGAGGAGGAATGGTTTCTCCGGTCGGAATGGCGATGGTGTATCGCCTGGCGCCTCCTGACAAACGTGGGTCAATTATCGGCATGCTGGGCATACCGATGCTTCTCGCTCCTGCTCTCGGGCCGGTTATATCCGGATGGTTGGTTGAATACGTGAGCTGGCATTGGATTTTCTGGATTAACCTTCCGATCGGGTTGGCAGGAATATGGATCGGCATGAAGCACCTGCCCTCCTTCCAATCCCAAGCAAACCCTCGTTTGGATGTGTTGGGCTTATTTCTCGGCCCTGCTGCTTTTGCTTGTCTGACGTTCGGCTTCAGCGAAGCAGGGAGCGGCTTGGCCTCTTCATACGCTCTTTGGGGCTTGTCGGCGGGTACCGTTTTGCTGGCACTCTTCGTCATCTCCTGTTTAGTGCAGCGAGAACCGCTTCTTGAATTGCGCGTTATGAAGTCCGGGCCGTTTACGATCGGAATAATAACCTCCTGGATCATGCAAACGGCTCTGTTCGGTACCGTGCTGTTATTTCCGCTGCTCCTTCAGCAGGTCAAGCAATTGGGACCACTGGCAACAGGCCTTCACCTTTTGCCTCAGGCGATCGGTTCGATGATCTTCATGCCATTGGCCGGAAAATGGTTTGACAAAATGGGGGCGCGTCCTCCATTGACTGTGGGCATGCTGCTGATCTCAGGCGGGCTTTTTGCCATGTCGATTGTGGGAACGGATTACGGTCCTTCCTTCATCATGCTCATTTTGTTTGCGCTCGGTTCAGGGATGGGTCTGTCAATGATGTCGCTTAACACTTACGTATTGAACGCCACGCCGCCCCAGATGGTTAGCCGGGTTACTCCGCTAACGAGCGCTTCCCAACAAGTGGTGTCATCCTTTGCGATTGCCGGTTTTACGGGTTATCTCTCGTCACGCATCACGAATAACGCAGGCAAAGAGCTGTCTGCCATGGATGCTCACACCGCTGCTTTTAGTGACACATTTTGGCTGGCCGCTTGCATCGCGACGGTGGGATTGGTATGCAGCTTTTTGTTGAAGAAAAAAACGCCGTCCGCAAAGAAAGGCTCCTCTTCCTCTGTGAATGACTCAAACGAAAGGATACATGAACATGATCAATTTCCTCTTTAATCCCAAAACGCCTATTCTCGTCACAGTGCTGGCATTGCTAGCGGCCATCATTGCGGTATGGTTTGCTCCATCGGAGCTCCCCATTCACTTTACGAATGGTCAAGCCGACAGGTTTGTCAGTCGATGGGTCGGCTTGTTTGCTCTTCCTGTCTTGATGATTGTTCTGCTCTATCGCCGATGGAGGGAAGGTGCCGGCTGGCTTATTTATGTACTGGCTCTATTGCAAATTTGCATGTTATGGCTCGCTTTGATCTAGGCGTCCCCGAAGCAATCCTTCTTTTTTGCTCTTCGAATATTGGTTATACTTGACTAAGGAGCTGGAGAGGCATTAAACCTGATCCGTAACGAGTGATAAGGAGAACTGAACATGAGTTTATTGAAGGACAAAATCATCCAATCCGCCGTCCGCCTTTTTATGGAAAAAGGCTATCGGGCAACGTCGATTCAAGACATCGCAGACGATTGCAGCATCGCGAAAGGATCTCTGTACAAATTTTTCGAATCCAAAGAAGACTTGTTCGTCAGCATTTTGAAACAACGTCAGCAATCGATGATGGATGGGGTGGAGCGAATTCGTAAATTGGCACTGCCACGCCGGGAAACGTACTTATCCGAAATTACGTGTTTGTTTCAATTCTTTGGCCGCCATGGCTACTATATTTCCCGGGATTATAATGAATTTCCTCCGGGAGGCAGCGACAATATTTCCTCTCTCATTCATCAGATTCAGGTTCAAATGTTCAACTACTACGAGAATCTGTTGTCGAGGCAATACGGTTCGGCCATCTCGAATTGGAAGTGGGACGTGACAGCCCTGTTCAGCGGTCTTGTTCGGGAGTATACTTTTCATTTGTTGTTTGCATACAAACCGATCCCGGCCGAAAAACTGGCGGTATTTATTGCGGAACGGATGGATGATTTGGTGGATGGCCTGGGCAAAGCTTCTCCCCTGCCCTTATTAACACCCGAGCTTATGAAAGAATACGAGGAAGTGGATTTGGGTTCAGCGGTACCCACAAATTCAGGCAGAATCTCTACCTTGTTTCGAACCATACAATCGACCATTCCTGATCTGTATGTTCCGAATGCCCGAAAGAAGGAGCTTCAAGAAGTGGCAATGCTGCTTGAGGAGGAGTTGGCCGGGGACAAGCCGCGGACTTTTCTGATTCAAGCATTGCTTCGGGATTTGGCTGCGGAGCCCGAATTGTCTTTCTACGCCAACCAGCTGCAGCAGCGCTTGGGAGTAATCCGACAAGAGAGGCAGTAGCCGGCTCAAAAAAATATCCTGCAGCAAAGAGGGCTCCGAACCCGCTTTTCGCTGCAGGATATTCTGCTTTAGGGGAAACGTTATTCACGGGCATAAGCCCCAAAAGACATGCATTTCCTATTCTCATTGGTAAAAGGCAGCCATATCATCGAACAATTTTTTGATAAATTCAAGCTCGGCATTGCTGTATTGACCCAAAAAATCGTACATGCGCTGCTTTTCTTTCGCATGAAGCTCGTCGTGGGCAGCGAACAGCTTTTTCCCGACAGGCGTCAATCGAAAGTATACTTCTTTTTTGTTATCGTTAAGCTGAGCTTTTCGTACCCAACCAGCCTTAAGCAATTTATTGGCGATCTTGGAGGTATTGCCTTTGCTTACATGAATCCGTTCCGCGATGGACGTGATATTGATCGGTTCTTGCTCTCCGATGCATGCAATGGTATGCAGTTCCGTCATGTTCAAGCTGAAGCTGGCACCGATGTGCTTTCGGAGATCCTCAAGGTATGACGCGGATATCCGAGATTCGTATTGTTCTTTGTGTTGAAGGAATTGAATGAAGCTTTCATGAATTGCGTTTTTGTTTTTATTTAAAGTCTCCATGATCTGCTTGGCTCCTTGACTTATTTCTTTTATTATATCACTGCATGTTTTCCTAAGAAACAAAGAGGACCTGTACCTGCTTGCCTTCTCAACGCAATGCTCCAAGCTTGCCTCACGTCGCAATCCCGGGTTGACACTACAGGTAGCATACTGTACAATAATATTGTTTCATATGAAACAATATTATTGTCGTAATTAAAAGTATGTACTTATTCATCTAAATTATTATGTTTTCTTCAGAAACAATAAGAAAGAGAGTGATTCCAAATGAAGGTTGAATCCATCATTAGGGAACGCCGGAGCATACGGAAGTTCTCCGATCAGCCTGTGCCCGATCACCTTATTCAGGATGTATTGAATCAAGCGTCTAATTTGTGCGACTCACAAATGCTGAATGCCATGACGCTTATGTTGGCCCTGTCGCACGAATCCAAAACTCGTCTTTCCCGGTATATGATGGATTCTTTTGCGGTTACCCGGTTTGGCAAGCTCACCCCCAAGCCCCTAAAGGAAACGATGGTGAAGTACTTTTCCGAGGTCCCCGGCCTCGTGGCCGTTGTTGTGGAAGATCATGGTTCGCCGGAGCAACGAGACCGGCAGTATGCAAATGTTTGTTTTTACCTGCAAAACCTGCAGCTGTTAGCTTGGGAAAACGGGATCGGCATGTTTTGGCGCACAGATGAAATGTTGTATACCAGGTCCTTTTTTGAACAACTGGGCATGTCAGAACGTGAACGATTGGTCGGTATTTTGATCTTTGGTTTCATTGACAAAACACCCCGTCCCCGCAAGCGGACGCCTGCCGCAAAAAAATGGAGTCGCTGGCCGCAAACCTGAACGATTTGATGCACTCGTTCCCATCTCTAATTTATTTGTATAACAACGAATATAAACCAATTATATACCAATCTTGATTTAACTTCCCCGGCTTATATCACTTAAAGAAACGGAGCAGAAGATCATGTTAATTTCGGATGTATTGCACAAAAACGATCGATTTCCTTCCTTCGAACCAAAACCGGTCGACCCTGAAGCGATTCTGCGTCTATTGGATGCAGCGGTATGGGCACCGAATGATGGTCTGCGGGAACCCTGGCGTTTCCTGTTCGTGGAAGGCAAACACCGTGAAGAAGCACTGCCTCTCCACCGTCGCGAAGCCCCGGCGCATCTGGTCGCCATTGCGAATGCCGAAGGCGCCATGCACAAACAAGCGGAAGATTTGGCCGCCGTTTACTGCTTGATTCAAAACTTAAAGCTGCTCGGGATGGACAACGGCATAGGCATTGAGGTTTGCATCGAGGGCTGGATCTATGACGAGACGGTTCGCCAAAGATTGGGGATACGGGATCATGAGCGAATAGCGGCAATTCTGAATATAGGGTACGCGGATATCGGAAGCCTATCCCAAAAAGATCAACCCACCCGTCTCCGTATTCGTGAATGTTAATGACGGAACCACGATCTTGACCTGAGCTCGGGACTAGATCGTGGTTCCATTCTTTAAAGAGACAATCGCTATTTTTAGCGACTTTGCATCGTCTGTTTCTTTGTCCACGATAATATGCATCAGCTGCTTCCTCAGCATACCGGAACTATTCACCTTGTTTTTTTCGACAAACACTGATGATGGAAGAAGACGAAGGCGTGAAGGGTGTTTTATCCCAGTCCGAATACTGGCTTTCGATATGAAAGCCGTGACGGGTCAACAGATGCTTAAGCGTATCATTATCCGTAGAACGACATGCAATTCGCGAAGTTGTTTTCCTGAATCCCCAATCACGGAAAGTGACCCAGTGCATGATTTGGTTCCTTGCATCATAGGATTGCGTTCCGGATACCTTGACTTTAATTCCATCCTGATCCGTAAATTCTCCCCAGGTCGTCTCCTCTTCGTCAGATAAATCGGTCCCCAAGGGGTTCCGTGTTTCAAAAACAAACATTCCATTGGGCTTTAAGTGTTTGTACACTGTTCCGAGTAAGGCCACTTGATCTTCTTCGCTCAAAAATGCTTGAAATGCATTTCCGGTTAAATAAATCAAAGAAAAGCGCTTATCGGAATCGAAGGTAAGAGCATCCGCTTCAATAAACTCCACAGGCAAGCCTTGAGCCTTAAACCGCGCATACTCAAGCATCGCTGCAGAAATATCAACGCCGGTTATATGAATCCCCGATTTTGCTAAATGAATGGTTGCCAATCCTGTACCGCACGCAAGCTCTAACACTTCGCCCGGGCTCGATCTGGCAGCTTCAAGATAGAAATTGTATTTTGTTGTATCCCTGTCATTACAGAGATCCAACTTATGCATAACGTCAGTTTTTTGCTGAATAATACAGATTCGCGCCGATCGAGGACAGACAATGAACGACGAATATACCCGTAATGATAAAGAACGATAGAGAGACTCCTTCCATAACCATGGCGACAATCCAAGCAACGGCAAGCGTGACTGTTGTAGCATTCCATGAAAAAGCCTTTGATTTGGTAATACAATACGTGTACCTTTCATCGAGTTCGTACCGCTTTTTGAGCCTGCTCCGGGATACGATGACCGTGATTATGGCTGCAAGCATCCCTGCTATGATCCCTCCGACGCCTACAATCTGGTTCATGACTTCAGGATTCAATGTTTTCGTCCCCCTCGAAAATGAATAATTCCTCAATGCTGCACCTGAAGGTTTGGGCTAACTTGTGTGCCAACACAAGCGAAGGTTTATACTTCCCTGCTTCCAGGGAAACGACCGTTTGCCTGGACACTTTGAGCAGACGAGACAATTCTTCCTGCGTCAATGACGCATCCATGCGCTTAGCGCGGATATGGTTTTGCACGTTAGTCCTCCAAAAACCAAAATGTAAAGTCAGCTTTACATAGCCCACTATACTTTACGTGTAATAATATGTCAATTAAGGGTTTGCAACTCTAACTTCCTGGACTTCGCTTCAGACCCTGAATCATTTGTTTTTTCTGCTTTCCTTCCTTGATCCATTATGAAACGGTTCGATGAAGCCAATAATAAGAAATTGATTCGAATGAAACTTCGGGGAGTGATTGCATGCTGAGTAATGTCATTATCGCTTTTGTGATTCCCGTGATCATTGGCGGATGGATTCTGCGCAGGAACCTCAACATCCTACTTGCTTTTTATCCATTGGGAGTGGCTACCTCCAGCTGCGTCAACAATGTGGGTTTTAATTTCTTCTGGAATATCCTCCCGAACACCAACAATCAATCGTATGCAGCCCTCCCTATGGATTTAGGTTTATATCCCATGTTCGGATGTCTTATGATATATGCCATTCTTGAAAAAGGGATGAAGCCTTGGCCGACAATACTGGCATCATCCTTCATTTTAACGATTCTGGAGTGGATCGCTAAACAAATGGGCAAGGTCATCTATTTCAATGATTGGAACATTTACTGGACGTTTTTGTCCTACTTTCTGCCTTTCGTTTTAGCTTACGGGTATAGCCTTGTTTTCAGAAAAATGTTTAAAGTTTGGAGGTAAAACCGCAAAGAACCTAACGGAACTTCTCCGTAATCTCGGTGTCCGAAAAGTTTGAAAGTCTACAAATTCCCAAAAGAGGTAGCTTGACTTAGAGTAAACTTAAAGGTGTAAGATGGGACCAAGTCGACAACAAAAGGAGTTCCTTGAATGAATATTAAAGAAGTTGCGGAAAGAACCGGGCTTTCTGCACATACCATTCGATTTTATGAAAGAAGTGGGTTGATTCCAAAAATTAAGAGAAACGATAGCGGAATACGAGAATTTACGGATTCTGAAGTAAACTTTCTTATATTTATGGTAACTCTCAAAAAAACAGGGATGTCCCTTGAAGATATTTCGGAGTTTACAAAAGAAGGCTGCATACTGGAACGTTTGGAATCTGGAGAAATGCCCAAAGAGTCAGTTAGCAATCGACTATCGATTCTTTTGAATCATCAGAATAAGTTACTTGAACAACAACAAAATATTGAATTACTTATTAATGCCGTGGCTCAAAAAATTTCATTCTACGAAAAGTACATTGAGGCATCGGGTAAAATAGAGACGGAGGATTTAAAAGATGACGAAAAAAAGATATGAAGTCGGTATACAATTAATGAATGAGGTAGTCGGAGAATCTGGAGGTCATACTCGTGATTTTTTGAAAGGCATTGCCCCTGATTTCGAACGTTTCTTAGTTGAATTCCCATTTGGTGATATCTATAGTCGACCTGGATTGGATCTGAAATCTCGTGAAATTGCAACCATCGCTGCTTTAACCGCTCTTGGTTACGCAATTCCTCAACTGAAAGTTCATATTAATGGTGCCTTAAATGTTGGATGCACAAAAGAAGAGATTGTAGAGATAATGATGCAAATGGCAGTTTATGCTGGTTTCCCCGCTGCTTTAAATGGACTGAATGCGGCTAAGGAAGTTTTTTACAACTAGAAATTTATAAGAGGGGAATATCAACATGTTAAACCGGAATATTTCTTTTACTTGGCTTGGTTTTGGCGGATTTTATATAAAAACACCCGGAAATAAAGAAATACTTATTGATCCATGGATTAAAAATAATCCCTCCTGCCCCGAGACAATAAAAAACATTGAAAAAGTAGATTACATTTTATTCACACATGCACATCGAGATCATGCTGAAGATGCCGTTTGGCTTGCGCAAACGACAGGTGCCATAGTATTGGCGGGTTGGGAATTGGCATTTATTCTCCAGAAAAAGGGTGTCCAAAATGTTGTTTCGATAAATAAAGGTGGAACTCGAAAATTAGGAGACATTGCGGTTACTGCTGTACATGCAGACCATTCCTCGGCTTTCGTTGATGATGATCAGATTATTTATGGTGGGGAGCCCATGGGCTACGTAATCAAATTCGAAAATGGATACACGGTCTATCATGCTGGGGATACAAACGTATTTGGCGATATGGCTCTAATTGCGGAATTATACGAGCCAGAGCTGGCACTATTGCCAATTGGCGATGCTTATACGATGTCCCCTCGAGAGGCAGCTAAGGCAGTCCGCCTTCTAAATATAAAAAATGTAATCCCGACACATTTTGGCGTATTTGATTTTTTAACCGGTCGACCAAGCGAACTTTCTGCTCTGCTTTCTGATATTGAAGATTTAACGGTTTATGATATATGTCCTGGTGATACGATCCAGTAAAACCAGGTTGGTTTGTGATGAAAATTCCCCTGGCGCTGGAAGATAGGAACTATAATTGAATAACATCCCATCTACTTTGCGGGTGGTGCAGTTTCACTTGTACTATCCGCAAGAGGAAAACTTAAAATAGTGAGTCATTCCGAAAAGTTCGACCCGATATATTCCCATATGTTGATTAAAAATAGTAAGTGGATATCTCCTGCAGTGCGAGCTTCTCCAAACTCGTCATCGATTCGATCCGTGAACCGGTCACCGGGGTCGTAAGTCGTCGCCAAATGTTTAGAAAGCCTATGGAGCTGAAATCACTATTCGATCTATATTCGATCTATATTCGGTCCTTCCGTTCCGGTGGTTATTAATTTCAACGTATTGATCCCTTGGTTCATCGGCACGGAGACCATTTTCTCTCCCCAGGCTCCCCAGTCTCCGGTTGCCGTAAAAGGGGCATTACTGATGACTTTCGTCCCGTTTACAGTTCCATATTTGGAACCGTTCGAACGCCCTACATTGCCTGCACTTACCCTGCAGAGATTGTTAAACGGCATGGTCATGCCGTACAAGATCAGGATGCAATGATCCGTGCTTTTCAAAGAAAACGCTTTAATTTGGGTACTGCCTGTCATGCTATAATTTGGCTAAACGTGACCAACGAAGGAGGATATCCATGGCTACCAACGAAAATGGGGCGTTCCATACAGGAGCATACAGGAATTTGTTCCTGGAACTGGGCTATGACGAGAAGGAAATTGAGGCAAAACTGGAGCAGACATGGAACGAGCTGTTCTATGGAGACGAGAATACACGAATTTATTACCCGATGGGTGAGGACAAAGGGTACTTCCTCGACACCGGTAACCACGATGTACGCTCGGAAGGCATGTCTTACGGCATGATGATGGCCGTGCAAATGGATAAGAAAGAAGAATTTGATCGACTCTGGAATTTTTCCCGTACGTATATGCAGCATACCGAAGGCCGATACAAGGATTATTTTGCTTGGCATTGCAAGCCTGACGGTACCCGCCTGTCGCAAGGTCCTGCCCCTGACGGCGAGGAGTTTTTCGCCATGGCCCTGTTCTTTGCCTCCAACCGCTGGGGTGATGGTGCTGCGCCTTACGATTACAAGGAACAAGCCCGAAAAATCCTCCGCGCCTGCATCCATCAAGGTGAAAATGGCGAGGGAGATCCGATGTGGGACCCGGATACCCGGCTGATCAAGTTTGTTCCGGAATCACCATTCAGCGACCCCTCCTACCATCTCCCCCACTTTTACGAACTGTTCGCAATATATGCGGATGAGGGGGATCAAGCCTTCTGGAAGGAAGCAGCGGCGGCAAGTCGGGCTTATCTGCATACCGCCTGTCATCCTGTAACCGGGCTTTCGCCTGAATATGCGAATTACGACGGCTCACCCGCTCCGGTTCAGCCGCATGGTGATTTTAGACATTTTTACAGCGATGCTTACCGGGTTGCGGCAAATATTGCTCTGGATTGGGAATGGTTCCACAAAGATCCGTGGCAGGTCGAACAATCCAATCGGATTCAGTCCTTCTTCAGTGGCATTGACGTATCCGAATATCGTCGATATACCATCGAAGGTGAACCCTTCGACGAACCTTCCCTGCATCCTGTAGGCTTGCTCGCCACGAACGCGATGGCTTCGCTGGCTGCGGACGGTCCGGATGTCGAACCATTCGTTCGCCGGTTCTGGAACACGCCGCTGCGACAAGGAGAACGCCGATACTACGACAATTGCCTATATTTCTTCAGTCTGCTGGCTTTAAGCGGCAGATATCGCATATATTGATTATCCGACAATGATCATCCAACAATGAATCATCGCAAATGGAAATCACACGCATCACATTGCACCACGCAGGCCGAAATTTCAACGAAAAGAGGACCTTTCAGGCATTACGGCCGGAAAGGTCCTCTTTTACATGGATGTTAATTGCTGACGGCAACAAATTTCCATTGTTGATGGAGCCCGCCGGTATAATCGTTTTGCTGCAGCTTTGCTCCGTCTGACGACGAAGCATTCGCCACTTCGATCGCTTTGTTGCTGTTTACGTTGATGATACTCCAGTACCCATTGCCCAGATCGTTAATTTTAAAATGCTGTGCGGTCGTGTTCAGATTGCTCATAAGCTGCACCGCTTCGCCGTTTGTGAGGGTACCGTTGCGAATATCAATCACTTTATCGGGAGAGTTCACGCTGGTCAGCGTGTAGCTTCCGCCACCGATCGAAGTCAGAACCCATTTCTGCGGATTGCCGCCCAGATCGCTCCATTGCTGGAGCTGCAGATTGTTCTGGTTTTGCCCGCCGGGAACATCGATGACCTTATTCGAATGTCTGGCTACAATTTTGTACGTTTCGCCTGATACAAGCCCGGTTGTCGGTCCACCACCATTTCCGCCGCCGGGATACGTTTGTGCACGTTCATGATACCAGTTGAACAGGAAACGGCCCATCGCGCTCCGCGAAGCATCCCCGTCCCATTTCAGTCCTGCCGTAGGGTCGGCAAAAGAACTGCGTTGACCCGGCTCCAGAATGAAGCCGTTCATATGGGCAGCGATGCTGACATTACCTGCCGCATTGAAAATCGTTTTCGTATTGGTGCCAAAACCTTCGTTGCTGCCATTAAACAAGTTCCAGTATGCTGAGTCGCCGGGTTTATTCTTAAACCAGGTTACTTCGGTAATGTTGATCGGATATTTGTCTGCGGCCGCCTTGACGTTCGTATTCCACTGATCTTGCAAAATGGAGAAGTTATCATACGCGCCGTAACCAGGATACCAGTGCACAGCATATCCGTAGTTGTTCAGCGGGTCGGTCAAAGGATGGCTTGCCGTCAGACTATAGAATTGGTTGTAGCCCAGACCTGCCGCCCAGATCACATTGTCCGCGCCTTGGCTGCGAATCGTCGAGATGATGGAGTTCTGAAAGTTACGCAAGTCGTTCCAGTGATCGACAAAGTCGTTTTCCCCGTTGTAGCCGCCCCAATGTCCATTGGCGTATGACTTCACCGGCTCGTTAATCAGCTCGAAGTGAACGTTGTCCGCACTTTTAATCTCTGGACGGGAGGCGAGATAACCCCAGATTTGATTGAACTTTTGCAGATTGGCAGCGGTCGTTGCCTGATCATCCTTCAACGTGAAGTCAAGACCCAGGACAACGTATACACCTTTTGTCTTGGCATACTGAATATACGGAATAATGACGTTCTGCGTAACGGTCTGCACACCGGCAAAATTGTATGTACCCGCCGCCACATCACCCATGTCCTGACGATCAATGAACAGACGAACCTGATTCATATTCCAGCCATGATTGCTGCCGTATTTCGGACTTGTGTCCGCAAACGTATCGGTAATGTCCTTCAGGTAGGCCAGTGTAGCCGCATGACGGTTGTTGCCGTGCAGATTAAGATAGTAATTGCTGTCCTGATACGTCCAGTAGGCACCTGACGGTTGATGCCAGCCGTTCAGAAGCACAGGCTGATTGTTGCTGTTCACCAGATGTTTGCCGCTGACGTGAAGCTTGCCCATAGGCATGCCCACCCATGCCTCGGCACGGCCGCCTCCCCATGGAGCAATCGTGATCAGTAAAGCCATAACGAGTAAAAGTTTACAAGACATCCACATCTTCTTCACTTTGGTTCCTCCTCTCATGATCGATGGCTTTCCCTTATTCGATATGTGTTGAATTCAAGCACAGCTTTTACGAGCCGTTCATATCCGTTGGTGCCCGCTCCCGCACCCCGTTCCATCCGTGCAGCTGCATGAATTTCCCTCCTTCCACGGTTTATTTTTAAGTCTCCAGTTTTACTGTACCGGCCAAACGTTAGCCAACGATCCCCGTACGTTCCACACTTTCCACGAAATAACGCTGCACGAACAGATAGATGACGATCAAAGGCAGAATGGCAAGCAATATCCCCGTATCCTGGATCATGCTGAGATAGAAAGGGTCTGCCTTGGAGGCGCCATCACTCACTTGCTGCGCCAGATTGTATGGAAGCGATGACAGTTGGGTCGACATGACTTTGCTTGATGTCAGATACGTGGTCGTGTAGAAACTGTCATTCCACTGCCATACAAAGGAAAACAGCATCACGGTCACCATGGACGGAATCGCATTCGGCAGCATGATTCGGGCAAAGGTTCGCCCGATGCCTGCACCGTCCACGTAGGCAGCCTCCTCCACTTCCTTCGGGATGCCGCGGAAGAACTGCCGGAAGATGAAAATATACAATCCGGCTTTAAGCGAATTGGCCGTAATGGCGGTCAGAATGAACGGCCAGTAGGTGTTCAGCAGATTCACCGGTTTGCCGGCAATAAGTGTCATCAGGCCCATCAGGTCAAAGCTTTTCAGATTCAGATACACCGGAATCAGGATGGTCGTTGGCGGAACGAGAATCGTGAGAATGACGCCCGCGAACAGCAAGTTGCTCCCCTTGAACTTCAATCGTGCGAAACCATATCCGGCAAGAGCACAGGACGCTGTCGTCAAGAGCGTTGTCGAGGCTGACAGCGCGAAGGTATTAAACAGCGTCGCCCAGTAATCCATCACCCGAATGGCCTGCTGGAAGTTATCCAGCGAGAAATTTTGGGGTATCCATACCACCACCGCGGAATACAGATCACCCTTGTCTTTGATGGACGTTGAGATTTTCTGGAATATCGGAAAGAGGATAACAAAGGAAAGTCCGGTAATCAGTACAAATCGAACGACAGACCAGAGCCAGCCTTTCCAATGTTCCAGCGATAATAATCGTGAAGTGGTCACGCTGAACGTCCTCCTTTCTAATCTTGATAGAAGACTCGTTTCGAGAAAATGATGGATACAATCACGAGAATGATCGCAATGGCCAGGAAATACACCCATGCCATGGCAGAGCTTAGGCCGAAGTCGAACTTCACGAA
Organism: Paenibacillus sp. FSL W8-0426; assembly: GCF_037969725.1. NCBI lineage: Bacteria > Bacillati > Bacillota > Bacilli > Caryophanales > Paenibacillaceae > Paenibacillus > Paenibacillus sp. FSL W8-0426. The sequence continues at coordinate 3,377,587 of NZ_CP150203.1, read as the reverse complement.
TCCGGTATCCCGGATCAGTTCAGTCATGGCGTTATTGGCAAACGAGTCGATAATCGTATAGATGGCGTTGACAAAGATCAGCGGGCTGACCATCGGGAACGTAATTTTCCAGAAGGCTTCGTATCCGGTGGCCCCCTCCATTTTGGATGCCTCGTAGAGCTGAGGCGAGATCGTCTGAATGCCTGCCAAAAAGATCAAAATTTGCACGCCTGACTGGCTGACAATCTGATAGATCCGATCGACGGCACTGCTCAGATACGTCACGATCCATTCGCTTACCCCGGCATCCAGCATCAGATATTCCAGCTCAAATGTACCTAGTGCGCTTCCACCGGTGCTGTTTTGATTAACGGCATCAATCAAGCTGGTGCTCTCCAGCGACATGATGACTCCCGAAGCCAGAATAACGGGCAGGAAAAAGATGGAGCGTGCCACGGCCCGGCCTCTGAACTTCTGGTTCAGGATGACGGCGAGAAACAGGCTGAATATGACGATGAGAGGCACATTGACGAGCACATCGGTAACGGACTCGATCAGCGCGCGGTTAAAGCTTGTATTGACGGTGAGTGCCTGAATATAGTTGGCGACACCAGTGAATTGAATGGCAATGCCTTCCGCATTGGCCTGAATCGCACTCATGCTGTAACGCAGAGACGCCAGCAGCGGGATAAAGAAAAACAAAACAAATCCGACCAGCCACGGAAGCACGTAGATGACGCCCCACATGGCTTTCTGTTGAGCATACGTACGACTTCCCCATTTCCATTTCAGGAGCGTCTTCAGAGCTGCTCACCACCAGTCATATAGCTTTGAGCTTCCACGGTTTGGTTCTCAACCTTTACAGGAAAGTCATTATAATTCACGATCACGAAGCCACCGCCGTCATAAGTTGTTCGATACACACCTTCCGCCAATGATTCATGCGATTTCATGGAACGCCCGGCAAATGGCTGATTGATCTGATTGACCTCGTTGTACATCTCGGCAGCCAGATCTATCCATTGCTCGTAGTTTGCCGCGTACAGATCGTCATAGTCGGTCTGTTTGACCACATGGTTCGGCGCATTAAACCAGGCGAAGTACGGGCTCGCACCATATTCAATCAGCTTCAATACATACTGTCTCGGGTTCGTATAGGTCGAGAGATTGTATGGAGAGCCGGTGTAACTGATATTTCCGTGAACGACCAATTGGAAGAACGGAACCTCTTCATCCTCCAGTTTGAATTGGCTGCTGCTCATCGGAGCATCCGTCAACCCAGTAACATAAGGCAGTGCGTAGCCATTGCCACCTTCGGCCACAACGGAGCCTGCCTGCTGTTTGATCCGTTCCAGCGCTTTGGTGACCACGCCCAACGCTTCCGTTCGATCCAGCAGCTTCTTCGGGTTCATGTCGCTATTCAGCTGCTCAGCCAGATCTTTCAGGCTCAGTGATTGCGAGTGCTCCTCTTTTTGAATAGACTTCATCTCTTCCAGCATCTCTTCCGTCAGCTGATTCAGCTTGTTGGGCGAGAGTACATAGGATGGAGATCGGTCCCGATCCCGTTGCTGCAAAGCCTGATTCATCGGATATACCACAGCCGGTTCTTGGGTTAACGTTCGAGATGCCTCTCTGGACGGTTTGAACCCTTTCTTGGATTGCACATTCAGCAGAGCCATATCCGGATAAAACCCGATCCCCGCTTCCCGTGCATAATCGCTAAAATCACGCATGCCCTTCTTCCCGCCAATCGCGCCGTCCACCGAGATGGAATCCGGCAGACGGTGATGCAGCCCATCGTTGAACCATCCGGCGTAGCGAACCTGAATGTTCGACACGTTCTTCTCCTTCAGCGTGGACAGGATCTGCTTGGCTTCCTCAAACGTCGTAAGTGCCTCTGTAGAATCGTAAGGAATCCCCAGCATATGCTGCCGGGTTGTCATGCCTCCAATCAATTTCAGATAAAATGGAATACCCGGCTGCTCTTCGCCTGCTTGCTGTTCGGGAAGTCCGCCGGTTTGCAGCAGATAATTCCGATACAATGCGGCGAGTCCCGAGTACGAAGCCTTCTCCGCACCAACGAAAGCGTATCTGACAACAAAGTCCGAGGCTGTCGGCCTCTTCTGAAATTTCGGAAGCGTACGCACCATATCGCTGGCCTGAAGCGTCACATCGCTCTTGTTCACGACATAGAAGCTGGGATAAACGTTGTTGTAGCTGTTCAGCTTGCCGCTGATATCCGCATTCACCACGGCCACAGCGTCACCTTCCTCGATGATGCCAAGGAAAGCACCCTCTTTCCGAATCAGTCCAAAGACCGGCAATCTCGCTTTAGTTTCATTCGAGCCGGCTTCCCGGAGCTTCATCGTCAAGTCCGGTCCGTAAATATCTTGCTGATAACCCGGATACTGGATTTTTTCATTATTAAAATGGATCAGTGCTCCGGAGCCGTCCGGCACAAATATGGAGCCTTCTTCATTCGTCCCTCCGGCTCCGAAATATTCCAGCACGGATATGGTGTTGATCGGGTATTCCTCCGGAAAATGTATGCCGGATGCAGGTACACGCACCAGCAGATTCTCGCCATCCAGTTCATATTCCAAAGTCATCATGAAGAGCCGCGGTCCGCTGCGCTCCTGATCAATCCCATGTTCGGCATTGTCCTGTGCCAGGTCTTCTTCCGTATAACCGGCCGCGTCAAAAGCCTTAAGGGCACGGGACAGCTGAAGTCCCTGCAGTGCCTTGTCAATTCGAACGTAGACTCCTTCGTCCTTATCCTCCGTATAACCGATCTTCAGGGCGCGTTCCCCGGCCTTGTCGAGCTGTGCCAACAGCTTCTGCTCAAATCGTTCCTTGCTGATTTTGACCGGCAAGTCTTCAATCGAGCGCTCGGTGCTCCCGAACTGATAGTGAACCCGAACCCCGTTTGGCATAGCCTCATAGCTAACCTGCTTATGTCCGATGCTATCTGTAAACGAGTTCACCATGCTGCTCTGGCCCTGGCTGTTGAAGAAGCTGAGCCTTGCTTGAGACGACAGGAGGTCTTTGTTGATGCCTGCCGCAACTCCGTCCTGCTCCCGGTCTGCAGGATTGCTGCGCCAGATTTGTCCGCTCTCTCTGTGCAGGACAGCAATCTCTGCAGTCTCTTCATTGATAAACAACCGTAAGGCCTCATTCCCGGCAATGCCAATCATGCTTTGAAGTCGCGCATCGCTAAAGGAAGATTTCAGTTTTTCTCCGGGAGGCAGGGAGGGAAAATCGGTCTGTTCTACAGCGGCCGCCTCGCGAACCTGCGATGATGGCGAGAACTGGCAACCGCTTAGAAGCAGACTGCCAATGAGCAGCATTCCGGTTATTTTTTTCGCTACAGCATATTTCACTGGATGTCCTCCTTCCTTAGCCCCGAAGCACTAATTCCTGATAGATGGTGACGACAAACGATACGATCTGCTGTACGAGACTGAAAAATAGCAGGCACAGAAAGGCCATAAAAGCCATGGCAGCCAGTGTAAGCAGCATCGTAAGCACCGTCTTCGCCGGCGTGTACTGGTGAACGGTCATGTTGCCCACGAATAACAGATACACCGTCCAGGCAACGGCAAGCGCATTGGAGAAATAATAAAAGGCTGCTTCCTGCGCGGAAATGACGAGACTTAGCCAGATCCACGGAAAATGAATCAGGAGCAGCGGCACCAATGCAAAACACGTTGACATAAAAATTTCCGAAAACTTGCCTTCTCCGTCCATCAGGGTGGTTAACGACCAGTTGGCCACACACCAGAACAGGATCGGGATCACGACATACAACACTTCAAGCAGACTATTCAAATACTTGGGATTGTTAAAATTAATGAGAAAGCCGCTGTACTGGGCATGCAAAATTTTGGTAACCACCAGCAGCAGCATGATCATGCAGGCTATCAGTAATGTCGTTCGTTGATTGCGTTCATATTTCAGTTCCCAATATCCGTCGAAAGGGTGAAAGATGAGATGCAGCGGATACTGGTAAAGCTGCTTACTTGGCGCTTGCATTCGTTATCCTCCTTTTATGCCTGCGAACGATGACGACGGTGACAAACGCAGCTGCAGCCAGGAATAAACCGGACATCATCCACGAGAAATGCTCGCGCATCAGTTCTTTGCGGAACAGAAGAAATGCTTTCGAATACCCCTGCCGCTCCATGCTCCGTTTAAAATATTGCGCTGATTCGGCATACTCCTTCTGGCGAAGCAGCGATTTGCCAATACCCGCATAGGCATACTCCAGATTCGCATTCATTTCGGCAGCCTTGGCGAAGAGCATCGAGGATTGGTCCTCGTCGCCGTTGTAATAACTGCGTACCGCTTCATGCAACGTGCGACCGTACTCCGTTGTCTGGAATACCGTAATCTCACCGAGCGCCTTATCCAGCACAAGCATCCGGTCTCCTGCACGTTCCAATGCGACCGGCGTGTTAAATTGTCCCAACCGATTGCCAATGCCGCCAAAAATATGGAGCAGGTATCCGTCGCCGTTATAAGTGAAAATTCGTCCTCTGCTGGAGTCGAGCACGGAATACATGTCGCTGTCTCCTACATCTACATCAACCAGGCGCGAAGGCCCTGCTTCGTTCGTGTACATCAGATCGCCTTGGGGGTAATGATACCCTTGTCTGCGCAAAATATCGGTGCCCTGGGCGTTCAGCTTCTTGATCGGATCTTTGCCGCGGTCGCCGCTTGTGGCGTAGATGAACCCCTCTTCATCCAGATCCAGGTTGGTGAACTCCGTCGGCGTGAACATCACCATCTGACTGCGCTGCTCGCGCGTGGCCAACCGTTTCCACAAATACTCCACCGGATCAACCTGAACCCTGTTCGCTCCGATAAAGGAGGAAAATGTGCCGTCCGCACTGAACTCCATGAATCCGTCGAATACACCCGCCGCCATGACGTAAATCCGTTCTCCCTGATCCATGACAACCCGCACGGGTTTGAATTGAAAATCCGCTTGTAACAGATCCGATTTCGGTTCAGCCACAATTTTGACCAGATGGCCTTGTTCATCCAGATGAACGACCCGGTGATTGTCCGTGTCCGCAACGAGGAGATCTCCTTTTTTACTGACATAGATCCCTTGCGGATTGTTGAACTGCTCCTCCTTGCCCGCCCGTTCAAAGGAATCAATCGTCCGCACCAGCTTCAGATCGCGATCCAGCTCCACGATGCGGCCATTGCCGGAATCCAGTACGAACACACGCTGATCCGCTGTGACATGCATGTCGCTCGGTTCTTTGAACGCACCGGTGTCCAGTTTATTGCCCGTGATGATGGACGTGGCCTCATACGCCGCCGGCGCCGGAACGGAATCGCCCCAGTAGGAGTATTGGTAAGCATCCTGCTTGCCGTCTGCACTTGCCGGTGCAGCCGCTTGGCTGAACAACAGGAGGCAGACCATGCCCATCATGATCCAGCTGTGCTTGTTCCATGTGCTTTTCCGCACCTCGCTGCCTCCTCTCTACTCTTTCATGCCCGATGTAGCCATCGTCTGCATAACGCTGCTCTGGGAGATGATGAACAGGGTGATCGGCACGATCATGAGCAGCAGCGCAACCGCAGCACCCACCCCTGCTCTCGCAATCCCTCCCTGAACAATCTGGCTGAGCGCATAATGCAATGTTTTGAGGTTTTCACTGTAAATAAAACTTCCGCCGTCCGTTCCCCAGAGGGCCGGAAACTGCAAAATCATCAGTGTGAGCCAGGCCGGCTTTACATTAGGCATCACGATGCTCCAAAATATCCGGTATTCATTGGCCCCGTCGATTTTGGCTGCCTCCAGCAGCGCATCGGGAATTTGCTCCATGAACTGCTTCATCAGGAAGAGCCCCAGCGAGAACGCAAGCGACGGCACAATAATGGAGGCATGCGTATTGATCCAGCCGAGCCAGGACATGACCATGTAGTTCGGGATCGCTGTGACATGGGGCGAGAACATCAGCGACAAAATGATAATGGTGAACAACACTCTGGAGCCGGGAAAGCGATATTTCGCCAGCGGATAAGCGGCCGCTGAGGCCAGAAGAATATGCCCTGCCGTTCCCAATATCGTAATAAGCAATGTATTGGCAATATAGCGGGATAACGGTACCCACGAATTGCCCATCAGATTGATCAGATCCGCGAAATTTTCCGTTGTCGGATTGTTCACCCAGAAGCGCGGCGGAAAAATAAACAGCTCATCCAATGGCTTGAATGCATTGTTAACGGCATAGATGAGCGGCAGCACCATAAATGATCCAAACACGGCCAGCAGGGCAAACAGCATCAGGCTGACGGCAAATGACCGATTCAGTCTTTTTGGCATGCCTAACGCGGCACGTACTTTGCTGGTCATCGTCATTCACCTATCCTTCTCAGCATTTTTTGCGTCAGAACGTTCGTGCCAAGCATCAGTGCAAACAGCACCGTTGCGATGGCCGAGGCATATCCCATCTCGAAGCGAATGGTGCCGAAGTCCATCAAGTGGGTAACGACCGTATGCGCCGCATAGTTGACGCTTGGGAAGCCGGCCAGGGCGATCGAAATTTCGGCTACGGCGAACGAAGCCGTAATCTGCATCACGGCACCGAACATGAGCTGGGGCCTCATCGATGGCAGCGTAATGTACCAGAGCTCCTGCCAGCGGTTTTTGATCCCGTCTACCGTACCGGCTTCCACCAGAGATCGGTCAATCGTCTGCAGACCTGCGATAAACGCCAGAAAGCTGGTTCCCAGACTAAGCCACAGCTGAACAATAATGACGATGGCCAGCACGTATTTCTCGTTTGCGAGCCATTGCACGGGTTCCAGGATGACGCCCAGGCGCATCAGGAAACCATTCATGTACCCGTAGCTGTCACCGGAGAAGATGATCAGCCAGATGAAGAACACGTTGCCTGATATGGACGGTGCGTAGAAAACCAGCGTCATGACCGCCCGGATTTTGGGCGACAATTCGTTGATGATCCATGCAAACAAAAAACAGGCAATATAACTGACAGGGCCAGTGATAACGGCGAACAGCAGCGTATTTTTCAGCGCAATCAAAAAGACGTCGTCGCCCAGAAAAAGACGTGAATAGTTCTGCCAGCCGATAAAACGCGGCACCTCCAGCATATTGAAGTGGAAAAAGCTGAGGCCTAGCGAAATGCCGACTGGAATGACAGTGAACAGGAAAAAGATCAACATAAACGGCGCCATCAATACGTAATAGTGCCTGCTGAGGTACAGATCCCGTTTCAAAAGGGACCACCAGCCCGCCGGACGCGTATGGACGGCAGGAGCGGCTGCTGTCTTGGTTGTTTTGGCTTGCAACCGTTACCCTCCCTTCCTTCTACTTCAGATTGAATTCCTTGCGCTTCAACTCAATTTCATCATCGATATACAGGACATAGTCCGATAGGGCCTCACGCGGATTTTCGTTGGCGTTGACGACCTTGCGGAACGCATTATCCAGATGCCTGCCTGTGAAATAACCTCCCGGAAGCTGCGGGATACCTTGTACCCATTCCCATTGCTTCTCCAAATTCCGATAATCTTTCACAGGCCAAGGCAGCTGCTCCAGCGCCTTGATATTGGCTGTCGGGTAGCGGGCCGCCGCGCCCATGAGACCTTCCATTTCTCTTCCGTATTCCATCTGGGTCTGCTCATCGGTCCACCATTTCATAAACTTCCAGGCGGCTTCCTTGTTGGCCGCGTTTTCGAGCATCATCACAGCGCTGGTCGCACTGGCTACCTCATGCCTTACAGAGCCGTCGGGGAGCTGAGTGCCTGGTACAATGGTAAAATCCCAGAGGTTGCGAATTTCCGGAGCCATGACCGTAAGCATGTTGTACGTAGTGTAATCGGCGATGCCGATCGGCATCTCCCCGGTGCGGAAACGGTTTGGAAAGTCGGCCTTGAGCGGAAATTTGTAATTGGTATAGAACTGGGTCCACCGTTTGAACGCATCCATCGAAATTTCCGAATCCAGCGCGCTCTTCTTCTGATCTTCCGTATAGAAGGTGCCGTCATTCTGATACAACAGCATCGCAAAAGTCGAGTTCGGAACCAGATTGGCATTGTTCAGCGTATCCTCGATGGGCAGATAGAACTCCATGTTGTGCTTTTGCAGGACAGCGATAGCGTTATAGACGTCCTCCCACGTCTTCGGCGGTTCGAGACCCAGCTCGTTCAGAATATCTTTGCGGTAAAAAAGCATCGGAAAATGCTGCTGCTCCGGCAGCGCATAGACTCCTCCGTTATAACGGTAAGGCGTCAGTCCGCTTTCGCGGAATCTGCCCGAGATTTCCTCAAAATCCGGGAATTTGCTCAGATCGGCTGCCGCATTCCTCATCGCATAGTTCACGGGGATATCTTCGCCCATTTGCATCGCTACGTCCGGACCTTCCCCAGCGAGCGTGGCAGGCAGCAAAATATTAGGTGGAACGAGCCGCAATTGCACGGACACATTCGTATCCGGGGTAAACGAATCGTCGATCAAACCCTTGAGCACCTGGGCCTGATCCCGTCCGGTCGTAATCCAGACGGTAATCGCGTCCTTCTTTTGCTCCACATTGCCGATGCTGTCGTAATCTTCGGTATAGGATGCGACATATGCACCCAGTTCGTGCTTCACCTGCTGGATCGCCGTCGCTTCCGCCTTCGGCAATGGCTCGCCAGGCGGGGATACGAGAAGGTAATCCAGCGTAATCGGCTGTTCGCGTACGGACAAAATCCAGGTGCCGAGGCCGCCTACGTTAATCTTGAACGTATCGAGCCGTTTCGGAACCGTCTCCGGTCTGGCTGCCATATCTTTAAGCTGGACCACCATCGCATTCAGAACGGCGACTTTATCGCTCTGCTCTCCGGTTGCTTGTTCCAGATACGCGGCTACAGAGCTAAGCGTTGCCGCCTGCCGTTCAAAGACCTCCGTCATCTCCGGGATACGGCGTTCCAGCTGGTAATCCCGGAGCGGATCGGGCTTATTGGAGGTGATCATCAATATTTTGCGATACATCCCATTCAGTTCCAGTACGCTGGATTCCACGGTGCGCAGAAGCGGAGCGATGTCGCCGAGCGTGACCGTCATCCGTATGCGATGTGTTCCTTTTTCGAGATGGAATTGATAGGGCTGGTCTTCTCCGGCTCCCAGTACTTGCGTTTGCCAGGATGGACTGTAATTAAAACGAATGCGTTTCATTTCCTTGAACGGCACTTTGCCGTCAATCGTCAGACTGCGGGTCGCATAGATGCCGCGAAGTTGATCCTGCTTTACTTTTAGCGCGATTTGATACAATCCGTCCTCCGGCACGTCGATCTCCCATTCGATCCATTCACCGGGCAGCTTCCAGTTGATGCCGCCGATGGCGTTGATGCGAATTTTGGATACGTCATACGGCTCCAGCGAAGGGCTGGAACGATCCGAGATCGGTGCAAGCGTAGGCGAAGATTTGCTTGCAGCCTGTTCTGCCTGGACCTTCAGCATGACCGGACCGGCCGGTTTCAAGCCGCGCGTTTCATAACTCGCCCGCAAGTCTGCATAGGACGGAACATCCTCCTCCTGATACAGCTCGATATAATCGATCGCCATGCTCTCCCGGAGCGAAGTGAGCGATAACTGCTGTTTGCCCTTTTCAAAATAAAACTGGAACGGTTCCTCGAAGTAACCTGCGCTGTCCCTGAAGGAAGCGAGCTGCCACTCCGGCTGTTCCACTTGCCTCGGTCTGAGATCGTTGCCGCGATCGTCCCGGCGAACGTTATCTTCGCGATTGCCCCACACCCTGTCGAACAGCAGGACGTCAGCACCCCTGAACGGAACCTGTCCGTTTATCTCCAGTCTGCGTTCGATGCCGGAACTCTTGCCCTCCACCGGATAATAATGGATGCGAACGTGGTACAAACCACTCCATTGAACGGGAACATCCCAGCGAATGGTTCCGGTTTCGGGTGTAATGACGGCACTGCCGTCCAATCCGGCATATCCCTGCACCACTTCAAACGTTCCACCCTCCGTCCGAACATAAGACTCGCCTTCAATCCGCACCACGTTATCCGGTTTGGGAGTGTTCTGATGACCCGCCAGATAATGTTCATAGCTGCTTTCATCGTCCGTGTTGGAGATCGCTTCAAAATCTTCAAGCGCATAAGCCGTGCCCGGAGTACGATCCCGCGATGGATAGATGGTCCATATCGAGAACACCAAGGCCAGGACAAGCACCAGGATTAGTCCCTTTTTCTTACGTGACCGCATGTCTGAATGTATCCCCTTTCCTCTAGGCGTAGCGACAATGGGACGATGGACTGACCCGGACAGACCGCGCCATGACTGGTGCGTTCTGCCCGTGATTTAGTAAAATGGTTTATTTATATACCTCATCAATCGCGGCCTGGAAAGGAGCCTTGTATTTCTCGATCAGAGTGGATACGGATACCCCTTCTTTGAGCTCCGCATCAAAATCCCAGTAAGGCAAGGACGGGAAGGTGTTATGGTCGAGAACAAGCATGCCCTCAGCGACCTTTCTGGCGTTGTTGATGTCCGCCTCGTCGGTCAGATGCGTCTCCAGCGTGGACTGACCCGGATACTCGTAGATCGAATCGATCTCGTTGATTTTTTCCCAGATGTACATCAGTTGTTCCGGATTCTCCACCGCTTTAGGGATGGTGATCGCTTGGTAACGCGATTCGCCGGAGTGATACGCCGAAGCGCTTGGTCCTTTTGGAAACGGCACAAAACCGATATCATAATCCTTCATGTCCGTCATAATGCCTTCGACTTCGTACATCGCACCTGCATACATCAAGGTATTGCCTTGACGGAAGAAGGTGGAAGGTTCTGTCCAGTCGCCACCCTCAGTTGGTCTGCCAACCTTTTCTGTTGCCAGCTTGGACAGGAAGTTCAGTGCTTCTTTCGTCTTGGGATCCTCCAGGTTCTGCTTATCCTCTTTGGTCAGAGAAGCTTCGTTGGAGTACAGAATGGGTTCAAGCAGACCCGTTTGAGCGAGTCCCCACGTGTCCAGCTTGCCATCATTGTTACGATCCTTGTTCGCTTGTTTCGCAACGCTGAGGAACGTATCCCAGTTCCATTCATCGGCATCCACATATTCCTGCAGCGGCTTCAAACCAAGTTCCTGCATAAGCGTTCGGTTATAGAAAATCCCGTTGATAAAGGAGGATTGATCTTCGGTAAAACCGTAGCCTCTGCCTTCATATTGCATATACTCGTTGGTCGTTTTTTGATTGAACACCTTATCGTTCTTGGTATACTCATCCACCGGCCATAACAGATCCTGTTTGGTCAATGCCGGAATGGCATAGTTTTTGCCCAGTCTCACCAAATCGCCCAGCGGTTCCCCTGCCATCAGCGAAGCAACCACTTTTTCCTGGTATTCTCCGAAATCGATGGAGATGTATTCAATATTGAAGTTGTGTTTTTTCTTCAGTGCTTCAAGGTTCTCCAGGCGCTGAATGTTATCCGGGTTGTTACCCTGGATCTCCATATCCCACCAAGCAACAACCTTGATGGTTCTGCCACCCATGTCAAAGTCCATCTCCGGCGTTGAATTTTCATTTTTGGGCTCGGTTTCCGCGGTGTTTTGTTCCTCCTGCGGTGCCGGCTTTTCCGGCTCCGGTTGTGCGGTCGGAGCAGAACTGCATGCAGCAATCATCAGCATGACCGCAAATACAAGGCTCAGCAGCATAAACTTGTTGTTTCTCATCGTCTTCCCCCCTGATTGTCGTTTGCTCCCACAGTGTATCCCTCATATGAAAACGCAAACAACCCGCCGAAATGCAGGTATTCACCCGGTCAAATTATAGAAAGGCATGCTAGTGAAGGATTACGAACACATTTCAATAGAAATTGGTAAAGAAATGCATTGTCTGCAAAAAAATGCACATTGTATGCGCTTTCTTTTATTCTCATAATGAAAGTAAGCCTTATGGATTGGAATCCGGACCGGAAATTCAGAAGAAGGTGAGGTTATGCTTTATGTACAACATATTACTTGTTGATTACAGCCGGCGTTTGTGCAAAGAACTTGGACCGTTGCTGAGTCGTTCTACCTCTCCATATACAATTGGGGAATCGGCCTTCTCTTCCTCCGATGCACTGATCGCCCTGTCGAAACAGGAATTCGCGGTAGTGCTCATCCATACTGAGCGATGTGATACGGCCGGTTTATGGTTATGCCATCGCATTCGCCAAATAAGCGACATTCCGATTCTGCTGGTGGGTGGAAGAGACCATTTCAGACTTGTGCGCAAAGCGTTAACTTATCAAGTGAATGATTATCTGCCCTCTCCTGTCAGCGCTTCAGCTTTACTGCAAAGTTTGCAGGCACTTCAGACGCGACTGGGACCGGAACCTGTTAAAGAAAGATTGCCTGTGAAACCACCCGTTCAGCTCAATGGCAAAGCGATGGAGTCCAGTCATGTCATCCGAATTGTCAAAGCTTACGTGAGAGATCATCTAAGCGACGAAATTACACTCCGGAAAATTTCCGACATGCTCCACTTTAACTGTGCATATCTTGGACAAAAATTTAAACTGGAGGAGAAAGTATCCTTCAACGATTACATGCTGCAGCAGCGAATGGAAAAAGCGAAGCATCTGCTGTTAACTACCGATATGCGGATATATGAAATCGCTTTGGAGGTAGGTTATAAAGACATCGATTGGTTTTACAAAAAGTTCAAGGCCTATGCAGGCTCAAGTCCTAACGCCTATCGCAGACAAAAGAATCACTCTGCCTAGGCATGACTGATCAGCTGCCTCCTCGGCAGCCTTTCTGGCGGGTGATCAAACCATAAAACGCAGGCCAGCAGCGCCTGCGTTTTTACGTGTTATCCTTTTCCATTTACTTCTGATGAAGGTGTCCATAACAACGGTTCTAACGCACGAGCACAGATTCCCGATATTCCTGGGGCGTCATGCCCGTCAGCTTCTTGAACAGGCGGGTAAACGAATGTGCCGACTCATATCCGACTTGAAGCGCTACTTCTCGCACCATCAGATCGCTGTTGCACAGCAGCTCCTTGGCTCTTCGGATACGGGTGTCGTCGATAAACTCCGACAAGTTGATCCCCGTCTCCTGCTTGAAGAAGCGGGATAGATAGGACGGGTTGAAATGATTCAACTCGGCGAGTCTGACCAGCGAAAGGTCCTTTTCCAGATTGTCCCTGATATAGCCGCATAGAGTATGGATGACCTGGTTCACACGTTCCTCTTCATTGGAACGCTTGAAATGAACCAGTTCATCCGCAGCGCAGTACAGGTGGTGCACTGCTTCCTTCATGCATGTAAAGTCACTCAGTTGAAGCAAACTTGGCTGATCAGGGACGTTCTGCCGGAGCCCCCAGCGATTACATGTGGAATACAGCATCAGAGCCAGATAATAGTAGGTTTCCATAGCCCGCTCCATGGTCAGGTCCTGCTGCTGCAGTTCCGTTACAAGCTCTTCAAAAACATCGTAAAAGGGCTGAAAGCGTCCGCTTTCCAAGAAACCAGACATCACGTCAATCCGGCTTGAGATCCGAACGGATTCCTTGGATGTTCCTCCTGCAGTGCCTTCGGTTTTATCCGTCAATACCATAGAGACCCCATCGCCAATTTTCATCCACTGTAACAACCGCAGCCGTTCATACTGCCTTGGAATTCGGGACCAAGGGCAACCGCGTCCGCTCAATGTAAAGGCAATGGACACGTCAAGCGACGCCATGCAGGCTTCCTGAACCAGCTCCAATGTGCCTTCGATATAAGTGGAAAAGTGCTCTTCTGCATTGTTTTTCCCTGTTTTAGGCTGAAGCAGCCAGACCACATCGCCATAGTGATCTGTAACACTGATATATATCGCATGTTCACTCAATAGTGAAGATCCGATAATCCGGACCGACTCCTGCAAACGATTCGGTCCTTCTTCGATTCCAGGCGGCGTATTGAATCGTCCAAGGACCAGATACACCGGGGAGTCCGCTTGCAAGCCTATGTTTCTTGACACCAGTTCGGCTTGAAGCTCCATCGAAGAGGAGTGAGCGGACGGGCTATCCTGAAGAAGCTTGCGCACATATTCCTCCTGGTGCAGCGCAGCCAGCCGGGAAGTCATTTGGCGGGACTTTTCCAACACTTCATGCATGCTGTGACTTTGCCGAATCTCTTCCATGACCTGCTCAATGACCGTCATCACCTTGTCGTAACCTTCCGTTTTGAGCAAATAACGCACATTGGGCATCTGGAGGGCTCGGTATGCATAATCAAAATCACTGTGTCCCGTGAGAAAAATAACGCGGCATTGAGGCCAGCGTGTCTGGATCTCCTCGGTCAGTTCGAGACCACTTATGCCAGGCATGCGAATATCCGTCAGAACGATGTCAATTCTGGATCGCCGCATCCAGTCCAGGGCCTCTGCAGCGGAATAGGCTTTGCAAACATCAAGCCGGTCCGGCATATGTCCGGCAAATGTCTCATACAGGCTGTCCGTTATAATTTCCTCGTCATCCACAATCAGAAGTCGGTACATGCGCTCTCCCCTCTCTTCCATCGGATTCGAATCGCGACTTTCAATCCCTGCAGATCGCTCCGAGAGAGAGAAAGCCCGCTTCCTTCCCCATAGGTCAACACCAGACGTCGATGAATATTCATTAAACCGGTCACTTCATCCGTATCGGCATCATTGTGCAGACGTGCCTGAAGCATATCGATCTCCTCCGTCTGCAACCCCTCCCCATTGTCCTCCACCGTAATTTCAATGTAGGTTGACTTCATATGGAATTGAACCCGCAGGAGTCCCGTACCCGTGTTCTTCTCCAGACTATGTTCATAAGCATTCTCTATGATCGGCTGAATGATCAATCTGGGGACCTGAAGCTGCTCCATTCCAAATGGCAACTGCCCGAAGTCTACTTTGATCCGCCGTGAAAAGCGTAATTGCTGAATCTCCATATAGATTCGCGAATGCTCCACTTCGTCTTTCAAAGGCACATGATCCGTTCCGTTTCGGGTGATAAAACGAAAATATTCGCCGAGCATGTTCGTAAACTGTTCAATGCGCTCCGTTTCTCCAGTTCTGGCAAGCGAGTTCAGAATGAAAAAGCTATTATACAAAAAATGTGGATTAATCTGGGACTGAAGCTGCTTCAATTCAGCCCGCTGCATCATCATCGTCTGTTTGAAATCCCGATCGATCAGTTGCTGCAGATTTTCAATCATATGATTGAAGCGTGCATATAGAAAACCGAACTCGTCCTTGCGATGGTGTACGATCGGAATATCGAGCACGCCTCCCTCCATTTTTTTAAACCTTTTGACAAGCAGCAGCAGCGGAATATGAATCAGCTTGTAGCTGGAATAGAGATAGGCCGTAATGGCAATGAAAGACGTGATAGCAAATATCCAGGCCCATGTATAAAATTTGCTGAGCGGTTTGGTTACCATTTTCTCCGGCAGATACGTTGCAGCCGATAAGCCCAGAGCATCCACGTGCAGCTGATTGACGTGATAATTAACGCCCTCAACCTTGACCTGAAAGCTGTCATGCGGATTTTTCCGACGATGCTCGCGGTAACTGGACAGAATGACATCTCGCTGCTGGTGATCCGAGATTACATTCCCGGTCTTCTCTTCGATCAGGAGTGTGGCACTTTCAGGGTACAGGTTTAGCTGCGATAATTCATTCTGAAACTGAGCGTTATCCAGTTCTACCTGTACAACAAACAGAGGACCTTCCCCTTTTTTTCCCGTGAGCCGGACAGCGCTCAGGTTCAGCGTGTCTCCTTTTACAGTAAAACGGATATCCTTTCCTTCCATAGCTGAACTGAAATAGTCAAAGGACGCCTGATCATAATCATCGATGCCTTGCATTGCCGATATGCTCTTGTTGACTGCAGGGATATGTACATAAACGTTCTTGATATAAGCACTGCTGTTCTTAAAGGCGGCCAGTCGCTCAGATAAATAATTCAGCGTTTCACGCCTTTCCACCTGGTCCATGATGTTCCAGAGGATCGCAAGCCGATTCAGTTTGCGGTCCTCGGCAATATCAAACTGCTGCAGCTCCATCCATTCAATCTCCCTGTTCAGTTCTATCGCAAATTGGTTCAATCGCCTTTCCGTCGACAGGGAAATTTCCTGGCTTGCCGTGTCGTAACTCCAGTGATATAAATACACACCCAGAAGAATCAGAGGAATCACAAAGATCAGATAGGTCATGATTAGCCGTGCAAATATGCTGTTAAGCCAGGACTGCGCAGGAATCTTCAACAATGCATTCACCTCCCGTCTCCCTGGTTGAATCGGGACACCTGTGTTAATAGGATAAGGCGAACGATTGGTGACCCCGTGCGGCATTGGTTCTGAACCACGCATTCACCTCCGATGTGATCTCATCTCCACCCAATTTGCGCCAATTCTCGACGAACTGATCGAACTCTTCTATCGGCGATCCAAGAATGATATTCATGTATGCCTCGAGCTGAAGATCCCGAAGAATGATCTGCCGATCGATCATCGTTTCGGTGATGCCGCCGGTGAATTCGTCGTATAGAAGCTGGCCGTTCCGCTCATAGGCATCCGCAATGCTGAAGGCTCCTGTCGGTCCATAGGTTTGTTTCCAACCCCATCCGCTCTTCAAGCCTTCTGTTTCATACGCAGCAATCCGCTTGTGAATCGCAAGCGCCTCGTTCTCCAGGGTAGAGAAATCCCCTGTCTTTCTGGCGTCACGGATGTCTCTGTAGGCATCCATGTTTTTCATGCCGGGGAAAGGCGTTACCGGCGAGAGCATCCATACGGCACGCGAATCGTCATTGTAGTACGTTTCATACTCGGCTTGTTCTCCCCAGTTTTTGTCCAGATGCAGGTTCATGAGCTTTACGACAACCTCCGGACTCGCAAATCCCTTCCTTACTGCAAAATAATGTCCTGTATTGGAACGAAGAGGGACAAACACGCTTCGGCCAGATTCAGCTACCAAGGGGTACGCTTGCCATTCCGCATCCGGATCCGTGTCCCGGGTAGTCTGAATCATGAAAGGAGTCCACTGTTCACCATAGAGCATGCCTATTTTACCGTCCTGAATCAGGCGGTACTCCTTGCTTCCGTTTTTGTAGGCGAACTCGGGATCAAGCTGGCCTTCAAGGTATAAGGTCTGCAACGCTTCCAGCGCTTTTCGCACCTCGGGTTGTATGCCGCCGTATGCAAGATTGCCCTCCTTGTCCTTGATCCATATATTCGGGAAAGCTCCGTAACCGGCCATGAATCCTGACGCGCTCATGACGGGGTCCCACAGATAACTCGTTAACGCAAGTCCATAGGTGTCTTGTTTTCCGTTTCCATCGGGGTCTTCTTCTGTAAACGCTTTCGAAATTTGAAGCACGTCTTCCATCGTTTCAGGCGGATGCAGGCCCAGGTTATTCAGCCAATCGCTTCTAATCCACAGATACTGCGCCGTTTCAATAGAAGAGGATGATTCGGGGATCGCCATGAGTTTACCGTCAATCGTCGCGGCGTCGAACGCTCCTTTTCCCTCGGCCTCCAATATATTTTTCGTAAGCGGAGAGGCATAGGCCTGGTATACCTTGGTCAGATCTTCAATCCATCCGGCATTGCTTAATTGCCTGAGTTGATATGGATTGACTTTGACCACGTCCGGGAAACGGCCTGCTGCAAGGGACACTCCCAGTTTCTGATTATATACGTCACCGTTCGCGATCCAGTCATAGTGTATCCGAATACCCAATTCTTCTTCATACAAACGGGTCCAGCGATTATCTACCAAACTCTCGCCCGGCAACTGATCAAGCATTCGCTGCAGGTCTTCACCAGTCTCTCGGACAAAGGTAACCCGTATAGGAGGATCGTATCTCCCTGCACTTCCGGAAGGTTGTACCTGCTGCCCGGCAAACGTCGAAGGTGGTTGCCCTGAATTTCCTTGCGTATGGCCGGCAGGTATGCTCACCGCAAGGAGGATAATGAAGGCCCATCTTGATCTGTACATCCATCTCTTGTGCATGGCGACATGCCCCCCGGTTCAGTTGGAATGAATATAGTCGTAAGATCATATTGCTCTGACGCGTTTACGATATTGTAAAGATAGGTTTAGATAGTAAGCGTTTGCAAAACAAACCACTTCATGGTAGGATGATTACATTTTAAGGTAATCTGAACACAATTTCATTGCGTTATTTGTTCCATTTATTGCGCGAAATGACGGGAGGTGCTGTATGAGCGGATCCTCTGACTTTTTCTATGACCCCATTCAGCCGGAGCTTTTGTACCTGCATCGAATCACGACTTACAAGCTGGAAACGAGCTATCATCGGCATAATGCCTACGAGATCTATCTGTTCCTTCGCGGTCATGTGCACTTTTATGTAGAAAATCGGTGTTATCATATGCAGCGGGGCGATTTGCTCGTGATGTCCCCCAAAGAAATGCATCGTGCGTTTATATTGGATGAAACGGAGTATGAACGGATTACGATCAATCTCAAAAAAACATACCTGTACCAATTGTCCACGGCCTCAACGAACCTATCTTCCTGTTTTGATTGCCGCCGCAAAGGCGAAGGCAACATGATACACCTGGACGACGATCGTTTGGACCAGATCACATATTGGACGAACCGGATCGAAGAATCGCTCTCTTCGGATGCTTATGGGGCAGACGTCAAAACCAATGCTGCAATCGCGCAATTATTGGTGTTGATCAACGTATGGTTTCGCAACAATTCTTTTGAGCCGCATGATATTATGCCCGATCTGGTGCGAAAGACAATGGATTACATCGACGAACATATCACGCAAGATATTACGCTTGGCAAACTTGCCGAAGCGTTCTACATGAACAGCACTTCGATCAGCCGCCAGTTCAAAAAGCATACCGGGCTGACCCTTCGTTCCTATATTCTCAGTCGTCGTATCGAACTTGCCAAATTTCTTCTGTCTGACGGGATGAGCATCACCGATGCTTGCTTTCAATCGGGCTTTGGCGATTACGCCAATTTTATACGAAGCTTCACCAAGATGGTTGGCATTTCTCCAGGAAAGTATATTAAACAACGACGTGAAGCCATTGAGTGATCACTGATTGTGTGTTCTTTACACACTCCCTACACCCATACCTTTTTATTCTTCCGTCATATGATAATCCATATATTAAAAGTATAGAGATGAGCAAAGTAATTATCCGAGGGATGTTGTCATATGAAACCTTATCACGTCGTTTGGAAGGGCCCTGTACACAAAGCAAGCGGGCTTGGCCGTGCCAGCAGAGCGTATGCCCAGTCACTAAAGCGGCAAGGCGTAGCCGTTAGTATAGGAGCGGCACAACAGCGCAAAAACGGCAGCCGATACACACGGGTGCTGATTTATCACCACCTCCCCAATAGCATTCAATGGAAAAAAGAGCGCAGCCTGTATGATCTTATTATTTTGAATACGGTTTGGGAAACAAGCAAGCTCCCCAAGGCTTGGCTTCCCCATATGAATCAATTTGATGCCGTTTGTGTGCCCTCCCAGCATAATAAAAGAACACTAAGGAACAGCGGCGTGAATGTCCCGATTTTTGTCGTTCCTCATGGTGTAAATGCAAAGGAGTTTCATCCGAATAACAAGAAAATGTCCGTGCCGGGTGCGGCCGGCAAGTTTACGTTCGTGTCCGTCTTCGGCTTCCAGCACCGTAAAAATCCGGAGGGCCTGCTGCGGGCATATTGGGAAGAGTTTTCCTCTAAAGATAACGTCGTGCTTGTGATCAAAACAAACGGATATGCGCCGCATGAGAACGAAAAATGGATCCAGGCCAAAATAACGCAATACAAAAAAAAGCTGGGTATCCAAAAAGATACGGCCCCCGTTGTCGTGATCGGCCGTCATCTTCGTGAAAGCAGATTAAAAGGTTTGTATACGCTCGGCGATGCTTTCGTCCTCCCGACTCGCGGCGAGGGGGTTGGACTGCCCTTTCTAGAATCGCTTGCGAGCGGCGTACCGGTCATCACTACGAGTTGGGGCGGGCAAATGGATTTTCTGACGCACAGCAACTCGTTCCTGATTCCGTACCAGCTGCGCAGCCCGTCAAGCAGTATGAACAGAGCCATTTCTAAAAAATTCAGCAACCTGTTTGCGCAAAAGGGACAACGATGGGCGGAACCGAATCTGGGCTATTTAAAAAAACGGATGAGGGAAGCGTACCAAAACCCCGGACTTTGCAAACAAAAAGGACAACAAGGCAGAAAGGATATACTTCGCTTATCCTGGGACCGGTCCGGGGTATTGATGAAGCATGCGATTGAAGAAATCATTCGATCGAAGAAATAAGAATGGAGGGCGATATCCCCAAGAAAGGAGGAATCGGCTTGCGTATTATCCTGTTATGCGGAGGATCCGGAAAAAGGCTGTGGCCTTTGTCCAATGAGATTCGCTCCAAGGTGTTCCTTAAGCTTTTGAAATCCGATGCCGGGGCCAGAGAATCGATGATTGAGCGAATATGCCGGCAATTAAATGAGGCGGGGCTGCTTCAATCCACATGCATCGTTACCCATCACAGTCAAGTGGAAATTACCCGTTCCTATGTTGGCGAGCATATCCCGATCCTGGCCGAACCCTTTAAAAGAGGAACCTTCACAGCCATTGCTTATGCGGTAAGTTATCTTCATGAAAAGCTGCAAATGGATCCAAATGAAACCATCTGCGTTCTTCCAGTCGACACTTACGCAGATACCGCTTTTTTTCGACTGCTCCTTCGCGTTCCTGATGTTCTGATGCATTCTAAAGCAGATCTCGCTCTCCTCGGAACCAAACCTACCCATCCTTCCGATCAGTTCGGCTATATCGTTCCTGCTCAGCCCAATGGAAATGACGACTTTTCTTTCATTCACCAATTCATCGAAAAGCCCGATGAGCCGACAGCCTGTCGCCTCATCGAACATCAAGCGATGTGGAATTGCGGCGTATTCGCATTCTCCTTGAAGTTCATGCTGACATTTTTGAAAGACAAGGGGCATCCGATCCAAGTTGAGCATTGGCTGGAAAATTACGAACAGCTTGCAAACACCAGTTTCGACCGGGAAGTCGCGGAACACGCATTGTCTGCTGTTGTCATGAGATATGACGGCTATTGGAATGATCTCGGGAGTTGGATGGCGTTAAGCGATCATTTCGAGAGCCATGTCATCGGGTCAGGGCGAATATCGGACGACTCCTCTAACAGCCATATCATTAACGAGCTTTCCTATCCGATCGAAATGATCGGCGTTTCCGATCTCATCGTAGCGGCCAGTTCCGATGGCATCCTCATTGCTAACAAGGGCAAAGCAAATCAAATCAAGGATAAGCTCGAACATATGCCGCGATTTGCGAAGTATGAAGAGAAAAGATGGGGCTCCTACCGGGTTCTGAACGATTGGAACGATGAAACGGGAAATGGAGTGATGATCAAGCAGGTGAAGCTGATCCACGGAAAATATACGAGCTACCATCAGCATCTCGAGCGGCAAGAAATCGTGACGATTGTGACGGGCAGCGCGGAAATCCTTATGGAGGGTAAACGACGCCAGCTAAAGGCGGGCGATGTTCTGCAAATTCCGGCTGGAACCAGACATGGAATTAAGGCACTTACCGATCTTGAACTAATGGAAGTTGTGCTGGGTAAGGACCTGGCGAAAGAAGATGTTATTCGTATTGCGATGGTGTGGTAGACGTTTGCAGGCTATCTATATAGGCTGAACCAATCATTTTTACACAGAGTCACTACGTGGTCAGAACCATCTTCCGATCGCTATTATCCCCAGATTTTTTTTGATCCCCTTTTTCAAAGGGAAAATCCGGTGATAAACACGAAGCGTATGCTTTCGATGGAGCTTTCTTACAAAAAGCTTTTAGCTCCGCTTCTGCAGATTCTTTCTGCCCCCTCCGTTTTCGTGTAAATTTCTAGTTCAACCTATATAGAGGTTTTTTAACATAAGAATGAAAGGAACCAGGCCGCGAATGGACTTGGTTCCTTACGTTCTATTGGACTGGTCCCATGTTGATGAGCCTCACATCGGACAACGTAATGCTTGTATTCCCGTCTTCGGCACCGCTGATGCTGCCCATATCAAATACAATACGGCTGTTCGCATAGCTTTGCTCGGTTGTGTCGAACGTGAAGGTGTATTCTTGCTCATCGGTGGACAAGTCCACTCGCTCACCGAAAAATCCATGCCATGCGTATCCTGCGGGAACGTCAACCCAGCCGACGCCAAGGCCCATTTTTCGTGCTTTATCCGCTTCGGCCTTGAACGTCAGTTTGTATTTGTAACCCTGCTGCATCGCGAAACCTTCATTAATCACTTGCCGATCCCACGGATTATTCCCCGCCTGACCAATACGAGCCTGCAGCTTCCGATTCTCGACGGTAAATACCAGTTCCGAGTTATTCCCGTCAGAATGACTAAACCAGCCGTCGCTTCCTTTGGCAAAGTCACCGTTCGATATCAGATTGACGTGTACCGGCTGTCCGCCCTGATCCGCATCGGGATTCACTTCGAACAGCATCACATTTTGAATGGATACGCTGTGCTCGCCCGCTGGAGCAGTACCAAAACCAAAGTCCAACAAGGCAGCCGCACCCGCGGTGTCCCCCGTTGTAAATGTATAAGTGTATCGCTGTTTGGTTTCAGTCAGGTTTACCGTTTCATCCATATACCTGTCTCCGCTTCCCTCCTGCGAGACTACCGCTTGCACGGATGTTGGAGCGGATGCAGAGGCATCAAAATTCAAGCGATACGTCTTGCCCGACTCCAGGGAAAGCTGACCTTGCTGCAATAACGCTTCCCGTCCATTTTCACTTGCACCCGGCAAAGTAATGCGAATGCCCTCATCTTCCCCATGTGAAGCCACGAGATCATCAGGAATCAGTTCCCAACCGCTTCGATCCTGCGTCAACTCGCCGTTCTGCAGCTTATTCTGAGAAACGTCCAGCCAGCGTGTATTATATTCGTTCCCTTCAAAATTAACATAATAAGAGTTTCCCGCTTTCAGGGAAACCGCTGGCAGATACACGGTTTTGTAGGTTTGCCACCCGCCCGTATCTCCAAGCAGAAGCTCCGAGCTTGCAACCGTATTGCCTTGTTCATCTTTGACGCTGAATCGGATTTTTGAATCCGCTTTGGCACTCGCCATCCGGGTGGAAAAGGCATATGCCCCATCGTTTGCTGCATCGATTTTAAATTGCAGCAGATCGCCTTCGTCCATGTAGCTGACATGTTGGCCGCCTTCATCGGAATTTTCGAGCTGCAAACCTTGCATCATCCATGCCTCAGTTGCAGGAATATGGGCATAGCCCTGAACCGAAACCGGTTTTCCCCGCTTGGTCAGCCTTACATTATCGACGTAGGCCTTGCCTGAAGAACTGCCGAATAAAAGCTTCAGTTCGGCTGTTGCGGTTGTTGCTGTCGTTCCGCTCTGTCCGATCACGATTTCACCGGTGTAGTTTCTCATCTCTTGCCCGAGCTGGATCTGCTGTCCTTGATGGATTTGCACGTCATGTCCCTCTGCGGTTGACAAGCCGATGTCCATCGTACGAGGCGCATCCGCCTTTGCATCAAAAGAGAATCCATAGGTGGTGCCAGCTTCCAGCTTCATATCCGGCTGTACCACAGCTACTTGATCAGGCTGACCATCGGTTTGCTTCACATCAACCACGAGCTGCCGTTCCATGATCGGGAACTTCAGGAAGTTATTCACGGAAATATGGGCTTCGGCACCGGATTCAATCCGATTGGACCAAAAACCAAGCCGCCCCTTGCCTTGATCAAATGTACCGTTATACACCAAATTTCCATCCGGCAGTGCTTTTCTTTCCACAGGTACAGCGTCAGCCTCACCGATATCGATCAGTCTGACATTGGATACCATGACTGCAGCGTCATCCAGCCCCAGATTGAATTCAAATCGGGCATTATTGTCTGAGCCATTTCGCATGTTAAAGGTGTATTCATAGGGCTGCCAATCCGTAGTCAACGAAAAGCTGTGTTCCTCCGAGTAATTCGTCCAGCTTTTCTCGAATTGCGTCACTTTCGAACGAATGACACGGTGGGCAGATGCTTTGGCATCAAACTGCACTCTGTATTTTCTGTTTTTCTTCACGTACATCGGCATTTGTGTCAGCTGTATGGAATAACCCTCGGTTCCGGGCTGTGAGACGGTCACCTTCGCCGCTTTGCCCTTCTGTTCATCGTCAACAACCTCCACTTTACCAGCTCCGCCTGCATTCGTAATGAACTTCCATTCATTCGGTACACCGGCTGCATCGACGCCTTCGGTAAAGCGTTCATTATATATCTGGTTGCCATCTGCTTGCGGATCCCGCTTCCGTTCAGGCTCGATTGGATTCGAAGTGACGTCGGGCCATTCGTTCATTTTTTTATAGGAATATACCCGAACAAAATCCACATTCATCTTCTCGGACACAAATCCGTTTTCAGGTGAACCCGGCCAGTCTCCGCCTACCGCAAGGTTAAGAATCAGATAGAACGGCCGGTCGAACGGTGCAGGGAAAGTGTAGCTCTCCGGCTGTCCTGCCGCGGTTGTTTGCCAGTTATTCACTTGATGATGCAGCTTGCCATCCACGTAGAAACGAATCATGCCAGGCAGCCATTCCACCTGAAAATCATGATATTCATCTGCAAAGGACTCTCCGGCGGGCAATGTAAACTTGCCTTGGTCATGCCCGTGCGAGCCATCAGGCTTCACGGCATCATAGTGGATCGTGCTGTACACTTCGTGGTCTTTGTTTTTGCCGCCGATCAGCTCCATAATATCGATTTCGCCGGAAGCCGGCCATCCACCGTAATGCGATTCATCCGTAGGCATCATCCAGATGGCCGGCCACATGCCCTGCTGCACCGGAAGCTTCGCCCGAACGACAACTTTGCCGTAGGTCCAGTCTCCTTTCCCCATCGTGATCAGTTTGCCTGAAGTATAGGATTTGCCACTTTTTTGCTCCCGTTTCGCCTCAATTTGCAGTACCCTTCGAGCGCCATCTTTGACGATGCGTGTATTATCCGGACTGTAATATTGCAGTTCATTGTTATAGACAAGTCCGGTATCCTGAACCGTCCATTTGGAATCATCCACGCCAGCACCGTCGAATTCGTCATTCCAGGTCATTTCCCAATCCTCGTCCGGGATCGTTGTTGCCGGAATCGGCTTCTCCCCCGCCGGATTACCTGGAACGGAAGGTGTCTCTCCAGCCGGGGAGGACGGTGATGAAACGGTTGAACCGCTGCCAGGCGTGGAAGGTTTCGGTTGTGCAGACTGCTCGTTGTCTGACGTCATATTAACGCTGTGCCGCCCCTTTGTAACCGTTTTCCCGTTGACAAGCACGCTGCCAGCCTCCACATCGAGCAGCTTGATCTTGCCTTTGGCATCAATACGGGTATGTCGAGCTTTGCTGTTCACGCTCAACGTATCAATCACGCTCTCGTCAGACAGTTCAACCGTTGCTTTGCGTATGACGGTCATTGCTCCCACCAAGCTGTTTCCAGCGATGTCCACATGCACCAAGCCGGAACCGGAAGCTTTATCGACGACAACCTGCTTCAGTTTGGAGCTGCGAATGTCGATGGAGTGGCTTCCTCCACCTTTTATAATGACACTTCCCGTAACCGTCACACCATCCAGCGTCACTCTGCCTTCGCCAATACCTTCGGTGAGCAGCAAATTGCCGCTAACGGTCATATCCTTGAGCGTGACGTCAGATGATCGGATAACCAGATTGCCATCAACACTTGATTCATACGTACCGGGAGCACTTTTCACATCCGTGATCATGTTGGACATCAACGTTGCTGCCTGTGCTCGCGTAATATCTGACTTCGGAGCCAGTTTTCCATTGTATCCGTTTACAATTTTCTCCTGAATCAAATAACTGAACGCTTTTTTGGCGTAGTCTGCCACTTCTTTCTCATCTTTGAAACCGGTTAGCGCTTGCTCGTCCTCATTGCCTGTCGATAGTTGGAACGCCCGATCTGCCATGACTGCGGCATCCTGCCTTGTGATAGGCATGTCTGGTGACAGATGTGCAGCATCGGTTCCCTGAATGATTCCCGATCCATTCGCTCGAACCAGGGCATCATAGTACCAATCCTTTTCGCTCATGTCTGAAAATGCTGTTGACGCTGATTGCTGCCCGCCGGCAAAACCAAATATCCGGTCCAGCATCACAACAAACTCGGCGCGGCTGATGCGTTCATTCGGTTTGAACGTGCCGTCGGTATACCCTTTGATCAAAGCCAGATTCTGCATCCGCATCACGGCATTTTCTGCCCAGTGTCCCGTCATATCCCGATACGGGGCGGAATGCAGGCTGCCCGCCTGCACCTGTCCCGCCTCCGCTTGCTTCGATGTGCTTTCTGCTCCGGCAACCGCCGGACAGACCAGGGAAACCATCATGCTTCCTGCCACGAGACAAGCCAATCCTTTTTTCACTCGTATTCCTCCCCTAATGTATGTTGACATGCAGGGCAGTGCTATTCCTTCACTGCCCCGATGACGATGCCTTTTACGAAAAAGCGTTGCAAAAATGGATAGATCACCAGGATGGGCAGTGCCCCGATAAAGATCTGAGCGGCCCGAACCGTACGCTGGGAAACGTTCTCCAGCATGGACGGGTCTACATTGATTTTGCTGAGATCCTGCTGCACAATGATCGTCTGAAGCAGCGAAGCAAGCGGATAATTTTTAACGTCCGACATATAGATCATGCCGTCAAACCAGGAGTTCCATTGACCTACCATGGTGAAAAGTGACAGCGTGGCAATGGCCGGAAGAGACAGCGGCACGTAGACCAGCGCCAGCGTTTTGATATGACCTGCACCATCCAGATAGGCAGCTTCCTCCAGTTCCTTGGGCAGGCCCCGGAAGAAGTTCATCATCAGGATGACATTCCACACAGACAGTGCTCCCGGCAGAACCAGCGCCCAAATGGTATCCATCAGACCAAGTTTTTGAATCAGGATATAACTTGGAATCAGGCCGCCGCTGAACAAAATGGTAAATACGAAGAACCATGTGTAGATCGAACGGCCCCTAAAGTTGATATCCTCCTTCGATAACGGAAATGCCGTAATCAGCATGATCACCATACCGAGGATGGTAGCGATGACGGTCCGTTTCACCGAGACCCAGAGGGAGTCAATAAAATTCGAATTGCCAAACGTCTTTACGTAGGCGTCCGTCGTAAAGCCGACCGGCCAGAAGCTGACCAGATTCGAAGAAGCTGGCGCCATGCTGCTGAACGAAACGGCCAAAATATGAATGATAGGCAATATGCAGAGCAGCGATAATACGCCGAGAAAAATATAATTGGCAACGCTGAATATTCGATATCCTTTTGTTTTGTAATACAAGCCCTATTCTCCTCTCTAGAACACGCGATAGTTAGCCAGTTTGTAAGCGAGTCGGTATGAGATAACGATCAGAATGGTCGCAACCACGGATTTGAACAAACCTACCGCTGTGGCAAAACTCATCTTGCCGTTCAAGATACCGAGTCGATATACGAAAGTATCGATAATGTCTCCTTTGTCGTAAACGAGCGGATTGTACAGGTTGAATACCTGATCGAATCCTGCATTCAGAATGTTTCCGATGGAGAGTGTCATAAGTACGATCGTAATTGGCATCAGCGCAGGGATGGTGATGTGCAGCGTCTGCTTGAACCGGTTGGCTCCATCCACTTCGGCCGCTTCGTACAACGCCGGATTGATGCCCGAGAGAGAAGCCAGAAATACGATCGTGCCGAAACCAAATTCCTTCCAGACATCACTGACAATCAGTGTTATACGAAACCACGTTCCATCCCCCAGGAAAAAGATGGGGTCCCCGCCCAGCGCAACGATAAGTTTGTTCACCATGCCTCCTTGCGGAGACAGGATATCCAGCAAAATTCCGCCGAGAATGACCCATGAGAGAAAGTGCGGCAGATATACGAGCGTTTGGCTGACCCTTTTAAAAGCGACCAAGCGAACCTCGTTTAACAAGATGGCGAACAAAAATGGAGCGATCAGCCCTGCAATGATTTTGAAAAAAGCAATCACCAGGGTGTTCCAGATCACTTGCCCAACATCCGGATACAAGAACAAATATTTGAAATTATCCCAACCAACCCATTTGGATTCAGTAAATCCCAAGTAAGGCTTGAAATCCTGAAAAGCGATGACGATGCCGCCCATTGGTATGTACTGAAAAATGATCGCCAGCAAAACAGCCGGTACAAGCATCATATGCAAGGACCAGTTTCGCCGCATATTCCAGCGTTTTTTCGTCTTGGCGGCACGCCGTTTATGCGGCGTTTCCAACGTATGTTCCTTCACCCCAACATCCCCCATGTTCTAAATTTTGTATTTTACAAGTCCGCATGAACTTGTATATTAAAATTATAGCAACGGCCATTTGCGATCTATATCCTAATATTGCAACAACGATAACAATATTTAAATGAGTTGAGGAGGTTGAACGTTGTTCGCCCGTCTGAATGTCTTTACCAAAATCACCCTGCTGTTCATCGTGTTGCTGGTACTGGTGCTGTTTCTGTACACGTACTCGAACAGGGAGAGCGTACGCGTGATCGAACATGAAATCCAGAATAATTCGATGAATCATCTATCGACTTTTGCCGATTCGGTAGAATCCAATATTTACCAGTTGTCTCTTTACGGCATGTCCATTGGCCAGGATTCCAGCATTCAGGAATACCAGCGTCCGGACTATAAAGATAACCCTTATGAACGTGTCAAGGTAGGCAGCGCCATTCTTGAAAAGTTGAACCTGTACAATGCGGCCAGCAAATGGCATTCAACGATTACGTTGTATTTTCCGCGTTTGCAAAAAGTCATCTCGACGGATTATTATGCTTCTATTCCGTACCGGGAAGACGAATTCACGAAACCGCTCTCGAAATCATGGACGTATACGCTTAACCAGTTTGAATGGTACACCACGGACCCGACCACAGCGAGCATCAAACCGGACAAAGCCAGATTAATCACAAAGATCAGCTTCCCTGTTCGTCATTTGACGGCGATGCTGGATCAGAACAAGTTAAATAACAAGGGCGATCCCTTCATGTTTCATCCCGAACTCGGCCTGATCAGCAACAGCAGCGGCAATGACACCTTGAAAGCGGTTCAAGGCAAACTGCGGGAGATGGACTTGCAAGGCAAAGGCGGCTTTACTACCAACCTGGATCATACCGAATACTATGTTTCCTATATTCAATCCGGCAGCCTGGGATGGTATTATGTCGATTATGTTCCCATGCAGCAAATTCTGAGACCGATTACGAGCAGCCGCAATCTCTTTTTTGCTTCCATCACGGTACTGATCGCCATGAGCGTGGTTGTGTTGTATGTCTTGTACCGGAGCGTTCAACTCCCGCTTCTTCAACTGGTGAAAGGTACGAATCGCTTGTCGACCGGGGACTTTTCCGTTCGTTTGCAGCATTCGTCACGGAACGAGTTCAGTCTGCTGTTTGCACGATTTAACATCATGGCACAGCGCATTCAGGAATTGATCGAGAATGTGTACGAGGAGCAGCTGAGAAGACGCGAAGCTACGCTGAAGCAATTGCAGTCGCAGATTAATCCGCATTTTCTTTATAACTGCCTCTTCTACATCAAAAACATGGCCAGGATGAAAAACGAAAAAGCCGTGGTCGCCATGGCTCTGAATCTGGGTGAGTATTATCGATACATAACAAGGTCGGAGAAGGATCAAGCCACGGTCAAGGAAGAACTGACAATGGTCAAAAATTATTTGGAAATCCAGTCGTTGAGACTGGAACGGATGCATTTTACGATCGACGTACCTGATGATATTTTGGACAAAACCGTTCCAAGACTCACGCTTCAGCCTATCGTAGAGAACGCTATCATTCATGGCATTGAGCCTCGATCCGAGGACGGCCATATTACCATTTTTGCAGATTGCAAGGATGACAAGTACAAGATTACCGTTGAAGACAGCGGACTTGGCATGACGGATGAACAGCTGAATCAATTGAAGAGCAATCTGTTGAAACCACTGGATGAACATATGGGTTGCGGCACCTGGAACGTTCATCAACGTTTGTACTTTTTGTATGGTGACGGGGCCGGACTACATTATGAACATTCGCCAACCGGCGGCGTTAAAGTAAGCATCACATGGCACGACAATATCAAAGAGTAGGTGATACGCATGTTACAGATTTTATTGGTTGACGATGAAAAATCGGTCGTGGAAACGTTAGCCGAAACGATTCCATGGGAGAGCTGCGGAATCGGCACGGTTCACGAAGCCTTGTCCGGCGCGGTAGCGCTTGAAATCATGGAAAATCACGATATTGATATCGTTATTACAGACATTCGCATGCCGGAGATGTCCGGCATTGCGCTGATTTCAGCCATTCACGAACGCTGGCCGCATGTGCAGACCGTTCTTTTATCGGGATATGCCGATTTTGAATATGCCAAACAGGCGATGGCGCTGGAAAGTTTCGACTATTTGCTCAAGCCTGTTAGTGATGAAGACCTGATCGAGACCGTGCAGCGACTCGTGGACCGGATCAAGCAAAAATGGGAAACTGCTGCGTCATATCAACGTGCCTTGCATGCTTTTCAGGAGAACCTGCCTCTATTGCAATCGACCATGCTTCATGAACTCCTCACAGGCAAAACCTATTCTCCGCAAGCCCTGTCGGACAAGCTTGAATTGCTGGAGCTGCCCTACTCGGTCGGTGAAGAACTGGGCATGCTGGTGATCCGTATGGAGGAGCATTTATCCGAGATGGGCCAGCATGATCTTTCTCTAATGGAATACGCGATATGCAATATCATCAGTGAAGTGATGCAGCATCATTTTCATATCTGGCACACACGGGATGTCCACGATTATCTCGTTGTACTGGCCAGCGTTAAACACGGCGCATCAACAGGGTTGACCAAGGATGAGAAACCGCAAGCCCTGCTGGAGCAGTATGCAGCCCAGATTCAAACGAATGTACAGCTCTACTTGAAAGGCGCCATCTCCATCTCGGTCTCCCATTGGGGCAAGTTTCCTTACGAGATCGGTGAAATTTACGAGGGAGCCGTACGTTCCATGCGCAAGCGGATGGGTCAGGTACGAGGCCTGTTCGTTACGGCTTCGGATGATCCGGATGTGCATCCGGTGCCGGCGATCCGTTCCTTGTACAAACCGCCTACGCTGATCAGTTTGCTGGAAGCCGGACGTTTTGACGAAGTGGAGCAGAAAATCGAGGTAATCTTTGATGAACTGCTGCATTCAGGCGAGCATCATGACATTGCGGAAACGACCATCGAAGTGTATCATGCCTTGGCGGGGGCGTTTGCTTACATCATTCACAAGAACGGCAAACAGATCTCTTCCGTGCTTCCTGCCGAAACGTATCGATACTTTCAGGCACCGAGTTATGCCACCGCGCAGCAGCTGAAAGACTGGTCCATCCGGACGCTTCATTCGATCAGTGAGGATGCGGAACAAGAGCTGAAGGACAATCACAGCACGATCGTGCGCAGTGTCAAAAGCTTTGTAGACCATCACCTCGCTGATGACGTTTCCTTGCCCGCTATAGCAGAGCATGTTCACCTTCATCCGGTGTATTTGTCCAAGGTATACAAGGCAGAGACAGGAGAAGCTCTTACCGCCTATGTGTATCGGTTGCGTATGGAAAAAGCAGCGTATTACCTGCGTTCATCCAGTGCAAAAGTATTTGAGATTGCCGAGCTTGTCGGGTACAACAATACCGCCTATTTTATCCGGGTGTTCAAAAAATTCTATGACGTGACCCCGCAAGAGTACAGGGAGAATCTGCCCGTGTGATACAACGCGGAATCCAAAGGCTGGCTGTTCGATTGCCCGAACCTAGAGATGTGAGACGCGCTTGTTCCAACGCCCGTACAGCCAAAAGGCATTGCCGGAATGATCTCCGACAATGCCTTTTCAATTTCGTTTGCTTCTTGGTCCAGTTGTTCACACGACTTAGTCTATTCATACGAACAAGACTGCTCATGCAGCTGTTGTAATTAATCTTTCGCTTTATTTTCCGCTTGTTACGGATTGATACCACTCGTTTACTTCCTGCGTAATCTGATCCCCGCCGGAAGATTTCCACTTCTCGACAAAGCCGTCAAACGCGTCTACCGGAGCTTTGCCATAAACGATCTGCGAGAACAAATCCTTCTCCATCTTCGACAGAATATCGTTGTTCATTTGCATCGTCATGGTTGGAGCGCCTGTGAACATTTGGTTATAGACGATATCTTTTTGATCCATAACAATTTTGGCTGCTGCAAGCATCGGTTCCGGCACGCCGGATTTCATTTTTTTCTCGAAAGGCGTTGTTGCTTCTTCCCCGCTTGCAAGCTTCGCGAGTGTGGTCATGCTCAGACTTGGAATCCGTGCACCGTCAAATGTCAACGTGTACTTCTCAGGCAAATATCCGCCGGTCGCACCGGCATCTGTAGAAGGTTTGCCGTCAACCATAGCCCAGTCATATCCTTCAGCGAAGCCGTGTTCGAATTCATCGCCTTCTGTTGGATTCGCATAGTGGTCAAAGAGATAGTTCTGGTAGGTGAAGAAGGCTTCCGGGTTCTTCATGTCCTTGTTAATCAGGATCACGCCATTACCGTTCGATGTACCACGTCTGCCTGCTTTGCCATCTGGTCCGGCCGGAATGGGATAAGCTTTGTATTCAGCTTCCGGATTATTTTTCTTCACATCCTCCAGCGGCCATGACGGCATCCAGTGAGGTCCTACAACAATGCCTGCTTTACCTGCCGTAAATTCTTCCGCAGCTTTGGTCTCGTCATAAACGCCCGCTTCTTCCGGGATATACCCTTTGCTCATCCAGTCCTGCAATGTGGCAAGAGCCTGTTTTGCACCAGGTGTGACGGAGCCATATTCAAGCTTGCCATCTGCATTCAGGTTCCATTGATTCGGCATCGTGCCATACGCTCCGAAAATCCAGCCTGCATCAGACATCCAGGTGTTCAACCAATTTTTGAATCCGATCGTCAGACCATACGTATCTTTTTTGCCGTTTCCATCCGGATCTTTGTTTGTAAACGTTTCCATGATTACTTCAAGATCACTTAATGTTTCCGGTGCTTTCAGATTGAATTTTTTCATCCAGTCTTCCCGAATCCACATCACCGGATCTCCGTTATAGGCATAGTCGAGAATCGGAATGCCGATTCGTTTGCCGTCCTGCATGTACGGGTACCATACGGAAGGATCTTCATTAACGGCTGCTTTCCACGTATCACTCGCATATTGATCAAACAATTCGCCAGCATCTGCAAATTTGCCAGTTTCGATCAACTCGCGCACCAGATTGAATTCCCCGCGATACGAAATAATGTCTGGCATCTCCGCATTGGAAGCAAGCGAGAGGCGCAGCTTGGTTTCGAATGCATTATTGGTGGACGGTGAAACCCACTGATTTTTCAATTCAATGCCGAGCTTGTCTTTTGCCCATTTGGTGTGTACGTTGTTGTCCTGGTCCTCACCTGATTTGAACTTCACATCCGGACCCCATGGCCGCAAATACGTGATGCTGACAGGCGGATCATATTTACCATCCTTCATCTCCAGTGCAGCACTTGGTGTGCCCGACGCAGCTTCTTTACTCTGTCCACTGCTGCCGCACCCGCTGAGTACAGCGGAAAGCGCGAACACTCCGGCGAGTGCCAAACTGCCTATTTTTCTTTTTTTGCTCATGTCCAACCTTTGTTCCCCCTGTCTATGTAGTAATGTTGTTTACAGAGTCCATCATAATGAATGATCCGTATGTATGCCCATACTAATATTACAACATTTATTGCATTAATTTAGGATATTGGAAAATGGATATGAATGTTGTATTAGTGCAATGTTCCTTGTAAAAATGCAAAAAAACAGCCGTTTTTTCGTTTAATCATCTGTATTTTTCGCTTCCGGACTCCCTTTTTTATGCAATTAAAAAGAGGGAAAGCGGAGAGCATACCTCTCCACTTTCCCTTTCATGATTTTACTTTATTGTGCTTTGGCCATTTTAGTTGCTTGTATACTTCACCCAGTCGTATTCGGCATACAGCGGATTGGCTCCATTGTACGGTCCAAGCCAGTGATCCACGCCAGTTCCGTTCCACAGGTTCATCATAATTTTACCCGGCGTCTTCGGAATGTTCGTTGTGGCCGTATGTTTCAGAACACCGTCGACATACCACTTGATATAACCGGGCTGCCAGTCGAATGCATACGTATGAAAGCCTTGGGACGCATCAAAGCCCAGATTGATGATTTTTTCATGACCGCCGACGCCGTTCGTGTAATAATTGAGTTGCACTTTCGTCGTGTCTTTTCCCAAAAATTCAATATCAATCTCATCCCACTGCGTCCCGTCCGCAGGCCCTGTATAGGTGAAGAAGGAAGATACGACTCCCGTATTTTTGGCAGGCTTCATGCTCACCTCGTACAGACCATACCCATGTTTGTTGGTTGTTCGGTATTCCCCGCAATCGAATTTGTTGTACGCAGAACTTGTCAAACCCAGCCTCAGTTTGCCGTCACTCGTAAAATTAACATTATTCGCCCTCCAGGTGCAGTTAAACATCGAACCATTGGAATAACCATCAGCCTTTTGCCATGTGCTCGGGTTGTGGTACGTTAGCGGCTCCCAAAATACATACCCCGCGAAAGCGCTTACTGAAAATAATAATGAAACCACTCCCGAAACCATTAACGCAACCCATGTCTTCCTTTTCATCATACACCTCCATTCAAATTCACCCACTTAGTTTAAAGCGCTTACATGGGTGTTGTACCCATTTTATACACTTCTCCTTATTCGAACTATAACAAACTTGAAAGAACAGATATTCATTTTTAAAGATGATTGGTTCAAAATGATCTTTTTAGTTTCAAAGGAAAGAGCCCTTCTCTATTGAAGGGGCCCCCTTTATTTTCCTCGTACAACCCTCAAACCCTGATCGGGCCCTAAGCCATTAGCATCGAATTTGCCTGGAAAAGAAATCTCCATATTGTTCATCCCGCTGACCCAGCCTCCGCCCTTGGTTACTCGCCAAGTATTCTCCGGGCTTTCGGGGTGGCTGTGCCATTCCCAGCACCATTCTCTTACATTGCCGGACATATCATGAATACCCAACTCATTGGCCTTCTGTGTACCGACAGGTTTCGTTTGTGTGCGGTTGTTCTCAATGACCGGCCAGCTCCATTCTCCGGTTAACGGCTTGTCCCCCGCATTCATCCAGTACCAGGCCACTTCATCAGCATTGTTGCTGCCGCTATACGTATAATTCTTGCTTTTCTGCCCTCCGCTTGCAGCATATTCCCACTCCGCTGCTGTAGGCAGGCGATAACCGTTTGATCCTTCGTTGATGGTAACGGTCCATTTCAGGTTATCATATTCATTTTTATTATTTGGATCGATTGTATCCTTATCAATTGTATAATAAGGTTTCAAACCTTCCTTGATGCTGCGCTTGTTGCAATATTCCACCGCATCATACCAGCTTACCCTCTCAACCGGCCGGTCTTCTCCTTTGAAGCCGGACGGATTATTGTCCATGACCTCCATCCATT
This sequence comes from Paenibacillus sp. FSL W8-0426, assembly GCF_037969725.1. Lineage (NCBI taxonomy): Bacteria > Bacillati > Bacillota > Bacilli > Caryophanales > Paenibacillaceae > Paenibacillus > Paenibacillus sp. FSL W8-0426. The sequence goes on along the minus strand of NZ_CP150203.1, from coordinate 3,342,004 downwards.
GCTTCTGAGTCACTTCGGTTTTCCCGATATAGAAATCAGACAGGGTAACGCCCTTGCCGCTATAAGCGGACTTACTGCTCTTAAACGTACCACCCTCAACCAGAATAAGATCATCACTCACTGCGGAGCCGGCGGTTGAACAAGCACTCAAAGCAGCAACAGCTAGAATTGAAAGCAATATCATCCACTTTCCCATTCAACGACCTCCTTCGAAACTGAAGCTGGGAGCAAGACAGATCATGGACCTGTCCTGCTTTGGTTCAGTTCAGGAATTCAGGATACCCCTGCTTTCCGATTCCCTTCACAATGAAAACGATTACCAGACGGTTACGTTTGAGCTTCCGCTACTTTGATATCCTTCGGTTGCCATTACCTGATAAGACCAGCTGCTGCCCAAGTACATGCCTTTGCTTGCCCATGCATTCACGTGATTGCTGAACGTGATCGTGGAGTTTACTCCGATGGGACGTTTGGACTGTCTGACACTCCAGTATTGCGGGAATGTTTGATAGCCGTCAATCGAAGGGGCATTGTATCTCATCGTGGTATAGATGTCGTACGTGCCGCCATCGCTGTTTACGGTGCCTTTATACGTACCTGTCGGACGGTATGTTCCCCAGTTATCTACCACGTAGTACTCGATCAGGGAATTTCGGGTCCAGCCATAAAAAGTCAGGTATCCGTTACCCGAAGGTGAGAATACACCAGCGTTATAATTTACTACACGATTAGGCGTCCCGTACGTCCAGCCTTTACCCACAACGAAATTCCCCGTATTCTGCCAGGTTACGCTGTAGTTTCCGCCTGAACCGTTCACGGCATTGACCGTACCTCCGCCATCTGTCCAGTTCTGCCAATAATCCGTCGCGGCTCCAGAAGTTGCGGCGAAGACACCAAAGCTCATGGAAGCTGCAAGAACAACGGTCATCAATTTTTTCCCAAATTTAAACATATCGGAATACCTCCTGATATTTTAATGGATACTGATTTAACATCGTCACAGCAACCTTTACGGACTTCTTTCAACGAGTGATTGAATGCGGGCAATCATTTGAAAAGGCGTTTCGAAAACAGGTACAGATCGTTCTTCCACACCGGCCAGTCATGTCCTCCGCTCTCTTCATACCAAATGTGAGGTACTTCTTGCTGCTCCAGGTATTGATGTACGCCGATGCTGATCTGGATGAGATTGTCCTGATCGCCGCAGGAAATCCATAACAACGAGAGCAGCGAAGACGCTTTGGCCGGATCGGGCACGAGCAGCTCCGGGGCTTTGGTGTTCGGAGCTGCCGAAAAGGCGCCGACCCAAGCGAAATGCTCAAGATGGCTGAGTCCGATGTTCAAGGACTGTCCTCCCCCCATGGACAAGCCGGCGATTGCCCTGTTTTCCCTGGCTGTACTTGTAGGATAACTGGACTCGATATAAGGGATAAGGTCATGAAGCAGATCGGATTCAAACCGTTCGAAAGCTCTTATTTTCTCGGGATCAAAAAGGTCTCCCTCCGCGCGATCATTAGGCATGGCGCGGCCGTTGGGAAATACAACAATCATCGGTTCAAGCAGGCTGTCGTTGTAGAGATTGTCGAGAATGGTCTGTGGAGCGCCATGGTTGTGCCACTCCGTTTCGTCCCCGCCTATCCCGTGCAGCAGATAAAGGACAGGGTACGTAAGTGCCGAAGAAAATCCTGGCGGCTTGTACACCAATGCTTTACGTACATTGCCGACCGTTGCGGAGTCATACTCCACCGTCTCGACCACGCCGCGCGGTATGTTATCGCGGTATTGGTCAAATCCTTCAGGTGCCGAAGTTATCATGTACGGTGCTCCCTTCAAGGTTTGCGTTCTTCGATCGAACAGCTTTACAATGACAACATTATTCCTTCTCCCTCTGAATTTCGCTTGCAGCAGATCCCCGGTTTCCAGCTACTCCCCTGCATCGCCAAGCACGTTACGACACCACCTTCCTTTCTGCGTGAATTTACATTCCAAGAAAAGCAGGCTAAAGGAGCATGAAACTCGAATGGCCTTGGTTTCGATTCGCTCCTTCTCTCCGAGTGTAGCGCTTACATATTTTAACAGCAACCGGATAAAGTATAGGACTTGGCTGTATCGTTGCAAAACCGGTATGATGATGCCGAGTCCCCGCAACTTGACCCATGATTATAAACCATGTTAAGTTTTCTCTATTGAAATACAGAACTTTTAAAGGGGGGACCAGAGGATGACCGAATTAGAGGTTGTAGATGTTTATGTGGGCCTGTCGCTGAGGATGAACATTGACATGGTCCACCATACGGTTAAATCGGAACTCTGATTAGAAAGCTTATTCAGATTATCAAAAAAGGGATCCATGTCATGGTCATTTCCTCTATCATTTAGCCATCTAAATTAAATGAAAAGGATGATCCCTTGTGTCATTAATAAACGTCTCTAACCTGACTTTTGCCTATGAAGGCAGTTACGATAACATATTCGAGAATGTAAGCTTTCAATTGGATACGGATTGGAAATTGGGCTTTACGGGAAGGAACGGCAGAGGAAAAACGACGTTTCTTAACCTGCTGCTCGGCAAATACGAATATAGTGGTACGATATCTGCGAACGTTAGTTTCGAGTACTTTCCTTTCCACGTCGAAAATAAAGATGCGATGACGATCGAGGTCGTCGAGGACGTTTATCCAGAGTACCTGCATTGGAAACTTGTACGAGAACTGAACCTGCTAAAGGTTTCGGAAGATGTATTGTATCGGCCTTTCAGTTCACTGTCGAACGGGGAGCAGACGAAAATATTGCTGGCTGCCTTGTTTATGAAGGAAAATCGGTTTTTGCTCATTGACGAGCCTACCAATCATTTGGACATCCATGCCAGAAAACTCGTCAGCAATTACATCAGCAGCAAAAGCGGTTTTATTTTGGTATCCCACGATCGCTCCTTCCTGGATCATTGCGTAGACCACATCCTTTCCATCAATAAAACCAATATCGAGATTCAGAAAGGGAATTTTTCCGCTTGGTGGGAAAACAAACAAAGACAAGATCAATTCGAGCTCGCAAGCAACGATAAATTAAGAAAAGACATTAAACGTTTATCCGATTCCGCCAAACGCACGGGAGGCTGGTCGCATGAAGTCGAACGGACGAAAAACGGCACCCGAAATTCAGGTTCCAAGGTGGACAAAGGATATATCGGACATAAGGCTGCCAAAATGATGAAACGTTCCAAAAACTTGGAGCAAAGACAGCAAGCAGCCATCCGCGAAAAATCCAAACTCCTCAAAAATATCGAGAGTGCGGAACGTTTGCAGATCCATCCATTGGATTTTCACAAAGATGAACTTGTGCAGTTGGAACATGTATCGATATCGTATGGCTCCAAGACGGTTTGTAAAGATGTGAATTTCACGGTCAAACAGGGGGATCGCATCGCTCTTTTCGGCAAAAACGGATCTGGAAAATCAAGCATCCTGAAACTGATCTGTGATGAACGGATCACGTATACAGGCCATCTCCGAAAAGATCCCCAAGTTAAAATTTCGTACGTATCCCAGGACACGTCAGGCCTTGAAGGAAGCTTATCCGAATTTGCCGCCGCCCGGCACATTGATGAAAGTCTGTTCAAATCCATATTAAGAAAGCTTGATTTTTCAAGGCTGCAATTGGAGAAGGACATTTCGACGTTTAGCGCAGGCCAAAAAAAGAAAGTGCTGATCGCCAAAAGCCTCAGTGAGCAGGCTCATTTGTACGTATGGGATGAACCGCTCAATTTTGTGGATGTCATTTCCCGAATGCAGATCGAGGAATTGCTGCTCGAGCACGCCCCTACCCTTCTTTTTGTGGAGCATGACAGCGAATTTTGCGAAAATATCGCCACGGATATCGTTGAGCTGTGAGCGCTCAAGACACGTGACATACAGGAAAAAGTCGCTAATTTAGCGGCTTTTTTTGCTTTTGAAATTCCAAGTCATAACACACGTACTGATTTTCCAGCTCATCACATATTGTATAATCGGACAATTTTCAAACCGAATTTTTTGACTTCAATGTCCGGTAACTCTTGGCGATTCAGCATCGCAGCTTTCTTATACATCAGCTTATACAAACTTTAATCATTTACGTGGAGAGGATGAACGAAATGAGTCAAGAGGTATTCAACATCGAAGCCGCAGGAGGCAACAATGTTCTGGCTTTCGTGGATTTGACGATTCTGAACTGTAGTCTCAAAGGCGTCTATCAGTATGAGGTGACCAAGGACGAAAAGAAAACGAAAATCCTCGTCATGCCTACCGATCCTGAAGCCCAGAGCATGACGCTGACGGAGCTGGTCACCGAAATCAATAACATTATCCAGTCGTTCGGCGGCGGTCAGAAGGTCAACGAAGAGAGCATGAAGTCTACGTTGGAATCGCTGGGCCTGAAAAACCTCGCGGATATTCAAGTGCAAATCCGCCAGCTCTTCGTTTACGTCGATTCGTCCAGCATCCAGGCCAATTCCAAGCCTTGCGAGTATGCATTTAACTTTGTCATCTTAAATCCGGTTCATCCCGATGAAAGCTTGAAGCTCTTTAATATCAAATCTCTCGGCATTGCCGTTTATAACACCAACCGCCAAAAAATTATAGAGCGCATGCAGCTTGAAGATATTAACCAGCTCTTAACTTAGACTAAGGAGCCGTCAATAAAATGAAAGCTTACGATGCTGAATCCGTCAAATCACTGACCGCCGTGCTTCACAGCGAGTTTTACATCGGGGAAGCCCTCTTTCAAATTGTTTTTCTCAAGAAAAAAGAAGGCCTTGTCGTTGCAGGGAAATGGGTCAACCCGGACATCTCTTTTGAAATGAGTGAGGTGGCCGATAATTTTGGCATCCTGCTTCCGGAGTTTTTGAACTTCGAATTGGTTATCGAATCCATCGGAATCGATTATTTATCCGACGAAAACAAAATCGTCTTCGATGGTGACATACGTCATTTTGGCCATTTGTTGCTGGAAGCATGGAAAAGTCCGAATAAACCGGCAGATAGTTATAAGCTGGCTTTGGACTTTGACCGGAAACTGGAGCTCACCAGCATCCCGATCATCGGCCGGTTCTGTAATCCCGAAGACGGCTTTATCTTTAAAGGGTTGAATTTGAGTTACACGGAAAATGTTGAATTTAAATTTACTTTTCTTGCCCAGCTAGTCATTAAACAGCTGGCCGTTAACCTCGATATAGATTATATCCAATCCTTGAAAAACAAGCTTGCACTTCCTCAGCTACCGGGGAATGCTTCGGAACTTCCGACAAACACCATCCATTGGCTTGATATCCATAAAGGCTTCGGCGTCCTGTACTTCTCCAAAATCGGAGTCAGTCTGATCGAATCCGAGCTTACGTTATATCTCGACGCAAGCTTTACGATCTCGTTCATCCGGCTGGACTTTTTTGAACTTAACGTGTCGACTTCTTTAAAAGACCTGAGCGACTTCGATTTTGGACTGAGCGGTTTAATGGTCACGCTGGAGAAGCCCGGGTTCAGCCTGACGGGCGGATTATATAAATCACCCGAAGAAAAGACGCTTTACAATGGGGTTTTAGGCTTAAAAATCGGCCAATACAGCCTGCAGGCCCTCGGTTCCTACGGCGAGATGCCCGGCAGCGGAGAAATGACCTTTTTTGCTTACCTGATGCTTGGCTTGCCGCTCGGCGGACCGCCCTTCTTCTTTGTTAATGGTCTGGCATTTGGGCTCGGGGTGAATCGGTCCTTAAAGCTGCCCGACTTGACCCAGGTCCGGTCCTTCCCTTTGGTGGAAGCGGCTATGGGAGACAACACGGGACTTCGGCCGGACACACCGCCGATGGTGGCCTTAAGCGCTTTGAGCAAGTCGATCGTTCCCGCCTCGGGCCAATATTTCATATCGGCAGGGGTTCGATTTACGACGTATGGCGTGTTGGAAAGCTTTGCGCTGCTCAATATCGAAATGGGTAATCGACTGGTCATTTCCCTGCTCGGTTTATCCAATGCATCAATGCCGCCAAAATTAACCGGAGTAAGCCCGATTATGCGGGCTGAACTTGCGCTGAAAGCCGTATTCGATCCGGGAAATGGCCAACTGCTGGTCATGGCAGCTTTGACAGACCGTTCTTTCCTGTTTGACCCGGCTTGTAAGCTCCAGGGAGGCTTTGCGATCGGGTTTTGGTTCAGCGGAACCTATCAAGGAGACTTCATCATCACCCTGGGCGGATGCCACCATCCGGCATTCCATAACATCCATTATCCATATATCCCGGCGCTCGGTGTTTCCTGGATCATCAATCGCAATATTTCAATTAAAGGTGACGCCTATTTTGCCGTAACCCCTTCCTGTATGATGGCCGGCGTCAGCCTGCAGCTGCTGTTTGAGTCGGGAAATCTGAAAGCCTGGTTCTATGCTGCAGCCGATTTTATTTTGAAATGGAAGCCGTTCTTTTATCAAGCCAGAGTTCGGGTATCCGTCGGCGTATCCTACCGCATCAAAATATTCGGCATCGGCAAAACGTTCAAGGTAGAGATGGGAGCAGATTTGTCGCTTTGGGGACCCAAATTTTCAGGAAAAGTCAGAATCAATTGGACCATTATCTCCTTTACCATCGGTTTCGGGGATGACAATCCGCAGGAGACCCGAACCATCGGCTGGGATGAATTCGCGGACAGTTTTATTCCCGGATCCTTCGGAGACGGTAAAGCCAGGCTTGCAGCGTCGGCTTCTGCGGCAGCCGGAGCAGCCAGACTGGGCAGCATCTCCATTGCCAGCGGACTTCTCACCCAATATCAAAAAGCGGATGGCAGCGTCGTTTATATCGTCGACGGTTTTAGAGCCGGAATTATGATCGAACAGAAAACGCCCTGCTCCGATTTGTACTTTAACGGACAAAGGCTGCTGCAGAACAAAACGAAATTCGGGATCGTGCCCATGGGTCTGAGCGATGTTCGAATGGAACAGCACGTCACCATCAAAAGACTGGAAGATGATCAAGCTGTTCCGTTTCTGCAAGCCGTTCCCGAAGTAAGAAACATGCCGTCCGCCTTATGGGGAAACCAGGCGCCGGGACCGGATGCTTCTTTGATGAGGGATATGCCCGTAGGCATGTCCATTACCGTTCATAATCCGGTTTCGTTAATTCATATCCTTCCCCGGGAAGGCAGCTATGCAGAATCGGTTCTAAGCTCATCAGAGCTGATCATCAGAACTGCCGTTTATCACCCTCCCGTATATGAACCGGCAAAGGTGTATCCCGCCGAGCCTGAAACCGTATTGAATATCGTAAAAACCACGATTGGCAGCAATCCCAGACGAGACCGTCTTCTAATGGATACAGCGGAAGCCTTTGGAACTTGGAATCAGGTACAGACGCGAGCTTTGGCCGATAATCCGCAGGCCGTGCTTTTCGCGGTTCCCGTTCTTCGTACCACAGGCAGCCAGGGAAGCTAGATCATGCCAAGAAACAAAGAAAGGAGCCTGTCCATGGGAGAATCCATCCGCTTCGCGCAAAGAAGTGAACCGCCGCTGAAGGCCGGAACCTACCGGGTTCAGGTTGAGCAGGTTACCAATATCAACTGCCGGCTCTCTAGTGAAACGACCGACTTCAAGGTTTCATCCGAAAGATTTTACTTGTCTCCGGATCAAATCTACTCCGTCTATCCCCCTAGGGAAGCTGTGGGCAACTATGCGGAATGTCTTCCCCATATCGTGCTGAACCGCAGAACCCTTCCCTGGGAAAGGGCTTTGCTGAAGGGCCAGTCCCATATGCCCTGGCTCGCCCTCCTTGTGTTCGACGAGACGGAAAGCATCCAGCTCCACGAAAGCACGGTGGGAAACGCGCTGCAGCCGGAAGCCGGCGTTTTTGTTCCTTCTCTCCCGCTGGAAGACCATGAGAAGCCGGAAGATCCGTGCACCTATGTACATATTCCGGCGAATCTTCTAGCAGAAATATTACCTTACCCTGAAGCATTATCGCTGCTGGCTCACGGAAAAGGCGTAAGCCTGGATCGGAAGGTGACCGACGCTTCCGTCAATGACGACTGGTTTGCAACGGTCGTCTCAAACCGGTTCTGCCTGGCCCCCGGCGACGACAGCCAAGCCATTCGGCACACCGCCTGCCTCGTATCTTTGGAAGGATACGAGGTCTGTCTCAGCAGCCAGCAAAGCCGCCGTGACGCATTGGCACATGTCCAAACGGCCAGAATGATCGTGCTGGCAAACTGGAGCTTCTCCATGGCAAAAGCCGCCTTTGATTTCGGATCGGCATTCGCATCCCTGGATGCCGACATGCTGTCTACCCCTTACCAGGGAAGCAGCGAGCAAATTCAGAAGCTGTGCAAGCTCGGGTACTTTCCGATGAATCATGTTGTACGGGACGGAAGTCAGGTTGTTTCCTGGTACCAGTCTCCGCTGATTCCTTATGAGGATCCGAGGACCCCAGTCAAGTGCGCGCGCTTCGCCGACCAGCTGCTGGCCTATGATCCCGATATAGGAATGATGGATATTCGCTATTCCAGCGCATGGCAGATCGGAAAATCGATGGCGCTGGCGGATCAGTCTTTTGCCCAAAAGCTGTATTCGTGGCGCCAGAGCAATGAAACACTGGCCAGGACTTCGGTCTATCAAGGGCTCTTAAGCCTTCACCTTTCTTCACCGTCCAATGAAAAACGGGTTCATGATTGGAAGGATGAGAGCTCCATCGGATATTCTTTTGTCAAAACAGCCCGGTCACCAGAAGGAACTGACCCTCAACCCGGATCCAGCGGAAAACAAATCCTGCTGGAACAGTTGAACGATCGATACAAAACTTTGCTGAATGAGGTGATTTCGGATGCAAGCCCGGATGGATTGGGATAATTCGCCTCAGGTCGTCCGCACGCATATTCGCCGTGTGTTTGGCGAGCTTGCTGCGCTCACGAAAAATCAGCCTGTACGCCTGGAACATCAGGACGATGAATTGATCGGCTGGCTGAGCCAATTAGGTCTGCTGGTGAACCTGCCTTTTCATTATCTGATCCCCACGGAATCGATGCTGCCCTCCGACTCCATCCGTCTGTTTTATGTGAATCCCAACTGGCTTCAGGCGTTGATTGACGGAGCTTGCAGCCTGGGAAGAAACGCTTCCCTGGATCTGACCCATGATCAGGAATTAATCGATGCGGTCATATCCCAAATCGGCAAACGAATGAAGGCTGTCCGTCCCCTGCTTCAAAACAAGTCCGTTACGGCAAAGGAATTGGACGATGAAGTACAAGCCATCGGGGGATTTCTCCTTCGTTCGCCTTTGGTCCCCGGCTGGCGAGGGCTGGAGTTTAGAGCCCTTTCCTCTCAGGGCACCCCCCTGCGGGCACTCCGGATTGAAACTTTGTCCGATGATGTGTTAATCGGTTTGTTTGAAGGGGTCCCGTATACGCTTGAAATGGCTCAACCGCCGGAAGGATTTTTTTTCGGGTTTAATCAGATCAACGGCAGGTACATGAAGCGGATGAGAAATTTGGACAGCGGCGAGCTGCTCCCTGAATCGGATTCGATTGAAGTCGTCGTGCAGAACGAGAATTTGCGAACCATTGATATATATCAAACGGCAAAGCATATGGAGGCTTATTTTCAAAAGGAGATCACATCCGCCGAGTTTGCACTCCAGATGATTAAAACTCCATATATCGGAAGAGTTATAAGAACCGACGAATAAAACGAATACCTTTCGCGGTGTTGAACATGGAATGAGGGCGAGGTGTAAGGGAATGGAAATCCCACGTTTACCTAAAAATAAAACATTGTGCGTTCCAATCAAGGTCCAAGCGATGATGGTCGGAACAACTCCGTCGCCCACCGTTTTTGCCGATATCACCGATAATTTCTCCAAAATCGGCAGAGATCCGCTGGGCGATCAGGTTCCCGCTCCGATAATGAGTGAAAAGAATCAGGAAAAACCGGGAATCCATCTGAGCTGGATTTTGCCTGAGGGCCTGAGACAGGGATATCAAACCCACGAAGAGCTTGAGCCCGAATATCCAAGGGCGCCTAACCGGTGGATCGTCTCCCGGCTGTGGTCCTCGAAAAAGCAACCCGATCGGGTATCCTGCAAACACTGGATTGTGGAAAGCGATGCGATGGAAAAAGAAAAAGGCCCGGTTTTCTGGAATGAAGACAGCTTGACGTTTCCCAAGCTTGATGATCCCGATTTCCCATACCGGATCTTGGGCCGGTCCTTCCCGATCGACACGAACGTGAATGAGCCTTTGGAGAGATTTCAAGACCTTCACGCGCTTGGGCCCGGTAATCCCGCTTTCTCTGTCATGTATCCTTATCATGTCAATGTATTCGGCTTTTATGATGATTTATTGGCGGGCGACAAATTCGGGAATCGTCTTAAAGATGTCAGAGTCAGCTACGTGATACGGGGTTATTATCAAAATCAGCCGGCTTTGATCGAATCGGAAGAAATTTGCAGGTACCGGTTCGGATGGAAGCCTCCGGAAGGCTTGGCCTACCCCGCCTATCCGGTGCTGCACGGAGTTGTAACCGGCCTTCATTGGGGGGATGACGAACAGGATTACAACGGCCACTTCATCAGCAATCTTCCGATGCCCAAACTGGCCGTTGGCAATTCATCCGTTGAAGCGGTTGCCGCTTTAAATGCGGCAAATCATATGTCGAACGAGCGCTTAATGCGGGTGTTACTAAATGATCAAAGTCATAAACTGATGAACCTGGACGGGATTTATCAGGCAGACTATACGGACCATAAAAAACGGTTTCAAATCGTTGCGGAACAGAACAGTTATTCACTTCAGAGCAAAATCAGCAACAGCGACAGTGATCATCAGGAGCTGCCGGAACTCACCCCGGACGAGGAGCGTTTGTTCAGGAGCTTGCAGCAGGGGCTTGAAGAACTTTATAAGCAGCGATTTGAAGCCGATGCCAAACGATCGTTAATCTATGATCTTTGGTGCAAATATATCATTACAGGCTACACCGTCGAACCGTTAGGAAATGACCAGGCAAGAATAAATATGAGGGAATATGAGGAGGCTCTGGCAAAGGAAATCCAGGCGCTGGACCTTACGGAGTCCGGCTTGGAGCAGCTCGCCGAACACCTCAAGATCCTTGAACAACAACTGCTCGGTTCTATTCACAGCTTCTATGATCTGGAGCAAACGGCGGACCATCGGTTCTACGAGCCGAATTCTCCGGTTCTTCTTCTCTCGGGCGCAAGCCGGGGAAATCTCTTTGATTCAAACGGATCCCAGGGAGAGCTTTTAAAATGCAGACTGCTTGGAGAGACGATCCGCTCCTTTACGATTGACTTTAAATTCAGAGAAAACGCCTATTCGGTATCCTGTCACACCGATCAGCTGCTTGCCCAGAAGCAGGTTAAAGGAAATTATCCTGAACTGCTGCTTGAGGCGGTACTGTTTACATCGAACTGCGCGGATCTCTTGGTTAACGTCATTGCGCAGCAGCTGGATCTCTTGCCGTTGTCGGAAAATGAATATGACGATTTGCTAAAAGTCTTTAATCAGGCACTGGAGGACATTACGAAAAAAGGCATATTGGATAAAGGGCAGCAGCTGCCCGACCCGCTGTTTTTAAATGTATGGAGTGAACCTTGGAATCCTGTGATCCTTAGCTGGCGGGCCCTCTACTATCCGGACAAAAAACTTGTCAGCAGTCATCCGCAGCTGGATCACTGGAATTTTCAAGGCACGGACTATGTATATCACAATTCGGAACCGGATACCCATGAGTCTGTGGTGATCGAGGGCAGCATTTTTTTGACCCCCCATATCGCGGAGCAGCTTTATGCGATGACGCTCAAGCAATTGGGCGCAGAGGAAACGAAGAAATTTGGGGACCTGACCCAGCTGGACTATCTCTCTCAGACCCTGGAAGGCTTTAATGAACGATTTTTAATGAGTCAGCTTGCGCTGCGTTTCCCTGTCATGGTGTTTAATATTGGAAGTGCGGAACTGGCAGCGCGGGTCAGGGAGGCATTAGGAGAGTTTGCCGTAGAAAAGCCGCTGTTCAATACGTTCTTTTCTCCTTTAAGGGGAGGTTGGTGTAAACTGGATAAACTCAGATTGATCGATACCTTCGGTCAATTCCAGGAGGTTCAATGCAGCCAATATGCCATCGCTGAAGATATGAGAATGCTGCCTTTCCCGATTGGACAGTACATGATGCTTCCTCCGCGCTTTATGCAGCCCACCCGGCTGGATTTTAACTGGATTCAGGGTCGCACCGGGGAAAACTGCGACTTTAATCTTCCGGATTCCCCCATTTGCGGCTGGATGATTCCGAATTATATGGATCAAAGCTTGTTGATTTACGATGAGGACGGCTATATGCTTGGAAGCCTGATCGTGACAGCCTACGACGGAGATCGGGTCCATTGGAGAAATTCGCCGGGCACACCGGAGAGAGAGCCGTCGGGAGGAGGATCTGCAGAACTACCTGATGGAATAAATCCGGATTTGAAGGCTTTCTTAAGTGAGTTTCTGCGCCGAAGCCGTGAACATAAGGAGGATGTGCTCACCCCGTTTCTTGACCTGGTCGACTCGGCCATGTGGGAGATTCATCAGCCCGAGTCCACAGGCTCAACCGGTTTAAGCCAATATGCCGGAAAACCGCTGGCATTGGTGAAAGCACATGTCAAGCTGGTGCAGGCCGGGCCGCCTGCGGCTTATAAATTTTTTGAAACCTTCAAGGGCCCGGATTCCCCTCCGGATATCTCCATTAGCCAGTTTAAGATGCCGTTATGGATTGGCGAAACCCATCATACGGGGGATGGTATGATCGGCTTTTTTGTTCGTGACGACCAGACTGGTTATAAGCAGTTCAACAGCGCTTTTGCCGATACAGGGTACACCTCCGATTATTTCAGGCATAATCATCGGGTCGATGTTCCCGCTGGCGACCGTACGGACGGGACGGCCTTGTCCCTGATTATGGACCCTTATGCAACAATACATCTCATAAGCGGCATGCTGCCTGTCGCTGAACACCGCCTTCCGCCGGATCGGATCGAAGCTGCTTTAAACAGGCTTTATCTGACCTTTTATTTAGGTCCGCTGCTGGCCGGAGGAGAAAGCTATGTTATGCCGCTGACGCAGCTGCCTAACCGGGAATGGGAATTTATCACGCCCGGAGAGGATGGGGCATGGGTCGAAACTTCGAATCTCCATCCATCCAATGGAAATGCCTTTCTGGTTCCACCTCCATTTCGTGCAGTAGAAGGCTGGCTGAAATTAAAATTGGGGGAATCACCTGACTCAGAATCCCAATAAAGAAACCGTTTGGTATCAAGAATCCCCTCCTCCGATAAGATGGTTATCGGAGGAGGGGGTTCTAATTTTTTATGGGTAACACTAACCGTTTGCTGCTTTTACCGTTTCGATTTGTAAAGCGATTTATTGAAATGAGCGCTACTTCTCCTTTGGAATTTTTTGAGAAGTTATGCAAAAAAATATCAAATAAATCCCGTCACAACAGGCAACAGTAAACACGCAACCTAATTCCGAGGAGGAAAAATCCATAAAAAAATCAAGCATCACAGCGATTGCTGCTTGTATGTTGTTTGCTGCCACTGCACAAGACAGAGCACAAAATGAAAACAAAAGCGCACGAAAAAGCACACAAGCTGCATCAGAAATCGGCTGGCGGAGAGCATAAGCTGCATTCGAAAAGCGTTAAAGAGGAACACAAACTGCGTGCAAAAAGCGTTAAGCCACATGCACTTCCGAAATCCGGTTATGGCGGAGTAAGCGAGTAACAGCCGACGAAAGGACAAAGGGAATCCATTTTGCCTTTGTCCTTTCAAACATTGAGGATGGGAACAATGACAAAACGATATCTTTTATGGTTTCTGTTTCTCGTGATTTGTCTTGGCCCTAGCATTGGGTTATGGTCAACAAGCCAGGGCCAATTTCAGGCTCACCATGAAGCATTTCAAGCAAAGCCTGATCCCGATCATGAGCAAGAAAACATCGATTCTACATCATGGTCTGCACTTAAACCTGTACGATTGTGTATCCCCTCGGTTAACCTTAGTGCACCAGTCGTTCCTGTCGACGTTCAAAAAGACGGCCGGCTCGGTTTTCCCAAATCAAGCGAGATTGCCGGATATTTTGCGGGAGGCGTGCTGCCAGGAGAAGCAGGCAATGCGTTAATTTCCGGACATGTGGATGATTATAAAGGTCCCGGCGCTTTTGTGCTTTTGTTTGATGAAAGCAATCGTTCTCTGGTATATCAAGTGGAATCCGTTGAATCCTATTTTACGGATGAAGCTCCCTTGGATCGGATTTTTGGTGAAACGTCCGACTTTCGTTTAAACCTGATTACTTGTACCGGGATATACAACCGTGCCAAAAAAGAGCATGAACAGCGCTTGATTGTTTATACGCGGCTGATCCAATAATTTATGGAAAAGGGAGCAGGCAAATGCAGTTACGTCACATCATTGGTTGGATTGCCATGTTGTTGATCTCAACATCTTTTTCATTTGCAGACTTCCCGTCGTCCGCAAATGCCCAAGATGCATCCGACATGGAGACTAAAGAAGTAGAAGTGTTCCTGAACGATCTTTTTCACACGCGTTCCAAGCATCTGGCCGGAACAAGCGTCAATCTGGAGAAGGATTACGACCTCGGTTCCAGTTCTGGACGGCACGCCCTCAACATTCAGAAAATCAGAGCCACCTATTTGCATGCTTGGGCCGACCACCGCAGCATGGCCGTCGTCGATGCGCAATCGAAGGTTCGGATTGGCAGGATGAAATTTACGGGCAACCAGGTCAAATTAACTTTGGGACATTCACAACAAATCGCATATACGTATCATGATACTCCTTCCAAGATGAATTGGTTTGGTCTGGGGACTTGGCATGTAATGACGCTGACCAAAAAAGACAACCGCTGGGTTGTGGCCAAGGAATGGTTTCTTGATCCATTGGAGGAAAATCCCAAGAAAATTCCTGCAGGCGTGTTACCACCCTCTCCATCCGACCGGAGCATCCCTTCAGGCAAACAGTATAATCGCCAACGTGCAGTCGACTATGCGAATAAGTATGCCGGCTTGGCATGGGGAGCCGGAAACGAAGGAAAATATAACCGGAAATATAAAAATTATAATCATTTGGGTGGAGACTGCACCAACTTTGCATCCCAGGCTTTGGGTGATCCCGAAGAAGGAGGCGGCTTAAAGATGAGGGGACCATGGAGATATCATTATCCGAATGGAGGTACCCGTACCTGGGTGCAAACCGATTCATTCAAGCATTTTCTTCTAAACAGCGGGTATGGAACGGTTATCGCCAGGGGGCATTTCGGTGATCTTACACAGCGAACAGACAAGCGTCCATACGGAGCCATCGGTGAGCTGGTTTCAGGTGATTTGATTGCCCACGTTATGCACAACGATGTCGATCATTTCTCGATCGTCACCGGCTTTGACGATCACGGCTATCCGCTCGTTAACTCGCATACGGCCGACCGATACAAGGCTCCCTTTGATCTGGGATGGGATGACGAAACCCAGTATCTGTTCATTCATATTCGGGACTAGGTCACGCATTCCCTATGTTCTTACTTGTTCATAAAGTTCATATATTTGAACGGACAAGTTAGAACAGGAGGACCAGAGCAATGGACAAGTCGTCGCTCATGATGCAAACGGGAATGCGGCTTGGCGCCATCGCGTTGACCAAAGCCATAGGGTTTACAGGCAGAGTAGCGTTAACACGGATGATCGGTGCCGAAGGGATCGGCCTCTTTCAGATTGCTTATGCTTATTTCGGATTTGTGCTTATGCTGATCACAGGCGGCTTCCCTACATCGCTAGCGTTATACACTGCCAGAACGAAACATCAAGGATGGACATGGTTTAAGCGGCTGGCGGTTCTGCTTTTGATCGGCGGAGCCCTCGCCTTCTTGCTGACCCTTGCGTTTACAGCAGAGCTTTCGCATGTTATGGGAAGCGCAGACAGCTACTTTTTTATTCGCGCATTGGCGCCAGCTTTTGTTGTTGTTCCGCCCCTTGCCCTGCTGCGCGGATATCTCCAGGGTCTGGAACATTATCAAGCGGTAGCCTTTTCCGAGGTAGCTGAGCAGTTGGTCAGAATAGCAATGATGTTAACGTTATGCTTTCTCCTGTTACCTAAAGGTGCGCACTATGCCGGCGGGATGAGTATGATGGGGACGACATTGGGGGGAATTGCCGCTTTTGTCATTCTGCTTGCCTTTACTGCAAGGAATACTGCTGAAATCGGCTCTCCGTTCTCCCCGTCGGGGACGGATAAAAAATGGTTCCTTCAGAGTTCTTTCGCGATTTGTCTGACACGTCTGCTCATACCGTTTTCAGACATGATCGATGCCATTATTATACCTGCAAGGCTTCAGAGCGCCGGGTATTCCGTCAACCAAGCTACCGCCCTTTTTGGTTTGCTGACAGGTATGGCCCTTCTGGTCGCTTATATGCCGACTATTGTTACAGCGGCGATCTCCCATACTATGACCATGAAACTTTCGGCAAGCTGGGAAAAACAACAGGAAAACCTCTTTCAGGCATACAGTTTCAAAGCCATCCGATATGCATGGAATTGGGGCTTGGTATCCAGCCTCTTTTTTTGGATATATTCAAGAGAGCTTTCATTGTTATTGTTTAATTCTACAGATGCCGCCCAGTTGATCCAATGGCTGTCACCAATCCCGTTAATTGTCGGCCTAAGAGAAATCACGACCAGCATTCTATGGGCTCAGGACCGAAGAAAAATCACGTTCATCAGCACAGCAGTCAGCATCGCTTTTGCCGTATGCTGCCACTACATACTTATTCCCTACCTGCATTTGAACGGAGCCGTGGTTGGCATTCTGCTTATGGAGCTGATCGTCCTCTCAGCCAATGTCTTTGCGCTCAGAAGGCTGCTGAAATGCACATTCTGGAGCAAAATGGCTGTATGGGGCTTCGTCATATTATTCATCGGCATACCGCTGGGCTATTCGTCCCGGATGGCCGCACATACCTTTTTCCCCGGTACTCCCTGGGAAGTAACAGCAATGGTGTTGTATGGTGTCTGCCTCCTCGTTTGCTGCAAATGGTTAAACCGTTAGGATGAACCATAGGATGAACCAAATGAAAAGGAGCCGACGCATAAAATTGGCTCCTGCTTGGGCGTTAACCCAAATAAATGATATCCAATTCATTACAAGCCCATATCATCGGCAAGCGTTTCAACTCCGGTGAAGATGGAATCTCCATAGCCCCAGAAATTGTTGAAATCAATAACGTGAATTTTCTTGTTTTTGACTGCATTAACGCTTTGTACCTGCTTGTTGGCTAACAGTTTTTCAATCGTTTGCTGCGGGTCGATGCCACCGGCATATTTAGAAATAATCATGACATCCGGATTAATTTCGATTAATTTCTCCAAGCTGAGCGTGCCTGTCTCGTTAATAAGCATATTATGCATATTTATTAATGACATCGCACTCTCAATAAACGTATCTCCGTTTCCATTGTAAATGCCGATGGTTCCATCCCCATTATCAAAGAAAGATGCATAGTTGATCGGTTCGGCGCTTGCTCTCGCTTTGAGTGCATTCTCGCGAACTTTAAGCTTCTCTATATATGCTGCTGCATTTCCTTGTACGTTAAAGATTTCGCCTAGCTGAGCAATATCCTCATATAGACTATCTAGCGATGCATCCGTCACGCTTGTCCGCTGCACATACGTTTTGATACCCATTTCATTCAAGCTGCTTACCGTGCCAACGCCCCAGTCGGCATCCTCAAACAATCCGCCACGTCCCATGACCAGATCGGGGGAAGCGCCGATCGTTACTTCCTTGCCAACATAACTATCAGCCAATACAGGGATTTTCTTAAACTCCTCAGCAATGTCTTCAGGGACACTACCGAACAGCGCTGCCACGCCGACAATCTTGTCGGTCAAACCGAGGCGAATCAACAGTTCGGCAGCACCTTGCGTATTCGCAACAACTCGTTCGGGTGCCTTGTCAAAAGTTTGTTCGTTGGCCACCCATGCACCGTTTTCTGTTTTATAGTTTGAAACGGTTAGCGGGTACGCTGTTTGGGCCGCATCCGAACCATTCCCGCTCGTTTTTTCCTCATCCGCTGCAGCTTTTGCAGAGCTATTCGTCGATGCTTGCTGTGAGCTGATGCTTTCAGCATCGCTGCTGCCATTATTGCTGGAGCAGGCTGCAAGCACAAAAACCATTACAGCCATTAAACTAATGAACATTCCTTGTTTGATCCTTCCCGACATTTCAATCCTCTCCTCTTTTATTTACCGACATTATGTATAGCAATCATTGTCAGTATACCGTAAATGTCGAAGTTCGTAAATGAGAATTATAATCATTCTCAAGGTTGAATAAGTGACTTACTTTTGATATGTTAAATCAAAGCGAGGCGTTCTACCTTCAACCTCCTTAAATAAAACGTAAAGGTGATCAGGATGTCAGTAATTATTGCAACAGACGATTTAGAGCTCCCCTGCCCTAACTGTAACGGAGAAAAATATGTTGTTCTCAATGACGAAAAAGAACCTTGTTCTAAATGTGATGGCAAAGGCGTCATTTTAACAGCGTTGGGACAAACATTGCTTCATTTTATCAAAAAACACGCTTAGTGCAGCTAGAATAAAAAGTGGACACATCGTTAAGGAACAGAAATAATAGACCTAACGAAAGAAGAGGTGTCCACGGCATGGGAGAACAACGGCAACGTTACAATGAAGAATTTAAGAAACAAACGGTAAAGTACATTCAGGAGCAAACAAAGACGCTATCCGATGTAGCGGAAGATTTAAATATTCCTAAAAGTACGCTGAGTCAATGGATGACTAAGTACCGGCAATTCGATCAGGAAAACGTCAACCATCCTGAAAAGATCCGAAATCTCGAACAAACACTACGGGCCAATGAAGCAGAACAACGCCGGAAAGACCGTGAAATTGAAGATCTCAAAGAAGAATTGGCTATCCTAAAAAAGGCGCTGCACATCTTCAGCAAGGAAAAGAACTGAGGTTCCAATTCATCGAAGAGTATCGCTCCGACTTTCGAGTGGAGAAGATGTGCAAGGTCTTGCAAGTGTCTCGGAGTGGCTACTACAAATGGCGTTTGGCTGCACCATCCAACCGAGATCAGCGGAGGAAACGCCTTACGAATCGAATTTTGTGGCACTATCATGACTCGGATTCGAGGTATGGTAGTCCTCGTATTCGCAATGAACTTTTAAAAGAAGGTTGGGTCGTATCGGAGCGTACGGTCGGCTTCATCATGCGCGAAAACGGACTTCGTTCCTGTGTTTCGCTTAAGTTTAAAGTGTGTACAACGGATTCCAGACATACGTTTCCGGTAGCGCCTAATGAGCTCCAGCAAGACTTTTCAGCTTCAAAACCGGCCGAAAAATGGGTCGCAGACATCACCTATATCCCATGCCGTCAGGGCAGACTGTATTTAGCCAGCATTTTGGACCTGTATACCAAGCAAATTGTAGGTTGGAAGCTGAGCGACCGCATGACCACTGATCTCGTCATGGATGCATTAAACCAGGCCTATACTGCGAAAAAGCCAGCAAAAGGGCTCATCCACCACTCTGATCGTGGAGCACAATATGCTTCCAAAGAGTATCGACGCAAGTTGGAACAGTATGGGATGAAAGCGAGTATGAGCAGGCCTGGAAACTGCTATGACAATGCTTGTATTGAAGCCTTTCACAGCACATTGAAGCGAGAACTGATCTATCGCATCCCTAGATTTAAAACGAAGGCAGAAGCCTATGAAACACTATATCGCTACTTGGAATTCTTTTATAATCGCAAACGCTCACACAGTACACTGGGTTACCTGTCTCCTTTGGAATTCGAGCAACAGTATTACCAAAAAACCTCATAAACGAGAGTGTCCACTTTATTGACAGAAGAGCATAGCTTTGGTTAAGGCAACCAATAATTTGGATAGAACGTACAGCTTGTACTTGGTAAGCTATTAACAACAATGAAGGAGTCCATTTATACTTACTACAACGGAATATTACACCTAAAATCACTTGGAGATGTGGACTTTTGTGGAGAGAAATCTCCATTTTCGCCACACAAAGGCCTTATACAGGACATTTGTGTGGTTTTTTTGCATTCAAAAACAGGAGGAGACGCTGAAGGTGTAGTTGCGGTACTTCGCCCTGACTAAACGAAATCCGATGAAACCCTCATTAACTTGTCACCCCGTCATATGTTAGAACCCAATACTTCTTCCCCGGCTTTCCTTCTTCAACAACTTTCCTCCAACCGCATTTTTCATAAAAATTCATCGCTTTGTGATTTTCGGACACACATTTCAAAGTTACAGGCGTACCCATTTTCTCTATGGCCTTCTTGAGCAACTGAGCGCCAACCCCTTTGCCGGCAAAATCGGGGTGTACAAACAAATTATGAATAAAACGATCAGGCAAATATAAGGAAGCAAATCCAAGAATTTGCGAATGTTCCTCAGCTAACAGGATATGTTCTTCGACGGTATCCCGATCGAAATCATTTAATCCCATCTCTTCTGCATTCGCCCAGTGAAAGCTTTTGCGACGTGATTCAAGATATATTTGTCTTAACAGTGGATAGTCTGTTTTACTCGCTTCTCTGATAATAATAAAATTCATCCCCTAACCCAAAATAAGTTGTTAACGACAGAGCTTTTCAGCTTTTTTCCATCATGACATAGTTAAAGCAAATTTCCAACAGGGTTACTGTAATTCACATCGCTTCTCATAGAGGCAAACACATTGCTCGCCGCTTTATCAACCAGCAAAAACACCCCGATTTATGCAGTGACACGGTAATCGAGTATAAAAAAGAAAAAACAAGCTGTCTTGAGGCAGCTTGTTTCTGTGATGATCGAATATACCTAAAAATCAAGATCAGACTGGGCATGTTGAGGGGCATCCTGCGAAACCTTTTTAACGAGTACAAAATAAGTGATGATTGCAACAATACTGGTCCCCAATAAAGTCAGACCCAACGGAACCGCAGTGTCCTCGCCTGCCACCCCAACCAAAGGAGCGACCAATGCACCTAACAGGAAGGGAACGACCCCAAGCAATGCTGCAGCGCTTCCGGCACTTTTGGCTTGGCTTTCCATGGCCAGCGGGAATGCCGCAGTTGACGTAATACCAATCGAACACACAAAGCAGAACAATGGAATGACCAAAGCGAAAAGCGGGCCATGAACGATGGTTACGACCAGTGCGGCAACGCTTGACGCCAGGGCAACCCACAGTCCGGATAGCAGCAAAGTCTGCTCTGGTATACGTTGTGACATCCGCCCCACAATTTGCGAGCCGATCATCAAGCTGATGCCGTTCGATGCGAATAATATGGCAAATACAGTGGGCGTAACGCCATAAATATTTTGATATATAAAAGGCGTTCCCGCTACATAGGCAAAGACTCCGGCCGTCATGATGCCTTGAGCCAGCATGTAGCCGACAAACTTGCGATCACGCAGAAGCTGCCCGTAACTACGCAGCTGTTGTTTGAAGTTGGGAGCCACACGTCGTTCGAGTGGATTCGACTCCTTCAAAGCCCATTTGGTCATCGCTAATAAGAAAATGCCTAGAATAGCCAGTGAAATAAACACGCCCACCCAAGTCGTAAATGAAAGAACTCCACTGCCGGCGATCGGGGCAGCCAACGGCCCCAGATTGCCTACAAGCACAAGCAAAGAAAAGAATTTGGTGAGTTCATGTCCGCTGTACAAGTCACGAGCGATTGCGCGAGAAATGACGATACCAGCCGAAGCTGAAAATCCCTGAGTAAAACGAAACAGAATCAACAGCCCGATATTCGGGGAATAGGCGCACGCTACGGAACAAATGATGTAGGCAGCCATGCAAATCAGCAGCGGTGTACGTCTGCCATAAGCATCGCTCAAAGGACCCATAACAAGCTGTCCCACCGCCAGGCCCAATAAACAGGCAGTAAGACTGAATTGAACCAGAGAAGCGCTTGTATTAAGATTTTCGGCAATCTCGGGAAATGCCGGTAAATACATATCGATGGTAAACGGGCCTAACGTCGAAAATAAACCCAGCAGCAATGCCAGGCCAGCCACATTCCATTTATGGTTGGTTGTCATTAATGATTAAATCTCCAATTCCTCGTATGTTTTTAATAACTGCAGCTAATTTGTTTTGTTCGGAATTCTAGGATGACTGACCTCCTTCTGCTTCTCGGCTTCTATTGAAATTGAAATTTTGCAGCTCTCTATGCCCCTTCTTGCCAAGCTCCATCATAATCGCCAAATGATCATGAATCAAGTACAAATCCAATATGATTATCCTCCTTTTAAAATTGAAGCGTGCTTTGGAACAGCCTCGATCTGACGGCAAGTGTTAAGAAAATGTATATATCCATCAACTATACTTAAAGGATCATTGTCTCTGGGGAAGGTTTGTCGTTCTCTTGGACGTGTCTGTTACATGAAAGTATGTTTATCCTGGAGGTGCTTTTCGAATGCACACAATGTATGTCAGAGATTTTAATGCTCCACCCAAAAATGACACCAAATGCCTGGACCTGCAATCTTTTAAGGAAGTAGATACCCGCGGAATCGATGGCAATGCATTCATCCGTGGCTTTTATATGAATTTCGAGAACGGCTTTACCGGCATTGTTGGCACGAAGGACGGACCGATGTATTTCTGGAGGGAAAAGTTTTACCTTCTAAGGAAGGGAAATTTTTCGTTCGGTTTGGAAAACAAAGGAATAAAGCAGCGTTTTACGTTCGAATGGAAGAACATGTATCAACATAGTGTCATGTACTCCTACTCGATCGGCAAAAACAGGCTTAGCAATGACTTTTTTTATTGGCTTGCACAGGCAGCACTGCAGGATAAATTCTTTCGCTTTTATGCCCCGCGTGCCAGTCAAAAATATGAGCAGATTATTGAGTCGCTCTCTGTCGATTATAAAAAAGTGTATACCTGAGTCCAACTGCATAAAGAAAAAGGCATTGCAGATTCATATGGGGGTCTATTAGAGTGAACATGGAAGAAGTTTTGAAAAGGCGGCTGGAAAAACAGAAGCAGCTGTTCAAGCAATTAGGCATAGGCATGGACGCTCAGCATATTCACGAAAAACAGTTTGATTATAAGCTGCGCGGTTATGATACCGAGGCGGTAGACCGGTTCCTTGACGAAGTCGTCAAGGATTATGAGCGTTTCTATGCACACATCGCGGACCTGATGGATAAACAAAAAGAGCATGAAGAGCAAATTCGATCTTTGAAGGAATCCGGAGAGCAGGAATGGCGTCAACATTTCATTGAGCGGAAGCAGCTTGAAGATGTCATTGAACAGCTCGAATTCAGTGTTCGCCAGTTGAGTCGATTAACGAAATCATAACGACGATCACCCTTTGAAAAGGGTGTTTTTTTATTTTCAGCCCCTTTTCCCTGATCTTGTAGAAATCCAAGTGAAAGCTGTAATATACTTATCACCGAAATACGATGGTACGGCACGTACAGGAGGAATTTATGCAGCATTATTATAGATCGCTTCACAATGCGGCTGTTCAAGGAGGCATCTCGCCCCGAGAGTGGGAATGGTTCGTGCAGCTGACTACGATCAGACATATCCCTAGCGGCTTCACTATCATTCAAGCTGATGAAGAAGTGAATCATGCCTATTATTGCGTGCAGGGATTATTTCGGCTGTACTATGCGCTGCGTGACGGAAAGGATTTCAACGTTGCCTTTACGTTGGAGGACGACTATGCCACATCCTATGGTGCAATGGTGACGGGCTCGAAATCACTATTCAACATCGAGGCATTGGAGGATTCTGTAGTTATTGAAATTCCCTATGACACGCTAAAGCTGCTTATGGATCGAAGCCACATGTGGGAAAGATTTATTAGAAAGGCCGTGGAACGGTTGTACATTCGCAAAGAAGAGCGGGAGAAGGAACTGTTATGCCTGTCGGCATTGGAACGGTACCATGCTTTTTTGGCAAAGTATCCCGGCTTGGAACACAGAATTCCCCAATATCATATTGCCTCTTATATCGGCGTCTCCCCCGTATCTCTCAGCCGCTTGCTTCATGGATAAACTGGATTAACCTATGTTAATGCCGAACGAATCGGGTCAGGGTACAATGGGTTGGCAGCAAAGCGAAAACATAGTTGAGCGAGGAGAATGAATATGCGACAAATGATGATTGTATTATTGGAGTTCTACCCAACCTGGTTGGCGCTGCCGCGGGAGGAGCGAAGAACATTTGCGGGTGGCTTGCAAGAGATCATATCCAAGTACAGTCCATCTGTGCAAGTGAGGTTTTTTGATGCGGAAGCTCTGCCTGGCAAGGATTTTACTGATTTTGTAGTGTGCGAGACCGAGGACTTGAAGCAATATCACTATATGTGGGAGGAAATTCGGGATTCGGAGCCGTATACCAAAGGATATATGAAAATTAAAGACGTTATTATGGGCATAGAGAATGCGTATCAGGCCTATGAAACGGAAGCACTGCAACTGCCAGAGACGGAAGTCTGAACTGCAGGTGATCGTTGATATTCGGCACACGTACTGGCCCTCATCTCGGGTTAAGTACGTGTCCGCAACATCAGAAAGCTGTTCCATCAGCCATCTTTAATCCGAGATCCCACTCAACAGACTAAGATGTTGATTTTTTGATATGAGAAACAATTCGTTCTGCATCGTATTTTACCCAGCCTATAAGTGCTGATCCCCTGGCTGTTTGCCAAGGTAATCCGACAAAGTAAAGGCCATCGATCGGTGATACTCCCTCGTTATGTACAGCCTCACCATTGGAGTTAAGTGCTCCCTCAATATCCATCCATGAGGCGTAATTTTGTTTAAATCCCGTAGCCCAAATCACATTATCCACAACGAGTTCGTTCCGGTCCTCGAAAATGACGCGTTGTCCTTCAACATGCAATGTCCGAGGGTACACACGGACTTTCCCCTTATGCACGAGTTTTTTTAAATCATATCCATAAACGTATTCAGGTTGTTTGCGCAACCACGCTCCCCTTAAGGTATCCGCACCCGCTCGGAGAATCCCGAGTTTTTCAAAATACCAGAATATGCTTCGTTTCATAATATAAAGAGGTTTGTACTTTATTGTTCCGGAAATCGATATGGCCACGGATTGTTTGGCATGCAATGCAATCTCGGCCGCGATTTGTGCTCCTGAATTACCGCCGCCTACAACGAGTGTGCTGCCTGGTGATAGCTGTAAAGGATTTTTGTACTCAGAGGAGTGGAATTGAATTACATTTTCGGGTAACTGTTTTGAAAAATCAGGGATGTTTGCCCTATGAAAAGGTCCTGTGGCAATGACGATACTCCGGGCCTCAAACAGGCCTTTTGTTGTTTCAAGGTAAAAAATGCCGTCTTTTTTCCACAAACGTCTGGCGAGAACATTCAAAACGACGGGAAGTTTAAAAAAAGCGGCATAATCTTCCAGGTAGTCCGCTATTTCATTTTTGCTTGGGAGCGTATTTTTATGGCCATGAAGCGGCAGTCCCGGTAACGCGTCATATGCTCTCGGAGTAAACAATTGCAAAGAGTCGTACCGATTACGCCAAGAGTCGCCAATGGAGGATCCTGCATCGATCATTAAATAATTCAGCCCGGCCTCCTTTAAATAGTAGCCGGTTGCTAAACCCGCCTGCCCCGCTCCAACAACCAATACATCATACATCATCATCATCCTTTTTATAAATATATGATCAACTATTCATATATTATAAAATCTTGCTCCTCATTTGACAACACCATCGGTTGCACGAATCAGATAACGCTTCATGTTCTTTGAGACTTCTGGTGATTAAGGATTCCAAATAGTGAACATAATATCCGGATGGCAGCAAACTAATTTCCAAATGGAGGTAGATCGTTTGAAAGGGGCAAATGTTGCATTTCTGTCTGTCATGAGCAATGCCTTTGTCGTTATATCCAAATTCGTTGTTGGACTTTTGACGGGGTCGGTGGCCATCATTTCCGAGGCGATCCATTCTGCTTTGGATTTGGCCGCTTCTCTCATTGCGTTCTTTTCGATCCGTATTTCCGGGCGCACCGCAGATCAACAGCATCCATATGGACATGGAAAAGTAGAGAACGTTTCTGGAACGATCGAAACCATACTCATTTTTGTGGCAGGCATTTGGATCATTTATGAGTGTGTTCATAAAATCATCCATCCGAGTCCCTTAGAACTCCCCTATTTAGGAATCATTGTTATGCTTATTGGAGCCGGCATCAATTATTGGGTTGCGCGAAAGCTCAAAAAAACAGCGGCAGAAATGAATTCAGTCGCCATGAAATCAAATGCAC
The DNA here is from genome assembly GCF_037969725.1 of Paenibacillus sp. FSL W8-0426. Lineage (NCBI taxonomy): Bacteria > Bacillati > Bacillota > Bacilli > Caryophanales > Paenibacillaceae > Paenibacillus > Paenibacillus sp. FSL W8-0426. The sequence goes on along the minus strand of NZ_CP150203.1, from coordinate 3,315,635 downwards.
TGCACTTACTTACGGATGTTTTCACCTCCCTAGGAGTAGCGTTTAGCTTATTGCTCGTTACGATCACAGGCTGGCATATATTGGATCCGGTCATTGGGATTATTCTGGCGTTCTATATCATGCGAGAAGCTTACAAATTGATGAAAGAATCCTTCCCACCACTGATCGATGCCCGATTGTCCGAAGAGGAGGAAGAGAACATCCTTCGCATTATTCAATCGTTCGAGGAAAAATACATCGAGGTTCATAACTTTCGTACCCGGCGATCCGGTCCGGAGGAGATTATTGATTTTCACCTTGTCGTCCCGTCTACCATGAGCGTGATCACTTCCCATCAACTTTCCGATGAAATGGAGCAGGCCATTAAACAAGTTTTTCATCGTGCCCAAATTTTGATTCATATTGAACCCGAGCATGAACGGATGTAGAAAAAACAAAAATTCGGATAATCCGGAAACGATACGAATGGTCACATTCCCATGTTTTCACCATATACTATCGTAATCTTTCTCACCTGAAAAAGCTGATATCAGGATACTCAACCGTTTACCTCCAGTTCCAAGCCGTTTTGCAGGAGTGAAACATTCATGATGTCGTTTTTTTAGACTGATCATGTTCCGGACAGAACTTCCCCTTGCTTATGTATCTTGTCCAGCTTGAACGTGACCACGGTTTCAGTAACCTTCATATCTTCGGTAGTTGCCGGCACCGGGATATTCTTACCAGATTTTGAGGGTTTGCCTTCGGTAACGGAGAGAGCAGCGGGCGATATGTTCTAGCTTTTTCGCCCCGCCGCTCTCCAGCCCCCGATCATTCAGACTATCTTTTCGAATAAATAGACTTATTGACCGGATAAAAGACATAATCTTTTATTTTTATGCAGACATAAACTATATTGAGAATCGAAGTTAAGGAGCCAGTTTCAGAATGGTCACAGTGGTATTTAGATTGTTATGCAACTGTACAGGAGTTGCACTCGCGTTTACAAGCTGGATCGTCGTCGGAACTGTTGTGACCGTAATAATAACTTCAGCAGATATGGGTCCTCCTCCATTACCCGTGAAAGGCACGGGTGTTATGGGCGTTCCATTCACTGTGAGGTTGAAATCAGCATTGCTCTGATTATGAATGGTGAAAGAGATCAGGTAGCTTCCTGTTTCGTTGATGGTGATCGTCGGGGATGGCGGCACGAAGGTAAATGCACCTCCAACATTAGCCAAAACGCCGGTTAAAGTTATGGGCGCGTTTCCTGGAACGGTGTCCGTACCTGTGCCCGGATCTGCCCGGAATACGCTCAAGAAATCGGATATTCCGGCTCCAGTAGGGCCGGCAGGACCGGCAGGGCCTGTTGCTCCGGCAGGGCCGGCGGGGCCTGTTGCTCCAGCAGGGCCGACGGGGCCGACAGGACCGACGGGGCCAGGAAGTCCTTGCGGGCCGGCAGGGCCTGGTATCCCTTGTGCGCCAGTGGCCCCGATTGGACCTATCGGACCTATAGGTCCTTGCGGGCCAGGAACCCCTTGTGCGCCTTGCGGTGCATTAACAACAATTTTTGGTCTAACTTTTACCACCTTAACCTTAGCACAATGCACATGTTTTTTTAATTTACGTTTACCAATCAGTTTTCCATGACGTTTTATCAATGAACTCACCTCCGTGATATTTCTCCACATACTATGTGTAAAAATCACGGGGGGGCATAGACAATTAACTATAATTCTGATAATTACAGGCCCATTATGGGAATAGTTGTCTATATTAAACCGCCCCCGCCTTCAAGGCGGGGGCTTTTTGGTAACAACCCGGACTTATCCCGGATAGCATACATCTCAATCCGTTTGCACCGGCAGCACCCCGGTCGCTTCCAGTTGGCCAAGCAAGACTTTCGTTCCGGCTGCCGTATTCGGCTCCTGCTTCCCGTAAACGGCAAGCGCGGAGCGCACGTTTTGCAAATAGACCATCTCGTATGGGTTCCCTAGCGATAACAACGTGTAACGCTTATTCCGCTTGTTCATCTCGTCGATCAAGGATTGAACCTCATTCCATCCGAACTGACTGGCCACATTGCGGAATTGGTAGGAGGCCAGAATAACGTAATCAGCCTGATTGATCGCTTGCATGGCAGCGTTGGTTTGTCCTTGGTCGATCACGGAAATTTCCGTTTTGAACGACAAGTCATCTGTGGCTTGCTTCAGTTGTTTCTCCAGCTGTTTTGCCTGCTCTTCCTCGGCTGCAACGATCACAACGCGGTCGCCCTGATGGATCGGGTCCGGATGTAAACCGTCGCGGCTCGCCAATAAGGTGACGGCTTTTTCTGCAATTTTCCGCTCCACCGTGCGATGCTCCTCTGTTCCGATGACCTGTTTAAGGTCGGCTAACTTTTGGGCAAGGCTTGGGCCAGGTTCGAACAAACCATATTTCGATTTCAGCTCCAAAATTCGTTTAACGGACGCATGGATGGTTTGGGTCGGGATCGTCCCGTCCTTCACCGCGTTCACCAGCGTCTGATGAGCGGCTTCCGAATCTTGTGGCATCAGGATGATATCCACGCCTGCAGAGACGGCGCGTTCCACCGCTTTATTTTCCCCGAAATGCGCTGCAATGGCCTTCATGGTGAAGGCATCGGAAATGATGAGACCCTCATATCCCATCTCTTCGCGAAGTAACCCGGTGAGCACTTTTTTGGATAATGTGGCAGGGATCGGCACACGGCTTCCGTCTTTGAGCGAAGTGACCTGTTCATTATCGATCGCAGGAAAAGCAATATGCGCAGTCATGATCATATCCACCCCATTCTCGATCGCAGCCTGGAACGGTTTCAGTTCCACCGCATCAAGCCGTTCCCGATGATGCGTCAACACAGGCATTCCGAGATGGGAATCCACCGTTGTATCGCCATGGCCCGGAAAATGCTTGACTGCCGCGATCACGCCCGATTGACGCAGTCCCTTGATCGTTGCGAGACCAAACCGCGTCACCAAATCCGCACTCGAGCCGAACGAACGCATGCCGATGATCGGATTGTCCGGGTTGCTGTTTATGTCGAGCACAGGCGCAAAGTTGAGGTTCAGTCCGAGCGCCTTCAGCTCTTCTCCTGTCAGCTGTCCGGCCGCTTCGGCCAGTGCCGCATCCCCTGTGGCGCCAAGGGCCATTTGCCCCGGCAGATTCGTCCCGCCAGGAATTCGTTTTATGACGCCGCCTTCTTGGTCGATACCTAGAAACAACGGAATGTCGCCTGCTTCGTTTTGCAGATTGTGCGTGAATATTGTGACCTGTTTAGCGTCTACAATATTTTTATCGAAAAGGATCAAACCGCCCAAATCTTGATCATGGATGCTGCTTTTCAAACCATCATTAACAGTTGTTGTCACCTTACCGTTCCATTGCCGAATGTCAGGCATGAGCATTTGGCCAACCTGCTCGCTCACGGTCATATATGAAATCAACTTGTCCCAATCTTGTGCCCGAATAGCTGATTCACGTTCAAACCGAATCACGCGCGACATAAATACGGCAAACTCCGCACGCGTGACCGTACGATTCGGACGATAGGTTCCATCCGCATATCCGCCGACCAAACCGTTCGAGCTCATGATGAGAATCGGCGCTGCGGCCCAGTGCTTTTCCGTATCCGACCAATTGGCAGGCTGCTTGCCTTCGACGAGTAAATATGCGCGTGTAAGGAATGCCGCCGTCTCTGCGCGGCTAAGAGGTGCATCCGGATGGAAGGTTCCGTCCGGAAACCCGCTGGCAAGACCGTTTTTGGCCGCGATGGCGATTTCCCGGTAAAAGGGGTGTGTTGTCGGAACATCCCCATATGTCGTACCCTGCACCGGCTTCTCAAGCTGCTGCGAATAAAGCTCCCGTACCATAAAAGTGACCGCTTGCGCCCTTGTCACAGGCGCTGCGGGCTTGAATTTCCCATTGCCGTATCCGGCCACGGTTCCCCGTTTAGCCATATATTCGATACCGTCTTCGGCCCACTTCGAATGCTGCAGATCGGTAAAGCGCTCGTTCGCAGCCACGCTTCCTGCCCATAAAAACATGGAGCCGAGTACGGCACCGATGATCGTCAACCGTTTGATATGCATCTGTTTCACTCCCGTTGATGTTCTCTATTTATGCTCAATAGACGCTGTTGAACCGATTTTGTTGCGTTCAGCCATTTTGCCATTCCGAACACTTGACTGTGGCGGCGGCTTCAAAGATAATTAAAGTTTCACTATAAATATCCAAAAAGGATGATTTTCATTTGGAAAAGAGGTGATCGTTATGAATTGGTTAAATGAACTCTATACTTCACAGAAGCGGGAGCCGAAAAAGGACCTCGAGCGCTCGTTGGTTGAAGCCATCTTCCGAGTGTATGACCGGTTTCCCCGAATGGGCCTCCGAGAGCGGGTCGGGCAGCAGGATATGTCACTGGATATAGCTGATGCTTATATTAATGGACGCAACGCCATGATTGAAGCCGGGGTTGGTATCGGCAAGTCCTTCGGATATCTCATTCCCGGCCTGCTCATTAATCAGGTATCGCGCCAACCGATTATTATCGCAACATCCTCCATTCAGCTTTCGGAACAGATACATAAAGACCTTAGGATCATCGGCAGCCGGTTAGGCTTTACAACGGTTCGCTCTGTCGTAGGGAAAGGCATGGGCCAGTATGCCTGCCGAAACAGGGCAGCGGAATTATTCAACCCTGATGATCCAGGCTCCCCCTTCTCTACCCTTGCACAGCGTGTATTAAATTTTGAGATTGACGAAAGAGCGGATATAAAGGGCGGCATTCGTGATGCCGAATGGTCCAATGTTTCCGTGAACGATTGCAAATTCGAACGCTGCCATCATAAAAATGGCTGCTTATTTTACGATATGCGTGCCAAAATCAATGCAAGGGTAAATGAAATCGATTTTATAATCGTGAATCAGGACCTGCTCATCCAGGATTTGATGAAGAAAAAAGAAGGAACCCGAGGCCTTATTACGGAACGGCCGGCTCTGATTGTCATTGATGAAGCTCATAATCTGGAAGCCAAAGTTAGAGACGCACGAACTCTGGAGTTCACTTTTCGAGGAATCTGCCGCATTCTGGACGATACTGTGCAATTGCTCATGAAGAAATCCGGGGATAAAAGCCTTCTTTCGCAATCCAAATTTCTGAAAAAATGCGTTGAACGCATTTTCAAACAGATCGGCACGGACTTGCTCCGTGCGGCCAAACAGGACAGCGACCGGATCAAAGTATCCGAGATCAAAGAAACGCCGTTGACTCGAGTCTCGCATGTGTTGAAAGACCTGAGTCTCAGCCTATCGGTTTTGACCTCCCGCAACGAACGTGAGATCGATGACGTTTATGAAGCCATGAACGGGCTTATCTCCCTCATCGATGTTCTGGCTAGAGCGGAGGACAACTCTCATATGGGCAAGCAAACCTCTGCAGGAAGCCACGGTCAGCATCTGTCCCAAAGATATTAGCCAGTTTCTGAAACATACTTTATTTCACGGCAAGACTTCGGTGATCCTCACGTCTGCAACGATGTGCCAGGGCGGGGAAACGCTGGAAGAACAATACTCTTATTTGACGCAATCGCTTGGTTACAGGGGGGATTATATGGACCGCAAACCATCCCCTTTCGATTACACCAATCATGCCATGATGTACATTTCGAACCATGTTCCGCACTATCATCATGATCGGCGTGAAATCTACCTTGAATCAGCCTACAAAGAAATGGTCAAACTCTGTAATCTGACGCAAGGACGAACATTGGTCCTTTTTTCAGCCAAGGAAGACATGAAGTATATTCACAAGAAGCTGATGTCGAGTGCCAATACGCATGCATGGGCAGTGCATATTCAAAAAGAGGGATCTTCCCAGGACGGCGTGATCACTGAATTTCGGGCAAGCAAAGGTGTGCTTCTGAGTACCGGTGTTTTCTGGGAAGGCGTGAATATCGAAGGCTCCGACCTGTCGCAGGTCATTATTTTCCGGCTGCCCTTTCCCGTTCCGTCGGATCCCATTTATGAATATAAGTCATTGGTGGCGGAGAATCCGTTCATGGACGTATTTGTGCCGGACATGCTTCTTCGGTTACGGCAAGGAAGCGGACGTTTGATTCGCAGCGAAACGGATCTTGGCGTACTTAGCATCCTCGATTCGCGTCTCAGCGGAGCGGCAAAAAAAAATTACCGGGAACAGGTGCTGGAAACGTTGCCGTTTAAGAACGTGACCGAGGATTTTTCGGTTCTGGAGAGGTTTGTCCAACAAAAGGGCATAAAACGCCGTGTTTGAGATGGGAACAAACCTGCTAAATTTGCCTGTATCGTTATACGCCGAAGGGTTCTGACTTGCAAACGTTGAAAATACCGCCAAGCAGGCGATAGCATAGCGAAGATAAAGATCATCCTCGGAGGGCGACCACAATTGGGGGAATTGAGAAAAGACACATGATAAGAGGGCCGCTTTAGAGAGCAACCCTCTTGTTTTTCCGGTCCACCTCGAATGATAAGATTGGCTATTCCTTCGTTGTGCCGATCGTAATCTGCTCATCCGCGGCAAAATTTTCAACATAACCGCTTTTCTCGTAAAAATGGATGGCATTCTGCTGGACGCCTGCTCGCGTGTAGAACGGATCGCCGGCGACGAGTGGAAGCTTGACATTCTCTCCGGTGCTCGCCGATTTGTAAATGGCCATAATCAGTTCCAACGTACTGCGGCCGCTACTGCCGTCAATCAACGGTGGTTCCCCTGACTCGATGGCATGCAAGACATTGTCGATTTGGGCGGAATGCCCCTCGTACGGCAAATTCGGTAAACGGTCGTATGCTTGTTGAAGCTGCTCTTCGAGCTCGGCATTCTTTTCCGGAAAACCATTGGGTCTGGACAATGAAGCGGTGATTTTCCAAGGCGCAGAGATTCGGGCATCCCGTCCTTGGAAGATGAACTGCTGCTGTTCGCCATGATGGATGACCGAACTCGTGATTTGTCCCAATGCACCATTCGGATAACGAAGCATCGCAATGGATAAATCTTCGACTTCCGCATTGTCGTGCGCCACATTGCTCATGAACGCTTGAACTTGATCGGGGCGTCCCATCATCCATAGCAAAGCATCAATATGATGCACCGCATGGTTCAGCGTGCAACCTCCTCCCTCTTTTTCCCATGTACCACGCCACCAGAGATCGTAGTAGCAATGACCGCGCCACCAGAAGGAATCGACCTGAGCATGCAGGATCGGACCGGCAAGTCCGGTATCCAGCATTTGTTTCAGTTTCATGATCGGATTGGTGAACCGGTTCTGCGCCACAACCGACAGTATTTTGCCGCTCTTCTGCGCTGCTTCGATCATGAGATCGCATTCCTCCAAGGAAGATGCCATCGGCTTCTCCACCAGAACATGACTTCCTGCATTCAGAAAATCCACCGTAACCGGTGCATGCGCATAAGGAGGTAAACAGACCGAAATCAGATCGATTTCCTTATCAAGCAGTTCTTTGTAATCGCTAACAACTTTGGCGTTCAATCCAAACTCGTTTTTCTTCGCTTCGGCCTTGTCGGGATACAAATCGCACAGGGCAACAATCTCGCAGCGTTCCTTAAATTGCAAATAACTGTTGATATGCGCGTTGGCAATGGCTCCTGCGCCTATAATCGCAATCTTTAACATGGTGAATCCCTCCTCTTACTCCGTTGATGTCTTCAACAAAATAGTACCTCAGGGAGAGGGTCCATTGTGATCCTGTAATGTGGATAAAATAACGCTATATTGCTGTTTTTGGAACGCTTCGTTATAGTGAACTCATGGAAAAATAAACCGTGCAAAGCGAGGTAATCCGATGTGCGATATGATCTCTACGATTTCAATAAACACTCCATTCATTTCGCGTATAGACGCAAAAGCGCAAACAACGAAACGTTCCATTCCCATTTAGGCATTGAGTTGTTATTTATCCATGAAGGAAGCGGAACGATGATCGTGAATAACCGAAGCTATGAGATTAAACCGGGCATGCTTTGCATTTTTCAGCCTTTTCAGCTTCATCATCTCAAATTGGACTACTCGAATAACCGATGTTTTGAACGGTCTTTGGCCGTTTTCGAACCCTCCATGTTTGAAGCCTACTTCGAGAAATGGCCTGTTTTACATGCTTTCTTTAAGCATATTTATTTAGGGAAACTCCCCTCTCCCTGCCTCTACGACCTGAGCGATCAGCATATCTTGGTGCATCAATTTAAAAACTTTCAGGAGCGTATACCTTATTTGGACGAATCGAATCGTACGGAGGAAATTTCACTGTTTCTTGTGAATTTCTTTCATCATCTCAAACCGTTATGGAATGACTTTGAGGGAAATTCGGCAGCTTCTCCTGCCGGACGCAAAAACCACCAGGTCGAGCGCATCCTGAACTGGATCGAAAAAAACTATCATGTACCCTATCGCTTGCACGATCTGGCTCAATCGCTGCACCTTTCTTCCTATCACCTTTCGCATTTATTCAAAGAAGCAACCGGAGTCAGCATATCGCAATATATTGCTGCTCGAAGGATTCATCAGTCTGTTCAATTGCTGACGACGACAAACAAACCGATCGCGCTCATTGCCGAGGAAATCGGTTTGACCAATGTGTCGTATTTCTGCAAATTATTCAAAGAACAGATGGACGTCACGCCCCATCAGTACCGTAAAAGGTGGGTCGACCATTCGTTTCGTCTTGAATAAACGTAACCCCGTTACTTCCCATCGTAACTGTTCAACGTATTTGAAGTGTTCTGTTTGGTTTGCTTTCTCCAAACAATCTGCTTTCGTCCGATCAAAAATGCGATGACGATGCACCACCCCAATGTCATGAGCAGAAAAGTCAACAGGGATGCACCGACCTCTCCTTGGCTGATGATTGAGCCGATCATGACAAAGAAAACAATTTTAGGCAGCGAACCGAGCGTGGAAGCGATGATGTACGGTTTATACTTCGCCCCGGCAGCTCCTAACAATAAACTGATTGCTTCAATCGAGAACGGAGTAAGCCTTGCCCAGAACATGCCTGAGAATTCATGTTGTTTGTAGGTATTGAACCATTTGCTCCATTTGTTTTCCTTCGATATGAAGCGAGCAACCGTTTTTCTCCCAGCCTTGATGCCTATAAAATAAGTGATCGTCATCTCCAGCACCAGGCCCAGCAGGCAAAGAAGTGCTGCCGTTTCCATAGGAAAATATATTCCAGAAGTAACGTAAACCAGTTGAATGGGCAAGAAAAAAAGGATGGATTTAACGAGAGACAGTCCCCACAGGACGGCCCAAACGATCCACCACTCCTTGGGTTCCAACAGCCACCCTTTAAGATCAATATGCTGGAATGATTCCCAAGAATAAAAAAGTACGATGAGTCCGATCAATAGGAAACCAAACTTGACTAAACGGGAGTTCAGCATCCATTTAAACATGGGGTACACCATGCCTTCTCTTCACGTGAGCCACCTCCAACAATGATGCGCGGTCCCTTTTTAATAATCCATGTACCATACCGACACTGGCATACAATGAAATTTTCTAAAGATGTCGATGGTTTCCTTTCTATTTTATGCGAAATATAAGGGGAATGCATACAAACTGTGCTGTTGACCTGACTAAGGCATCTATCTCATCAATAGAGTCACCCAAAGGATCGCGATGAACAAACATAGCGGGGAATAAAGTCGTGTATCCCAATGGGCAAACAACGTTCCTTTTTTCTTTTTAAAGAAACCGACCCAATGAAAGTCTCCAATCGTTCTGATGAAAAACACGAGCGCGATGATCCAGCCGCCGGTGCTGACCATCCATTCTGCCAGAATGAAGGTATGAACAACCTCCCCAAGAGCTAATGCAATGTATCCTGAAAAAATTAATGCTCCTGCCACAAAGGCCGTGCCTGCTTTCTTCGGTTTGAACAACAATTCCGAGCCATTGCTTGGAATAGCCGCCAAAGCTCCGAATTTCCCGCCTACGATCCAATAGATATGTAGACCGCCGAGTAAAAATAAAATCGTTCCCAGCATCCATGCCATCACATTCATTGTCATCCCTCCAAAGATGAACTCAACAATTGAGCTTTCAGCGTGTCGATATGCTGTTGCAATTCGTCCTTTTCTACCTGTCTGTTTTTGAAGCGCTCATACCAGCCTAAATAATAGTGGTATAGGATAAAGGCTTTTTGTTGGGCGTTTAAGGTCGTCATCCCCATGCTTTCTAAAACCTGCACAGCGTAATCGATCCTTGTTTGCTCAATCTTCTCCAGCATCTCTTGGAAGTTTGCATGGTTACTCCCCAGCTTTCGGAAGAAAAACAAAAAGTCACCTTTACCCGTTGCAGAGAACATTTGCTGGAGCAAATAAGTTAATCGATCCTCCGGATTTATGGCCAAGGAGGACTGAAGGATGACCTCATTGGTCGATAGCTCGACCCATCGTTCCACCAGTTTGGTGATATACTCGTTCCGATTTCTGAAGTACCAATAAAAACTGCTCTTGCTGCAGCCCAATTCCGATGACATTCTCTCGATGACCAGGCCATCCAGCCCGGATTGCGAAAATTTCTCGATTCCGAGCTGGATCCATTGCTCTTCTGTAACTAGCACCTTTGGCAAGAAGTTCCTCTCCTTTTTCTGTACGGTATCGTACAGAAATTTTGGGATTATTATACAACGAATCCAGCTTACTGTCCAACTGCTCCATGAGCATGGTGTCCTTTTAAACGAGAATACGCCGCGACCACAGTAAAAAAAGCCGCTAAATTAGCGACTTTCAATGGAATCACGAAGCTCTCTCTTACATCATGCTGATCAATTTTTCTTCCGTTTTTTTGTCAGGCGTGTAAATGCTGCAGCGCAAATCATGTTCACCGTACACTTGAAGGGACGTTAGCTCAAATATCATTTTTCCTGCTTTGGCATGCCTGAACTCCAGGTGCACATCCGGGGCATAATTGACAGGGCTCTGCTTCCACATTTCATCGAATTCGGGATGACGCTCTTTCATGTTATTCAGAAACTGTTCATACCACTCATCTTCAACATGCTGGCCATAATACGAACGAAACATCGCAAGAAATTCATTGGCAAATTGCTCCCAATTCACGGCCAAACGTTTAAATTCCCGGCGGGAGAACAGCAAGGATATCATATTCCGTTCTTCATCGGGAAGCTGATCAAAGTCCAGAAATACATAGGCGGCGGCCCGATTCCATCCTACAATTCGACACTTTCGATCCGAAATGATGGCCGGACAATAGCTTAACTCCGTAATGATTTTTTCCAAAGAAGGACTTACGATTGGCGGCCGTTCTTTCATGGGAGAAGAAGCTGTACTCCCCGCCTCCAATGATAAGGAGTATACATATCTCCGCTCATCGGCAGTTAATTGGAGCGCGTTAGCCACACTGTCCAGCACGGAAGAAGAAACCTTGATCTCTCGCCCTTGTTCAAGCCAGGTATACCACGTCGTGCTCACCCCTGCCAGTTGGGCGACTTCCTCTCTTCGCAGCCCTGGCGTTCTTCTTCGCTGACCTTCCGGAAAACCTGCGGATTCGGGAGAAATCCGGGCACGTTTTGCTTTTAAAAATGTCGATAGTTCCTGCAGTCTGACTTGACGATTCATTACTGGCCTCCTTGTACGCTTTTATACGGAAATGATGATAGTAGTAATTATACTAGGATAAACTACAACTTGTAATAGGATACACACCATGACATGATATCCGTAAATCACAAATTTATTTGCGTTCAGGAGGATCTGATTTATGGAAAGAGTCGTAATTACAGGAATGGGCGTAATCTCCCCTCTCGGCAACAATGTAGAACAATTTTGGTCTAATCTTATTAAGGGTAAATCGGGGATTTCTGCATTGGATATATTGGATTCATCCGATCATAAAGTGAAGATTGCCGGTGTCGTTCGTGATTTTGATCCAACGTTGCTCTTTGGCATCAAAGAAGCCCGCAAAATGGATCGATTCTGTCAATTCGCCCTTGCAGCTGCGGAAGAAGCCATACAGCATTCGGGTCTGGATCTGGATACGGTGGATAGAAATCGAATGGGCGTCTATGTTGGATCAGGCGTCGGAGGAATTCAAACGTTGATGGATCAAAGCCATGTCCTTAAACAGCGGGGACCGGGGCGAATTAGCCCCACCCTTGTGCCCATGATGATTTCAAATATGGCGGCGGCATTCATCAGCATTCGATACGGAGCGAAAGGCTCCACCATGTCGCCTGTAACCGCGTGTTCGATTGGAAATACCGCGATCGGAGAAGCCTTTTACAATATCCAATCCGGACGTTCGGACGTCATTATTGCAGGTGGAGCGGAAGCGGCCGTGACCGATATTGCCTTGGCCAGTTTTGCCAATGCAACCGCATTGTCCACGCGAAATACGGAACCGGAACGGGCGAGCCGTCCATTCGATGCCAATCGTGATGGGTTTGTGATGGCAGAAGGCTCCGGCATCCTGATTATCGAATCACTCACGCATGCTCTGCGAAGAAAGGCCAATATCCTTGCGGAAGTCATCGGTTATGGAGCTAGTTCAGATGCCTATCACATGGTTGCTACGCCGCCGGACGGCGAAGGTGCAGCAAGAGCGATGAGTTCTGCTTTGTCGGAAGCACAGCTTTCCCCCGAGCAGGTAGATGTCATCAGTGCCCACGCAACGAGTACAGTGGTTGGAGACCGCTCTGAAACAGCAGCATTAAAACAGGTTTTTGGCAAACAGGCTTATCACATCCCCGTGACTGCAAATAAATCGATGACAGGCCATATGTTTGGCGCTTCGGGGGCGGTAGAAGCCATTGCCCTCGTAAAAACCTTGCAACAGGGTGTCATCCCGCCGACGATTAACCTGGAATCGCCAGATTCCGAATGCGACTTGGATTATGTTCCGAATCGCGCCAGAACGGCAAATTTAAAGATCGGTATGTCAAATTCCTTTGGGTTTGGCGGGCATAACGCCTCCATCTTGTTAAAAACCGTTGATGATCTTATGATTTAAAGAAACTGCAGCCGGTTCCGCCTTGCCTTTCCGTTAACGTGTGTATGTTTCTTGCGGATTATATCATTGCAAAATTTCATAACAACCGCCCATCCGATCGCCGGATGAGCGGTTTTTTACGTTCTATTTCTTTTCATGCTCCTTAATCACCTGCTCAATTCCCAGCAGAATCAGCCTCAAGCCGAATTCAAACGCCTGATCGGTCCCCATCACCTCAAACAATCCGCTCTTGTACATCCCACGGAACAATCCCGCTTCTGCTTCGCTCATCGAGTCCAGAAGAGCGGTCATTTGCCCGCCCGGAACAACTCCCTCGTCCTCCAGCATCACGGTAATATTGCGCTGATGCTGATAATCATCCAGAACGAAGTAGAACACATAGTTCGTAAGCGTAATCACGGCTTGCAATTTCTGCTCTTGCTCAAGTGGCGTCGATTCGATGCAGAGCAGCATCCTGTTGGTGAATCGGATCATGTCCGGCTCATGAGGCAGCGTCATCATCATGAGCTGTGTGGAGCAGGGATACCGGCTGAGCACATTTCGTATCGTGACGGCAATTCCCTCCATCTGCTCTTTCCAATCCCCATCGGAGTGGAACTCCTCCAGAATGATTTTCGATATCTGGTTGGCCAGACGTTGGTAGAGATTCTGCTTGCTCTTAAAGTACCAGTATATGGACGGAGCCTGTATTCCCAAACGGTCGGCCAATCGTCGCATGCTGAATTTCTCGATGCCCTCCTCCCCCAGAAGCGCCCACGAAGCTTCCAATATTTTATCTTCCGAGATTTGAGGCTGTTGTTTTTTCATCCATTACCCGCCCTTTTATCTAACAGTGTAAGTTTTACTTTACAGGTTCATACGTTCATGATATCATCTTACACCGTAAGGTACAATCTAACACTGTTAGATTACCATAAGAACAAAATACATGAAGAAAGTAGTGATCCGCATGGATGCAGAACATCTCCATTACTTTGAAAAAGCACCGATCACCAAAGCCGTAGCTCATTTTGCGATTCCCATGATGCTCGGCACATCAATGAATGTCATATACTCCATCTTGAATGCCTATTTCCTGGGGACGCTGGGCAATACGGCCATGTTAACCGCCCTTGCGCTTACCTTGCCTTTATTCGCCGCCATTATGGCATTAGGCAGCTTGATTGGCATGGGCAGCGGTACCTTCATCTCCCGTCTATTAGGTGAACACAAGTATGATGACGTAAAACATGTGTCTTCCTTTGCCTTTTATAGCAGTTTAGTTCTCGGTTTGATCGTGATGGCCGTCGGCCTTCCGTTAATCGATCCGATCGTTCATGGTTTGGGAGCAACGCCGGAAGCTTTTGAATTCACGAAACAATATGTCACCGTGATGCTGATCGGCTCGCCATTCGTGATCTTGTTTTTCACGCTGGAAAATATCGTGCGCTCGGAGGGAGCAGCCATGGCATCGATGGCTGGTATGATCCTTAGCGTGGTCGTAAATATCATTCTGGATGCCGTGGTCATCTACGTCTTTCATTGGGGCATCATCGGCGTGGCATCGGCCACGGTTATCTCGAATCTGGTTGCGAGTGCGTTCTACGCCTTCCATATGGGAACAAAAAGCCGTTTCCTGACCATCTCGGCAAAATGGTTCAAGGTCAGCAAGGACATTCTCGGCAATGTGCTCAAAATCGGCGTTCCCGTGTTTATAATGAGTATCTTCCTGGGTGCCATGTCACTCGTGCTGAACCATTTTCTTGCCGATTATGGGGATCAGGCCGTGGCAGGGTACGGAATATCATCACGTCTGCTGCAATTCCCCGAGTTTATTTTGATGGGTTTATGCGAGGGAGTCGTGCCGCTCATCGCTTTCACTTTTACGGCGAATAAACTGCGGATGAAACAAACGATAGGATTTACGATCAAAACCATGGTTGCGTTAGCCGTCGGCTTCGGCGTCATCGTTTATCTGATCTCCGATCATTTAATCGGGTTGTTTACGAGTGATCCGCAGCTCATTGAAATGGGCAGCTACATTCTTCATGTGACGTTTTTATCCCTGTTCATCTCAGGAATGACGACGCTGTTCACGGGTATTTTCCAGGCAACAGCACAAGGAACCGCCGCATTTATAATGTCTATTATTCAAGGCGTTACCTTGATTCCGGTGCTCTTTATCGCCAATCATACGAACGGTTTCCACGGCGTGGTCTGGTCGCTCGTCATTGCCGATGCTGTGGCATTCCTTGTGGGTGCGGCCATGATGTTTCTTCTGCGAAACAAATTGCAGCCGGAATTGGAGGCTATTGCGCAATAAAAACCCATCGGTAATTTGAAGCAAGCTCTTGTCCCTCCATTGGGGCTTGAAGCTTGTTTTTTTACATACACACAAGTGTAGACAGTAAAGAAAAGTATGGAAAAAGTAAAAAAAGTGCATGCTCCCCTATTTGTATTGTTCCACGTCAGATCAACAGGTAAAAAAAGTTGTGGATATCCGTCAATAACTTTTATACCACTCTGTCCCTTCCACCTTTACAATGTGTTCAAGCAAGTCTTCACTGAAATCATTTCATAGGGGGAACGAGCATGGCCAAGAAAACGAAATCCTTGATTTTGACTTTATGCATGTCCACCATTCTTATGACCGCGTGCAGTAATGACGGCAGCACCGGCAAAAATCCGACAAGTTCGGACTCGGGTAACGCTGAATCAGGAACGGTAACCATTCACACGGTAACCTCCGAGTACACGTCCGCAAAGTATCCGAAGGGCGATGATATTACCAACAATGTTTGGATCCGGCGATACAAAGAGAAACTGGGTGTTGATGTCAAAACAGACTGGGTGAGCGATGAGTATAATACCAAATTGAACTTGGCCATTTCCTCGAACGATCTGCCCGATGTATTCAGAGTTAATCCATCACAACTGCAGCAGTTAATTGAAGCGGATATGATCATGGATCTTACGGATGTCTTTGAGCAAAATGCTTCGGAACGTCTTAAAGGGTATATGGAGGCGGATGCTGACAGTTTCGAGTCGGGGAAAAAGGACGGCAAGTTATATGGAATCCCGCAAATGCACTGGGGATTGATCGAACAGCCCGACTTTATCTGGATACGGAATGATTGGAAAGAAGAACTTGGTTTGGAAGATCCGAAAAATATGGACGACGTCAAAAACATTGCGCTGAAATTGATGGAGAAACACGGCGGGTATGGCATGGCGGTTGACCAATCGTTGGATTACCTTAACTTGCTCGCCATTGGCTGGAACGCCCATCCGGATCTGTGGATCGAAGACCAGAGCGGGAGCTTGGTATACGGTTCGATCCAACCTGAAATGAAAGCGGCGTTAGCCGAATGGGCAGAATGGTACAAACTCGGCAT
Organism: Paenibacillus sp. FSL W8-0426; assembly: GCF_037969725.1. Taxonomy (NCBI): domain Bacteria; kingdom Bacillati; phylum Bacillota; class Bacilli; order Caryophanales; family Paenibacillaceae; genus Paenibacillus; species Paenibacillus sp. FSL W8-0426. The sequence goes on along the minus strand of NZ_CP150203.1, from coordinate 3,299,239 downwards.
TATCGATCCGGAATTCGCGATCAAAGACTTCAACGCCATGAACGCAGATATCGTCGCCGGCAAGGTTGGCATGCAGCCGTATTATCAATGGTGGGGGTACAATCCTGGTGTAGATACGGTGGCCAATTTGGGCAAGGACGCCATCTTTTACCCTTATACCATTCCTACCGTCGACGGAAAAGAAGCCAAACAATCGATTTTCTTTGCAAATAACAGTTATGTGGTCATGAAAAAAGGCTTCGCGAATCCAAAAGAGGTCATCGACATCTTGAACGATTATGCCTATATCGTCGATGAAGGTCAGGGCAAGGAATCCAAGGAAACGTTATCCGCCCTGCTGGACAACGATATCGCTCATGTCGTCGGTGCCTTCCGTGTGCTCAACCCGAACTCCGACTACGAGCAATACGAGGCCGTATCCGCGGCACTTCAATCCGAAGACACCAGCGGCCTAACCACTTCGGGCATGTGGCAGAAATATAACAATAGCGTCGAGTTCATGAAGAATGCAACGCCAGGAGCCGTCGGCGATTATTTGCAGCAAGGTGCTCCAAAGAACGCGTACGGTCTTGCCAAGAAAGTCCTGGACGACCAAAACTACATTAAGACGGCACTGTGGGGAGTAACCCCCGAAGTGCTGGCAAGCTACGGCACAACTCTGGATGACCTTTTGACGGAAGGGTTTACCAAGATCATCATGGGTACGGAAAGCATTGACTATTTCGATGTGCTCGTCCAGAACTGGAGAGCAGCTGGCGGTGACGAGGCTACCAAGGCCGTGAATGAAGCCTACGGAAAATAACGAGCCATACTCCAAACGGGATGAGCCTGTTCTCGTCCCGTTCTCTATTTGAAGAACAGATCCTCATCATATTAGAAACGGGGGAATTCGAATGCTGAGAAAATGGAGACAGCAAAGCTCCTACCATCTCATGCTCATCCCAAGCTTGGTCTTGGTGTTCATTTTTAGCTACATCCCTTTCTACGGACTAATCATTGCGTTTCAGAAATACAATCCGGGCCTTGGATTCAATTCACCTTGGGTGGGCTGGGACAACTTTACACATGTGTTTAGTCAACCGAATTTCGTGAGAACCATCTGGAATACGCTGTACATGTCCGCGTTCAAAATCGTCGGAGGTATTGTCGTTCCCGTTATTTTCGCTTTATTGCTGAACGAAGTGATACACAGTGCCGTCAAACGTACCTTCCAAACGCTCGTATATATTCCGAACTTCCTGTCTTGGGTCATCATGGCCGGAATCATGCTGGACATCCTTAGCGCCGACGGCATTATTAACACGTTTTTGAGCATATTCGGGATTGCCCCCATCTCTTTTCTCGGCACACCCTCGATCTTTCCATGGACCATGATCGTGAGCGACATCTGGAAAGGCTTCGGCTTTGGCACCGTGGTGTACTTGGCAGCGCTGACCAGCATTGACCCGGGGCTTTATGAGGCCGCAGTGATTGACGGAGCCAAACGCTGGAAACAAACGATATATATTACACTGCCTCTCCTTATGCCTACGATTGTGTTAATGACCGTACTATCGCTCGGCAACGTGCTCAACGCCGGCTTTGATCAAATCTATAACCTGTACTCCCCTGTTGTGTATCAGACCGGTGATATTATTGATACCTATGTATATCGTCTAGGGATTCAGCAGGCACAATATTCCATCGGCACGGCCGTCGGGTTGTTCAAGTCCGTCATTTCCAGCGTGCTCATGGCGCTCTCTTATTTTCTGGCTTACAAGGTAGCCGGCTATCGTATCTTCTAAGGAGGAACCCTCATTATGATCAACGATAAAAGCATGGGCAGGCGCTTGTTTCATGTTGTGAACTACACGATTCTGATTGTAATTTCACTCCTCTGCATTCTGCCGTTTATCAACCTGTTGGCGGTTTCGTTCAGCAGCAGCTCGGCCGTCTCGGCCGGCAGCGTTACGTTCTGGCCTGTCGATTTCTCGACAAAGGCTTATGAATTTGCATTATCCGGAGGTTCGTTCTATACCTCTCTCTGGATCGCCATTAAACGCACCTTGCTTGGTACGCTGGTCAATCTCGTTTTAATGGTACTTACCGCGTATCCACTCTCGAAATCGAAACAAAAGTTGATGGGACGCAACATGTATATGGGATTCTTTATCATCACGATGTTATTTAACGGAGGGTTGATTCCAACCTATCTGGTTGTGGTCAAAATGGGCTTGATCGACTCCATCTGGTCCCTGATTCTGCCCGGAGCCCTTCCGGTATTCAGCATGGTCATTCTGATGAACTTTATTAGAGGTTTGCCGGAGGAAATTGAAGAATCGGCCATTATCGACGGTGCGGGACCGATGCAGGTCCTGGTTCGGATTTTACTCCCCCTGCTCAAACCTGCCCTTGCAACCGTCGGTTTGTTTAGCATCGTCGGCCATTGGAATTCATGGTTCGATGGCATCATTTATATGAACAATCCGGATAACTACCCGTTACAGAGCTACCTGCAGACCCTTCTGCAGAGCTTTGAGCAGATCATGTTGAAATCGGGAAGCGATTACACTCAGCTCCTTTCCATGATGAATGCTAGAACCGGACGCGCTGCTCAAATGTTTCTCGGCGCCATTCCGATTTTGCTCGTTTATCCGTTCCTTCAGAAATACTTTACCAAAGGGTTGGTGCTTGGCAGCGTCAAAGGGTAGGCAAAAAAGCTTGCAGCATGGTCTGCAAGCTTTTTTTCAAATTCAATATTACCCAGCCTGCCGATCCATCTTCGGATTCCATCCACAGGCTCATGATTTCGTTTCCGGCAATTCTGGTATGGCAGGCAGCAAAATGGTAAAAACCGTACCTTCGCCAAGCTTGCTGTTCACCTGCACTCCATAGGGCCTGCCAAAGTGAAGCTGAATGCGCCGATGCACATTATGCAGGCCGATCCCCCTCGCTCCCGTATCCCTATCCTCCCTTTCGTCCATCACGTTCCGGATCGTATGATGGTCCATACCGACACCGTTATCGCAAACTTCGACGGCAATATCGCTGCCCTGCGCTTGGATTCGAATGGTGATCACCCCATCCTCTTCAAGATCGGCAAGGCCATGGAAAATCGCGTTTTCGATCAGCGGCTGCAAAATCATTTTGGGCATATAATACGCCGACAATCCATGTTCGATCTCGTATTTCATTTGAATGCTGCCATAGTACCGCACGTTCTGAATGGTGGCGTAATTGGCGATGTTTTCCAACTCTTCGCGTATCGTTACCAAGGTCCCGTCAGACCTTGTCGCGTACCGAAGCATCGAAATCAGCGCATCCGTCATGTCCACGATTTTGTCAGCCTGCTGCATGGAGGCGATCCATTTCACCGAACCAAGCGTGTTATACAAAAAATGAGGGTTGATCTGGGCATGCAGCGCCCGCATCTCGGCTGCCGCCTTCTCCATTTCTTCCTGCTGAACCCTCTCGATCATGCGCTTCAATTCATACGACATTTTGTTAAAACGAATGGACAAGTGTCCAATTTCATCCCGGGAACGGATTTGTTCGACTTGATCGAAATGTCCCTGTTCAACCAAGGTGATATTACGCATTAGTTTCTTTATGGGACGTGTTATGACATGGGATAAAGAGATGGAAATAATCGCAGCAAAGAGGGACATGACCATGGCCAGCATGATCAGATTGCGGCCCAGTATTTTGCCGTCGGCAGTCAACTCATCCAGAGGCATGTACAAGTAGGTCGTCCATTTCTGCTGGCTCAGCGGACTGGTCACTACGACATTTAATGCTTCATCTGGCCGAACATTGTCTCGGAACAACGTGCCGATCAACCTCTCATTGACGTTATATACAATTTTGTCGTCCGCGTCGACGATCATGAACCTTGAACGCAGACCTTCCTGCAAGTTGCGATTGACAATTTCGATAAACTTGATGTCGATGCTCACAACGATGACGCCAAGCAGCCTTCCGGTAGTCACATCATGAATTTTCCGAGCATGCGAGACGGCTAATATTTTATTTTTCAACTGTTGATCGATTCGGGTCGTTAGCGTAATAGTTCGATCTTTGGTATGCATGAATTTTTTGAACCACAGCTCGTTCTGCATGTTGAAGTTTCGGTCGATCGGCTGATTCGGGCTGACGAACAAATCTTGCCCCCCATTCAGGTTGTACAGGTAAATCGAGAATACACGGTCCTTCATCATGATGTAATTCATCAAAATGTCATAAGCGGCATTTTCATTCTGCTCACCCCCGTCCCTCAAAAAATCCTGAATCGGAAAACTTCCTTCATGGGTCGCAGATAAACTGCCGCTAAGTCCGTTGCTGGCCAGCAGCGAAATTTTCTCAATCTCTTTAAGAAACTCGTCAATGCGAATGTTCGTCTGCTTGGTCAGATCGCTGAGCAGCGTGGTATAATTTTGTGCGAGCAGCCGTTCGGAAGAATAATACGAATTAATCGTCATGACGAATACCGGAAGAATAATGACCGTTATGCAAATCACCATAATTTTGTATTTAATTTGAACCAGCCGGACATGCTTCCTCACGATGCACCTCTATTCGCGAATCACATGGGAGCCTTGCTGCATTTCTCGATACTCCTCTGGACTGACGCCTACCGTTTTTTTGAATATTTTGCTGAAGTAGGTGTAGTTGTGGTACCCTACCTTGTCTGCAATCTCATAAACTCTCCATTCCCTGCTCATGAGATAGCTCTTTGCGCATTCGATTCGAACCCGGGTTAAATAAGAGATAAAGTTCTCCCCTTTCTCCTGTTTGAACATTCGGCTAAGATACGACGGGTTGACGTTGATTTGGTTGGCTACGCTGTGCAAAGAAATGTCCTCGGCATAGTATTTGTCGATGATCTCGATCGCGAGGTCCGCGTAGGTACGCTCTTGCATGACCCGGGAATCGGCCTTGAAATAAATTCCGATCTGAGCCAGCAAAGCTTGATGAATATCATCCCAGCACTCCCCTTTCAGGACGGTTTCGTAGGGCGACTTCTCTGCAAAAGCAGGTTGTGTCCGTTGTGCAGTCCGGGATACATGTGCGTGTATCATCTCCATAACCAGGATGTAGTTTTCACGAATGCTATTTTCATCCGCATGCAGCGCCTCCAGCTCCGAACGGACGGCTTCAAGAAAGGCCCCCGCCTTTTTCTCGTCTTTGCTTATCCATATTTTCAAAAAATCTTGTTCCTGCTGCGCGTTCAGGATCGCATTCACTTCTTTCCGGGGCGGAGCATGGACCACATCTTCATAAAACAGTACCTGTTTGCTGCCTGCGTAGAATCCCTGGCGGAGAGCAGATTCCGCCTCCTGATACGCCTTTCTGATGCTGCCGAAACCCGTTACGGCAGTGCTTACGCCAGCCGTGAGCGTTACATTCATCAAATCTTTGATGGAAGAAAGCAGCTTGTCGCACAGTTTCCTGATATCGGCACCTACTGATGCACGATCCGGAGGAATGTTGACGATGACCCAATATTCAGATGAACTATCAACGACGATCTCCTTCTCCCACCTGGATGGAATGATCTCCTCCATAATATTTAGAATGGAAAAACGGAGCAGCTTTTCCCCCTTCTCGACATATTTCTTCTTTGTATCCTCGTAATAGTTTACGATAAACTTGATGACCACCAACTTGTCCGATCTCACGCGTACACGCAGCTCTTCGGCCTTCGCGGCAATATCCCCCTCCTCTATGAATCCGCTTACAAGATCATGAAAAAACGTATCCTTTAGATGGTTGAGACTCTGCGTGTACGTATGTGGATTGACGGGCATTCCGGCTTGGCTTCCAAACTCCTTCCGCAGCTTCTGACGAATCGAAGCAAGCAGTTCTGCGAGCGTGGTCTCTGTGATCTCGCTTTTGATCAAATAATCGGAGGCACCTAACTTCAACGCCTCTTTCACATAATGAAGCTCGTCAAAATTGCTCAAAATGACATACTTGCAGGTTTTTAAAGCGTCAGCGGCCTTTTGAATAAGCTGCAGCCCGTCCATGACAGGCATTTTGATATCCGTGATGATGAGATCGGGCGAAACGTCCAGCGCAAGTTCCAGCGCTTCCTTTCCATTCGCCGCTTCACCAACGACATAAAATCCGTGTTCCTCCCAATCAAGCATGGAACGAATGCCAACTCGCATCAGCAATTCGTCATCGACGATCATCAATTTATACATGAAAATCCTCCGATTTCCGTTTTCATAGAGTATACTGCACTATACAAAGTGGAGAATTTGGAGCTGGAACAATCAATCCATTATATGCATATTTCAAAATACTAATCCAGACATTGAGCCAAATCCGTTTGCTGCAATCGAGGCAATAGTTGCAATCCAATGGAAAAAAGCCGCTAATTTAGCGACTTTTGACCGTTACGCTGTGCGTGTCCCTCTATTTCTTTTCCATGACGGCGAAGTAGTTCTGCTCTTGATCTGCAAAGTTAAAGACTCTGCCTGCGGGAAGCTCCACGATTTCGCCAACGGTTACGCTTTTGTCTGCCAAGTCACGGTACAACTGGTCGAATTGTTCCGTATAAAACATGAGAGAAGGCGTTCCCAGATTCATCTCGGGGTTCATTTCGGCAACGAGTTCTTTATTGTGAAGAACAATGCTGGTTGCCGCCCCCTTTGGAGCCACTTCAATCCATCTCATGGGGCCGCTAACTTCTTCGGAGATGACCTCGAACCCCAGTTTTTCGGTCCAAAATGCTTTGCATTCATCCTGATTGTTGACATATAACATCACTTGCCCAAGTTGATTAATCATTTATTTAAGCTCTCCTTCCAACAATTCGCTCAAGCGATCCCATGTTTCCGTGATTCCTTGCAGCATGCCCATATCCATCACGATTTGAAGCGCCTCTGCGGACACGAATTCAGAACGGTTCACCAGCCTGGTTTTGCCGCCCAAATCGATAAATTCCATCGTAATCAGGGAAGATGGCAGGTCGTCGTTAACATTGCCCTCGGCATCCGTGAAATAATCGTTGTAGATGATTCGCTCAGGCTCAACGATTTCCTTATAAACGGCTTTGCCCCAAGCTTCCATGCCGTAAAACTCACCTTGATTCGGATCGACGCACTTCATGCAGTAATGCCACGCGCCGCCGGGACGGAAATCGACGGTGCAAACCGGTATTTCCCAACCCCTCGGTCCCCACCAGCGTTTGAGATGTTCCGGCTCTTTGAACATTTGAAATACGAGTTCGCGCGGCGCATCGAATACGCGTTCCAGCACCAGGATGCGTCCTTCCTCTACATTCGAAACCATTTTGTTGTCGGGCATGTTCTGTACTCCTCCTTATGAAAGGAAATTAGTCTTATTTTTTCTTGTTTTGAATTTCGCGCAAATAGTTGTCCAAATTATCCAAACGTTCTTCCATAATATGCCGGAAGGATTGTACCCAAAAATCCATCGCTTGAAAAGGTTCCGATCGAAGCGCATAGATCCTTCGGTTTCCATCGGCACGCACTTCCACGATTCCGCTATCGCTTAACACTTTCAAATGTTTCGAAGCTTGTGGTTGGCGAATGCCCAGACGATCAGCGATTTCGCCAACTGGCAGCGGACCATTGCGCAACAATTGGACAATATTCAACCGATTCGCCTCAGCTAACGCAGTCAATGTTGCTATGTCCATTCCCGGGCTATTTCCGGACATGTTGCTCACCTCTGTTAGTATGGTTTCCCGTCGAATCATCTCCTTGATCCAGGATCATTTCAACTTCTGAGAAGAATATACTCCATCAAGTATATTCCTGTCAAGGAATATTGATGCTTTACTTTTTCTGCAGCCTATTCTTGTGCTTCCACGATCTGTGAGAGGCGTATTTTCCCGCTTCATTCTCTTCTTCTCCTAAAGAGCAGCAAATCGCCAACTTTTTATACCATATATTTACAAAGTTTGATGCATATGCTATGTTTACTTTGAAAGCGCATCCATGAGTGGGTTTATTGATCTTTCTTTATCTTATTTCATTTATGGAAAGGGAGATGAGAATGAAAAATCGGCTCAAAAAGGCAAGCGCAATGATGTTGGCCATTACCCTGTTGTTTGGATGGATGACCGTGCCTGTTCATGCAGATGATCCTCCACTCTTCACGATTGAAAGCGAAAACGCTCAGCTCACGTCCGATCTGCAAGTCGTCACTGAAATTTACGGACAACCCAAACCCGGATTCTCCGGGACGGGATTTGTCTGGATGCAAAATTCCGGCACGATCACCTTTACCGTGACTGTTCCGGAAACAGGCATGTACGCGATCTCCACTCGATACATGCAGGAATTGAGCCCTGACGGCAGGCTCCAATATTTGACCGTTAACGGTATCACCAAAGGATCTTACATGCTGCCCTACACGACTGCATGGTCGAATTACGATTTTGGGTTTCACAAGCTGAATAAGGGAAGCAATACCATACAAGTCAAGGCAGGCTGGGGCTTCGCTTATTTTGACACTTTCACTGTGGATCATGCCGATCTTGATCCGCTGGATGTGCAGCCTGTCCTCACCGATCCTGCGGCCACGCCGGAAACCCAGCTTCTGATGAATTATTTGACAGAGGTGTACGGCAACCATATCATTTCAGGCCAACAAGAGATTTACGGGGGCGGAAATGACGGAAATACCGAGCTGGAGTTCGAATGGATCCACGATCTTTCCGGAAAGTATCCGGCCATTCGCGGCTTCGATTTCATGAACTACAATCCGTTGTATGGCTGGGAAGACGGCACAACCGCTCGCATGATCGATTGGGTGAATACCCGCGGCGGGATCGCGACAGCTTCATGGCATATCAATGTCCCCCGCAAATTCGACACCTATCAACTCGGGGATTTCGTGGATTGGAAAGAAGCGACCTACAAACCGACCGAAACCAATTTTAATACGGCCAATGCGGTCATTCCCGGAACGAAAGAATATCAATATGTGATGCTGACCATTGAAGATTTGGCGGAACATCTGCAGATTTTGCAGGACAACGACGTGCCCGTTATTTTCCGTCCCTACCATGAGGCCGAGGGCAATGGCGGATTGAACGGCGAAGGCGCGTGGTTCTGGTGGGCTTCGGCAGGCGCGGACGTATATAAACAGCTGTGGGACCTTCTTTATACCGAGCTTACGGAGACGTATGACTTGCACAACTTGATCTGGACCTACAACAGCTACGTGTACAGCACTTCTCCCGCATGGTATCCCGGCGACGACAAGGTGGATCTCGTCGGTTATGATAAATACAATACGATCTACAATCGTTATGACGGTTTGTCCGGCGTACCCAACGAAGATGCCATTACTTCGATTTTCTATCAGCTTGTTGATTTGACGGACGGCAAAAAAATGGTGGCCATGACGGAGAACGACACCGTACCGAGCGTACAGAATCTGACGGAGGAAAAGTCAGGATGGCTCTACTTCTGTCCATGGTACGGCGAGCATTTGATGAGCCCTGCCTTTAACGATCCGGCCACGCTGAAAACGCTTTATCAAAGTGACTATGTCATTACGCTGGATGAGCTGCCCGATTTAAAGGTTGACGCAGGAACGCCAAGCGCTTCCATCACTCCTGCACATGTTGAATTTGATAAATACGCGCCCCACCAGAGTGACCAAACCATTACCGTGAATGCCAACGGCAATACGTTGACCGCTCTCCGGTCAGGTACGAATGCATTGACGGCAGCGCAGGATTATACGTTAAATGGCAGCACGCTGCTGCTAAAAAAAGAGTTTTTGTCCCAATTGCCGGTTGGCCAGCATTCGATCATTTTGGATTTTAATCAAGGGCAAGATCCTGTATTAAAAGTCAGCATTATCGATTCAACGCCAAGCGCTTCGCTTTCGCTCACGAATGCGACATTTGATCAAGCCGTGAACTTGCAGCAGGATATTCCCCTTACCCTGACGTTAAACGGGCATCAACTGACAAGCATCACAAACGGTAATTATACGCTTATACCGGGACAGGATTATACGGCATCCAACGCTTCCGTCGTTCTGAACAAAGGTTACCTTTCCTCATTGCCGCTGGGTCAAAATACGATCACCTTTCATTTCAGCGGAGGAAATGATGCCATTCTTACCGTGAATGTGGTAGACAGCAGTGTTCCTGCGGCCAAAGGAGATTTAACGATTCAAGCCTTTAACGGCAACACAAGTGCCTCTACGAACGGGATCTCTCCCAAATTCAAACTCATTAACTCCGGGAATTCAGCGATTTCATTGAATGACGTGAAGCTGCGGTACTATTACACGATTGACGGCGAAGAAGATCAGAACTTCTGGAGCGACTGGGCCAGTATCGGAAGCGCAAACGTGACGAGCAAATTCGTCAAACTGGCAGCTCCGGCGGCCGGGGCAGACCACTATCTGGAAGTTGGTTTCACAACTGCGGCCGGGACGCTGGCTCCTGGCCAGAGTGCCGAAATTCAAACCCGGTTCTCCAAAACCGATTGGTCCAATTACAATCAGGCTGACGACTACTCGTTCCAGGCATCCGAAAGCCAGTTCGCAAACCATGAGCAGGTTACCGGATATCTGAACGACCAGCTTGTATGGGGCATTGAGCCGTAGAAGGAAAATTGAAAACAAGGGGGAGTTGGGGATTTGCCCCTTCTCCCCTTTTTTGGTTTGGGGATACTGCGACGGCCTGTAAAAAGTCCATTGCATTTCTCTATCCCGCTCACCACGGGAACGGGTGTCCTCGGCTTTTTGCCAATGCGACCACCAACATAAAGACTTTAAGCTTCACCAACCGAAATTCTTCTCACACTTTCGTTAAGCTTAGCAAGATTTAGAAGTGAGAGATGAATTTCAGGGGAAGTTAAAGGAATGCCTACAAGTTCGAAGGCGTAAAATTTTGGGGTTAACCGGAATTTATGGCGGAAACAAAATCCAAACATTGGACTTAAAAATCGGAGAATATGGTGGTATTTTTCTGAAGACTTGATTTGTAGCGATATCTTAGTACAATGGTTTTATGACTACTCAAAAAATGATAAATGATGAACTCAGAGTCAAAATATTCAAGGCATTAGCCGATGAAACAAGATTGGACATCATACGAGCTCTATACACCAGCAGGAAGGAGATGAATTGTGGAGAAGTAGGAGACATTCGCGATACTACGAAATCGAATACTTCGTATCACTTGCGTGCTTTAAAGGAGGCGAAATTGATCAAGGTACGAAAAGAAGCCCAAACGAAGTATATGAGCATCGATTTGGAGACATTTCAAACTTACTTACCCGGATTTCTGGATACATTGTAGAAAGAAATTCTTTTTTTAATCATTAGTTCAATAATCTTTGAACTATAGAACTAACTATAAAGGGTGAATATAGAATGATCAAATTAACTGCTTTATTTTTCCTGATCATGTTTGTTATCGGTACGGATACGTTTTTGATTTCTCCGCTCATCCCCACTCTTCAGGACTTGTTTCATATCCCGACCGAATATTCGGGTTGGATGGTGGGGTCTTATGCTTTAGGTTATGCCATTTTTGCACTAATTGCTGGACCGCTTTCCGATGGTTGGGATCGTAAAAAAGTCATGCTTTCCGGCATGGTCTGCTTCTCGGTTTCAACGATATTATGCGGCTTTGCCACAGGTTTTTGGTCGATGTTCTTCTTCCGTTTTTTAGCCGGAGTCAGCGCAGCTTTTACGGCGCCTCAAGTCTGGGCCTCCATCCCCGCTCTGTTTCCAACCTCAAAAATCGCCAAAGTATCGGGAATCGTCATGGCAGGCTTGGCTTCATCCCAAGCGTTCGGCATCCCTATTGGAAGCCTGCTTGCCTCCACCCATTGGTCTTATCCCTTTTTTACGATCGGAGCATGTGCATTACTGGTTGCGGTATTTATCTTCTATGCTTTACCCGAAATGAAGCCGAATCAAAGCCCAAAAACAAAGACTCCGATGTTCAGCAGATACCTCCCCCTATTGAATAGCCGTATGGCGAGAAGGGCTTTCCTCGCTCATTTCTTATTTCAATGTGGATTTTTTGCTGCCTTTTCTTTCATTGGAAAATGGGTGACGGATCGCTTTCACCTTTCCATTGATCAAGCAGGGTACGTGATGTTTTTTCTTGGTCTCGGGAATATCGTCGGGAGCTTCGGCGGTGCCTATGTGATCAAAACGTTAAACCGTTTCAATACGCTGGTTGTGGGCTTTCTTGTCTCTATCGCATGTTTTATGGTCTTGCCTCACTTGCCATCGGTTGCGGTTTTCGAAAGTGTTTACTTTTTCATATTCGTTAATATGGGGATCGCTTTTCCCCTAATATTGGGAATGCTGAATTCATTAAATCCGACCATCCGCGGCACGATCTCCAGCTTGGCCAATTCAATCATGTACGCTGCGACCACGCTCGGTTCTTGGATCGCAGGCCTGATTTACGCGACTTTTAACGGTTTTTCCGCCGTAGGCATGTTTGCGGCCATATGCTTTGCCGGTTCGTTGTTATCTTTCATATTCAGCGGTATTCTGACCAGTCATACGAAAACAAAGAAGGAGTTTGCATCATAAATGATAGAAGAAATTCATATGGATCGTCTGAATCTTTCAAAATTCAACATCCTGAGTATTAGTGAGAAGGAATTTGATTTTCTAATACAAGTGGTGACGAACTCTCCACCTTTGGCTTGCCCTCATTGTGGATGTATAGCCAACCTCTACAAACACGATAGCAGGGAACAGGTCTGCATGGACCTACCTATTCACGGCAAGCGTGTAGGCCTTCTTATAAAACGTCAAAGATATCGCTGTAGAGACTGCAATCGAACCTTTTGGGAACACTTAGACCACACCATAGACGAAAAGCGAAACTGCACCAAACGATTATTGTCTTATATAGAGAAGCAAAGCCTTAAACGCACGTTTGTCAGCATATCCGAAGAGGTTGGATTGCATGAAAAAACGATACGTAACATCTTTCGTGATTACATCAATCGTCTTAAAGAAACGCATCGATATGAAACTCCTCATTGGCTTGGGATTGGCGAAATACACATCATTAAGCCAAGATGTGTTTTAACCAACATTGAGGAACGTACTTTGTTGGATGTTTTGCCCAATCGTAACAAGGAGACCGTTGTAGATTACCTCTTGCGTCTTCCAAATATAGGGGGAATCCGATACGTCACAATGAATATGTGGCAACCTTATAAGGATGCCGTGAGGGCTATATTGCCAAAAGCTCTTGTCATCGTAGATAAATTTCACGTTGTCCGTTTGGCAAACCAAGCGTTAGAAACCATACGTAAGCAGATCCTTGAAGGATTATCGCCAAAAGCACGCCGCAAGCTGATGCACGACCGTTTTATCCTCCTCAAACGCCATATAGAGCTTACAGAGACGGATAAAATTACGCTTGACCTTTGGACAAAAAATCACCCTCCTCTTGGCACTGCTTATGACTTAAAGGAATCATTTTTGGATATTTGGGATTGTGATAACAGACAGACGGCATTTCTTAAATACAACGAATGGAAAGTTAAAATACCAACTGAACTGCAATCCGCTTTTGAACCACTTACAATGGCTATGAAGTACTGGGAAGAGGAAATATTCGCCTGCTTCGAACATCGCATTTCAGATGCTTATACGGAATCTCTAAATAGCCTTATTCGAGTCATTAATCATTTAGGCAGAGGATACTCTTTTGAAGCCTTACGAGCCAAAATACTCTTTACAGAGGAACTTAAAAAGCAGCGTATGCCTAAGTACCAGAGACGGTTTGACAGCTACGATCTACGGGAGGATAACTTCCCGATGTTTAATATGCCGCCTATTGAAGTTGTTCGAGAGCCAGAAGAAATAATCTTCCTGGGCGTCGATTTTTCCACCTTGATCGAGAAATTGGAGAAGGACCAGCTATAAGCCCTTCTCCCTTTTGTCTCCTTGCAGGAACTATGAAGTGAAGCCTGAGTAATCTCCATTTTGAGTACCCCCCAATCATCGAGTTTCGCGCATCACGCCATTCTCATAAAAGCGTATCTTTTTTCTGGATCGTTCGGATGACGATATCTTGATTATGGTTTCCGAAACCGGCCCCATACAACGTTAACCCGCCCACATTTGCGGCATGCTCCTCGACGGAAAAACGAAGCGTCCAGAATAACTCTTCGAGCTTGACGTCTCTGATCGTTATGTTGGACATCCACTCGCCATCCATATACGTTCCCGCATGATCGATTCGAATCGTTTTCAACAATCCGTACTGGTTCACGTTTCTATGCCACCATGGGGGCGTATATTTTCCGCGGGCAGCTCTGCCGAAATCGGCAGGACTGGTCCAGGTTCCAAGTCGCACTCCATTAAACGCAAACGTAATGTCGGATGGCCAATCATCCCTCAATCCCGGCGCCTCGGAAGCGATTTCCATCGAAATTTCAATGGCGTCGGCCGTCTCCGCGGGCAGCAAGTAATTAGGCGTTTTATATTCGACATATCCTCTGCCAAACCATAAAATGGCCGCGTGAACACGTTCGGGATCAAGGAAGTACCGGGGATCGTCCCATACTCCGATTTCCTTCTCATGAGTCCCGAGCCCGCAAGTCGGATGCACCTCAAAAGCCGTATAATGCCCTACCGAAATCGTCTGTTCCTTCACGATATCCCTGACTGATCTGGCTGACGGCAGTTCGATCTCGATCGATTTCTGCTTCAGGAAACACATTTTATGCGTTCCGCCGTTGAGCCGAATTCTTCGGCTGCCGATGAGCTCGGCTTGCTCCAGTTTCCGTACGTGCATTGTCACGATGGAAGGACTAAGCTCCAGCCTGTCGGCGATATCCTTGACATTCATTTCGCCATCGGAGATGAGGTCCATGATCCTCCACCGCACTTCGCTTGCCAATGCTTCATATAACAGCATGTATTTCAAATCTCCATTTGTTTTCATTATTCGAATCTCTCCTTACTCTCCTTGTTGAAATCTTATTTATGTGAATCCAATGGATTTAAGTTGCAGATTCCATCACGGATTATTGTAAATTCACACGCTTTGTTGTTTAATTTTGATGATACCAATGGTTTGAATTCTTATCAACGTGAATTTAGTGAGGTGCATATTTAACATGAACTACAATAATCCTGTAATTAAAGGATTTTATCCGGACCCAAGCGTCTGCAAAGTAGGCGACACGTATTATCTCGTATGCAGTTCGTTTCAGTTTTTCCCTGGCGTACCCCTGTTTGAAAGTAAAGATCTGCTCAATTGGACGCAAATCGGGCATTGCCTGACTCGGACAAGCCAGGTGCAATTGGCAACGGTAAGCAGCTCCGGCGGCGTTTTTGCCCCGACGATCCGTCATAACAACGGGCGGTTCTACATGACAACGACCAATGACACGACCCGGCAAAATTTCTATGTGTGGACAGACGATATTTACGGTGAATGGTCGGACCCTGTTTACGTCGATCAAGGCGGGATTGATCCCGATTTGTATTTCGAAGACGGAAAAGCATTCTTCATGAGCAACGGCACGGATGAGCATGGCGTGGGCGGCATCATTCAGTGTGAAATCGATATCGAAACCGGCCGCAAGCTGACCCCAGGCCGCGTGATTTGGAGCGGAACGGGTGGTCGTTATTTGGAAAGCCCTCATTTGTATAAAATCAACGGAACGTATTATCTCATGGCTTCCGAAGGGGGTACGGAGTACGGTCATATGGTCACATATGCGAGAGGAGACTCCCCTTCTGGTCCGTTTGAAGCCTATCCGCACAACCCTGTGCTGACCAATCGCAATTTGGGTGGTTACGAGCTGCAGGGCGCCGGTCACGGGGACCTGGTTCAGGATGATCGCGGAAATTGGTGGATGCTGCATCTGGGCTTCCGCCAGATCGGACGCTGGCTGACTTATCACCATCTGGGACGGGAAGTGTTTCTTACTCCGGTTACTTTTGGTGAAGATGGGTGGTTTACGGCAGGACAGGATGGCACTACGCTGACCAGCTTCGAAACCGACCGGATTCCGGACGCCGTCGTGCAACAGGAGAAAACGGTATATACGTTTGAAAATACGGATTGGAACCTGGATTGGTGTTACCTTCGTCACCCCGATCCTGAACAATATGAACTTGCGTCCAACAAAGTTACGCTTAAAGGTACAGATATTACGTTGGATACGCCGCTATCCCCTACCTTCATCGGCTTACGTCAGAGAGATTTCAATGCGGTCATCACTTGCGACGTGACTTTGACGGACGGAGAAGCCGGCATTACGCTTTACATGGATGAAAATCACCATTATGACCTGGCCTTCCGCAAAGTCGGGAACGAGTACAAAGTGGCCAGACGGTTGAATGTCGGCGACATCAAATCCGTGGAGTCGGAGGAAAGCATAGGGACAAGCAATCACGCGACGCTGATTATCCGGGCAAGCGCTGAACGGTACGCCTTCCTGTTCAATTCGGACGGCAAAAATGTCGTTCTGGGGACGGCCCAAACCAGATACCTTTCTTCTGAGGTTGCCGGAGGATTTACAGGCGTACTTATCGGTCTATATGCACACGGGAAAGGGTCGGCGGCAACGTTCACGAATTTTAAATGCGAGTATCATTGAATTCATATCGGTGATTTTCCGAGTTCCTACATCCTGCTAAGTTGTTAAGGTTAAAGCTAAAAAGAGGGCTGCCATGGCATTGGCAGTCCTCTTTTTGAAATCGACTTTATGGTGCAGCAATTGCATGAATTACGCTAACATTCTAAACCAACTGAGCGAGATCGGACCTTGCAGCAACAGATATACATCGTGCCGTCCGGAAGGCAGGATCAATTCGCACGAAAAATCCCTCCATTCCTGATACCCTCCGGCAGAAATGTCGCATCTGCCAACGAGCGGTCCGTCCAATGCGTCAAGTCTGACCTCAATCGTTGCCTTTTCCGGACTTGCGGCCCGCAGTTCCATTATGCTAATACCTTCCTCCCACGATGCGTCCGCAAACAACAACCAACCCGTGTTTTCTATAACCTCGGTCGAACTTCCTCCCTCCCGGCATTCGCCGATCAAAACGCCGTGACATGCATCATAGTTGACGGCCCTTGTCAAAGACATCAGGTCGCGTGGAGGAATGGTCTCGGCAACGACCGTGAGCTGTTCTTCCAGTCGCAGGTCAGCGGAAGAAGAACCGATGATCAAGGAATATCGACCGCTTTCGATGCAGAACCGCTCCCGGGTGACATCCCAAATACGCAGTGATTCCAACGGCAGGCGGAATGTGACCTCTCTCGTTTCGCCAGGCAGCAACGAAATGCGCTGAAAATCGGCCAATTGCAGAAGCGGTCGTTTCACCCGCGAAGTACCTGCCCTCACATATAACTGCACAACTTCTTCGCCTGTTCGCGAGCTGGTATTAGTCAGACGGAAAGATATATCAACCGCCGTGTCTTGCCCAAGCTCGACTTGATTTACGGACATCCGCAGCGCTTCATAGTGAAAGGCGCTATAGGAAAGTCCATGCCCAAACGGGTACAGCGGCGTGCCTTCAAAGTATTGATAAGTCCGTCCACCCTGAATAATGTCATAGTCCATGAACGGCGGCAATTGCTCAACAGAGGAATACCACGTCATGTTTAGGCGCCCGGCAGGGTTGACGTCGCCGAACAGCACATCCGCAACGACCCGCCCAAGGTCCTGCCCCGTATGGGACGTGTATAGAATCGCGGGGACTTTGGCCTGCAATTCGTTCAACGCGAACGGATAACTGCCGACGACAACCACGATTGTATTCGGGTTGGCCTTCAGCACCTCCAGCACCAATTTTTCCTGCGAGGCAGGAAGCGTGATGTCAGGTCGGTCCATCGTTTCCTTGCCATTGATCAGCGGATGGTTCCCGACAAAAACAATGGCCGCGTCTGCTCCACTGGCAGCACGAACGGCTTCCTCTACGCCGATGCCTGCATACTCCAGCTCAAACGGCTCGGCGGTCGCTGCATTGGTTTTGGCCACTTCCGCCGCGCCGCCAACATTGATTTCGTTCGTTGTTTCGGCAGCGGTTCCGTCACCGACGACGAGCCATTCGGTTTGTTCGTCCACGTTAAGTGCGGTATCATTCCATGTGGAGATGGTAGCCAATGACTTGTTTGGATTCAACGGATGAATCAGGAACACTTCCTTGGTGAACCATTCCCAGATCCGGTCGGCTGAAGCGTAAACATGTCTGTCGTCCGTCGTTAAATACCGGCCATTTCGTTCCGCCCGTAAGGTATGGCTCCCCCATCCCCAATCGGTGGTTTCAAAGATATCGGCTTCTTCCTTGGTAACGCCGGAAGCCGCGAGCGTTTCCTTTCCGTCACTGACCTTCCGTACATATTTTCCGCTTCGCGTCGACTTGAGTCTGATGCGGTCCGAGCCGCCGGAGAAACGAACCTCTGCTTCGTTTCCTTCTGTGACAAGACGATCCTGGATTCCTTGCAGCGGGCTGACCGCGTATGGAATCGTTCCGCTGTACCAATCGCTGTAAACGGCATCGGCAAGTGGACCGATGACGGCGATTTTGCTGATTTTGCTTGCTTGAAGCGGCAAGGTCTCTTTATCGTTTTTGAGCAGAACGACCGCTTTTTGCGCGGCTTCACGCGCCAATTCCGCATGCGAGGATTTCAAAATATGCGACTCCCCCACCGCGGCATACGGATTTCGTTCCTCGGGATCGAATTCTCCCAGCCTGAATCGCACGCGGAACGTGTTCTGCAATGCCGTGTCGAGATCGTTTTCGGTCAGCAGCCCATCCTCAAGCGACAAGCGGATCGCCTCTGTCACGACATTGGCCTCATCCGTTATACTGTCGATACCGCCTTCCCGAATCGACCGTGCCACGGCCTCTTTGACGGTGTCGACGTAATGATGATCCCTCATCGTCCCCGTTACATCAAATGCATCGCTCACCACGAAGCCGTTCATCCCCCACTCGCCCTTCACGACGTCGTTAACCAAGGGGCTAAGATTCACAGGCACGCCGTTGATCGCGTTATACGCCGTCATCATCGACAGAGCTCCCCCTTCCTTAAACGGAATCTCGAACGCTTTCAAATAATATTCGCGCAAATTCCGCGGATCCAGGCTAACGGAGGCCTCTCCCCGATCAACCTCGTTATTGTTGCCGATAAAATGTTTCAACGTTGCGACCGATTTCAAATAAAAGGGATGGTCGCCCTGCATGCCTTTCACCAACGCTGCGGCTAATTTGCCGGCAAGCACGGGATCTTCCCCGTATGCCTCCTCGGTTCTGCCCCAACGCGGGTCCCGCTCCATGTCCACCGTCGGCGCCCATAACGTTAATCCGTTATGCTCCGGATTCCGCTGATAAAAACCTCTCGCTTCATCTCCGATCGCGCTTCCGATCCGTTGCAGCAAGTCCTTGTCCCAGGTGCACGCCAAACCGATCGGCTGGGGATAATTGGTCGACTCGCCAAGCCAGGCTATACCGTGAGCGGCTTCCGTGCCGTGCTTGTACGGCTTGATGCCAAGCCTTTCTATGCCTGCTTGATATTGTGGCATCAGTTCGATTTTTTCTTGCAACGTCAAACGCGAAACCAGATCGTTCACCCGCTCTTCGAGGGCAAGATCCGGATTCCAATACGGAAATGTTTTGTCCAAGTCTGTGTGCATGCCGTCACTCCTTCATTTCTGTCTGAATCACTGTTTCACTCGTTCAAAAAGTCCATTGCATTTCAGCATGAATTGAACGGGTGTACACCGATTTTTGGATAGGCTCGAATATTCATTATACTTCACATCCGAGCCGCTCTTCTGGATTTTAAGGTCGTGAATTAGCATGATCTGGACAGCATTTCGTTAGAACATGATGTAAGCCGACTTTTCGCCTTACAGGATGATATCTTTTACGAGCGTCATAGGGTTCGAAAACGTCAAAGCTGATCCCCATTTTGAAAATCCAGCTTGGTTTGCAGCAGTTGTTGCAGGTCGGCTGTGGCGGCCGAATTGTTCGGCTGAAAAGCATCGCCGCTCATGTAGGAAACAATGCTTCGGCGCAGCTGCTTTGCCGCGGGCCTTGCGCCCAAATCGTTAACGATGTCGATTCCGCAGACCATAAGCTTGCCCGGGCCAACCCGGCATTCAAACAGATTGGTCAGCTTGCGGTTATGATAAAAATTCGGAATCACCTGTACGATCAGCTCTGTGCTGCCGGGAAATTCATCGAGACACAACGACACGGAGCGATCCAGCAGCTCCTTCCAGTGATGTTCGGCATACGATTTCGTCGGGAACGAAGCAAAGACGGGATGGTGTTCACCGACATAAATGCCGCA
Source organism: Paenibacillus sp. FSL W8-0426 (assembly GCF_037969725.1). Lineage (NCBI taxonomy): Bacteria > Bacillati > Bacillota > Bacilli > Caryophanales > Paenibacillaceae > Paenibacillus > Paenibacillus sp. FSL W8-0426. Next base: position 3,278,952 of record NZ_CP150203.1, on the reverse strand, counting down.
TGGATCTTCAGTGGCGAAATGCACAGGACTCCAAAAGACGGGAATAGATTTGCCTGGAAAGGTATGATGAGCCTCGGCATTTACGGTATATAATACCGATCCGCCGTCTCCAAGCCTTTGCTCGGTTTCTTCGTTCCAAACGTCCGTTATCCATATGTTTGTTTGATCACGGGCAGTTTCTTCTTCCGAATCGCTGAATACCCAGATCGGCCACTCGTTCCGTATCGTTCCACCTTTGGATTGAATGAGGACGGTTAATCTTACGCTTGTTTTCACTTTATGAAAAGCGTTTGAAGAAATCGAGCCGATCGGAATGCCCGATCCTTGCCCGATATCCGATGTATGGATTACACCGTGGTCCAACACTTCGCCCTGCTCGTTCGCGATGCTCCATATCCAATCGCATGACCGCAAAACTTGCGGACCGAAATGGGCAATACACACTTGGGCGGAAAACGCTTCTCCGTGTGTGAAAATACGCTTCGGCATCTTCAGCAGCAGCACCGTTTCATTGCAAAATGTCCGGAATTGTTCCGGTTCAATCAACCCTTTGGACTCCCAAAACGCATTCAAAACACCGACCGTTGCCGTGCTCTGACCCGGAAAATCGTGCAGATCCAGCAGTTGAAACCCGCCTTGACCGGGCGTTCGCAGCGCTGCTTCGATTTCTTCGCGATACAGTTGAAGGGCAAGCATCCCCGAGCCGTAGACGAACTTCTTAATGTCGCCCAGCATCCCTTTGCGCTCCAGATCGGCTCTAATCGCTTCCAGGTTAACCGGCCTGAGCACGCCCGTATATTTGTGGATTTCCTCCACGTCGGGATATACCGCATATTGGCCGATTTCGTGACTCAGCAGCGGCACGTTTCGCTGCGCAACGGCCTCTCTGAAATCGAGCATTGTAGCGCCCGACAGTGCATCCGGAAAATATTGCCCCCTCGCACCGATTCCGTCGACCGTTTGTGCGCAAAACAAATCATCCGCCGGGTCCAGCGGCCGGTCCCAGTTCGAGGTCAGCGTGTATACGCGCCGATCGTCATTTGCTTTCAACTCCGCAATGATGCGATGAAGAAGATGGAAATCCCCGTTTAGTTCATTGCCGTTGCTGAACAAACAAAACGATGGATGATTTCCATATTCATGAATAATGCGCCCAGCTTCCTTCGGCAAATAGTCGTAGTGTTCCGGGTGGGCACCAACGGGCGTATTCCACGTGTCCAACCATGCCGGCCCTTCGGCCTGCACATAGATGCCGAGCTGATCCGCTGCATCGAACGCGGCTTCGGGCGGGCACCATGAATGGAAACGAACATGGTTTAACCCATAGTCCTTCACGATTTGGAAAAGGCGCAGCCAGGCCGAAAGGTCTGTTGGCGGATAGCCTGTCAGCGGAAAGATACAGCATTCCAGCGTTCCCCGCAGGAAGGTTGGGCGTCCATTTATTGCGAAATGGGTCCCCACGGCAGTAAACGAGCGCATGCCGAAACGCTGCTTTTGCTCTATTTTCGTGGATTCCGCTGGCGTTGTCACCGTCGACTCGACATTCATTTCATAGAGATGGGGACTGAATTCATCCCACGGCTGAACATGGTCGTCCTGCATATCACAGAACCATTCGAAAGGAACCGAGCTATAAGGGGGAAGCGTTGACTTATACGGATCGCTGTTCGTTTGAAGCCATTCGGAACACTCCAGGGACCGTACAGACAGCCGTGATGATACTTCCGCATGGCTTGCTGTCGTATTCGTCCACATTCCCGTTACCTTGATCCTGCTGTTGTGCATATCCGGAAAGATCCGCATTTCTTGCAGATAGATCGGATGCATCGCTTGCATTTCGATGCGGCCGATCATGCCGTTCCAGATCGTTTGCGTTTCATCGGTGTAGGCGCTTGGATGCTGGCCTAACCGATGAATATCCCGGTTATCGATACAGATCATGATTCTGTTGGTCCCGCCTGGCAGGATGAACGGAGTTACATCGAAACGATGCGGAACCGAAAGACTGTCCTGCTCACCTGCAAGATGACCGTTGACCCATAGGGTGGATTGGACCATTACCCGTTCGATAAAAAGAACCATGTGCCGCCCCGCCCACGCTTCCGGAACAAGAACCTCTTTTGCATACCAGGCCTTGCCTACATAGCTATAGCGCGGCCTCAGGGAACGCACGGTTTCGCGATTCATCTCGTCGCCCCAAACCCTCTCGTCGCCGATGCCGTTCTCCGCCAATGTGCCCGGAAGCTGCAGCGTCCCCTCCTCATAGGGAGTGAGATCGCCGGACCACCCCTCCTGATGGCCGATATCATTCGGATCCAACGCATATGCCCATGCTCCTGCCAAATTCAAACACGTCATTTCCTGCTGAGCTTTTATCATTGTTCTACCTCCACACCAAGATGGCGAATGACTTGAACAAACAAATCTTTATACTGGACATCCGGTGTTTATTGTAAGATAGAGCATATGGGAAAGGAATGATGATATGGCTGAAAATCCTAACAATCCTGCTATGGCAAAAAACGATGAACAGTATACGCACCCACCGGGCATCCTCGTATCGGATTATTATCGCATGCCTTACGGTTACACGTGTTATCGACCAAACGGAACGAAAGACTGGCTGATCATGTATACACTTTCCGGAAAAGGTGTGGTCAACCATGAAGACCATGGGTTTCTTGAGTGTGCGGAGGGGACGGTTACCATTATTCCGCCTGGGGTTAAACATCACTTTTATACAGAACAACATGAAGTCTGGGAGAAAATGTGGGCCCACTATACTCCCCGCATGGCTTGGTCGGACTGGTTGCCGGCAAGCCAAACAGACGGGGCGATTTACCACCTGCAGATTGACAGCACGCAGACTCGTGCATCCATTGAACATGCATTCCGCCGCATCCTCTCGTATCGCGTCGAGCCCGTAATCGCCTTTCAAGAGGAGCTTATGTTAAATGCCCTGGAAGAGATCATTTTGATTTTGGCCAGCCAGCATGCCGATCGAAAGCTTCTCGATCCCAGAGTGAAAGAAGTGCTGAATATTCTTGCGCTCCATTTTGCAGAAAACCATCTGATCGAAGATTTGGCGAATCAAGTATTCCTTTCTCCTTCCCGGCTGTCCCACCTGTTTAAAGAGCAGGTCGGAGATTCCATCGTCGCAACGCTGAACAAATATCGGCTGAAGCAGGCGGAGAAGCTGCTGCGTTATACGCAGCGCCCAATTACGGAGATTGCGCTGAGCGTGGGCTTTCACTCGCCCGATTACTTTACTCGAATGTTCACTCAATATTACGGCGTCAAACCGTCGCAATATCGTAAACAGCGCGCGGCATCCCTATAAACGGAACGTCATCTTTTGAAAAATGCTCCAGCCGAAATAAAAAACCGCTGAAACGCGGTTTTCTGTCCAAATAAAGAGCTTCAGTTGGTTATGCGATATCCTTGGGGATGACTCCGTCTTTTTCCTGCCCAAAGGGAGTATTCTGTTCATCGCTGGGTCTGGCCCACCGGATCAATGATCGCGAGATCATAACTCCGATAAGCACTGCAATCATTGCATTTAATAATCCAAAATGCTCTCCAAGGAACCCCAAAGCGGGCGGCCCCACCAATGATGCGATATAACCTGAAGTTGCTACAGCGCCTACTCTTGCCGCTGCCCCTTCAGGTTCATCCCCTGCTGCAGACAGACCCACCGGAAAACCTAACGAGGCTCCAAGCCCCCAAAGAACGACACCCATCGCAGACAGAATATAATGTTGACCCCAGATCACGAGCACCAAACCGAGAACGGCTGAAATGGCACATCCCGCGAGTACCCGCACTCTTCCATACCGATCTAGGATCCAACCGCCTGCAAAGCGCCCAATGGTCATAGCTGCAACAAACAACCCATAGATAAATGAGCCTGTTAATGCACTAACGCCATAACCATCGACCATAATGAGCGGTAACCAATCGTTCGCAGATCCCTCGGCAAATGCCATGCCCAGAACCATGACCCCGATCAACAACGTTCGTTTTTCCGTCCAAACCTTAAGCTGTTTTTTGAACGCGCCCCCTTTGTGACCGACCGTCTGTGCAGGTTCCTTGCCTGTCGCCTCCGGAAGATATCGAAAGCAGTACCATAACGTAACGGCAATCAACAAGGCAAGCACGGAAAAGTGTACGATAATCGGAAGTTGAATCGCTTCTGCACCTACTCCAATGGCTGCCCCCGCTAATGTACCTACGCTAAAGAAGCCATGAAAAGCAGGCAGCAAAATCTTGTTCAATGCCTTTTCGACCGCCGAACCTTCCATATTCAGCCCTACTTCAGCCGCACCGAACCCGCACCCAAATATAAATAGGCCGACCATGACGATCGCCGTAACTTTTACGCTCGCGCCGATGCCAATAGCAACAAACCCGATGACGATCATCAAAGAACTTATCATAATGACCAAACGCGCACCTTTGCGGGCAATGACGGATCCAGCCGTAAGCAATCCGGTGAGCGAACCGATGGCCAAAGCGAAAATAATGATTCCCATTCCTGCCGTAGACACGTTCAACGCATCCCGGACGGCGGGAGTTCGCGCTACCCAGGAAGCGAAAGATAACCCTGGCAAGGCAAACAACAGAAATAATATATTACGAATCATGCACTGCTGATGTAATGCTGTCGTCATTTGTGTTACCCTCCTATTCTTCGAATGTGGTCATGCATACTCCGACATTCTTTCTTTTTATATTTTTATAATACTTTTAATAAGTATTAATTTATATGAGATTGCTCTGGATGTCTACCTGTTTTTTCCGCAACTCATTGTTCGCATTCGGTGAGAATATGCCTGCCTCAAAGCAAAAAAGCCGCTAATTCAGCGACTTTCCACAGCAACACGTTCCCCGAAAAGATCGTTCTCCGATGGCGATAACGCTTGAACGAAGGATCGAAGGGTGTTGGTATAAAAAATATCTTTCCTGCGGATGAATACGGTGGACACATTGTTAAACGGTTCAGGAATGCAGTATGCATGCAGCTTGCCATCATTGATCCATGGACTGACGGACGATTTCGGAACGATTGTAATTCCGATGCCGGCCGCGACGCTTCCGATGATCGTTTCGAAGGTTCCGAACTGCATTACTTTCCGAGGAATGATGCCCTCGGCTTTTAACCAACCTTCCAGCCTTTCGCGATAACTGCATCCTTTATTGAATAACAATAGCGGTATCGTTGCGGCATCTTCGATCACAAAGGAATCACTCTTTGCCACGATGATGAGTTCTATGGTCTTGTTCCCGGGAACGATCGCTTTGCTAAGCTGGAATGCGGGCATGAAATGGCTTTCGCCTGTCAATGGCATTCTGTTCATCAGTTTGGTGCCTGTAACAACGTTCATTGTCATGGCGTTTCAGGGATATTCCATCAGCATGAATGAATTTTACGGTGCCCTGCTCGTCATTTTTGCTTTGATCCAGAATAATGTATATCAGCGCAAACCTTTGAAAATAAGCAGGTCAATTGACGCATAGCGGAAAGTTCCGTTCATTTTTATGCAAGAAGATTGCACCAGGTTTTCCCTGTACAAAAAGCAAAAAAGAGCCGCAAATGCTTGCTGCTCTTTTTCCGCATCGTCGATAAGATTAATACTCTCCCTTGATCACAAAAAACGAACCGCGGATCGTTCCGGCTAATTTGGACTTTTGCCGCGCAAACTTAAATTTCCCTTCAAGCTCTTGTGGAATCTCCATGCCTTCCGAAAGCTTCAAACCGACGGCCCGCTTCTTGGGGTCATCCACCGTATACATCACATTAAGTCCAAGGCCGTCTTCATAGAACACGTAAGTAAATAAAATATTGTCTACTTGGAAGCGCGACGTCTCAAGCGGTTTGGCTGCAAACGTCAAATCACGCTCCTCCTTTAAAATGCGGTTCACGTAATCCAGCACGTCCTGACTTTCGCTTGCAGGCACAACCGTAAATTCATGCTTGTACTTGTTCATGAAATATCTGGCTTCATTGGCGCGCAAGCCCGCAAGAGCGGCAGCCACTGGCGACGATTCCAAACCAACCGTGGACACCTCTTTAAAATCAACGATATATGACATCTGCGTCTCTCCTTAAAATGTTTTCTCTTATTTATTTTCTGACAACCGGAATCCACATTTCGCCAAAGACCGTTCCGTCCCGCTGCCCCATCTCTACCGTTGTATTCGGTCCGCCGACATAGGCCACATGATCTGCTTCAGGCAGCGCTTGACCAAAGGCAATGCCGGTGAGCAGCTGGTTGAGCTCCTCCGCCGTCTTCGCTTCCCCTTTGACGACGAGGTATTCCCCTTTCGGAAACTGGATGACTCTCGTAATATCCGGCATGGATGCATCGGTCATGACACCCGCATAATGCATCATCTTGTTGTTTACTGCTTCGTTTACTGCAAAAATATAGTCGTTCGTGGCAATGGATTTTAACGCTTCAAGCTTCCCATTGTCTTCGATCGCCGTCCAGAAATCGGACTTCTCTTTGTTTATGCCGACATAGTCCGTATAGTCGCTTTTCAGCTCCACGCCGATCCCCGATACCATAAAACTTTCTTTTTGCTCCAACGTATAATTTGCCATTTTTATAACCTGCCTTTGTTTGGGTTTGATCAGGGCTTTGTCTTATCCCTTGATAGGTTTATAATAACCTTAAATCATGTCAGAAAATGAAACTGTTTAGGAGGCTGCATGAAAAAAGTTGAACGGGTTAATACGATGATGCGGTATATCAACAATCGTTCCCGCTTTACCATCTCGGAAATCATGCGGGAATTCGATATTTCCCGTTCGACGGCCATCCGGGACATCAAGGAAATTGAATCCATGGGCATGCCGCTTGTGGCTGAGGTTGGGCGGGACGGCGGATATTTTGTCATGAACAACTCGGTCCTGCCAGCAGCCCGCTTTACCGACAATGAGATCAAAGCGCTGTTCATCGCCTTTATGGCGACAAGAAATCAACAGCTGCCTTATCTTCAGAGCCGCCAGTCTTTGGCGGAAAAGCTGCTTGGCCTTATTTCGCAAAATCAGCAGGACGACCTTGTCCTGTTGAATCAACTGCTGCTTTTTGAAGGAACGAACCCCCATCATCCCGATCTGCTTGACCTTTCGGATCTTCCCCATCCGATGCTGGAGCAAATCATTCACATGCTGCTTTCGGATCGCTGTTTGACGGTTGCCGTCCAGGAAGGCCAGCAAATAAAAACGGTTCAGCTGTACCTTTTGCATCTTCATCGCGAAAACAGTCTTTGGCTGATGGAGGGATTTGATTTAATGGAGGAGCAGCGTCGGATTATCCCTGTCGATCACGTTGTAGAGGCCGAACCGTTTCAACCTAAAAAAAGGGTCAGCGCAAAAAAGATCATGGAAGCCTTACACGAGCAGAAACAAAAAAGCAACCTGACCCTTGAGCTCGGCCCCAAAGCCATTGCGCAGTTTCGCAAATACCATCCCTTGAAAGCTTCGCTTGCTTATACCAATCCGTTCCAGACCACGGCGCTGCTCAAAATGTATGTGCAAGTCGATCATCCCGAGGAGCTAACCGAAATCGCGAACTGGCTGTTATTTTTAGGCGAAGACATCCAATTCAAGGAAGTGCCTGAAGAGGTGTTGTACAGCGTAAAAAACAGGCTAGGGTCATTCTGCCCTTAAGCAGGGACCGGGCATGCGGCTGACCTTTGCGAAAGGCGCTTTTTCCGACCCATCAAACGCGGCTCCCTAGCCTTCATCTTCGCCAGTATCGATTCGTTTATTCAGCGGTATGTGTACGGTGAACGTCGCACCTTTACCCGGTATACTGGAAACAGCGACCGTACCGTCATGCATGTCCACGATTTTATGCACGATCGACAGGCCCAGCCCGCTGCCGCCCAAGGCACGGGTCCGCGATTCGTCCGCTTTGTAGAAACGCTCAAAAATCCGAAGCTGGTCCTGAAGGGCGATACCGGGTCCGCTATCCGTAATACGGACCGATACGTTTTCTTCGCTTTGCGTAAGTAAAACATCGATTTTTCCGCCCGGTGGCGTAAACTTGATTGCATTATGGAGAAGGTTGACCCACACCTGAATCATCAAATCCTCATCAGCGGTGATTTCAAGCTCTTCCATCTCCACGTTCATATCGATTTTTTTGTCGTCCCATTGGGGCTCGCAGGCCAGAATCAGCGTAACCAATTGTCGGTCCAAACGGTACGTGGTTTGATGTGATGCGTGTTCCGAGGCGTCCAGGACGGCAAGCTTCATTAAGTTATCGCTGAGTCTGGACAGACGGACGCACTCCGTTTCAATGATCGTCAAATACTGGTCACGCTGCTCCTGGTCCATCTTTTTGTCCTTCAGTGCTCTTGCAAACCCGATGATAGAGGTCAGTGGCGATCCAATTTCATGGGACACGTTCGAAATGAACTCCTGACGCAAATCCTCCATCGCTTTGAGCTTCGCCGCCATGTCATTGATGCTTTCCACCAATTGGGCATAAGGATGTGTATGTCCCTGTCTCCCGCCTCGACGGGCAAACGCCGCATCCAGATTCACGCGAAAATCCCCCCGGGAAATACTCTTCAGTGCCTGAATCAATTCATTAAAATGCTCATTATCCCTACCCTTAACCAGTGGACCGATGCAAGTAATGCCTATACCAAAGAGGATGAACCCGAGCATGGCATTGATCAGAAAAGCGATGAGCTCATGCGGTTCCCACGGGATCAGGGAATATACGCTTCTCGTAATATAGAAGGCCGCGGTCCAACAGGCAAACAGCGCCAGGGATACCAGAATGATGTTTCTGGCCATATGAAGAAATCCGGATTCCCGCTTCATGTCCTGATCTCCAAGCGATACCCTAGTCCTCGCATCGTACGAATGACGAAAGCATGCTCTTCCTCGGGAAACCGTTCACGAAGCCGCTTGATATGCACATCAACCGTTCGTTCGTCCCCTTCGTAATCATACCCCCAAATTTTTTCGATTAACTGATCGCGTGTAAACGTTTTGCCTGGATAACTTGCCAGGGTAAACAGTAATTCAAATTCCTTACGCGGGAGAACCATATCCTGTTCGCCATTTTTGCATTCAAACGTATCTCCCCGCATGACCAGCCTGCCGAGAACGATCACTTGTGAAGTCATGATATGATATCGTTTCAGCAGCGCCTTCACCCGCGCGACGAGCACCAGCGGATCAAAAGGCTTCACCAGGTAATCATCCGTACCCAGCGAAAATCCTTTGACAATCTGCGAGGTTTCCCCCTTGGCCGTTAACATCAGGAGAGGCAGGTCCGTCTGCTGCCGCAGTTGGCGGCATAACTCCCATCCGTCCATGCCCGGCATCATGATGTCGAGAACGACCAAATCAACCTTGTGATCATCGAGCACACGCAGCGCATCCAGGCCATCCACGGCCTCGATGACGTGCAAACCTTCTTGTTGCAAAAAATGCTTAACGAGTTCCCTGATATGCGGGTCGTCGTCTACGACCAGTATGCTTGCCAATGTGAGCACCTCCATTTCCAACCTTGCCCTATGCCACAAATCCTGTCAAGAAAGAGACGCCATGCCGAGAAGACATCACCTCTCATTCCTGACATCAAACCGCTGCTTAAATGATATTCCCTTCCCAATTATGTTCTACGCATGTATGCCCGTACGGTTAATGGTGCAAAAATGGCTACAATAACCGCCGCTCCAGCAAGGGTGGTCATAAGATCTGTTCCCATCGTTCCTTGGTTCGCCAGTTCGCGAACGGCGGAGACCAGGTGGGAGATCGGATTGACGTTGACCACCCATTGCAGCCAATTCGGCATCGTCTCTACAGGTACGAAAGCGTTCGAGGCAAAGGTGAGCGGAAACAGGACGAGCATGGAAATCCCTTGTACGCTGGATGCCGTGCGCGCGATAACACCAAGAAAAGCAAAAATCCAACTGATGGCCCAAGAGCAGACGATAACCAGCAAACCAGCCAAAGCAACGTGGCCGAGTCCACCTGCCGGGCTATAACCCAATATATATCCAATGGCAAAGGTAAGCACCGTCGCGATCGTGTATCGGATCGTATCGGCCAGCAAAGCTCCCGCCAGCGGTGCAATACGCGCAATAGGCAGTGATTTGAATCGGTCGAATACCCCTTTGTCCATGTCCTCTCGCAATTGCACGCCGGTAACGACCGAACTCGTAATCACGGTCTGCACAAGGATCCCCGGAATGATGACCAATAAATACGCTTGAATATTTCCCGAAATCGCTCCGCCAAAAATATACGTAAACATCAATGTGAAAATGATCGGCTGCAGCGTAACGTCGAACAATTGCTCCGGAGTTCGTTTCACCTTTAATATTCCGCGGTAAGCCATCGTTAACGAATTTCGGACGGTTTGCCCCAAACTGGTGTGTTTCCTCAACTTCCGACCTGTGCTTTGTTTCAATAGTGTACTGTTCATGCTTGCAACTCCTTCACTGCATTGGTTTCCGGAGATGGATGGGACTCATTGCCGCGAGCATCCTGGCCAGTAATGGCGAGAAACACTTCGTCCAGCGTAGGCTTCTGCACGCTCATCTCTGCCAAATCAATGCCTGCGGCACGAAAGGCAATCAACAGATCTGCCGCGATATTGGCATCCGCCATGGGCGCAGTAATCTTCCCCGCTTCCGCCGTGACGTTGGATTCGGTCCGAAGGATCTGCTCGACAATCTGACGTGCCTGTTCGAGCTGCGTCATCTCCTGAATGCGCAGCTGAAGAGATGCCGTGCCCACCGATGCTTTCAAATCGTCCACCGTGCCCTCGGCAACCACGTGTCCTTGATCGATCACGGCGACGCGATCGGCCAGTTGATCCGCTTCATCGAGGTATTGAGTGGTCAGCAGGACCGTCGAACCTGATTGGACCAGCTGCCGGATCGTGTTCCACATCTGTGCGCGGGTCCGCGGATCGAGCCCTGTCGTCGGTTCGTCCAGAAAGATCAGCGGCGGTTGTGCGATCAAGCTTGCTGCCAGATCCAGACGGCGGCGCATGCCTCCCGAGAAACCTTTAATCGGGCGTTTCGCCGCATCCGTCAACCCGAACTCTTCCAGCAGGTCTGCCGTCTTGCGCTTTGCTTCAGCACGTCCAAGACCGAGAAGGCGGGAAAAGATCATCAAATTTTCGTTCGCACTCAGCGATTCGTCAACAGAGGCATATTGGCCGGTCAGTCCGATCAGCTGGCGTACGATGTGTGACTCTTTTACCACATCATGTCCAAAGATTTGGGCTGATCCCATATCCGGACGCAGCAAGGTGCCCAGCATGCGGATCGTCGTTGTTTTGCCTGCCCCGTTGGGACCCAGTACGCCGTAGATCGTACCTGCCTTTACGTTCAGATTGACACCGTCTACCGCCCGCTTATCTCCAAAAGTTTTCACGAGCCCTTGTGCTTCAATAGCCCAATCTCCAGAGGCATGATGCGCTGCTCTTTCCAATGGTTTGATCAATTGTGGTTCCTCCCATATCGTTGATAGGGGAAGAATATCGTACTTTTATGAACTAAATGTGAATGGAAAGAAGGCAGCTGGTGAGTTCCTCATCCAGCCGCAAGGATCGATCTCATGCTGCTGGCATTTTAGGATGAGTGCCTCAATGTTTTTTTTCATTTCATTGCTTCATTGTGCGACTTAATAATGGGAGCCTAAACTAATATGTACTTTAATCATTTTTGAAAATAAAAAATACATGCTCTTAAGAACATGATCACGAACGGAAACGTTTAATTTACGCTGAGAACAAACCTTACCCTTAATCTAGATAAGATTTGTCCTCAGATAATTTTACAACTGCCTATGTTGCTAAAAACAGAACGTTTTCAATACAATAACCAATAGGATATAAAGTACCAATATAGTCGCAGTGGAAGTAAACATTGAATGACATCGACGCTTTTGCATTTGGATTATTCATGGTGAACCCCCCGATCATCCCGCCTTCTTCAATACCGACTCTTAAAGACGCATTAGGCAGGTTGGCGCTAGCGATGATGATGCAATTTTCGTGATGCTGTTTCGGTGACCTGAATCATTTTCATATCCCTCCATAGAATCGTTTTGTAAATCGTAATGGTTATAAAAAGCAGCCAGGGCAGTCAAGGCGACTCCTCTTCTTTATACGCAACCCAGTCCGTCAAACCGGGAATGAATGCAGCAAGCGCAGACCCTTTGGGGGTCAGTGCATACATGATTTGATGTGGTTGCTTCAAACAGGTTCTTGTAACCAAATCCTCCGTTTGGAGTTCCCTTTACTTTGTCAACATTATTGTTTAAAATGTACACATTCCCTTAGATATCATGGTTTATAGCGGAGGTCTACATGAGTCGAAACCAAACGAAAAAAGATGCCTCCACGAGTACTCGGAGGGCCATCATCAATCAATTAAAAGAACACGCGGGAATGGATGTCGTAGCCCTTTCTGCTCATTTTTCGTTATCAGGAATGGCGATTCGCCAACATTTGAATGCCTTGCAGGAAGAAGGATTGGTTACATACGAAGAAGAGGCTCGTCCGATGGGCCGGCCAACCAAGCTATGGAGATTAACGCCTGCAGCGGATCGTTTTTTCCCAAGCGGCTATTCAGATTTATCGCTCAGTCTGATCCATTCGATGAAAGAGGCTTTCGGAAGCGAAGGCATGGATAAACTGCTGACTGTTAGGAATAAAAAAATGCAAGAAAAATATTTGGAGTACATCGGCGACACTTCTATCATCGAAGAGAGACTGGAGAAACTGGCGGAAGTTCGAACCAATGAAGGGTATATGGCGGAGATCAAGCAAGAAGACGATGGCAGTCTATTGTTTATCGAGAAGCACTGCCCGATTTGTGAAGCAGCGGCGGCCTGCACCGGATTATGCAAGAACGAACTGCAATTGTTTCATCACGTTCTCGGAAATGACGTTGCCGTTGAGCGGGTAGAGTATATTTTAGCGGGAGGAAGAAGCTGCGTTTATAGGATTCAACAAAAGGGTTGAGTCCGATGACTCTTGTCACGAAGCCGCTCTTCTTCAAGACTTTGAATTGCATGGTTTGGCAGACATAGACAAAAAGCCGCTAAATTAGATTAGCGGCTTTTCATTTCAATGCGAGTGAACCATTTATTATGCCATGTAAATCTTACTTTTTGACCGTTACCGTAACGGAAGATCTCGTTTTGTTCCCTGCATGATCCGCTGCCTCGTAAGTGATCGTGTAAATGCGGTCTTCTCCTTTGCCTTTCCCCGATCGTTCGGCACGAAGCTTGAATTCATAATCGGGCGTGCCATACTTGGCTCCTACAATATCAGGCGAGGAGTTTCCCTTCCCTTTCCCCTGCTTAGGCTGATTGCTTGTAATCGATACAAGGACGATGGAAGCAACGCCAGATCCTTCATCCTCGGCATTCGCAGTGACCCGGATTGTTTCCAGCTTGTTCCCCTTGGCCTTCAGGACCGGTTTGTTCACCTTCAGACGCAGGGTTGGCGGTGTTGTATCCTGCTCTTCCCCACCCGTAAAATGAATGACATATTCCGACTCGCCGCCGTCTTGCCCCGTAACCCGGATCGTCGCTTGGCCAGGCATGGAATCGGCCTGCTCAATGTGCACTTTGGCCTTCGCAGAAGCGGCTTCCGCCGTCACGACAGGCAGCTCACCTGCGTCCGCAACCACCAACGAATACTCCTTGCGAGTCGGATCGAAATCCGCTACAGGCTCGCCATCCACGAATACCTTTGACAACTCTCTGTTGGCGTCAACCCATGAAAGTTTAGAAGCAGGATTCCAGCCGTCTTCTCCGGCTAAATGCCGGGCAGGAAGATATTCGGCCGCTTCTTCTGCCGTCAGCTGGCTGGACCAATTGTAACGGCTTTTGGCCGCCGCACCCGGACCATAACTGGCGTATTCGGCGAAACGGGCCGTCCGTTCGTTATCTGTATTGCCCCAATTGTTCCAACCTGACGGACTGATATGATCATCCATGTAGTTGTTGATGTAGACGACGTTGGCATTAGGCCGCCATGGTCTTCCAAGAGCCACTTTGCCGGTTAGGCCCGGCTCGGCCGTGATTCGGCTGCCCAGGAACACATAACCGGGTTTTCCTTCAGCCGTCGAAGCTGCCGTCACATAGCCGCTGCTCAGGCTGTGAATGATGCTGTTCTCGAACATTGCCGCTGCGTTGCCGAAAATAAAATCGACGTCGCCTTCGATGTAACTATCCACATAGTATTGTCTGCCGTCGTTGACGTAGAGCGTATCCTGCCATCCCTTCAGGCTGACATCCCGGAACACGAGACGGTCGCCGCGGGCGAAGAGGGCCACGGCCTGCCCGGCATTGTCGCCGGCATCATTCTGGATCGTCAGATGTTCGGCCGTAAAATCGTTCGTTTGCACCCGGAAGCTGTAGCTGTTCGAAGTACCCAGCGGGTTGCCGGCCGCATCCAGCGTGCTTGCCGAATCGCCGTAGACCAGGACGGTTCCTTCACGGCTCTCGCCAATCATCCGCAAATTCGTCTTGCTGGAAGGCACGTTCAGCTTCTCGCGGTATGTTCCATCCTGAATCCGGATGATGGTCGGCGTCGGACTTTGATCCGGCACCGCATCGATGGCATCCTGAACCCGTTCGAATTGCGCGCTGCCATCGGAAGCCACGGTCAGTACGGGCGCAGGAATTTCCGATACCGGAACGGACGACATGCTTTCTCCTGCCTCATTGTGCGCCGTGACGACATAGTAGTACGTGCTGCCATTGTCCAGCTCTAAATCGGTATACGTTGTCCCGTTCAAATCCGAGGCAATCGGTACGAACGGTCCTTCCGGCAAATGACTGCGTTTAACGGCATAACCGTCTGCCCCCTCTGCCTCGTTCCAACGGAGAACAACGCCGCCGTCCTGCGCTTCGGCCCTGAGTCCGGACGGGATTTGAGGCGTGCCGTCATTCGCGGCGGGGCGGGTTCCCGCCGCTGTTGAATCCAAGCTGTGTGTATGACCGCTCACCGCAACTACTTTATAGTAGTATGGCTTGCCATTTCGAAGGCCGGTGTCTGTGTAGGAGGTTCCTGTTTCGCCTTCAGCGATGATTTCATATGGCCCCTCCACCGAATCTGCCCGCTTAATGAGATACGCTGCCGCTCCTTCCACCGGTTCCCATACAAGACGGACCGCATTCGGCAGCGACTCTACTGCTGCTGTTGGCGTGGACAACGCTGCCGTCGGCGTCACGGCGACCGGGACGGCATCAGCTCCCTCTCCTCCGATGCCGGTCGCAGACACGACGTAATAATATGTCGTGCCATTCTCCAATCCGCCATCCCGATAGAAAGGCCGCGTCGTGCGGGAAGCCACGGTGACAAAAGGGCCTTCTTCCCGGGTACCGCGTTTAACCGTGTAGTAACTCGCCTGGTCCACCCCCTGCCATGTCAGCTTTGCTTGAGAATCTCTCGCCAAGGCTTGCAAGTTTTCGGGGGCATCCGGTCTTACGGCATCTTCCGATGGCGTCACTTGGACCAGGTTGGAAGGTCCGCTCTCGCCTAACGGGCCTGTTGCAGTGATCACATAAGAATAGGTCGTGCCATTGACGACGGTTTCGTCGATGTAATGGGTTTCGGCCACGTTCGAAGCGACAAGTTCATGCTCGGAACCTTGTTGATCGCTGCGTTTGACATTGTACGTCGAAGCACCCTCCGTTTCTTCCCAATCCAGCCGGACCATGCCGTTCCCGGGCTGGGCCACGAGTCCCTTGGGCGTGGCAACGGGTTCAACATAGAGGCGAATGTTGTCGTAATAAATGGTTCCTTTGCCCGTGCCCGGCGTTCTTGCCGAAATCCGGCCAATTCCTTCGCCGGTTACGTCGGCCTGGAAAGGAACGTTGTCCGCAACGCGTACGTTGTCGATATAAATATCGGCTTTCTGAGAGGCGGCATTGACCGTGATTTTCAGGTTGTACCATTGATTGGCGGCAGGCACATCCATCAATTTGTGATCCGCTCCGTCTTTTTTGTACACCAACGTATACTGATCTTCGGCCACGGGAGCGGACGGTTTGCGGATTTCGATGGATAGCGCCGTACGACTTCCCGAGCTGTTCTGCAGCTGCAGGAGATATGAAGTTCCCGGCCATCCCGGCGACATGATATCCGTTTCGAAAACAAAGTTTCCCTGCGGAGGCTGGAACGCGCGAATGAATTGCGTTGTGCCCGGCGCATTGTCGTAGAGCATCAACGCTTTGGCCGATGAGTTGCCGCTTGTTCCGGAAGGAACGCCTGCGATGACCACTTTGTGGTCTGCATCCTGCGGATCCGGCGACACTACATATCCCGTTGGCGTTGTATCGGTCTCCTGCTCCTCAAAGTCCTCGTCGATATAATAGATCGTTTCCAAATCCCCTTCGGGCACGGCACTGGCTTCGCTCGAATCCAGGCTGATGCCCTTGTCATTCTCGGCTTTGACGACATAGTAATACGTTTTGCCCACCGTCAAATTTGAATCTGTGTATGAATTGGAGCCGAGGCCCTGCTGCAATTTCGTATAAGGTCCGCCGGAAATTTCGGAGCGGAATACCGAGTACGAGCTTGCGTTTTCCACCTCATCCCATGTTAATACCACGGATTTGGGACCGGGTACTGCAGAAAGATGGCTCGGTGGCAATGGGAAATCGGCAGGTAGCTCATGGACTGCAGCATTCGAAAACACCGACGTATTCAGTTTATCCACCTCGTCGTCCGGCTTGGACGCGTCTGCGGCCAGACCGATGTATACCGGTTCATCCTTGGAGAAATAGACGGAATCCGTGACAGACCAATCATTGCCGTCTTTGGATACCGACGAGGTCACCCGATCCCCGAGCCGAACGAGCTTTACCCAGTAAGGGAGGCTGATAAAGGTATCCGTTTCTTTGTAGATAACATCTTTTCCCGCGTTTTCACGCGTCAATCCAACCGCTTTTTGCCCGCCTTTGGCATAAGAGACCATGAGTGCGGCAAATGGAGCAGACGGTTCCAGCCCGCCACGGATCATCACGCCGGCTTCCGCTCCGTCATCCGTGGCTGTTACGCGTTCCACCTTGGCTACAATCTCACCGTTGCCTTCCAGAGTTTGATAAGCGTAATGAAAATGATCAGCATCTCCATGAATATCGCCTGCCGATTTGACGGTGATATCGGTCACGCTTGAACCGATCTGCGTATGTCCGGCAATGCCCGGCGTCCCGATATCCGTGGATTGCCATGGGGCAATGTCGCTTTCTTTATGGACATGAACCGTGACATTGTTGGATTGGGTCGCCGTTCCTGTGTCGTCGATGGCGCGAACCGTCAGATAGTGCGTTCCGTCCTGAACATTTTCCCATGTAAAGGTGTACGGAGCCGTATCATCTTCACCTAATTTGACGTCGTTTTGGTAAAACTCCACCTTGGACACCGTACCGTCTGAATCGGATGCCGAAGCTGTGATCTCGACAGAAGCTCCTTGCGTCGTGATGGTATGGTTGGCAGGCGAATCGATCGTCACTGCCGGGTTGGCCGAGCCGTTGCCGACAATGCCGTTCAGGTAAACTTCAAGATAGGTATAACCGGATTCGTGTATTCCGTTCCGGTCGTTCGGATCGTCGGGATTCAGTCCCATGCTGATTTCCCAATCATCCGGCATGCCGTCGCGGTCACGATCAGCCAACGTGGATACGGCTTCCTCGAATTCGAGGTATCCTCCGACTTCTTTTTGCGAATTGATGTGCTGCCCGGTGCGGTTTTTGACGTCGTTCACGATTCTGGCATCGATGGCATCCCTGCGGGGTAGAACGGCTCCCGCTTCGGCAAGGACGCGTTCATATGCGGTTTCTGCATCGTCAACAGGCGAAGGATGGGCCATCTCCACTGGAGAGGACAATTTGGACTCCGGGTTTGCCAGTTCGCCGACGCCAAGCCAGTTGTCTGCCGTGACTTCAGGGAAACCGTCCACGACATTGCCTCCGACATAGAGGCGTGTATTGGGGCTCACATCGAGAAAAACCTGATCCCGAGCCGAACGATACGTGTTTGGCCCGTATTTGTAATAATTGTTCATCAAATTATAATTGCCTTCTTCACCGCCATAGGCTGAGAAAAATCCCCAGTTATAAACGACGTTGTTGTACGATTCGGTGTTGAAACCGGGGGAACCGGCGAATCTCGGGTTACGGCTTACGTTGTGGGCGATGATGTTGTGATGGAAAGAAGCATTGTTGCCGCCCCAGATGCCCGCGTAGCCATGTCTTCCCTTCTGGTGGGTAGTCATCAGCATGCTTTCGGCAATGACGGACCACTGTACGGTCGTATTTTCGTTGACGTACATGCTGAGCACTTCATCGACAGACCAAGCGAACGAGCAATGGTCGATGATAATGTTTTTGTGGTAACGCCCACCGAACACGTCATCCTCGCTGGGATGTTTGTCTCCAAGGCGAAAACGCATATGTCTCACGATAATGTTATCGGCTTGAAACGTGGTCCAATAATCCGAAACGGTGATGCCTTCGCCGGGAGCCGTCTGGCCCGCAAGAGTAAGGTTGGAGCCCGTGATGGCCAGCGGGGATTCAAGATGAATCGTGCCGCCGACCCGGAACACCACTGTAGTGTCATTTTGACTGACCGCTTCGCGCAGGGAACCGGGGCCGGAATCCGCCAAGGTCGTTACTTCGTACACCGCGCCTCCCCTGCCGCCGGTTACATATTTTCCGCCGCCTTCAGCTCCGGGAAAGGCAGGCAATGAACCGGCTTCGTTCGCTTCTTCCGCAGCAGCCATCGCTGGAAGCAGACTGAATAGCATGGATATGACCAAAACGAGTGACACAATCCTTTTCAAAAGAATCTTCCTCCTCCGGTATCGTCTATTCGGTTCAATGCCGTGTTTGCCGAGAGGCAGCTAACCTTTCAGCAGGCCAAACATCACCTCCTTAGCGAATGAAGGCACAGCCAATGAACAAGATATGAACTCGCTGCATCTTTAAAAAAGCCCGTTTCGTCAATCCTCTTTTGAACGTACGATCCGGGCCGTTGACTCTCCTTATTGTTTTGCTTTACTTGCTCCCTTGCACGGCTTGGTATGCCGCCTCGTATTCCGCAATGATTTTGTCGCCGCCTGATGATCTCCAGGTGTTCACCGCGTCTCGGAAGCCGTTCAGGTCGGTTTTGCCCAGAATGTATTTATAGGTGGCATCCGTAATAATCTTTTGCAATTCGGAGCCTTGCTCCGAAAACGTCGGCGATTCCAGCGAGTACATCGGATTGAGCACGGCATACTTGGTGTTTTCCTCGATCAAACGCGTGGATTCGATGCGCAGCGGGTCTGCATCCTGAATGCTGTATCCGTTCTCGTTGGGCCGGGATGACGAAAAGGGTTGAACCTCTTGCTCCCAAAGCTTGGTGTCAATGATGGTCGCTCCATTGTTGGCATCCAGGCTGTAATGCACGTCTTTGATGCCATACGTCATTAACGTGTAGATTTCTTCGCTCATGAGATCATCCATAAATTTCAGCACCCGCTTTAATTCGGCTTCGTCCTTCACCTCCGATTTCGGGAACGCAAGCAGTCCGCCTACGCCGTTGGATGTGGACCAAATGGCCCGATCGCTTTCGTTGCCCGTGGACGTGATATCGTTCACCATAACGAGTTCCATGTCATCTTGAACGCCTTTGGCCAAATTAAGCAGTCCTTTGCTATCAAATAAAGCGCCTACGTAAATGCCGGCTTTGCCTTGCGCGAAGCCCTCTTGTTGATCCTTTTTCGCCGTGACCGCGAAATCCTGATTGATGTAGCCGTTGTCATACAGCTCCTTCATGAAATCCATCGCCTGGATGTACCCCTCCGATTCGAATTCGGGCGTCACTTTGCCATCCTCGCTGACGGCCCAGCTGCTAGGCGTTCCGAAGTAGGAACCCAGCGTTTTGAATGCTCCAAACACGAGATCGCTGCGGTCCATGAACCCTGTCGTGTCTTTGACCCCATTGCCGTCAGGATCTTGTTCGGTAAACGCTTTGGCTACCTGCATCAGTTCTGCCGTCGTTTTGGGCACAGGCAATCCGAGTCGGTCCAGCCAATCTTTGCGAATGATAACGCCGTTGCGCGCAACCTGTTTTTGCATCGGGATCCCGTACAGCTTTCCTTCAATGGAAGCGGAATTTCGCATGTCTTGGGAGATTCCTTTCAAGTTCGGGAATTCATCCAGATAGGGTCCAACTTCCCAGAAAACTCCCGCTTTTAGCGCGTTTCGAACCGACGAGTTTTCCAGAATCGTCAGCGAAACGATATCAGCCAGGGAACCCGAAGCCAGCGAGGTATTCAGGCGCTCTTCCTTTGAAGCATCCGGTATCCAGGAAAACTGGATATCCGCATTCGTCAGCTCTTCGATTTTGTCAAGCACCGTATCCGTTGGCGGCGAAGCCGTATGCATGATGTTCAGCCAAGTAATGGTCGTTTTGCCATCTGCACTGGTTCCTGTTTCACTTTTCCCTCCGGAGCACGCGGAGAGCATCAGACTGCCGCAAATCGTAAGCGCTATCAACTTTGCATAGCCAAATTTCATGGTTCATTCCCCTTTTCGTGATTGTAGTTAGTCGAGCGAGAGACCCAAAACTAGTAGACGCCGTCTTCACCAAACTTTTTGGCAAGCCGGTTTGCAAACATGACAAGAACGAGCCCTACCAACCCTTTGAACAGCCCGACCGTCGTGCTGAAGCTTAGTTGTCCGTTTTTTAAACCTGCCGTGAAGATGTACGTATCGAAAATCTCTCCCACTTCCCGGTTCAGCGAATTCAACAGCAAATACATGTGCTCAAAGCCGAGTTCAAGCGTATTTCCGATTTTAAGAATGAGCAGCGTGATAATGACCGGACGAATGGCCGGCAATGTCACATGCCACATTTTGCGCAAGCGTGATGCACCATCCATCTCTGCCGCCTCATAAAGCTGCGTATCCACGACGGTAATCGCCGCCAAGTAAATGATCGTGGACCATCCGGCTTCCTTCCATATAATCTGCAAAATGTACATGGGGCGGAGCCATTCGGGCGATGTCAGGAAACTGATTTTGGTTCCACCGAAGGCAGCAATCAGTTCATTGACAACGCCGCCATCCACGCTCAAGAACACGTACGTAATCGAAACGATGATGACCCAAGACATGAAATGCGGAATGTAGACGATGGTTTGCACGGAATTTCTGAACAGCTTATGTCTTACTTCATTCATCATCAAAGCCAGAATGATCGGAATCGGAAAGAAAATGATCAGTTCCAGTGCAAACAAAATCAACGTATTGCTAAGCAGCAGGGCAAAGGTGGGCTCCGTGAACAGGCGGATAAAATGTTTGAAGCCTACCCACGGGCTGTCCTTGATCCCGAGAAACGGCTGATAATCCTGGAACGAAATGATGAGGCCGCCCATCGGAAAATACTTGAAGATGACGAAGTACACAAAGCCGGGAAGAATCATTAAGTAGAGAAGTTTGTTGGATGCCGCGTTTCTTAAATAATGGTTTAGGCCGGACTTTCCGTATACCTTGCGTTGCAATGGAACGACTGTGGAATCTGGCTCTTTCACTGCTTGCTGACCTCCTTGATCTGGATTCGTGGTTGATTGCTTCCCAAGCATATGTCATGGAGGCTATTCCGTACATAATCATTAGCTACTGGGGTTGCAGGATTCCTCATAACACGGGCTTTTTTCCGATTTTTATCGAAGTCGATCGTAGCTCATGATTATTATTCAACTCCCGGATTATCGTCGATGTTTTCTGTCCGGATTCGGTATTAAGGCCTGTTCCAATGTCCGTAGGTGATGATTATATACGGAATCTTTCACCGTTGTTATGGTGGGCATACACCACTATCCATCAAGGAGGAACAACCATGTTGTCCAAATCCGCACTCCGAAAAGAAAGCATCGGCAGCATCGTATTCAATGTTATGAATTATACGCTGCTGCTCCTTTTTTCCCTGGCATGCCTGCTGCCCTTCGTCAATGTCGTTGCCAGCTCCTTCGCATCTACGCAAGAAATCGTGCAAAAGAAATTCATTTTATTCCCGACGACCTTCTCGCTGGATGCCTATCGCTACATCTTCTCTACACCTACCATCTTCAAAGGGCTTGGCGTATCGGTTTTCATTACGGTTGCGGGGACCATCGTGAGCATGACGCTGACGGCACTCATGGCATACGGACTTTCCCGCCGCTATCTTCTGGGCAGAAACTTCATTAACTTTCTGATCGTCTTCTCCATGTTGTTCAGTGGGGGCATGATCCCGACGTTTCTGGTCGTTAAAGCCGTTGGATTGATCGATTCCTACTGGTCGATGATCATTCCGAC
Source organism: Paenibacillus sp. FSL W8-0426 (assembly GCF_037969725.1). Taxonomy (NCBI): domain Bacteria; kingdom Bacillati; phylum Bacillota; class Bacilli; order Caryophanales; family Paenibacillaceae; genus Paenibacillus; species Paenibacillus sp. FSL W8-0426. Next base: position 3,256,604 of record NZ_CP150203.1, on the reverse strand, counting down.
TGCGATCAATGCGTTCAATCTGATCATTATGCGCAATTTCTTTCAGGCTCTCCCCGACAGTCTGGAGGAATCGGCGAAGATGGACGGGGCCAATGATTTTCGCGTACTGCTGCAGATCATGCTTCCGCTTGCCCTGCCGTCGATCGCCACGCTTTCCTTGTTCTACGGCGTGTCCTATTGGAACACGTATATGAATGCCGTTCTGTATCTGAACGAATCCAAAATGTGGCCGCTGCAGGTGCTGCTTCGTCAGATCGTCATCGTCTCCAGCGGCATGGAGGGCAACAGCTCGGCCGTGGACATCGTGCCGCCGTCCCAAACGATCAAGATGAGCGTCATCGTTGTGGCCACCATACCGATGCTCATCGCCTATCCTTTCGTGCAAAAGCATTTCACGAAGGGTGCCCTCCTTGGTTCGGTGAAAGGATGAGCCGTTCATATGTTTCGTTTCATGTCGCTCCGTTTCGAGCCGGCAGACAACAATCCCCTCGGGTATGCAACCTGAGGGGATTTCGATTGGGTCTCAACCGTGATGAATATAGCAATATAAATCTGGTCAGCTTTCCATCTTCATCCGCCGGTATGCACCGGGGGTCAGATTCTCTTTTTTGCGAAAAGAGCGAATGAAATTTTGGGAATTCTGATAGCCCAGGCGTTCCGCGATGTCTTTGACGGGCATGTTGGTATCCACCAGCCATTTTCGGGCAACTTCCAGTCTGAAGTTCATGAGATATTCGCTAAAGGTTGTGCCGTATTCCTTGCGAAAGATGCTGCTTAGATAGTTGGGCGTGTAATGCAAACGTTCGCTGATGGATTCAAGCGACAAGTCCTGGTCATATTCCGTACGAACGATGGATGCCATGCGGTCCGCGATGGAACGGAATTGCTGGTTGGCTCTCTCCTGCATGCTCGCGACCATCGGATAGATGACTTCATGAACGAGAATATGTTCGATCTCTTCCGGATTCAGCGTATTCAGCAGCCTGTGATACAACGTGGAATTGGTTTGCGTAAGCAATATCTCGGCCCCGATCAGCTGCTCCAGCTGAATCAAATTGTTCACAAAGCGGATCAGCGTGATCTCCAGATTCATCGGGTTCGGACTGTGTTTCATCATGTCGGCCAAAAACGGATATAACGTGCGCGACACTTCTTCTTTGTCCCCTAACCGAATCGCGTCGAACAGACGGGTTTCCAGCTCCGTAGGGTAATGCAGCAATGTCGGCCCACCGCTGCGGGAAATGTCCTCGTAGAAAATAACGGACTCTTTGCCCAGCTTCAGGCGTTGATAAAGCGCTTCAAGGCTCATATCCGATGCCTCGCGGCTGTTCATCAGATCTCCGTAAGGAGCACTGATGCCTACACTCACGGAAGCCGACCAATACTCGCGGGCCAGCATGATCACTTGTTTGGCGTAAGCCATCATGACATCGCGCATCTCTTGGGCTCGTTCGGCATCGAAGTAGAGCAGCGTTGCCTGCGTTCGTTCATTAAGCACTACCGGCAGCATTCGTTCGGATTCCGGCACGATCTCCTGTACAAGTTGGTTTACTGCGAGAAGCAGCGTATCTTTGTCAGCCAAGGGACCTTCCCCGCGACGATCGATCTGAATCAGCATGGTGACGAACAGAACATCGGTGGTGATGCGGTAACCGAACCGCTCCAGATTATCCGCCACTTCTTCGCGGGTCAGCCGATTTTGCAGCATATTAAGCACAAACTGCGTTTCCAGCTTCGGCTTCTCCAGATGCATCAGCTGTTCCAGACTTTGGTTTTCAGACACGATGGAATCGATCGATTGAATAATCCAGTCGACTTCGTCCTTGATCGTTCTCTCGGAGCGGTTCCCGAGACTGTGCCGGATTTTGCGGAAAGGCTTGGCAAGATACAGCGAGATGATATAGGCAAGAACGACCATCAAGCCCAAAATCACGATGCCCATGACAATAAGGCCGACACGAGTCGTCGTCAATGCCTGGCTGACTTCCTTCTGATCCAGAAGCGTGACATAGGTCCAACCATTATAGGCTGAGCGGGCATACAATCCGATCAAGGTTCCACCGGACGGGTCGGGAATTTCCATTTGCCCTGCACGCGGTTCGCTCACTGTCTGACTGCTTATCCACCCCATCTGCTCGCTCGACAGCGCCTTTTGCTCCGTCTGGCTTGCGTATAACAGCTCTCCTTGTTTGTCTAATATGTAGATGGCGGCATCAGGTTGGGTCTGCAGCGAAAGATTCAACGTACGGAGCGAAATATCCGACATGGCGATCGCTTCTTTTTCCTTGGAATACACGGGTAAGGCATGTAATAACCGAATGCCGTCTTCGGTTTTGGTCCAATACAGCCCTTTGCCGTCGGCATCGGCGAATAGGTGCTGCAATCCTTCTTTTTCCGTGTCCGTCATCCGGGTTAAGGATCCGTTGGACAGACTCCAGTTTTGCTTTAGGCTTACCAGCGTATATTGGATACCATCCAGGCCCATCGTTGCGATATAACCCAATTGGGAGTTCAATTCCCGATAGGCTTCGTAATCCTGTCCGGTCAGCGGACTGTCGATCACCGTGCGGAACGATGGCGTTGTGCTGTATGTGGCGAAAGCATACTCGATCGTCTGAATTTTTTGCTCCAATGTATTGCGGACCTGCATGATGAGACTTTGGCGTCCCTCTCCGAGCCGTTCGATCACGGACTTCGTGGTAGAAATATAAATATAACTTCCGAAACAAACAACGATGCCCACGCTGAGGAGCAGAATTGGAACAAAGATATTGTAAAACGTTTTGCTTTTTCGCACGGAACGCCCCTCCACTCTTGAGTTCGTTAAATGCAAGTTATCGCTTTCGCTGCTCCAGATTGATTCTGCCTCTCTTTTGTAATCGCTTGCATGCGTCATACACTTGAATTTTACCATGGCGGAGGATGGCAGTGTAGACATAACACATAAAAAATCAGCCAAAAATTGCACAGAGAGGAAATAAAGATGAACTTTCGGAACTACTTGTGCAAATGCGGGATTTGACAGCCAGCGTACGTTCAATCGGGTGTTACGATCGATTTACGGCATGACTCCGAGGGATTTCAAAAATAACGTCAACCGCTATTTGAAGTAAAGGTATGACTTGGACTTCGTTAAGCGATGACTGTTTACAGTCGGAAGATTATCAATTATAGTTATTAAAGAGTTTATATATCTATAATAAGAATAAAAACCTCTCAAAACTTGCGAATGAAACGAAAGGAGATCAACGCATCATGGAATTTTGGGAATCCAGCTTTATTGAGAAACAAACGATGTGGGGATTTGAACCTGCAGATTCGGCCATGTTGACCAGAGATTTTTTCCTTGCGGAACATGTGAAGCATGTGCTGATTCCGGGTGTTGGGTATGGTAGAAACGCGAAGGTTTTTATGGATGCGGGCATCGCTGTCACCGGCATTGAAATTTCACAAACAGCCATCGATTTGGCGAGGCAAAACGGGATTGACATCGATATCGTACATGGTTCGGTAACCGGCATGCCGTTTGATGACAAACGTTACGACGGCATATTCAGCCACGCCCTGATCCACTTATTGAACCAAGGTGAAAGAGAAAAATTCATTCAAGATTGCTATGCTCAGCTAAAGCCAGGCGGCTATATGGTCTTTACCACGATTTCCAAAAAAGCTCCGATGTTCGGTACAGGCAAGCTTTTGGATCAAAACTATTTCGAGACCAAGGATGGCGTCAACCTGTTCTTCTATGACACGGATTCCATTACGGATCAATTCGGTAAATTCGGGCTGGTCGAGATTTCGGAAATAAACGAACCGAACAAAAGCATGGCCAATAAACCTTCGATGCCATTTTTAATGATTACATGCAAGAAAGCATCATAAACGTTTGTCAGATCAAAAAACCGTTAATCCGAAACGATCAACGGTTTTTTGGGGTCTGTTTTGAACCGACTCTGGATGTTACAGCACCTCGATATATCCTTCCGTACCATGCAAGCGAATCCGCTGCCCATCTTTGATTCGCTCGGTAGCTTTCTCTACGCCGACGATGGCCGGCAAGCCATATTCACGGGCAATAACGGCTCCATGGGTCATCAGGCCGCCAACTTCGGTAACCAGTCCTGCGATGGAAACAAAGCATGGCGTCCAGCTTGGATCCGTGAAAGGCGTGACCAGAATATCCCCTGGCTCCAAATGGGCATCTTCCATGTTAAAAACGACGCGAGCCCTCCCTTCAATGACTCCGGAAGAAACGGGCAAACCAACGATCGCTCCGGCAGGCAGGTTTTCACGCTTATACTCGCCTGCAATAATTTCGCCATCCGACGTGATCACGCGCGGCGGCTTTAGTTTTTCATACGTTTTGTATTCCGCTTTTCGCTGGCTAATGATCCGTTCATCCAACGTATTTGTGCGAACGACTTCATGAAGCTCCTGAAAAGTGAGATAGAAGATATCTTCTTTTTCGCGGATCACTTCTGCCTGTACAAGCTGCTCGGCTACTTTCAACAATGTTTGTTTATAAATGAAATAGCGATGAATCATGCCGTATTTCGGATATTCCCGATAACCGCTGAGATTTCGGATCAGGTCGATCTTGCGTTTGGTTTCTTCGGCTTTTTGCTCCCCGTCCGGTAGTTCTTTCAGTCGTTCCAATAACTCTTGTTCTTTGTTTAAAGCTTCCTGCCGTCCGAGCTCAAACTTGCGCTTCCCCGCATGCGGTTCGAAGTTTTTGATATTGTTGACGATTAGCGGAACCAGTGTGCTCGGTTTCTCGCTCCAGCGTGTTCGCGTAATATCGATTTCTCCGGCACACCGCATGCCGTATTGATCGAGGTACGCCTGGATTGCATGTCGAGCCTCTCGTCCACCTTCCACGTGGGCCAATCCGTCCAAAAACCGGTCCTCTTTGACCTGTTCCAAATAGTCGATCACTTCCGGATAAGGACGAATGACGTCCGCAACGTCCAACAGGGCGAGGCCCATTTCCGAAGTAATATTACCTGTTACGGATTGTGATAACGTGTCTGCTGCGTTTTTCTCCCCCAGCCACTCGTTCATTTTTTCATTGATCCAAGTAGAAGCATTCATCGCCGTCATAATGACGGCCGAGCTTTGCGGGTCAAATAGAAGTTTCTTTAATTGCTGGATATCTTCCAGAATGAAATCCATGGCATCTAAACCCGATTTCGATTGGATGTCATGTTTTAACTGTTCTATGGAGGCTTGATTTTTCTTGATCAAACGGGAAACGATGTCCGGATCGTTCGCCAACTGGGCTTCATGACCTGCATGCGGCACTTTTGGTCTGCCCTTACCCGAACCTTGTTCGTTCGCTTCTTGGGGTAACGTAGGAATGAAATCCCTTCGCTCCACAATCGTCATAAGAGCGTCCTTGACCAGCGGATCGTATTGGCCCAGGCCGTTCAGGAGGGTGTCCCTGCCGGCGGCAGAAGCGAGCATGGGAGTAGCGTCAACGAACAGTCTTCCTCCTGCTGTACGCATGGGTGCCGGCGTGGTTAACAGATAAAAGGACAAGCCTAACGGTTTCATGGGATCCGTCATCATTTGTTGGTGACCGACGGATATATAAACATGATTTTCTTGATCGTTCACTTCAGGGATCGGGTATAACGTTGTGATCGGCCGACTCTGGACCACATAAAACGTTTGATCAGCCAAACACCATTCAATATCTTGCGGACAGCCGAAATATGCTTCGATCTGCTTTCCGATCCGTGCCAATTGCACAATTTGCTGATCCGTAAGCGTTTGGGTCTTCTGCTGCTCAGGACCGAGCTGCCGCGTTTCTGTGCCTCCGCCTTGACGTGCATAGATCGCCAGTTTTTTATCCGAAATTCTCTTCTCGACGATTTCTCCTTCACGTACTTTATAACCGTCTGCGGATACCAGCCCGGAAACCAGTGCTTCTCCAAGGCCATAACCGGCATCGATCGATACCATTTTCCGATTGGAGGTCATCGGATCGGCGGTAAATAAAATACCTGAAGCCTCGGGAAAAACCATCCTTTGTATGATGACGGATAAATAAACGTGTCTATGGTCGAATCCGTTCTGTATCCGGTAAATGACGGCGCGATCCGTAAACAAGGACGCCCAGCATTTCCGGATATGCTGCAAAATGTCTTCTGTGCCGATGATGTTCAAATATGTGTCTTGTTGGCCGGCAAAAGAGGCATGCGGCAAATCTTCGGCAGTTGCACTGGAACGTACCGCATAAGCCTCTTCTTCGCCAAACTGTGATACGTAGTCCGTGACTGCTTTCGCAACGTCTGTAGGGATCTCACTTGTCATGATGGATTGCCGAACTTTGTGGCTGATTTCCCCGATTTGGTCCCGATCCTCTGCTTGGATCAGAGCGAGCTGCTCCAGCAATGCATCATAAATTGGATTGTGTTCAACCGCTTTTTGGTAGCTCAATGTTGTCACGCAAAATCCATCGGGCACATGAATGCCTGGAATTTTCGATAATTCCCCGAGATTCAGCCCTTTTCCGCCAACAAGCAAAAGCTGGTCATTGTTCATTTCGTGAAAACCGAGTACCAAAGGGTTCATTCCATGTCACTCCTTATTCATGAATTCAGAAAAAATCATTTGACAAGAGTTCATCAGCGTACTATAATTAAATTATAAGATGAACTACTTATGCAAAATTCACAATATAGAATCGCATTCCGATTGTAACATTGTAGTTCTGTATATGCAATACTAAAGGACCCGATACATGTTATCAGGTTCTTTTTTTGATGCCGCAGTACCGATAATGATGCAAAAAAAAAAGAATGGTACCCGCGAAACCTGGCACCACCAGCAGAACAGAATTTATGCTTTCTTTAGCTTCTTACGCGCTTTTTATACACTTGCATCGCCAATCCATACGCTACGAGCATAATTCCGACACACCATACAAGAGCCACCCACAGATTACTACCCACCGGCTGACCTGACAGTAGCGCCCGAATGGATTCAACGATCGCGGTCACCGGCTGATTTTCGGCAAAGGCACGCACAATCGATGGCATGGAATCAGTCGGGACAAACGCCGAGCTGATAAACGGCAGGAATATCATCGGATAGGAAAAAGCGGTTGCACCATCCACGGATTTCGCGGACAGCCCGGCAATCGTCGCAACCCAGGTTAACGCGAGTGTAAACAATATGAGTATGCCTGCTACGGCAAGCCATGACAGGATTCCCGCTGACGAACGAAACCCCATAATAAGCGCTGCGAGAATAATGATGACAACCGATATGGCGTTGGATACCAGTGATGTCAGCACATGCCCCCACAACAAGGTGGAACGTGAAATGGGCATGGTGTGAAACCGCTCAAATATACCTCGTTGTACATCAATAAACAGGCGATAAGCCGTGTAAGATACGCCGCTGGCGATGGCTATAAGCAGAATGCCTGGCAGCAGATAGTTCACATAGTTATCCGTTCCGGATTCAATTGCACCTCCGAATACATAGACGAACAGCAGCATGAATGCGATCGGCATGACGGTGACTGTAATGATGGTGTCCATACTGCGAGAAATGTGGAGCATTGAGCGTCCGAGCATGACACCCAGATCGTTAAAAAAATGTTTTTTTGTCGTCTCCATTTACGCTCCCTCCTTTTTGCCAACGATGGCGAGAAAAATCTCTTCCAACGTCGGCTGCTTTTCAACATACTCCACCTTTGTGGATGGAAGCCGTTTTTTCAGCTCCGCGAGCGAGCCGTTTGCGATAATTTTGCCTTCATGCAAGATGGCTATTTTGTCGGCAAGCTGCTCTGCTTCCTCCAAATACTGCGTCGTAAGAAGAATCGTCGTACCGCCGTCGGCAAGCTCTTTGATAATTTTCCAAACCTCAATGCGCGATTCCGGGTCCAGCCCGGTCGTTGGCTCATCAAGGAAAATGACCTGAGGGCTTCCCACAAGGCTTAAGGCGATATCGAGCCTGCGGCGCATCCCTCCGGAATAGGTGGAAGCTCTGCGATCGGCGGCATCTGTCAAGCTGAAGCGTTTAAGCATGTGATCCGCCACTTGACGCGGATTTTTGAGGTATCGCAGTTTGGCAATCATGATCAGATTTTCCCTTCCGGTCAAAATCTCGTCTACAGCGGAGAATTGTCCGGTCAGGCTGATCGCCTGTCGCACATTGTCGGGGCTTGATGCAACATCGAATCCGTTTACGGAAGCAGTCCCTCCATCCTGTTTCAACAACGTGGTGAGTATTTTGACAATCGTCGTCTTGCCCGCGCCGTTGGAGCCAAGCAGGGCAAAAATACTCCCTTGATCCACTTCGAAATCTACGCCTTTGAGGATGTGAAGCTGTTTGTAGGACTTTTGCAGTCCTTTCACTTGAATTGCAGCGTTTTGCATATTCCTTCCTCCTCGAACTGTTTTTAAATAACAGTAACTTTCGACAAGTCCGCCTCCATGCCTTTAAGAGCCGCGTATGTCAACTTATCCATCATAGCGTCATCAAAGCAGACGGTTTTGATGGCACGATAGTATTTCTTGGACAAAGTAAAGCCGGAAACAAACGAAACATTTTTGAGTATCGCGCCTTTAAACGAAGCTTCGTTAAGTGCCGACTTGTCAAACTTGACCCCGATGAAAGTCTGCCCGTCAAATCGCTGCCCCCGCAGATCCGAATATCTGAAATCTACACCGGTAAAGCTACAGCGATCAAAGACCGTTTTTCTAAGATCGGCCATATTTAACATCACATCCGTTAACTTCACATCCGTGAATTTTGCCCGATCCAGACCCGACTTGCTGATGTTGGTACGTACAAGGATGGATTTATAGAAACTTGAATTCGTAAGGTCGATGGCAGATAGGTTGCAATCCGTCAGATTCGCATGGTCAAAAATGGAATCTCTCACATCACTGCTTGCGAATGTGCTGCCGGTTAAGTCAGCACCGGTAAAATCGGAGCCTCGCAGCGCGCTTCCCGAAAATTTCCCTTGATGCGCGGTGACGCCGGCAAAATCGCTTTTGGCCAGATTACTTGCACTAAAGTTTGTCACTACTTGTCGTTCCAATGAACGGGAAAGATTAGCCACTTCTCGTACCGTTTGCTCAATGTCACCGATGCTGTCAATGGTCATCGCAAAGGCCGTTTCATCGTCCTTGCCTTCGGCTTTGAGTTCACGGAATCGCTCCTGCAAGTCGGAAAGCAGATCGGTTTTTAATTCAGCAACGCTTTTCACCCCATCATACGGTGCGAACACGCCATTTAAATAATGGTTCAATCTTTCAGTCATCACATCAAGCCCCCTATAACAGGTTTTCGAGCACGCGTTTTGCATACTCCCAATTGCTTTTGTTGTTGGCGTAAGTCTCCTTGCCCTTTTCGGTAATTCGGAAATATTTACGCCGTCCGCCCTGAGACTCATCGCCCCAATACCACTCGATATCACCGTCTGCCTCGAGCCGGCGGACGCTGGAGTACATCGTGGCTTCTTTTAATTCATACTTGCCACCCGAGCGCTCGGCAATCAGCTTCACAATTTCATAGCCATAGCGGTCAGCTTCGAACAAGAGCCGTAAGATCATCGTATCCGTATGTCCGCGCAGCAGGTCGGATGTGATTTTGTTTTCGCTCATACAATCACCTCCACAATTGCATAATACGATACATTACTGTGACTGTCAAGGTACTGTTTTTGTAGTATTACTTTGCCTGAACAATCTTATGCTCTTGTGTTGACAAAAAAAGAACCCCCATTACTTCATGGAAGTTCTTCTTAGGCGGCTTTGAACTCGGCCCTACGTTATGCAGTTAGAAGAAGGATCATTCAAAAGATCATCTATGGCTTGCACCGCGAGATCCAGCGATTTCATTCTTCGTTCCAGCAGCGTTCTTTGAGGGCTGCCTTCTTTCGACTTGGCATAGGCGCGCTCTAGGGACGGAAACAAACCAGTAAGAATATGGCGAGCTTCCGTCAAATCTTCCCGGGCAAACGAATGCGTTCTCTGATCCCAAGTGTGATTCAAGATCGCCAAGCCTATGTACAGCGCATGCAGCCTTTTCTTGATTAAGGTGGTATTTGCGCCTTTCTCCGTCATTTGCGCCAATGCATTTTCGCACTTGTTTATGGTCGATTGAAAAGATGTTATGGATTCCTGCTTTACTGCATCGGATACATGTTCCATGATCGTCCCCCCTCTTATCATATATTTTGCTTGTCATGCTGATGTCGTCAATCCCCGATATAGAAAATGCTTTGGAACAGTGCCACGAAAAATCCCGGCTCTTGTATGGGACAATCGGCTTCAATCTCCAATCTTACCTTAAACCATTCGCTTGGTTTCATTTGCCATTTTGCCAATACTTCGCCCGATTGCATGAACTTGGCCCAATCAAACAGATCTTTTTTTACCACATACTCTTGATCTCGATGGGTGACCTTAAACTCTGGAGCAACCTTTTGCCATGTGGTGTAGGTTACACGGAAAGTATCTTGAGTACGATTGTTTTTAACGAAGTATTCCGGTTTACCGATCCATGGCGTCTTTTTGGAGCATTGAAATATCGGTTGACCTTCTGAAGAATACACTTCAACACTCGCAGACCAATCGATATCAAAAATGACATTGCCCCACTTTACTAGAGCATTCGGATAAATTCGTCGGAATGTACAGGATACATTTCCCTGTTCATCCTTTACCTCAATCCGTCGGGTCGAAGCTTTCAGCTTTGGTGGAGTATAATAAAACGTCTTCATCGATACCTCCCTTTCATGATAAATTTTATCACATCCCCTTTTGTTTATAATCCTTTTGTACGCAAAAAAAAGCCGCTAGCAGCGGCCTCCTGGCTTTCATGGGTAAAAATCTGGTTTTTCCCTTCAGTTATGATTCTAGCGCTTGATCTTCACGTTTATTTTATTTGTTCAAATGTTTGGTAATGGTCAGTCGTTTTATAGATCAGTCCGTCATTGGAGTATAAAATCCGGTCGCTTCCCCGCGTGCCGCCTGAATAATTTATGTCAGCCTCGTACCAGGTCCGCCCTTTCTTTTTGGGCAGCAACCCTTCCCGGTTCTGAAATACGTCACCGCCAATGCTTTTGCCGGGAGCAACTTTGTCCAAATTGCCCTCGCTTGGCTTCCATCCAAGCTCCCTGGCCTCTTTCTTGGTAATATAATAATCCGGAAGTTCATGATGTTCACTGATATACTCGGCAACTTCATCAAATTGCGTCTGCGCCGCCCCTGCTTGCGATGAACCGATATCGGGCAATGATTGAAGAGAACAGCCTGCGAACAATAATGTAGATAGAATAATAAGTAAGGTGGATATCCATTTTTTTAAAGCCACTGCGGTTTGCTCCTTTTACGTCGTATGATTAGCAATCAATAACAATTTATTATACTTATGAACCAAACTGGCGTCAAAAGGTTTAGAAGTCTTCAGGCCAATCTGATTATATAAAATGGTTGTCCAATGTAAGCAATCTTTCCGAAAACACTTCATTTGCTCTGGAAGGAACTTGACCCGTGCGGCGAACGAATGAAAAGTTCCGTTCGAGACGGATTCCTGGAATGGATATTTCCTTCAACAATCCGGCGGTGAGTTCCCTTTTTACGACCCAGCGAGACAACATGGCCATGCCCAATCCGGAGAACACGGCTTCTTTGACGCCCTGGCTGCTGTTAAATACATATGAACGCTCAATCCTTAAACCCGTCTGAGCCAAGAACCGATCGCTGGCAGCCCTTGTTCCAGAACCGCTCTCGCGAAGAACCCATACCTGATCCTGTAATCGCTCTACGTCAACCACATCCGACAGCGTCAGTGGGTGTCCTTCAGCCGCCACGATAATCAACTCGTCCTTCATAAAAGGTGTCACCGCCAGATCATGGGCCTCGATATCCTCTTCGATCAAGCCCATATCCATATTGTTATCCCGAATAGCCTCAACAACTTGAGCGGAATTTCCGATAAACACCCCCATTTCGACTTCGGGGTATTGCTTCGCAAACGATGCAAACAGACGAGGCAGCACATATTCACCGATTGTAAAACTGGCTCCGATCTGTAACGTTCCGCTTACGTCATCATGCAATCGAGCAATATCCAATTTTACCGACTCGTACACATTCAGCATTTCCTTGGCACGAACATAGAGCAGCTCGCCCGCTTCGGTCAACTTTACCCACTTCGGTGAACGATGCAGCAGCTTTACATTAAATTCCTTTTCCAGATTGCGAATGTGCAAACTGACGCCAGGCTGCGATAAATGCAATATTTCCGCGGCCCGAGAGAAATTGCGCTGCTCCACCACGGTTACGTATACTTTCAACGTTTCGACAATCATGGTTTCCCTCCAACTTAATATCCATATACATTTCGATCAATCATTATGTTTTGTTATGATAAGCATTTCAACCTCATATTTCTCTTTGTAATCATAACTCATTATAGTTATACATGAAAATGAACAACTAAAAATGGATGTGATAACAATGATTCAAACCTCTGCCTTGCAACAAGTAAAAACGAATAAATGGGGGTTTACGCTGGGGATTGGTCTTACTTTGAGTCTTGCGCTTGCCGCCAAATATGCAGCCGGCTTTCCTTTTCTTAGCATTATGGGACAACTCGTGCTTGCCATCCTGTTCGGCATGCTCTGGAGAATGGTTATGGGAGTACCGCAACGTATCGCAAACGGAATTTCATTTTCAGCAAAAAAACTGCTGCGTTACGGAATCATCTTGCTTGGCATGCGGCTGAATATGCGGGATATTGTTCACGCCGGACCGAAGGTCGCCCTGATCTCCATCCTGAACATAACGATAACGATATGTGCCGTGTACGGCATTGCAAAACTGTTCAAAGTAGAGAAACGATTGGGACTGTTAACGGCATGCGGAACAGCCATTTGCGGAGCCGCGGCGGTGGTTGCCATTTCCCCGCAAATGAAAGCCAAAGACGAAGAAACAGCTATCGCTGCTGCCGCCGTTGCGATTCTGGGCACTATTTTTACACTCGGCTATACGCTGCTATATCCTATGCTCCATTTATCCCCTTCGGGGTACGGCATTTTCGCCGGAGCTACTTTACATGAAATCGCACATGTCATCGCAGCCGCCGAACCTGTTGGCAAAGAGGCTGTCGATCTGGCCGTCATCGTTAAACTAACCCGTGTAGCGATGCTGGTGCCCGTTGCGCTCCTGATCGGATTTTGGACTCATCGCAAGGAAGGCTGCAAACATGCAGAAACGGGCGTTCCGGATAAGAAAGGTTGGAAATCTATTCCCATCCCTTGGTTCATTTTTGGTTTCCTTGCGATGAGTGCGGTGAATACATTGCAGATCATCCCTGCAGCGGCAGCAAACCAGATCGTTTTCGCGGCTTATTTGCTCATTGCGATGGCGATGGCTGGCCTGGGACTCAATGTAGATACAGGTACATTTCGACGAATGGGTTTAAACGCTTTGGCCGCCGGTTTTATCGGTTCGGTGCTGCTTGCATTTATGGGATATATATTGGTGAACATGTTAGGCCTAGGTCGATCCTGAGCCATTTGGCAAGCTTCTAAAATGCAAAAGACTGCCGGTAAAATACCGACAGCCTTCCACCTATAACGTAGTATGCTTCTCGTCATATTCGCTTGATAATTCTTTGAGCGATTTGATTTTGCCATGAGGATGCTGTTCTTGCTTTCGTGACTTCCAAGCAGCTTCCTGCCTTCTTTTCTGGCGTGCCATAAAAGGAGACCTCCTCTGGAAAATAGAAGTATACCACTTTTTTATGTTGCCATTCGTAGGCTGCTTTTATTCATGTTTCAAAAACACGAATCCAGGCTTTCATTTAAAATGTGACCAAACCCATCGCCTGTTTGGCGCGTTTTAGGGTGTCATATGCTTTCTCGGATGCTTTTTGGGCACCTCGTTTCAGAATATCGTCCAACTCCCGGGAATCTACGATTTCCTTGAATTTTTCCTGAATGGGTACTAATTTGTCAACCACGACCTCTGCCAAATCCTTTTTGAACGTGCCGTAACCCTCACCGGCGTATCTCTTCTCGATGATTTCCACGGGTTCGTTGGCAAACACCGAATAGATTTCGATCAGATTGCTGACGGCAGGCTTGGTGTCCCAGTCACAGCGTACGCTGCCCTCCGAATCGGTGACGGCGCGGGCAAATTTCTTCCGGATCGTGTCAGGAGGATCGAGCATCAACACATAACTGCTGAGGTTCGGATTGCTCTTGCTCATTTTCTTGGTGGGATCATCTAATCCCATGATTCGACTGCCAATGTCCTGGATCAGCGGTTCAGGTACAACGAACGTCTCCCCGAAACGATGATTGAAGCGTTCGGCCAGATTGCGCGTTAATTCCAGATGCTGTTTCTGGTCTTCGCCGACAGGTACATGGGTCGCTTGATAGAGCAGGATATCGGCTGCCATAAGGACCGGATACGTGAACAAGGCCGAGCTTACCGATTCTTTCCCGTTCGATTTGTCTTTGAACTGGGTCATTCTGCCCAATTCGCCAAAGCTTGCTTGGGTTTCAAGCAACCAGGCAAGCTCCGTGTGAGCGGGCACCTGCGATTGCAGGAAAATGGCGGATTTCGCCGGGTCAATGCCGGCCGCAATATAGAACGCCGCGATTTCTCTGGTCCGCCGTGCCAATTGTTGCGGATCCTGCGGCACAGTGATGGCATGCAAATCAGGAACGAAGAAAAAACACTCAAAATCATGTTGATACTGGACGAATTGACTGAGTGCCCCGCCATAACCTCCAATATTCAAGTCGCCGCTAGGCTTAATGCCTGACAAAATTTGTTTGTTCATTGTTATTCCTCCTCTTTTACGCGTCCTTCATCCCGAGGCTTCCAAAACAAAAAAAACACTTCATCCCGTAAAGGGACGAAGTGTTTGGCTCCGCGTTACCACCCGAATTCGGCCAAAGGCCGCACTCTAACCTGTCAAAACGACTAACAGGGCTCCCTGGAATAACGGTGGGATGCCGTCAACGCCTACTGTTCGCAGTACGAAGTTCGGATTGAAGCGAATGGACCCATTCATTGCGCTGCCTCGTGCCGGACCTCTCACCAATCGCCGGCTCGCTTGGACGAATTCGCACAACTACTCTTTCCATTCATCGCCTAAATATCATTGTTGGTTAATTGTTAAAGAGTTTACATGAACAAACGAAGGAATGTCAACCTTTAAATGTTGATGGCCAGGCCATCGCCCCGTTGAACGTTTTCCTGGTGGATGAACCGGAACCTCAAACTCTGCCTATGTCGGACAAAGAACGTGATTTTATCATTTTTGATTACAAGCGGCGGCCATTTGTGATATGGTCAGAAGGATGTGTTATTCGAACATATACATATACAATGTGCGAGGAGAAGATTGAACGTGCACGGAGAATCGGCAATCGAAAAAAAACACCCATTTAGCAAACCTTTATTTGTAACCGTAGTTGCCAGCCTATGCTGCCTGTTGTGGGGAAGTGCTTTCCCGTCCATTAAACTAGGGTATATCGCTTTTGAGATCGCCCCGGAAGACATTGCGTCCAAATTCGTTTTTGCCGGGTATCGGTTCATATTGGCAGGGCTGCTGCTCCTGATTCTATTTCGTGTCTTTCGAAAACGGAAATTCGAATTGTCCGGGCGTCAATGGACAAGCCTCGCCATGCTTGGCGTATTGCAAACAGGCTTGCAATATATGTTTTTCTATATAGGCGTTTCAAATACGACCGGTGTCAAAGGATCGATCATGAATGCAACGGCGACCTTTTTCAGCGTTGTCCTGGCCCATTTCCTATATCAAAACGATAAGCTCAGCAAAAATAAAGTCTTCGGTTGTTTACTCGGATTTATCGGCGTAATCATCGTCAATTTTCACTCAGACCTGCTGACGTTCTCCGTCTCATTTACAGGGGAAGGGTTCATTATTATCGCTGCACTCATTTTTTCCATTACGGCCATTTATGCCAAACATTTGACAGGCTCCATTGATGTGTTGATTGTAACGGGGTTCAGCCTGTTCGTCGGCGGATTGGCACTTGCCCTGCTAGGTGTTTTGCTTGGGGGCAGCGTGACGCACTTTACGCCGGGGTCTACTGGCAACCTGCTGTATTTGGTTGTGCTGTCCTCAGCTGCGTTTGGTTTGTGGAATTTGCTTCTGAAGTACAACAAGGTGGGCAGAATCTCCGTCTTTAACTTTCTTATTCCCGTTTTCGGCGCATTGTTATCGGCGTTATTTCTGGGGGAAACCATTTTCGAACTGAAAAACCTGATTGCCCTGCTGTTCGTGTCGGTCGGAATTTATATGGTCAATCGTGTACAACGCGCAACCTCCGTTTGGAATCGTGCCGCCCAAAAATGACCCACCAAAAAAAGCCGCTATATAAACCGCATGAATCAATCACACAAAGCACTGCGAGTGCAGTACCATCTTTCGATCGCTCTTATCCCCGGATTTTTTGATTCCCCTTTCTAAGGGAAAATCCGGGGATAAGCCTATGCTTCCGATGCAGTTTTCTTTCAGAAAACTTTTAGGCGAACGCTTTGCTTCTCCAGATTGGTTTGTCTACACTGAAACTAATAAATATTCGTGAAATCAATCAGATCATGTTCTTCTTCATAATTGAAAACGATCGTATGCTTCCCTACGTTGTACACCATCTCATAGCCTCCAGCGGCTTCATTATAATATTCAGACGAAGGTTTTCCCATCCATTGCTTGACATTCAGCGGGGAGAGGTATCGTTTTTCGTTGTTCAACTCGAACATGGCAATGCGGGATTTATTGTTAAGCTCATGCATATAACCATCCAAACCCAGGCCGAATTGGGTGTAATAGTAGATCGCTCCCCACTCCCCATTTGATTTGGACTTCGGTTTGCCCAGCTTTTTTTGAGCGGATTGGATGGACATTCCAAGCTTGATATCGGTGCGGCCAGGCAATACGCCTTTTACGGCCGCATCCTTAAGGCTTTTCAAATAAGCACGATCTCCAGTACCTGAATTCGGCCAAGCTTTCGTACGGGTATTCCGTGTATCTTCCAGTCGCAGTTCCAATTTGCTTGCATTTAATTTGAACGTATCCACGCCGTAAACGAATTGCAGGTTGTTATAATTTTTGAACTGCACTCTGGCCCCAGACAGAGTACGTATACCATCGCCTCGGATGGCCGAATAGCGATCACCGATTTTTTTGCCATTGTTGTCTACGAAGTTCACGCGGCGCAGTTCGCCTGAGCGAACAATATACGTTTTTACTTCATTGAAGTTGGACGTTCCCCAATCTGAAATAATCAGCATATCGGGAGTTCCGGACTCTTTGCTTTTCACGACGAAATTCCAGGTTTGCGGTAAAATGATTGTACTCAAATCCAGTTTGGCTGCTTGAACGACTCCGTACTTTGCTCCCTTTTTCAACAGTGCTGCGCGATATGTACCTGAATAACTAGCATCGCCCTTCTTATTGTTGGTCCAATTGTTCGGTTCGGTCAATGTGCTCTTCTGCTCATCGTCAGCGAAGATATACACCGTATAAGGGGTCTGATTGGCGTCGCGGACCGTGAACGACAGGCGACTCATGCTCTTGAGCTGTTCCGCAGAAATTTGCTCTCCTTTTGCAGCTGCTTTAACTGGATGCAGCAACAATGCGCTGAAAACAAAACATACCAGGGTCAGTATTACCAGGTAAGCCGTTCTGGCATTGTACTTGGGGTGAATCATCTCCAACTCTCCTTTACTAATTTATTTTCAATCTAAAGCTATGACATTATATCACCGAAGGTATTGTACGAACAGTAGATCGTTTCCAATATTTATTGGAGTCATAAATGCAGGGGTCCGATCATTCGGATCAGGAACAGGTTTCTTAAAGTTGATGTAGACTTTCCGTAAAAGAGAAAAACCCTTGGGATTGCTCCCAAGGGTTTCACGAACTACGAATATGCGCGTGGAGGGACTTGAACCCCCACGTCAAAGACGCTAGATCCTAAGTCTAGTGCGTCTGCCAATTCCGCCACACGCGCATCATGGTGCCGGCGAGAGGACTTGAACCCCCAACCTACTGATTACAAGTCAGTTGCTCTACCAATTGAGCTACACCGGCAAATATGGTAGCGGCGAAGGGGATCGAACCCCCGACCTCACGGGTATGAACCGTACGCTCTAGCCAGCTGAGCTACACCGCCATATTAGTGAATCATAAAGTATTGCGATGACCCGTAGGGGATACTCTCACTTCGTTCGAGACTGCGAAGCCTGCAATTGCGAAGCTGATCCTCCGACGAACCTTTGGGGTTCTCACCCCGTATGCTGCAATAAAATTGCGATGACCCGTAGGGGATTCGAACCCCTGTTACCTCCGTGAAAGGGAGGTGTCTTAACCCCTTGACCAACGGGCCTTATGGCTCCCCGAACAGGACTCGAACCTGTGACAACTCGATTAACAGTCGAGTGCTCTACCAACTGAGCTATCAGGGAAAATTAAAAAATATTCATCTCACATCAATCAACAACTGTCTTCTATGTATGATGCAGAGTTTGCTTACCGGAGTCCTATCAATTTTGCTCCCGGAATTAGAATATATCATAGACATCATCTCTTGTAAAGATAAAATTCAAAATATTTCTGTTACTCGTTTTTACATCTCCCTAAGGCAAAGAAAAAAAGTCGCTATATAAACCGCAAAAAACATACTCACGTTAACGGAGAGGCAGAACCAATCTGGAGAAGCGAAGTGTTCGCATTTATCACCGGATTTTCCCCTTAGAAAAGGGAATCAAAGAAATCTGGGGATAACAGCGATCGGAAGATGGTCTGCACTCGCAGTGGCCTTGTGTGATTGACTCGTGCGGTTTATATACATTAGCGACCTTTTGAAAGAATCCAACCATCTTGTCCAGATCACAGATTGTTACTTGTCATTCATCCCTTTGCCATTCAAGATATGCACCATATATTTTTCAATTCTGGCTTCGCGGGTTTTGGACTGCTTGGGTGAAGAAAAATGCAGAAGATATGCCCTTTGCCGCCCCGGCGTCAGAGCCTCGAATGCTGCCTTCAAGTCTGGAATTTCCACGAATTTGTTTTCCAATTCTTCGGGTACGGCATACTCTTCCTTCTTTTTGAACTCCACCTGCAAACCGGACTTCTCAGCCTCGATCGCTTCGGCAATATATGCCTTCAAGATCAGCTGCATGTCTTCGATCTTCTCCGCCTCGGTAAATCGGATCTGGCGCGCGGACTGTACGTTTTCCGTTTGCTGTACCAAAATCCCGTGCGGGTCCTTCAGCAATGCTCCTTTGTGGAATAAAAGGGCGCAATAATTTTTGAAGCCATGAATCAACACGATGTTTTTGCCTTCAAACGTGTAGCACGGGTGCATCCATTTGAACTCCTCGGTCAAACCGCAGTCCAGAATGATTTCCCTCAGCAGATTGAACTCTTCCTTCCACTGTTTGAGTTTATTGAAGTATGGATCGATCTTTGTATTTCGTTCGCCTTGCATGATTGATAGCAACCCCTTTCAATTATAAATTGTTTCAATGACGATCCGGCTTTAATCGTTTGATTGTAAACCGTTTTCAACTTTATCGGTACCATTTGGCGTGAAATTGATTATAGACCACCGGAGGGCACTCTTTCAATCCTGAATGTATCGTGCCTGGAGTCGGCAGCGTAATCCTTGCCGTGGAGGAACAAAAAAGCCGCTAAAATAGCGGCTGTTCAAATATGATGTTCACTTTTCCAACAACGGCGCAGGCCATTAATGGATGTCTTTCTTTTTGAAATTGCCGCCCTTCACTTCTGCTACATCGTATACGACAACAAAAGCACCGGGATCAATCTCGTGGATGATCTCTTTGATTTTGCTCTCTTCCATCCGGTTGATGACGCAAGTGATTTCTTTGAACTGTTCATTGGTGTAGCCGCCGTAAGCATCGGTGTATGTTGCTCCCCGTCCTAACCGGTCACGGATGGTCTCCACCATGATTTCGGGTTGGTTCGTAATGATTTTGAACGTTTTGGAGCCGCTCAAACCTTCTTCAACGATATGTATGACTTTGGAAGCAATGAAATAAGCAAGTCCGGAGAGAATGGCTCCCTGAAGACCGAATACGCTCGAAACGACAATAAAGACAAACATGTTCAAAAACAAAATCAGATCACTGGTTCCGAAAGGCAGTTTGCGCGAAAGCAATACGGCCAGCATGTCGATTCCGTCCAACGCCCCGCCATTACGCAGCGCAAGACCCATACCGAAACCGATGATAATCCCGCCGACCACGGTAATCAACAGCGTATCACCTTCAATAATGGTTGGAACATGGTGCATTAAACTGGTGCCGACGGCCAGAGAGGCAATGCCGATCACCGAATATATGGCAAAGCTTTTGCCGATTTGTTTGTATCCGAGCCAAACGAAAGGAATGTTAATGATGCCGATTAACAGCCCCAGCGGCAGCCCGAACAGCTTGGAACCAACGATGCTGAGACCCGTCACCCCTCCGTCGGATACATTGTTGGGTATCAATACGGCTTCCAGGCCGTATGCGGTAATAAAAGCCCCGATCATAATCAGCAATACTTTGGAAACGATTCTTACTTTGTTCGATTTCTGCACTCTGCCTTTGCTTTGAATCACTCAATTTCCCCCTTGGACAATGATGAATAAAATTAGTCTATAATAATTTTCACTATTTTGGCAAACCATTCGACTCTTTTCGATATTGCGCTGCAACCGTCCGGGGACGGGCCAGCGAATCATTTTTTTATTTCATTGATGGATCATGAGACGCTGCGTTTTTTTCTCCTTTTTAAGACCACAATGATATAAAGCAGTACCGGAAAGACGATTTGAAAGACGGGAGAAATATAATTTACCGTAAACCCGCGCCCCACCTCGATGTGTTGAGTATACGTGGGCGACAAGAAAGACACGCCGTACAGAGCCAGTCCAACCGGCAGAACCCAGCGCCTGTAAGTCACGCGTGTTATTCGTTCAAGCCCGATGACCGCACCGTGGAAAAACGCCGCCAGCTTGATGCCCAGCCCTAAAAAAAGAAGCAGCGTAAACAAGGCGTCCATGCGCTCAAATACCTCGCTTATGTCAATCAGCTGGACGGTCTGCAGAAGCGGAAGCGTGCTGAATGCTGCAATTTGCGGACCCATGACGAAAATGACAAGCTGATTGATAAACGTTAACGCAAGAGCGGTTATGGTATAGGCGATGATGACCACCTTGTTCAAGTTTCCGCCTTGACGCACATAGGGGTAAAAAACCAGGAACAACACAACTTGCCCAAAAGGAAAAGAAACGATTTCCGGAAATGCGGCGCTGAAGATGCTTCCCCATCCCTGGTCCAGAACCGGCAAGCTAAGCTCCAAGTGGAACAGACCCGTAGCAGGTATTAGAATGCTGATCAACACATAACCCAGCAGCATGGCGGGGAACAAGATCATGCACATAAGAAACAACACGCGATATCCGTATCGCACGGTGTTGGACACCACCACGATCGTGATTATGCTGATGAGCCACATGGGCGTTTTGTTTAGCAGCGTCAACTCGGTGACCTCGCTAAGATCGCGCAAATTCCGGGATGCTTCGTAAGCGAAATAGCCGATGAACAACACGTTTAAACACGTTCCCAACCCTTTCCCCATGTAGCGCCGAAACAGCATAAACAAATCCAAATCAGGCGCTTCGCGGTGGATTCCCAGGTACAGAAGCAATAGCAGCAAGCCGGCAAAGGCCCCGGCCAGCATGGCCATCCATGCATCCTGCTTGGCTTCTCCGCCAATGAGAAACAAGGTGGTGCTCCCTACTTCAAACAGGGAAAGGCATACCGCCAGTTCGGATACCCGCAGCGTCTTGGCCAAAGCCATGTTGTACATCCCCTTTTGGTTTTAGTGCTCCTCTTGCTCTTTCGATTTGAGCAACTTGCTGAACGAATCCTGCAGAAGTCCGACCCGTTTGAGGCTGACGCCTACGTCCACCTCTACGTCCATTTGAGCCAACTCTTGGGGCCAGTTTTCCTGAATCGCTTTCCAGTCCTTCGGATGTCTTTGATGAATTTTGTTTGCGAGGCCCAGCAAATCGACGCGAAGCCGCTGATTCGCGGTCCACCCCTGTACAACCTGTGCTTTAATGACTTGTTCGGCTTGTCGCTGCAAGATGCGAATATCGCTGGCGCTTGTGATCTCCTTTTGGGAGGTGCTCTCGCTTAATTCGGCGTTGACCTTTACATCGACATGAACAATATAATGTAAACCGGACTTCAGGGGTTTCACGTTAACGACTGCTTTTCGGACAAGAAAAGAGTTGATCTCTCCGTTATCACCCGAAAACGTCAGGTTGGCGATTTTGATCCGATTCGTCAGCCAAGAGATGCCCAAGCTTTCGCTCTCGCTTAGTTCTCCGATTTTTTTGTCTTTGGAGAATACGCTTAATCCCGCTAATCTCAATTTGACTGGCGGAGAAGTTTGTTTGAAGATATCGGTGGATTCCAATTCGCTGCGCTCTTTTCCCTTAACCGTTATTGTAGGTATTCCGACTGCCCTGCTGTCCGAGGTCATTTTCAGTGCGATTTCGTGAAGAGTCATCACGGGGTAAAAAGAGCCCATTTCCGTATTTCGATTCAGAATTCCCGATAACGCCCGACCAGGTTGTTTCTCTGGAGGAACTTGAAATTTTAAATACTCTTTGGCTTGCCCGTCCGCAACGAGCACTTTAACCGATTCCCGCGCATCTATACTGCGATAGTACTCATCCATGACTTCCGCAATGCCGTGACGTGCAGCTTCTTCACCGATCAGAAGGACATGGGTATGGGCAAAATATAATTTTTTGGAATTTTCCAAGCTGCTTTTGGAGACGGCTTCGTTTATGGTTTTGCCTTCTGATGTGAAGGTATTTACGGATGTTTGGGACCCCCCTGATGAAGATTTCCCTGCACTCGCGGGGGGAACAATCGTTTGATAGGTCACCAGCCATTTTCCGTTCTGCCTGTCAATCCCTGTTGCCGTCGTAATGCCCAAATCGTTCATTTCCGTGAGATTGCCGCACCCGGCCACAACCATGGACAAAGCAAGCATCAGGACGCTGAACCAGCGTTTAATCATAGCTTTTTGCTCCTTTATTCGTCCGTTTCGGAATCAGGGATACTGTTTATGGCATTGTTTGATCCCGAAGGAAATTGATGAGCCGCTTGCCTTGTTTTGTTTGCGCCTGCCTTTTCATCCGGCCTTGTTTTCATGGCCCACCAAGGAACCCGCAGCAATTGGTCTTTCATATTGGACTTGTAGAACGGACTGTATGGCATTAAATAATCAATGCCGAAGGACCTCAGCGAAACCAAATGAGCCAATAAAGGCACGGCCCCGGCCAATATTCCGAATATGCCCAGCGTGCCCGCCAGCAGCATGAACGGGAACCGCAGCAAACGAACGGCTGTCGCCATGCTGAAGTATGGAATGACAAAATTGGCGATCGCGGTAAAAGACACGACGATCACCATGGCTCCCGAAACTAATCCTGCTTCGACCGCAGCCTGTCCGATCACTAATGCGCCAACGATGGATATTGCCGGTCCGATGGCCCGAGGCATTCGAACTCCCGCTTCGCGAATGACTTCAAACGTAATTTCCATGAGCAGTGCTTCGAGCAAAGCTGGAAATGGAACACCTTCCCGTTGGGCTGCAAGGGTGACCAATAAGGTCGTAGGTATCATTTCTTGCTGAAAGGTCGTTAATGCGATGAACGTGGATGGCAGCAAAAGCGAAATGAAGAAACACAGCATGCGGATGACTCTGAGAAATGTAGAAATATCATACCGCTGGTAGTAATCCTCGGTCGTTTGAAAGAAATTAAAAAAGCTTACGGGAGCAACGAGCGCAAACGGGGTTCCATCCACGAGAATGGCGATTTGACCATCTAAAAGACTGCCTGCGACCGTATCCGGCCGCTCTGTGTTAAGCATCGTCGGGAAAGGCGTCAAGGGCGCATCCTGAATAAATTCTTCAATATATCCACTCTCAAGAATGCTGTCGGTGCAAATGGCATTAAGCCTCCTTGTCGCTTCTTCCACGACTTCAGGCTTCGCGATGTTTTGAATATAAACCAGCGCAACCGACGTTTGAGAAACCGAACCGATATGGTGCATTTGAAACTTCAGATCCGCTGTCCGGAGTTTTCTCCGGATCAGGGTCATATTGGTGCTCAATTCTTCCGTGAAACCTTCTTTCGGACCCCTGACCACCGTCTGCGAGGTAGGCTCTTCCACCGACCTCCTTGCTCCTCCGCTCACGGGAACGGACAACACATGCTGTACGCCGTCCATACAAATAATGACATGGCCAGTTAGCATGGCCTCATAAACCTTGGAATACGTATGCAAATTTTGAATTTTTCCAGAAGGTAGAAGTCTCCTAACCGATGCATCGATAGATTGTTCTTCGGCCGAGGAAATGGAGTCGACCATTCGAAGAACGGAATCCATCATTTCAATGATCAAGGCGGGGTCTGTCAATCCTTCAAGGTAACAGATCGCCAAAACGGAATCATCTGGAGACGATGCGGAAAATTCCCGAACAACCAAATCGGGACTTTGATCAAACGCCTTTTGAATCGCCTCCACTTTATCTCGAAACGATATTCCCATGCTCTCGGAAGGATGATTTTGTACTGCCTGTGGAGCATTCTCTTTAGGCTTTGCAAATGCCTTTTTCATCCAACGGGTCAGCACAATTCCACCTCCTTTATTTTCCGGTTAATATGTCTACCTATTTCTGAAAATATGCATAACGGCCTGGAATGACAGAGTGTTTTCCACCTTCAAGATCTGTGCCCCCGCCCCCCAACTTTTACTGAATATTTTCCAATTGCCTATTCCATACTACAGTTGTTATTCAAATGACCATTGGAGGGATTCGACATGAACCAATTTTCACAGTCTCAGCAAATTACTCAGCTTGCACAACAGCTCACGCAGCAAACGCAGCAAGCATCCATGCAGTATCAACAGCTTTTGAGACAAGAGCAAAGCAACGCGCAGCAGCTTGAACAACTCGCTCAGCGCGAACAGCAGGCGGCACATATCATTCAAACCGCGCTGCAAGGCCATCAAACAGCGATCCAACAGCTGCAACAAATCGCTAACCTTGCACAACAACTGGCCAATACGACTTCTCAACATGTCAATTCATTTGAGCAGCCGTATAATACCAACCACGGCATCGGAATGCCTTCCCAGTCATTCGGGAGCTTCCCGAACCAGCAGCGACAATAAGTTTGCCAAAGAGCCTCGCCTACAAGGTTCTTTTTTGATGCCCATGAATACGAAACAGCAAAAAGGCTAACCGATGAGTCGGGAAACTCATTGGTTAGCCTTTTTTACGCAAAGCTTGATATAGCCATCACTTGAGAAGTGTTATTCTTTGCTTCGATAATGCAACGGGGCATTGCCCGTGACCGACCGGAACACCCTTCCGAAGTGTGTAACGCTCCCGAAGCCAACCTTCCTTG
This sequence comes from Paenibacillus sp. FSL W8-0426, assembly GCF_037969725.1. Classification (NCBI taxonomy): domain Bacteria; kingdom Bacillati; phylum Bacillota; class Bacilli; order Caryophanales; family Paenibacillaceae; genus Paenibacillus; species Paenibacillus sp. FSL W8-0426. The sequence continues at coordinate 3,231,079 of NZ_CP150203.1, read as the reverse complement.
CGATCAGGTTCACTTTCATGGACGTATTCTCAAGCAGCTTTTTTGCTTCTTTGATCCGCACGCTGTTCACGTATTCGACAAACGCAAACCCCGTCGCTTCTTTGAAGGATCGGCTTAAATAATAAGGACTGATATAGAACCTGTCTGCCAGCAAGTGAAGCGATAATTCTTCCATGTAATGCTCGTTAATATGGCGGACAATCTCCGACACTCGTTCGTGCATGGGGCTCGGTGAGGCCATCGGCTCCGCATCGTGCTGCATGAAATGCCTGCAGCATGTAACGAGGAGCTGCTGCGCAAGTGTCTGGGCAAACAACTCAAAGCCCTTTCTGCGTTCCTGCATTTCCTGGATCATCGCACCGACAAGCGTTTCAATGGGTTGCCTGCTGCGCAAGGAATGTTTCAAGACCAGATAATCCCGTTCGAGTAAAGGCCGAAACACGTCCTGATGGGAACCGTCCGGCGAGAAAAGCCGTTCATGCATATTGATGATGAGCCGTTCATGCTTCGGCCGTTCCGCATTGGTGGTACGGTGCAAAATGTTGGGCGCGATCACAACGAGATCGCCTTCGTTAATCGTAATCGTCCGATCTTGAATAAAAAACGCCCGATGGCCGGACATCAAATAATAAATTTCGTAGGTGCTGTGAAAATGGCTTTCCGGCATATGGTGACTTAACGCTTTGCGGTGGGATACCAGGAAAGTACCAGCATTGTTCTCAAAATAAAGATTCCCCAACCTCGATCTCCCTCCCATCCCTGTAGTTCATTATACCGCAAGAAATAAGAAGAAATGGAGTTTTTCCGCAAAACATGTACATATTCCGATGCTAAAATGAGAGTACAAATAACCCAAGGAGGAAGGATACGCATGCAAACTGCTTCATCTCTAACCACCCCGATCCAATGGGCGCTCAAAGCTTGTGAAGCCTTAATGAACAAATTCGAGCCGGAGAACCTTCCGCCGGACCGTTTCCATTACCATCAAGGCGTCTTCCTGTCCGGCATGGAAAAGTGCTGGCGGCAGACCGGAGAACAGAAATTATATGACTATATGAAGGGTTGGGTCGACAGCCAGGTCCTTGAGGACGGGAGCATCAAAAAATTCAAGCCTGATGAACTGGACGACATCCAGCCTGGCGTGCTTCTTTTCACCCTTTACGAACAAACCGGAGACGAGCGGTACAAAAAAGCGCTGTATACACTTGTTCCATTGTTGAAATCATGGCCAACGAACGAATCCGGCGGATTCTGGCACAAAGGGCATTACCCGAACCAAATGTGGCTCGACGGCTTGTACATGGCCGGACCGATTGCGGTGCAATTTGCCCACACGTTTGGTGAAAGCGAATACATCGACATGATGACCTTTCAAGCGCTGCTCATGGAGAAACATACGAAAGACCCGGTTACCGGTTTGCTGTATCATGGCTGGGACGAAACGAAGGAAGCCAAATGGGCCGATCCGGTCACTGGCCTTGCGCCGGAATTCTGGGGCCGCGCCATCGGCTGGTATCCGGTCGCGCTGCTCGAAATGTTCGAATACATGCCTGAGGATCATCCCGACAAGGAAAAGCTTGTAGCGATTGTACAGGATCTATTGATCGCACTGACGAACTTCCAGGACCCTGCCACCGGATTGTGGTATCAAGTGGTGGATAAAGGCGACCGCGCAGACAATTGGCACGAAAACTCCTGCACCGCGCTGTATGTGCACGCCATTGCCAAAGCCGTTCGGTTCGGATATTTGGACCCGCAATACTTGAAGTATGCCTGGAAGGGCTACCAAGGCGTGATTGATACGTTGAAATTTGACGACGACGGCAACGTTGTCATCGGCAACATATGCATCGGTACAGGGATTGGCGACTATGACCATTACATTGCTCGTCCTACGAGCGAAAACGACCTTCATGGAGCAGGCGCATTCATCTTGATGTGTGCGGAAATGAACTTGGCTGCCAAAGCGGCCGACTAAGAAAAGAGCCCAAAGACGGACCGTTCTTACGTCTTCGGGCTTCTTTTTATGTTTATATTTTTCACCGTTTGGCTGGATCGTCGTTTTCGATGGTTTTCAATAAGGTGGTTCACTCAACGGATCTTGCACTTTTCTTGGTCGTGGAACTACTTTGTTTGCGTTTATCGATATGCGTTTAATAGTGTATCAACACAACCGAATTGCCAAACCATAGCAGCTTGATTGCTGAACAGAGTATTTTCATTGAATAGGTGGGAGGGAACCAAAATGGGACATTACGTACAGACTGAGGACAACGTCAACATTTATGTTGAAGATATCGGTGAAGGCGTTCCGGTCATCTTTCTGCACGGCTGGCCGGCCAATCATCTGATGTTCGAGTATCAATACACGCTGCTCGCGGAGCAAGGTTACCGCTGCATCGGCGTTGATCTCCGCGGTTTTGGCAAATCCGATGCGCCGTGGGAACATTATTCGTATGACCGCATGGCGGATGACCTCCGCAGCATCATTGATGAGCTTCGCCTCGAAAACGCGGCTTTGGTCGGTTTTTCCATGGGCGGAGCGATCGCGGTTCGATATATGGCTCGCCATCAGGGTTATGGCATTCATCGGTTGTTGCTGGCCGGTGCCGCGACGCCGGTGTTTACACGGCGTCCCGGGATCGATTATGGCATGGAGCCGGACGATGTCACTTCGCAGCTTATCGATGCTGCTTACGAGAACAGGCCGGCGATGCTCAATAAATTAGGTTTGAAATTCACCCGGACCAAAACGCAGCCTGGCATGATGGTATGGCTCGAGTCTCTCTGTTATCAAGCATCCCATCATGGAACGATCAAAGCCGCCGTTTCGCTAAGGGACGAGGATCTCCGAAATGATCTGACGGCCATCAACGTTCCGACCGTTGTGTTCCACGGGCGGAAAGACAAAATCGTGCAGCCGGAATTGGGTGAACTGACAGCACAGAGCATACCGAATGCCCGCTTGGTGATGTTTGAACATAGCGGCCATGCCATGTTATTCGATGAACCGGAGAAATTCAATCGGGAATTGTTGACTTTCCTTGACGGTTCGGCAACAGACGGTCAACTGCTGCAAGCAGCAGAAGCACAGCGAAACTTGTAATTCGGCTTATTCGTCCGATGAATAGCAAAAGTCGCCTCTGGCGACTTTTTTGATTTCTATTCAAACACGACCAATTGCACGGGCCCAAGAAGGCCGCTCGGTTCCTGCTGCGCAAACGACGATAAATTGTCCCGCTGCTCTTTCACGAGCGTATTCGTCACTTCAACGACCAGACGATTGTTCCCTTTTATGAGGAATCTGCTAACGTCTAGTTGATACGGAGGACAGATTCGGACCCCTACATGCTCCCCATTCACCCATACTTCGGCCGTTTCGTACACCTCGCCTAAGTTCAGCAGAACCCGATCTGAGGTTTCACCCCATCCAACATCCGTTTCGTAGCGGAACGTTCCCGAAAATCGCGGCAAAACGTCCGGACCGCTCATGCTGCATAAGTCTTTTAACGATCCCCATGCTTCGAAATGCGGATACTTTTCCGCTCGGGACGTAGACACTGTCCATACCCTGTTAAGCTCAACAGCGATAGTAGATTCGGTTGCAGGGCAAGGCATCGCCTCAACGCTCCCTTCAACGATAGCCCCGTTTAACCAAACGACGGATTCATAGGGGGAAAGCGCGATCTCAGCCATGCTGCCGCCGTCCATATCCTGACTGGCATCTACCCTTGTTAGCCGATTAAGAAACCCGTCATAAGCATATAACTTTCCCGACACCGGCAAATGAATCTTCGTTTGAACAGGTTGATGCGGGGATTCGTTAAAAAACATGAACACATGCAAATCGTCATGCACATAATGGTAATTCCGAAGGTATGGCAAGTCTCCCTCTGCCCGAATGTCGAAAAGTCCTTCTTTGATGAGCGAAGCTGCCAGCCCTTTCAGGCTTGAGACGTTTACGCTCGGATCGCTGGCGAGCTGTGACAGTTCAGCCAACACTTGAACTCCCTCGCTCGATCGTCGAGGCAGCCCGTCGATAAAATGGACCGGCAACCCTTGCTCGGCCATTTGCGCCAAACGCTGAATCATTGCTGCTGGAAGCGCTTCTGCATAGGGTATGATCAGGCACCCGTAATCCTCCTGATGGATGTGCAGTTTTCCGCCGGTAACGCTGGCTCCTTCCAATAGAACGTCAACGGGAACGACATCGCAATCGATTTGATGCTGCATCAGCTCCTTGACCGGCTTATGAAAATACATCGATTCCCCGGACCATTCCGCTTCGGCATGATACAGTACGGCCGCAGAGGCCACATGCCTGCCTCCCGAGATCAGATGGCTGATGCGGTTGATATATTGATTCAGCACTTTATAGTAGCGATATTGCGGATTTTTCCCGCTGGCATACATATGCGGCGGATGATCCGGGTCCGGGAATGCTTTCTGGGTAAACGCATGCGGAACAAAGTGGTTAACCCCCCTCACAAGAATATGGTCGGTAAGCCATTTCATCAATTTCAAACCTTCCGTCCAGCCGTATGCCCCATATAGTTCACACATCGTCCGGCCTTTTTTTTTCGGGTCCATATGACTGAGTGACACACCGAGCTTGCCGAGACCATAGTGGAAAAACTCGCTGTCCGTCTCTCCTGCCTTCCATCGGAATGGCAGTTCGTCGAAACCGGGAACGATCTGCCATAACACAACGTCAAGGCCTGACATATCCTGTCCCCACATCGAGCGAAAAAAGTGTCCGGCACCTGCTGCCAATCGCGCATGAATGTTGTTGTCCTCCAGCACGTGTCCGATGTATTCCACGCCCCGCTCCCGGCACCAATCTCCGATCTGGCTGCAGAAATGGTCCGCGTACAGCTGACTGACGGCATTCATGTAGGCATACCTTACCTTGCTGGACGCTTCTCCGGCATCATGCCACAACAAATGCAGCTGCTGCTGGTAATCGGGACCCAACGACCGCTTGAGCAAACCGGGCATGTCGCGGCTCCAGGGCAGCGGTACTCCCGGTTTACCCGGCTTCGAGTCGAAATCGAACGTTTCCGGATCGTTATAAAATCCGGGCTCGTCGGAAAAAAAGCCTGCCAGCGTTTGTCCGAAATCTTCACGATATCGTTCGAAGAACGCCTCATACACCGTGTCGATCAAAATACGGGTCGAATCCCGGTCCAGCGGATTCAAGTAATGCTCTTGTTTTTTGCTGCCGCCATCCGGATTCACCGAAATGACAAACACACGCCAGAATCCTGCAGGAATGTCCCAGTACAAAATTCCATCCTGAACGAGTCCGGTAAGATCAACCGCAGCACCGCATAGCCCCCCGTTTATGGAGTCCCTTTGCACGGCCACGGCGGATATCAATTCATTGTTGCCGTTCACCAATATCGGTTCCAGCAGCAGCGAAGCCCCTGTTGCCGGTCCCAACGTGTCGATGTGCCTCTCCGCCAGAAACTTGCGATGCAGTTCCGCGGGAGCCTGTTTGACCCTCCCTCCTGCGTGTCCCGTCGGAAAGTGATCGTCATCAAGAATCCATACCTTCATGCCTCGATTTCGGGCTTCGTCCATAATGACATCCATATCCTCCCACCATTTCGGTCCCAGAAAATCCGGATGAGGTCGGGATTCGACGCATACCGCTCCGATCCCGGCTTCATGCACGCGAGCGATCTCTTGCCGAATCGTCTGTTCATCCTCTCCGTGCTGCCATAGAAAAGGAAGAATATAATTGCTTTCCCGGCCATCAAGCACATCTTGTAATCGATGGTTCATCGCTTTTCCCCCTGTTCGAAGGTTACTCTTTCACTTTGGCATGCCATTCCCTGGCCCGTTTCGTCACTTCTTCCCCACCTGACTGATACCACTTTTCGACAAACTCATCGAACTTGCTGATCGGGTACTGTCCCAAAATGATTTTGGTAGCGTATTCCACATACAATGTGCGGTTGTTGATGTCGGGGAAACCGTCGTAAATGCTGGCCGGCATGCCGTCTCCCGCAATGACTTTGGCATACTTTTGCGCTTCCTTCATATTTCGTGTGACTTGATCAATGGCCCATTTGCTTTCCTCGGAGGCCGTGCTGTTGAGCAATTCCATCGTAAAATCAAGCGTTGCTAACGATGATGAAGTATTCAAAATCATATTTTCCTGGCTGCTCTTGTCGTCGGGGAGTCTGACGGCTTTACCGTCCTTCATTTCGTAATGCATACCTTCCACGCCGAGGAACAAGTCCTTCCAAATTTCTTTGTTATACATGTTGTTGAGCAGCTTCAACGTCGCCATAAGTTTGTCCTCGTCCTTGTTGTTCTTCACGACCCACTGCGGCGGCGCAAACCTTTTCATCGTGTAGAACCCTTCATAGCCCTCGACTTTCGGTACAGGCAGCACGGTAAAGTCGGCCTTCACGCCCGTATTCTTGTTCAGATTCTCCAAAACCAAATTTCCACTCTCGACCCAATGAAAATAGTTCCCTGCCTTGTCCGATTGAATCTTGCCGCCCCACTTGTCTTTGCTGTTTAACAACGATTCTTTGTCGATCAGCCCTTCTTGATAGAGCTTGGCGATAAATTCCAAGGCGGCTTTCATATTCGGAGTCACTGCGGCATACGTCAATTCGCCGTCATAGATATCCCACTCCGGATAACCTTCGAACATCGCTACGCCATACATGGCAAACAAATGGTCCATCCAGCGCGCCTGTTCGCGGCCACCGGTCGGAAGTTCATCCTTTTGACCGTTGCCGTTCGGGTCCATATCCCGAAATGCTTTCAGCACATTGACGTATTCGTCTTGAGTCGTCGGCATGGACAGCCCGAGCTTGTCGAGCCAATCCTGGCGGATCAGGCCGGCATAACGTCCGTATTCCACGACACCAGGAATATAATAAATTTTGCCCTGGCCGGTCGGATCGTTTGCTTTCACCACATCCCACATTTCCTGGGGAATAGCTTCCCACACGTTAGGCGCATGCTTTGGCAAAAGTTCCGTCAAATCGGCAATCGCGCCGTTTTTGGCCAAGCTGTCCTCAATGCCTTGCTGCGGGATAAAAAGATCGGGCATTTCGTTCGCGGCGATCTTCAGATTCAGCTGATTCAGGTAATTGGTGCCGCCGTTCCACTCTACGTACGGATTAATTACGCCAACGCCAAGTTTTTCTTTGTAAAACTCGTAGAGCTTGCTGCCTTTGGTCACCGCTTTGTACCCGATGTTCGTTCCCCATACCTCCAAGTCGATCACGCCATCCCCGCTGCCGGAAGCTGGAGCCTCGGAAGAAGTACTGCTCCCGCTGCAAGCCGTAACCGTAGAGATCGCAAGCACGCTTGCCGCAAGCACCATACAGAACTTTTTAAGATTCATGCTGTATTCCCCCTATTCATAGATTTATAGTTTAGGTGTAGCCAACCGCAGACTTTGCTTCAGCCTTTCACGGAGCCGATCATGGCGCCTTTGACAAAGTATTTTTGCAGGAAAGGATAGACCACAATGATCGGGAGAATCGCAAAGATGACGGTAGTCGCTCTTAGGGTCCGTTCATTGTAGTTCAGGTCCACCGTGGAGGCAGCTCCGGCCATAATGACGCTGTCATCCGTAATGAATTGCCGAATCTTGATCTGAAGCGGAAACCAGTTGGCGTCTTGCAGAAAAAACAATGGATGCTGGAACTGATTCCATAACACTACGCCATAGAACAGGGCAAGCGTTGCAAGTACGGCTTTGGATAACGGGAGCACGAATTGGAACAGCATGCGGAAATATCCGCAGCCTTCCAAGAAGGCCGCTTCCTCCAACTCTTTGGAAAATTGCTTGAAGAACGTTCTCATGATGATTAGATTGAACGGGTTCAGGATGTGAGGCAAGATCAGCACCAATGGATTATCGTACAGGCCGATGCTGCGAACCGTCAGGAAATAAGGCACGATCGGCGCTTTGAAGATCATCGCAATGACCACGGCCACCATCAGGAATGAACCCCAGCGGAACTCCGACTTGGAGAGCGGGTATGCAAACAAAGCAGTCATGATCAATGCCAGCACGGTTCCGATTAACGTTGAGCCGAGCGTAATGAAGAAAGATTTCCACAGATCGGGACGGTCGAAAATGTACTTCCACGAATCCAGCGTAAACTGCTTGGGCCACAAGGTGACCAGATTCATGTCCACAACGCTTTTCGAGCTGAATGAGGTCGCGATCACGGATAGAAGCGGGATGATGGCCACAATGGAAAATAGAATGAGAAAGACGGTAATCGACGTGGTGAACACTTTTTCGCTTCTCGATTCGAGCATGTTACCAGAGCCCCCCGTCCGATACTTTTTTCGACAGCCTGTTGAAGACGTATACCATCATGAATCCAATGACTGACTGAAACAGGCCGACCGCCGTCGCAAAACTGTACTGAGCCTGCTGAATGCCCGTTCGGAATACGTACGTGTCCAGAATATCTCCCACGTTATAGGTCATCGGCGTGAGCAGGTTATACACCTGATCGAAGCCAAGGTCCAGGAAATTCCCGATTTCGAGCAAAAACAGCACCGTCACGGTTGGCAAAAGGAGCGGGAACGTAATGTGGCGAATCTGTTTGAACTTGGATGCCCCGTCGATCATCGCCGATTCATACAGCTGCGGATCGATCGCACTGATGGCCGCCATATACACCACGGTCCCCCACCCGGCATCCCTCCATATCGAAGACAGGGCATAAATCGGCCGGAAATAGGCGCTCTCCTGCATGGCCAAAACCGCTTCTCCCCCAAACCAGCCGATGACCGTATTGAATAATCCGCTTAACGAAAAGAAATCGAACAGAATGCCCCCCACGATAACCCATGATAAAAAGTGCGGGATGTACAGCGCGGTCTGGATTCCTTTCTTCAATGCTGATTTTCGGATTTCATTGATCATCAACGCGAGGATCACCGGGACCGGAAACACGATGACCAGCTTAAGCAGCCCCAGCATCAGTGTGTTGCCGAATACACGAGCGAAGTCAGGATGGTGAAGCAGCGTGTTAAAATGCTTGAGTCCTACCCAAGGGCTATCCACAAATCCTTGGAAAACCGAGTAGTCTTTGAAGGCAATGACCGCGCCGCCCAAGGGAATGAATTTGAAAACGATAAGAAAAACGATTCCCGGAATGGCCATCACATACAAGGGCCAATAGACTTTCATACGATGGAACGCAATAGACTTCAAGTCCTTCCTCCTCCCTGGCATCTCTTGGATGAATCCGCTTACATGCTAACTATACAATTCGAATGAACGTCTCTCAATTGGGCATTTTTAAGTTTAAACACGCTATTTTTAAGGTGAAAAAACCACCCCTTTCGGGGTGGCAAGTGAACATTCGCTTAATTCGTCGGCAAGTTTTTGCGATATTCCCGCGGTTTGCAGCCGGTCAGCTTTTCGAACATCCGGGCAAAGTGCTGCGCATCGGAATAACCTACCTTATGGCAAATTTCGTATATCTTCAAATCGGTATTCTCCAGCAGCTCCCTGGCTTTGTCGATCCGGATACGGGTCAAAAAATTCAGGTAAGTCTCCCCCGTCTTTTGTTTAAAAAACTGGCTCAGGTAATACGGATTCATATAAAAACGTGCGGCCAATTCCGCAAGGCCAAGCGGTTGATTGTAGTGCTCCGCGATATATTCCTGCATCTCCGTAATCATGTCTTTCTTTTTGGGCACATGGTGTTCCAGCTTGAACCCGATGATGCCGCGAAAGGTTTGAATCATCCACGTTTCCAGCTCTGCCAGCGTTCGAAACCGCGAAATGCCCTCCAATGAAAGAATATGGCGTCCCAAAGACTCATTCTGCTGCAGCTGCTGGAAAGACATCTTGCGCGTGCTTGCCACAAGGATGTGCAGACACTTTAACTGCAAATCCTGCAGTCCCATGTTGGACCCTGCCTCCATCCATCGAAAAATCTCGCGGATCACGCCTGTGCATTCCGCCTCCTCCATGTTATCGAGCGCACTTTCCAGTTTATTGATAAAATGCTCGGGTACCGGCTGGCTGCTTTCTCCCGAGTTAACGATCTCCGTGAACGGAATGACGGCGCTCCCGCCTTTGATGACTTTATAACTCAGTGCCATCCGGGCTTCCTCAAACGATTGACCGATGCCTTCTGCACGTTCCTGCACGGAACCGATGCCAATAGCGATGGATAAGTTCAAATTCCGATGCACATCCTCTCTCAGATTGCGCATCGAACGCACCAGTTCACCATAGCCAATCGCTCCGCCATGCGCAATCAACACAGCAATTTGGGGACCCGAATATCGGAACCGGTAGACGCCCTCGTACCTCTTTAAAGCCAGATCAATGCGCTGATACAACGGTTCCAAACCCGACTCTTTCAGAACCTCGACAGGCCCGTGGAATTCGATCATCATCGACGTGAAAACCTTGTTGTCTCTAGGGATTTGGGCGATCTGAAGCAGTTCCTGTACAAGTTCCGCATGACCGCCGCCAAGTTCAAGGATGTTCCGCAAAGCTTCTTCCTGATTCCTGCCGTGAACTTCCTGTTTCAGCTGTTTCATTTCCTGCAGGGAGGCATTGTCCGCACGGATTTCTTCCATGGCCTGGCGGACGCAATCGCGCAGCTCCTCTTCCTCAACCGGTTTGTTCATATAGAACCTTACGCCGAGCCGCATGCCTGTCCTTGCATATTCAAAGTCGGCATATCCGCTGAGCAAAATAAACTTTGCCGTGCAGCTGCTTTGCTTCAGGGCTTGGATCATCTCCAGGCCGCCCGCCTGCGGCATGCGTATGTCTGTTATGACGATATCCGGCTTCCTTTTCTGAATGATATCCATGCCTTCCAGCCCGTTATAGGCGGTCCCCACAATTTCGCATTCCGGAATGTAGCGATGGATCATTTTTTTAAGACCTTCCACAATGCCTTTTTCGTCGTCCACCACGATAATTTTCATCCAAGCACACCCCCTTCGGTCATTTCAAACCAACTTACGAATTATGTTTTGGGATCAGAATCTCGACGGTTGTTCCATTCATGCTTTCCGACATCATCGTTAATTCGTACGCATCGCCATAATTGAGCTTGATTCGCTCCGAAATGTTTTGCAATCCCAGCCCTTTTTCTGCAGAATCCTCCTCCTGCTCCAACTTGGATTTGTTCGTACCGGCTTCCTTCAACGACTGTTGAATCTCCATCCATTTGTCCGAGGTCATGCCGCTCCCGTTGTCCGAAATCCGGAACAGGAGGTCCCCATCTTTCGTCCAGCTTCCCGTAATGGTGATCGTCAATTTGCGGTTGTAGTCGATAAATCCGTGGTTGATGCTATTTTCAACGATGGGCTGAAAAATCAATGGAAGGATGCTGCACTCCAACATTTCGTCCGGGATATCAATCACCCATTCGAACGTATGATCGAAACGCATGTTTTGAAGCTGCAAATAATTGATCGTATAATCCAGTTCATTTTTCACGGAATGGCGTTTTCCTTCTTTGCCCAAGGTCAAACGAAACATGCGAGCCAAAATTTTAATCATTCCGGCAGTTTCTTCATCATCGTTCACCAGCGCTTTCATGCGGATGGATTCCAGGGTGTTGTACAGCATGTGGGGATTGATCTGATTTTGAAGTGCGGTGAGTTTCGCTTGACGCTGCTTGATTTCGGCCATGTACACGTCTTCGATCAATGCCTTGATCGTGCGGATCATTTTGTTGTAGCTGTGCACCAGGCCGCCGATTTCGTCGTTGGTATGCTCTTTTTCGATCGGATGATAATTTCCCATTTCCGCTCGTTTCATACTTCTGCGCAGACGAATGATCGGCCGGGTAATTCTATGGCTTAACCAAAATGAGATGAGGACAACAATCAGGCAGCTGACCAGAATCACGATGGTGCTCATGCCTTTGATCTGATTGATCTTTTGCAGCAGCTTTGACCGTGGAATATCGGTTTGGATGTTTAGTTCCCCCCCGGCAGTGCTGCCGGATAAGCGGATCTGGTCTTTGCTGCCGCTTTCGCCAATAAGCTCCGATTTCAATCCGATCCATTCTTCCCACGGAATTTGGCCGCTGGCCGCGTCGGAATGGTACACGATTTCTCCTTGCCGGTTGTAAATGACGACATTGATGCCATATTTGTCCCTGGTCGTGATAAATTCGTGATCAAGCTGCAGCAATGCAAAGGGATCGAGATCGATCAGCAGCAAGCCTGCATACGCACCATTAGAGTTATATAACACTCTTCCCAACGTCACGACGGCTCCCGCTCCTTGATCTTCATAATAGGAACGGTCATGCAAACCGGTAATGAAGAAGGTTTCGTTTAAACTCTGGATTCCTTGGTACCACGCTTGGGAAAGCAGCCTCTTTTCGTTCACCCTGCTTGTTGTCGTTGTGTACTGATACACGTGGTGATCCCGGCTGATCAGCATCACCGTGCCAATCTCGGATTTGAGCATCGCGACCCGCATCAGCAGTTGCTGTACGGCGACCCTTTGATTGACCACCTCGTCCATGGGCATGTTCCGCTCTTCTCCGAGGTTGTAAATCAGCTGGTTGTCGACCAGCACCGACTTCGTGACTTTATCATATTCCTTGATGAATTCGTTCAACGAAGACTTGATTTGTGACGTGTACAGCGAAGCGAACTCTTCCGAAGAATCTTCGAGCGTGGCAGCAGAATAACGGAAAATGAATACGCTTACAATTAATAACGGAACAATGCATGCCAGCAAATAACTGATCAGCAATTTGTTTTGAAACCGCAAGTTTCCAATCCATGACCCCGACCTTTTGATCCGGTGATTGCGCTCCATCCGCAGACCTTCCTTTGTTTAAATTGTGGAGTTTCTGAACCATCCTCTTCAATGTCGTTACTTTACCGTTTACTGCTATATCTTGTAAAGCTTTTTATCATGCCATAGGTTAGCGATGGGAGAATGGGGTGAGAAAGCGTCTGTTAAAACACGTAAAAATAGGGCACGCCAATGCGTACCCCATTACACTATTACTCTACTACCCTATTGATCCGACGAGGAACTAAACGAGGTTTTTGGTCATAATCAAATCCGTTTGTTCTTCATCTCCCATGTAGAAAGCGTGCGCCCCCGTTTGAATAAACCCCATTTTTTCATAAAAAGCGATCGCGTTTTCGTTTTTCTCCCATACGCCCAGCCAAATTTTCCTTTTATCCTGTTTCCTGGCGATCTCGATCGCTTGGTTCAGCAGGTATTTGCCAAGCCCATGTTTTTGAAAATCGCGCTTAATATAAATTCTTTCGACCTCAAGCGAATCGTTACCCATATTTTCGGTTTGCGCGTCATTCGTATTCATCTTCATGTATCCCGCAAGCTGCTCATTGAAATAGATGAAATAAAAGTCCGACGAGTCGTTGGCCATCTCCTTCTCCAACTGCTTCAGATTAAACGCTTTATCCAGATAAGCTTTCATGTTTTCAGGGGAATTCTGATCTTTAAATGTCTCGTTGAACGTTTGAATGCTCAGTTCCTGAAGCAATTGTACATCGTTGAGGTTGGCTTTTGTCCACTGTATCGTCATGGTATCGGTTCACTCCTAGATCATTCAAAGTCTTTGGTGTTTTTCCGTTCTATATTTTTGTTGCAAATGCAACGAGCAATGGAATATATTTAATGTATATTATTTTTGTTGAGTTTGCAACAAAATTTTAGAGTGATGGGGTCGAGTCAATATGAAGTTTGTATTTTACGTCATCGGTATTTTCGTGTTAACGCTGGGCATCGCTCTCACCATCCAATCGGATCTTGGAACGTCGCCTTTTGATGCCCTTTTGGTCGGACTTTCCGAAAATGTTGGACTTACGGTAGGCAGCTGGGAGATCATCGTTGCTTTGATGTTAATAGGCTGCAATGCACTGTTAAGCCAACGAAGACCGGAAATATTAGGATTGCTGACAGCCATGATCACAGGCTTCGGGATCGATCTGTGGCTTTTTCTGCTGCAGGGCTGGCCGGGGTCTGAGTTGTGGCCGGGTCAATGGGTTTGTTTTGCATTCGGCCTCATCGTTATCGGGCTGGGCACGGCTACGTATTTATACACCAACTTTGCGCCGATTCCGGTAGACCGGTTAACGTTGATTATTCGGGATTTGACAAAAACCAACCTGTTTTTCGCGAGAACTTTGGTTTACCTGGCCTTTTTGCTGGTTGCAGTCCTTTTAAAAGGGCCGATCGGAATCGGGACGATATTAACGGTATGTTTCGGAGGATTGATTCTGAACTTTTTTATGCCCATCATTCGCAAAGGTTTGGGTGGCATATGTTCTCGATCGGTCACGTCGACCTTCCGGGAATCCGATGATAAATGCGAACGCTCCGCTTCTACAGATTCTTTCTGACCTCTCCGTTATCGTGTAAATGTTTAGTTCAACCTATATAGCAAGTTTGCTTGTGGTAGTAAAAATTGGCCTAGTTATTTATCTCATTATTGGTACTGTGAATCAGTCCATTTTGTTTATACAATTTGTCGAGATTCAAGATATAAGGAGTGTGGCTTGATGTTCCATGGATTATCCGCTTTTCCGCTTACCCCGTTAAACGAGGCAGGCATTCATGACAACGAATTTGCGGGATTGGTTCAGCGATTGGTTGCCGCTGGCGTCGATTCGATCGGCGCGCTTGGTTCGACGGGAAACTATGCCTATTTGAACCGGGAAGAACGTTTGCGGGTCCTTAAACTTGCCGTCAAGACGGCTGAAGGCATTCCCGTAATGACAAGCATAAGCGCGCTTCGGACGCTTGACGTGCTTCGCTTGGCGGAGGACGCACAAGAAGCAGGAGCAAAGGGAGTGCTGCTGGCGCCCGTCTCTTATCAAGCGCTTACGGATGAAGAGGTTTATTTGTTGTATGAACAGGTCACGAATGCGTTATCCATTCCCTTGTGCGTTTACGATAATCCGTCAACGACGCATTTTCACTTTAGCGACGAACTCCACGGAAGAATTTCCAGGTTGCCGTTTGTTCGTTCGATCAAAATTCCCGGCGTCCCCTCTGAGCCTGAAAAGGCCAAGGCGCGCATTGATCAATTGAGGTCCATCATCCCTTCCCATGTTTCGATCGGCGTAAGTGGCGATCCGTTTGCTGCCACCGGCTTGAATGCAGGATGCGACGCATGGTACTCGGTTCTCGGAGGTTTGTTTCCAAAAACATGCCTCAGCATCACTCGATTGGCCCTGAGCAGCCGTGCGGACGAAGCCAAGCTCAGCTCAGCGCGGCTTGAACCGATTTGGGCGCTATTTCGTCAATACGGCAGTCTTCGCGTCGCTGCGGCATCGGCAGAAATTCTCGGCTTGATCTCAAGCCCTAGTCTCCCGCTTCCGCTGCAACCATTGAATTCTTCAGCACGGGAGAGATTAAAGTCGACTCTTAAAGACCTTCAATCCTATGAAGAAGCACATGAGTGAGTCGGATCGAAAAAGCGGTATTTGACCAATAAGAAAATTGGAATCACAGCGTTAAAGCGAAACATGCAGAAGACCCGAATTCGTTGGAATTCGGGTCTTCTTTCGCCTTCATTTGACTGCACGGATCGCCGTTGCGATTATATTTTCACCATTATACCATGTCCTTCTTGCGAATGGACATACATCAGTCTGGATACAACGATTCTTAACCACGAAAAATGGGTTATACCGTTCTGCCGGTTCGCTTCCACAGCGTCCTGCCTTTTCCTCTCCGGGCCATCAGATTGGCCGAAAGCAGCATGCCCACGATGACGATCACGCCGCCGACGATTTGTGAAATCAGCAGCTGCTGGCCAAGAATCACGGAAAGAATCGCGGTAAAGATGGGCATCAAATTCATCGTAATGCTGGCTTTGCCCGGTCCAAGTTCCTTAACGCCTTGGTTCCAGAACAGAAATGATCCAATGGAAGGGAACAAGCCCAAATAGATGACGCCTGTAATGCCCGAAGACGTGATGTGCTCCGTAGACAATGGTTGTAGAAACAGGAGCGGTACCATGCATATGACGCCTATAAACGCCGTAAACGCTACAAATGTGATCGGCGGAAGATGCTGGGCCCGTTTGCCGATCAGCGAATACATGGCCCACAGAAATACGGCAGCAAACATGATGCCGTCTCCCTGGTTGTAATGCGTGTTGAATACACCCAGCAAATGTCCTTTGGTCAACACCGTCAGCACGCCCAAAAAAGACAACACCAGCCCCACTCCCTGCCACCCGGTAATGTTCTCTTTGAGAAATAACAGCGAAAGGATAATCATGACGGCCGGAGTCAAACTGTTGATCAAACTTCCGTTCGTCGACGAAGTGTACCGGAGTGCTGTATAGGTGAGAAGGGTATAGAGAACAACGCCCACCACTGAAAGGAATAGCAGCACTCCCCAGTTGTTCTTCCATACTTTCACCCAATTCGGCTTCTCCGCCAGCTGCGCCAGCGGAATCAACACCAAAGCCGCGATGCCCCACCGCAAAAAGGACGCCCAGACCGGCGAGAAATCAGACGTTACCGCTTTGCCGAAAATCAGGTTTCCGGCCCAAAACAGATTCGCCAGTATTAAAAATAGCCAAGCTTTTGCTTTCATTTGATCCTGCTCCCATCCATGTAATATTACAGATCCTGGCACTACAGTGCCGGGTTTAGCCACTGGCAATGCTGTGTTTTGCTTCTTCCCTCTTGCTTGATAAACATGATACAATACGCTGTATCATAAATAAAATGAATATAAATCATGAAGGGGATACCATTTTTGATATGAACAGATCATTGCTGCAGCTCATCGTCTCCATTTCGGAGACACGCAGTTTCACGATTGCTGGCGAGAAAATGAATATGACCCAACCTGCCGTCAGCCGTGCGGTCACTACGCTGGAACGCGAGCTTGGCGTCACGCTGTTGATTCGGGATCGGCGAAACGGCGTTGCGCTCACGCCGGTCGGCGAACGGATCGTCCGCATTTTTCGGGAAATTCTTCAAGGTTACGATAAAGTCGATCAGGAAATATCCAGCGAAAAAGGGGTGGAGACCGGCTCAGTGCGCATCGGCGCTTTCCCCGTAGCCTCGTCCTACTTTGTCCCGAAGCTGATCAGCCGGATCAAAAAGCTTTATCCAAAGCTGGAGTTCAGCATCGTGGAAGGTACCATTACCGAAGTTCAGTCCTGGTTGGACAATCGGCAAATCGATGTCGGTCTGTTGATTCCTTCGGATCAAACCTCCCATTCTTTTCCGCTTTACAGAGAAGGTATCTATGCCGTGATGAGAGACGACCATCCACTGGCGAAGAAGGATGTGATTACCCCCCAAGATTTACGAGGGGAACCCATGCTGCTGTGGAAAGCAGGATATGAACCGCCTGTCCTGAAGTGGTTTGAAAGCGCCGGAGAAACGCCCCGAGTGGAATACATCCTCTATAATTACAGAACCTCGCTGCAAATGATCCTGGCAGGCGAAGGTCTGGCGGTCATGTCGGAGCTTTCCCTTCTGGACCTGCCGCAGGGCATTGCGGTCAAACGGCTCTCTCCCTCGGCCTATCGTGACATCCATATGGCCACCGGTCCCGTGGAGGATTGTACCATTGCCGTAAAGACGTTTATCGACGTTGCGCGAAAATCATTCCCTTTTCAAGCGGAACACGCGCCCTTGATTGATGTATGAACGCTCTGAACATTCTGAGCGTGGAAAAAGGCAACAAAAAGAAGCATGCACCGAAAAGGATGCATGCTTTTTCTTATACCAACATTTTCAAGGTGAAGGCACTGCCCTTCCAAACGCTATGCGTTAACTTCTCCGCTCACGGACCCGCTTCCGTTCTTCACCGTTTGCACTTCATACATGTTCACCGTCGTACTGATCAGATACGCCGGTTTTTCCTGGTTTCTTTGTTCCCGGTGTCCCTTGATGTGTGCATCGCTCTTCTCCCAATTTTTCCAGGCCTCCTCCGATTCCCAGCGGATGATGATCAGTACTTCTTCTTGTTCTTTGCTCTTCTTGTTGACCATCACGCTGAAATCAATCAGGCCTGGCATGTCCACAACAGGGGTTGGACCGCTGAAACGTTCTACGACTTGGTTACTGTACCCTTTCTCGACAAGGATGCTTCGGGTTTGGATTAACATTCGATATTCCTCCTGGATGCCATGGCTTGCCCGTGCTTTCGTTCGAGGTTTGCCGGCACAATGATATAGTCTCTGTTAACTATATTAACCCAACTGAAAATGATTATCAATGAGAGAGCGGATTGTTGTCCACAGCGTTGTCTCACACCCGTTCACTGCAAGCGCTGTACCACCTTTCGATCTTTGTTATCTTACGGCTTATATAAAAGGTTTTCGAAAACAAGAAAATGATCGAAACATATATTTAAATTATTGTCATTTATGTAATATAATTCTTTTTAGGTTTCTATTAACGCTGCAGCCGCTCCACTTATGCTAACGAACCTTTTACGAAAAGAGGAATTACACAACGATGCCGAAACCTAGCATGGAGAATCCGCTGGATGCCGATATGCCGCTTATGATTACAGGGCAAATCCAGTTGACCGTAAATGAATTCATGCACTGGAGCGACCGTTCGCGGGATTACACCATAGTGAAATGCATCGAGGGAACCGGGCGAATCGCAGCCAGCGACGACGAATTTCTGATCCGCGAAGGAACCGCTCTTATTATGTTTCCGGAGGTTGCCTACCGTTACCGCAATCTTAGCGAATCGCTATTGTTCGATGGTTTGACGTTCAATGGCTATTTATTGCCCCGTTTCCTGCAATCCTTGAAAATCGGGAAACTGCGTGCCTTCAAGCCGGACGGTTTGCTTCAAATCCTGCTGCATGAAATAACGCTGGCGCAGGAGTCCAGGCACAAGAACCAGATCTGGCACGTTTCCGCACTGCTGTACATGCTGCTGGTCAGGTTGAACATCGAGGGCGACCATTTGGGCACGTTTGAACGTTCCGAAGCCCGATTAAAGCTGGCTGAACTCATTGCTTTTATCGAGCAGAACTATCACCAGGATCTCTCGTTGTCAACCTTGGCCCAGCAGATGAACATCACCGAGCAGCATTTGAACCGGATTTTCAAAAAAGAGTTTCATATGACGCCGCTAGATTACCTGCTTCGATACCGTTTGCTGAAAGCCAAGGAAATGCTTATCCATGATCATGCCGCCCCGGCCCACGAAATTGCCAAAGCGGTCGGTTTCAACAGCGCGAGTTACTTCGGGGCCGTATTCAAAAAACATGAAGGCATCTCCCCGATCGAATTGCGCAAGCAATACCTCGGTTAGAGTTTTTCCAATTGGAACTCGATCAGCGACGACAGCCTCAGGTCATGAAGTTGAAATTGCAAATTGCGCGTTACTTCATTCGGCACGATGACGCAGCGAATGCCTGCTGCTTTGGCGGCTTTCAGCCCGTTAGGCGAATCTTCGAACACAACCGCTTCGGACGCCTCGATGCCGAGGCTCTTCAGGGCCAGCAGGTACAGCTCCGGGTCCGGTTTGACCCGTTTAACGTCCTCGGCCGTGTGAATGACCGCAAATTGGTCGAAAATGCCGAGGGTTTGCAAATAACCATGCACCCAGTCCCGGGTGGAACTGGAGGCTACGGCTAGACGAATCCCTTGTTCTCTGGCCGATTTGAGCAATTCTAGAACGCCCGGGAGAATGGCTGCCTGCCCCAGATAGGCGGCGTATTTCTGCTCCGAGAGTCGCTTGATGTGATCGTGGTCGATCGATCTTTGCAGCGTTTTCTCCAGATAAAGATAAGGATGGAAGTCTTCAAAATCGGTGCCCACGTTACGGGACCACAATTCCAGGCCCAGCTCAAGCCCATGCTCTTGATAAATATCGCGAAAGGCATAGTACCAAGGGGTTTCGGTATCCACAATAAGTCCATCAAAATCCAATATGAACGCTTTGACCATGAAGCATTCTCCCTCCTCTGATCGGCAGGGGGGCGGCTCAGAAACGTGCAGCCAAATCCGGACGAGTCACCTGCAAGCTTAGAAAATGGCAGGTACAGCCTGTTCCCGTAGGCGACTGAGCAACGACCCCGCCCCGGAGTTCCCCTTTAACCGGCATGCCGAAATATCGAATAAGTTTCCACTCTTCCCCATCAGGCGAATAAAAAAACGAGATGCAGTGCTCCACTTTGCGAATGCGCAAAAAGGGATGGGATACGGTCACTTCAACCGAGTTGCAGTCGTCGGACAAACCGTCTCTGGTAACGACCGACACGATGGTTGGCACGCTGCCGTCGAATTCGAAACAAAGCTTGCACCAGTTCCGTTCATCGGCCATGAGCATCAGGCAGCCGGAATCGTATTGGTGTTTCATGTCTACGGTCAATTGCGCGGTCATCTCGAAGTCGCCCGGCAGGGGCATGCCCAGGAAAGGCGCGGATGCCCGGACGTTTATGCCAGCGGGGTCTTGAAAGAAATCCGTATCCGGCTGGGCTTCCACGGTCAGGCTTCCTTGATCCGTATAAGACCAGGCCTTCGGCTCATTGATCCAGCTCAATTGTTCCCGCGTATTGCTGTCGAATGCGTTTATCATGTTTTTGCCTCCCAAGTTCGTTTTCCGTATTATATAGGTTGAACAAATAATCTTTACACGGAGTCACTACGTGGTCAGAACCATCTTCCGATCACTGTTATCCCCAGATTTTTTGATCCCCTTATTAAGGGGAAAATCCGGTGATAAGCCTATGCTTACGATGCAGCTTTCTTTCAGAAAGCTTTTAGAACGCTCCGCTTCTCCAGATTCTTTCTGACCTCTCCGTTATCGTGTAAATGTCCAGTCCAGTTCAACCTATATAGTTATTCTTTTTATATACAGAAAACCCCTTCTTCTACATATTCTTGTAAGTCTCAATCGCTTGAGCATGTTGGTTTTTGGGATCAGGCAGGAACAGCATGATAACCATCAGCACGACATACAACGCAAGAATGACACCGAACAACAGAACGGGATTGTGGTGATAAAGCAAACCGGTCAAATACCCCGATGGAATGGCCGTCAAAGTCATGACCGTTTGCACGGCTGAATACATGTCGGCTTTTTCATGGGTGCCCAGACGGTTCATGAGCAGCGAATCCCGATAAGTTTGCAGAATGAAATTGCCTGCTGCGAGCACGATTAGCGTCATGAACAGCATCGACACATTTCCGACGGGAATGAGCAGAAAAAGCACCGAACCGACCGTACTCAACATAATGGAGAAGCTCACGTACTTTTCCTCCGACCGGCGTTTCAGGCGCGGGAAAATCACCAGATAGAGGAGCATGACCGTAAGGGCGGTCACCACCGGGATAAACGAAATGACGCGATCGTCAAACTTCAACTGCTCCTTGAAAAAAACGACCTGGAAAAAATTCAGCTGCAAAATCAGATTGGAGATGACCGTGATCAATATGATCGGCAGCAGACTGCGCTTGTAGAACGATTTGCCGAACAATCGCAAACTGGAAGCAAGCCCCCCAAGCACCCGGGTTTGGCTGTGCAGCCCCATGAGTTCCTTCCCTACCTCGGTTTCATCCGTGTAGCGGTTGCGAATGAAAAACATCGCTGTCATAAGGATGCCTCCGATAAAATAAATGCTCGCCAGGGTCGGCACGATGCCGACATCCGCGATGACGATCCCCGCAATCGGGGTCAGTACGCCAGCCGCCGTAATGATCATGTTCAGGATGCCGAAAACCTTGGACCGTTTGTGCTCCTCCACATCCTCGATGATGAGGCAATTGAAGGAAACCGTCACGAATTTGGACGTTGCATTGAGCAGGTAAGCGATCAGGAACAACCAGAAGTTTTGCGAAAACGCCCAAATGAACATCGGAACGCTCCAGGCAAGCAGGTCGAAAATCAACGTTGTCCGTTTGCGCCCCAGCTTGTTCGTTACGGAACCGGCAAACAATTGAAAAATGAAAGCAAAATAAAGATTTACCGAATTGATCAAGCCGATCTCGATATCCGAAAGGCCAACTTCCTTCATGTACAAAGGCGCGTAAAAAAGAACAATCGTTCCGGGTATGGCCCACACCGGTTCGAGCAATATGGAGTACCGTGGATTTCTCGGCAAATCTTGCAGCAGCTTCAACCTTTATCCCCCTCTTTCTGCGGTTGTTAGCCGCTGCGATCACCATTCGTCGCAGCGGCGCAACCGCGAACGCTTATGTCCTTGTATGTCAGTTATCTATATGATCAGCGCGGTTTTAACCGAATTCATCGGCAGCGGTTCTCCTGTCCGCAGGTGGTACCCCATTGTACCGTTAAAGGCTTGCTCGTAATCGCTCAGCAATTCCGTGGACGTAACCATTCGTTCCAGTTCCGGAATGCTCTGCGCAAACTTCAGGGCGGTGCTGATCATGGAGTGGGAAGCGACCGCACCGATGACGCTGAGACCTTCATTGATGACGTCGGTCGGTTTGAACGTCACCTGGTAGCTGTCGTCATACCCCATCGGAATGATTTTCCCGCCTTTGGCGACCAGCTCGAATCCGACGTGAAGCTGGTTCCCCACAGCATCCACCACGATATCGAACTTGTGGTTGTTGTTAATTTCGTATACCTTGTCCAATGTCAGCTCCTGCGGGTGGAACACATGGTCGGCAATGGTAGAAGCGAATTGAATGCGATACGGATCGACCTCCGTGCCGACCGTCAGCCTGGCCAATCGTTTGCTGACGAGCTGGCACAGGGAACCGATGGCGCCGGAACCGAGGACCAGAACCGAATCGCTCGGTTTGACCCCTGCTTTCATGAACGTTTGCAGAACGCAGCCGAGCGGCTCGACCATCATCGCGGTTTCCCAGCTCATGGAGTCCGGGATCGGATAAATATACTTCTCGTCGCCGACATAATATTCTGCAAACGTACCATGAATGGTCATGCCCACC
Organism: Paenibacillus sp. FSL W8-0426; assembly: GCF_037969725.1. Lineage (NCBI taxonomy): Bacteria > Bacillati > Bacillota > Bacilli > Caryophanales > Paenibacillaceae > Paenibacillus > Paenibacillus sp. FSL W8-0426. The sequence continues at coordinate 3,208,196 of NZ_CP150203.1, read as the reverse complement.
TGGTGGTCTTCAAAGTTTTCGCAATAGATGAACTGGCCTTCGCGGCAATACGAGCAAATTCCGCAAGACTGGGTAGGGTCGATCAACACCCGATCCCCGACGCGAAGGCTTCGAACCTCCGGTCCGACCTCAACCACCGTGCCAACGCCCTCGTGTCCGATCACCGTTCCCCGGTTGGCAGGAATTTTATCTTTCACGATGTTCAGATCCGTGCCGCAAATGCCCGAACCGTAAATTTTGACTTTGACCTGGTTTGCCTTTTCGATGCGCGGCTCTTCAATGTCCAGCAGGGCTACCTCTTTGCGGTCTTGATATACGAGTGCTTTCAAATGTTGTTCCTCCTTCGTCGATTTCCCGATCCGGGTTACGCTTTGATTTTTTTGGTTATGGTTACGCGAGAAAGGTATTGCTGTCTTTGAACCTCTTTCCAATCCGACAACGTTTGCAGGAGAGCTTCTTCTACCCAAAGCATTTCTTCCCGGGTATGCATGTCCGAGAACAAGAAATAACCTTTGGTGAAAATGCCGAAGTGGGCCATTTTTTTCACCATAAATTCACGAAACGGGTCTGCCTGGAAATTCTCTTCCGAAATGGATTGGATGTAGAAACTCGCATAGGTTCCTTTCAGTGCCAACTGATCGGTTAATCCGAGCAAAACCAGTTCGGACTCGATCCGGTCCATAATCCGCGCAGCGGGCTCTCTCCAGCTCGGCCATGTCTTCGCGTTTTCCATCAATTTTTCGCAGGCGATCGCTGCCGCGAGCGCGGTCGTTTCGCTGGAATGGGCGTTGCTGAATTTGACCTGTCCCGACAACGACATCAGATGCTCTGGTCCAAGCACGGCACCAAGGGGCAATCCGTTCGCCATGCCTTTGGAAATGCAGAGCAGGTCAGGCCAGATGCCGTACTCCCCCGCTGTGGCCTGCTTGCCCATGCGAATGCCGGAAGTGACTTCGTCAAAGATGACGATGATGTCCTGCGATCGGCAGAGCGACACGACCCGCTCCAGGGCATCGCGTTTCCATTCGTTAGGGCACAGCACAATGCAGGCAATGTCTTCGGCCGAAGATGCAATCAAAGGTTCGATGCGTTCAGGCGAGGGTTTGTCCACCCAGATGGTCGTGCGTTCGATATCCACCGGAATGCCGCGGCCTTTGGTTTCGCGGCCATAGTAGCCGTAAGCAGACCAATCATGCCACCCATGGTACGCCGTCGCGATCACTTTGCTTTTGCCGCTCCCTGCGCGTGCAAGCCTCACTGCCCCGCTGACGGCATCGGCACCGCTTTTGGTAAATCGGAGCGAGGCATATCGGCCTTCGAACCGCTTCAAAATCAATTCGGCGCATTGCAGCTCGATCTCGGCCGGAATGGAATAACTGGTTCCTTTTTTCAACTGATGGATGACGGCCAGCTGAATCTCATGCCGGGCATGTCCCCAGGAGGCAGTTCCCATGGCCATTTCGCAATCCAGCCACTCGTTCCCGTCAATGTCCGTAAAGCGGGAATGGCGAGCCTCCGCGCAGCAGACGGGGGTGTGACCGGGAAACAATCGTTCCGGCGCCTTGGCAAGCGTGCTGCATCCGCTCGGGATGACTTTTTCGACCTGTTCCAACCACTCCAGATTCCGGTTAAACCTGACGGCACGCTCCAGCGCGCTCTCTTTTGTATTCACAGACAGTACCTCCCTGTTTGCTTGGTTTTTTCGATTAGCGTACTTTCGTTCCAGGCCAGCACCCGTCGTAGATGCGATCCATCGTAATGACATTTCCATACAAGTCGATGATCAGGTCTTTGGCCCTTTGGGCATGCCTCATCTCGATCCAATACCGGTTTTCCAGCAGTCGGGCGAAATTGTCCACCAAAAACAGCAGCCGGTTCTCGGTATGGATCAGTTCCTTGCCGAGTACCTGCGGTAGCCAGATGGCTCCATTCGAATGGAAACGGTTGGAATAGTCCCGAACTTCGGCAACAGGCGCAATGTCCGCTTCTTCCAGCTTCGTCCAGAACGTTTCCGCATCGCTGCGCACCTCGGCGAGATCAATGCCTACGATCGGCAGATGTCGGTCTTCGCCTTGGCCTTCAAGCTGTGACTTCAAGTGACCGAATACGAACGGCCAGATATCGGCTTCGATTTCGTTGCCCCATTTCTTCCAAAACCGCGCCAGATTGTTTTTGCGGTTGAAGTTCCGGTGGATTCCGCTGCTTCTTTCCCAGTGGTAAGCAAGGATGTCGGGATTGATGACCGTATCGTAACCTGCGGCCCGTGCCCGCATTTGATAATCGAAGTCTTCGTATCCATTAAAGAACTTTTCGTCGAGCAAGCCGATCGTCTCGTACACTTCTCTCTTCATGCCGAACATGGCGAAGACGACGAGTTGAACCGAAAAGGTCTCTTTCGGGATATCTTCGGGAGACGCGTTCAGGAAGAGATGGCGGCCGATCGTGTCCGCAAAAGCGATGCCGCAGTGCTGTACGCCGCCGGTTTGCGGATATAACAGCACGCCGCCGGTCATGCCGATCGTAATATCCCTGTCCAGCGTCTCTTTCATCATCCATTGCCAGTTGGGCTGAAGAATCGTGTCGGAGTCCAGGAAGAAAATATAGTCGCCTTTGGCGATGCGCAGCGCGCTATTGATGGATACGGCACATCCGAGCGGAAAATCATGCTGCAAAATTTCGATGGTTACGCCTTCTCTGACTTCCTGCTTCAATTTTTCCAAATGCTGCAGGACGGCCGCACCCGAGCCATCGTTAATGAAGATGATTTCGCTGGACGGGCTAACCGTCCGAAGCAGCGAATCGGTGAAGAGGTTCAGAATGTTATAGTCCTGGTTAACTGGCACGATAATGGTATAAAGCATGGAATCCCTCCTGTAGGATAATGTGGAACGACTGACTCTAACCGATTCAAACCTGCGGGAAATGACTAAACAACCCACCTCCTGTCCGAATCCCCTGTCTTAACTTGGCAAAGATTTGAATCTAATAGAAATTTATATCAATTTTTGGGATTTTTAAATCTTAAATTCTGAACTCTATCAAAATCTGAATCTCTCACTGAAACACCTTTGTTGCAGCCAGTTTGCAGCCAGATCGCCTGGTCTTCATGTCGTCTCAGCGGTTATCGTGTTAAATTTGCGATATGGTTGATTTGGCGAGTTAACAAATGAAGACCAACAAAAAAAGCAGACCTGTTTGGCCTGCCCCCATGGCATTCTCTTTACTATATTTCGCCGCTGCATGTCCGAAACGATTCCCCCGGCAGTCCAATGCCGCGCCAACCGCTTACATCGCATTGACCGTACTCATTATCTCCCACAGCGACCATGATGCCGTTCTGTTGAAGGCCAAGGGTATGCGTGCAGCCTGCCGCTACCGCCACGATATCCCTCCAGCTGTCTACATCGCATTGGCTGTACTTGTTCCAACCCGCTGCCTTTACAGTGCCGTCGGCTCCAAGACCGATCGTATGATTACTGCCCGCCGCTATGGCGACGATCCCGTTCCAATGGCTTACGTCACATTGGCCTTCGTGATTACGCCCTGCAGCAACTACGGTGCCGTCCGACTTTAGTCCAATAGTATGGAGGTAACCTGCCGCCACCGCTACGATATTGTCCCAGTCGTTTACATTGCATTGGCCATACCGATTATTGCCCGCAGCCATTACGGTACCGTCCGATTGAAGCCCGACAGTATGCCAGTCACCCGCGGAGATCGCTATAATATCGCGCCAATGGCTAACATTGCATTGGCCTTCATGATTTCGACCCGCAGCAACCACCTTCCCATCGGCTCCAAGCCCAATCGTGTACCGCCAACCCGCTGCTACAGCTGCAATATCTTGCCAATCGTTTACATCGCATTGATGATGCTTGTTCCAACCTGCGGCAACCACCGTGCCGTTCGATATAAGGCCAATCGTATGGGCATTTCCCGTATTCGTCGCCATATGAACATTACCGGCGGCAACCGCCACCACATCTCGCCAGTCCCCGACATCACATTGGCCGTGTTTGTTATCGCCTACAGCCATCACGGTGCCGTCCGATGCAATTCCAACGGAATGACGGCGCCCTGCCGCAATCGTATTTTTTGGCCACGGTTTTACTTTTAAAGCAGCTTCCATCGGTGAATAATAATCCATGCTTCGCCTCCTTCAACAACTGGATTTTTGAATGCTTTTTTTCCGAACTTACCCTATCCGTTACACCACTCCCCCATTTAAATAGGGGCTGCTCCATCATAATAACACCACCTTGCGACCGATCGCTTGACCTTAGTATTATACCAAGGTTTATCGTGGTGAATATCCAAAGTGATTATTACATTCAGGGGTGGTTGTATGATGCTGCAAGAACAGTTCGATCAAGTATACGACATTATGAAACAATCTTTTCCGGAGGCTGAGTATCGTGAATATTCGCAGCAATTGAAGCTGTTGTCCAATTCGAGATATCTGCTTCTTACCGAGAAGAATGAACAGAACGAAGTCATTGCCTTCCTCGCAGGCTGGGAATTCGAGACGTTTCGGTACGTTGAAAATATCGCCGTTTCCCCGGGCATTCGCGGTGGAGGCATCGGCAAGCGGCTGATGGAACGTTTCATGAAGAGGTCTGCTCTGCCGATCGTATTGGAGGTGGAATTGCCCGAGAATTCGCTGAAGCGAAGAAGGATCGGATTTTACGAGCGTTTGGGATTCCATTTAGAGGAGGCTGCCTATGTTCAACCGCCGCTGCGCGCAGGACAGCAGCCTTTGTCACTCCGGATCATGAGTTATCCGGAGCATTTGACCCCTTCACAGTTTGAAGAAGTGAGGGATGTGCTCTATCGGGAAGTGTACGGCGTATCTCCGGCAAGTACGGTCGCCTGGAATCGCTGATGTTATCCGGTTGGCAAGACAACGCGCCGTATTTTTCCCAGCTGTTCAAGAACCTAAGGGGATCGCCCCCAAGTCGTATAGATTGGCAATCAAACAAACGTAACAATAAAGAGATTGAAATACATCATGAAGAACAAGGCTCTGCTAGAGGTACATAACCCCGCAGAGCCTTTATCGATTATTGTGAATGCCTAATTGAACTTTCGAATTGAACTTTCGCTTACTTATCAAGAAAACAAATTTGTTCCAGTTTCTTTCCATTCCATCAGGTATTCCTCATGACCGGTTTGCTCATCCAGAAGCTCTTCCACGACATGAAAGCCGTTTTTCTCGTAAAAACGTACGGCCGAGGCATTTTCTTTGTACACTTTTAGCGAGATTTTTGATTTTTTGCTTTTGACAAAACGAAGCAGCTCTTTGCCGTATCCCTTATTCTGACGCGATGGATCGACAAAAAGCGCTGCCAAATAGTCATCTACCATCGAAACGAATCCGGCGATTTCTTCTTGATCGTAGATGACATAGGTTTCCGACATCGGAATATACTTGTCTCTCATTTCGGTTTTGTTGGAAAGCCAATAAGCCTCCTCGATAAAATCATGGGCTTGAACCGAGCCTTTGTACCAAATTTCAGTTAAAATATCGACATCGCTCTGCTTATGTAATGTTATTTTCACTATGATCTCACCTCTATATTTTTTTCCCAATCACTTATGTATCCTAACATAACCTTCAGCTCCCAAGCAAAATGGAGTCTCCTCATACAAAATTAGCCGCTCCCGACTGCGAAGCTTTCTCCCTTCCTCCTTACGCTTCCTCACCGAATCACGCAATCGATCGATCAGGAATACAATGTTATTCAGGACAACGGGTTCATCCTTCTCCCATTTTCACACATATTTGATTCCATGCACCCTCATCGCTATTTTGAAAGAGTTCACCTTATATTCATTGACAAATCTATATATTGATATAGAATTAGAAAAGCAATCTACATATAGCGTATTTATAGATAGCTTTTACGTTTAAGGAGGTTAATGATATTGCTGATCGTGTATGATTCCATCACTGGCAATGTGAAGAGATTCATCTCCAAGCTTCACATGCCGGCCATCCAGATCAATAGTCAAATGACGATCGACGAACCATACGTACTCGTGACATATACAACAGGTTTTGGACAGATACCTGACAAGGTGTCTTCTTTTTTGCAAAAAAACTCCAAATATTTGATTGGCGTTGCCGCGAGCGGCAACCGCAACTGGGGCGAACGTTTCGCCAAAAGCGCGGATTTGATTTCCGCATCCTATAACGTGCCTGTAATCAGCAAATTCGAGCTATCCGGCACCAAAAAAGACGTAGAGCATTTTGAACAGGAGGTAAGCCGCCTTGAAACATATTGAATTGAACAACATGCTGCTGCAGCGCGACTCCGATGGCTTTTTCCAGTTACATAAGGATCAGGAAGCTGTAGCCGAGTTTATGAAAGAGATCGAAGAAAAGAGCATGCGTTTTGCCACCATCGACGATCAAGTCAGCTATATGATTGAGAATGATTATTACGAGGACTTCTATGCTTCCTACACTGCCGATGAAGTGAGACGAATCTTTGAAATCACGCGCAGTTACCAGCATCGCTTCCCTTCCTACATGGCAGCTTCGAAATTTTATACCGATTACGCGCTGAGAAGCTATGATCGCAAAACGGTGCTGGAGCAATATCCGGATCGCGTGGCAGCCGTAGCGCTGCATTTGGGTCGCGGAAACTTCGACACAGCTTCTTTGTTGTCCCGTTCCATGATGGAACAGCGCCTGCAGCCAGCCACTCCGACATTTTTGAACGCGGGCAAAAGCCGGCGCGGAGAGCTGGTATCCTGCTTCCTGCTCGAAATGGACGATTCCTTGAACTCGATCAACTATGTGCTGAATACATGCATGCAGTTGTCCAAAATCGGCGGCGGCGTTGCCGTGAATTTGTCCAAGCTGCGCGCCCGGGGCGAAGCCATCAAAGGCGTGGAAGGTGCCGCCAAAGGCATCACGCCCGTGCTCAAGCTGATGGAAGACGGCTTCTCCTACGCGGACCAGATGGGTCAACGCAAAGGCTCCGGTGCGGCTTATTACAATATTTTCGGTTGGGACGTCATGGAACTGCTCGATAGCAAAAAAATTAATGCCGATGAGAAAATTCGCCTGAAAACCCTCTCCATCGGGTTGATCGTTCCGAATCGTTTTTATAAGCTGGCCCAGGATAATGAGCCTCTTTACCTCTTTGCACCATATAGCGTATACCAAAATTACGGAATTCACCTGGATGATATGGATCTGGACGAGATGTACGACACCTTGGTCGCCGACGAACGCGTGAAAAAGAAAAAATCGTTGATGGCGCGGGATATGCTCACCAAAATCGCCATGGTTCAACTGGAATCCGGCTATCCATATATCATTAACAAAACGAATGCCAATCAGGCACACCCTTTGAAAAACGTGGGACAAATCAAAATGTCGAACCTGTGCACGGAGATCTTCCAGCTCCAGGAAACCTCTGAAATTACGGACTACGGCCAGCCCGATATCATTCGCAGAGACATCAGCTGCAATCTGGCATCCCTCAATATCGTGAATGTCATGGAAAGCGGCAAAATCAAAGAATCCGTTCACGAGGGCATGATCGCGCTGACTTCCGTCAGCGACATGACCCATGTCGCCAATGCTCCCGGCGTAGCCAAGGCCAATTCGGAAATGCATTCGGTCGGCCTCGGCGCCATGAATTTGCACGGGTATTTGGCCAAAAACAAAATTGCTTACGAAAGTTTGGAAGCCAAGGATTTTGCACGCACGTTCTTCATGACGATGAATTTTCACTCCTTGGAAAAAAGCATGGAAATTGCGAAAGAAAAGGGCCAACGTTTCCACGGATTTGAAGCATCCGATTATGCGACAGGAGTTTATTTCGATCGGTACCTGTCTACGGACTACTCGCCTAGCACGCCAAAAGTGCAGGAGCTGTTCAAGGGGATATTCGTTCCGACAACGGATGATTGGAATTGGCTGAAGTCCAAAGTGCAGGAACACGGCCTATATCATGCCTACAGAATGGCCATCGCGCCGACGGCAAGCATTTCTTACATTCAAAACGCGACCTCCAGCGTCATGCCGATCGTGGAACAGATCGAAACGCGAACCTATGCGAATTCGACGACGTACTACCCGATGCCTTACCTGCAGAAGGATAATGTGTTCTATTACAAATCGGCGTATCAAATGGACCAGTTCAAAGTGATTGATCTGATTGCGGAAATTCAGCCTCATGTGGACCAAGGGATCTCGACGATTCTCCACGTCAACAGCGACGTGTCTACCCGGGACCTGGCCCGCTGTTACCTGTATGCCGCTCATAAAGGGTTAAAATCCCTGTATTATACACGCACGAACAAGCTGACGATGGAAGAGTGCATCGCTTGTTCCATTTAAACTAATTTACCTGCGGGTATGACGATTGGAGTTTGATATAAGATGCAGCCTATTCAAGCCGTGAACTGGAATCGCCCGGATGATGATTTCACGCTGATGTTCTGGAATCAAAATATTATGCAATTTTGGATCGATGATGAAATCCCTCTATCCGATGACAAGATGACATGGGTAACGCTCAGCGATGAGGAAAAAGAAGCTTACATGAAAGTCCTTGGGGGATTAACCCTCCTGGACACCATTCAGGGCGGCGTGGGCATGCCGCAAATCATGGAACATGTCGATGGACTCCAACGCAAGGCCGTGCTTGGTTTTATGGCGATGATGGAGCAAATTCACGCCAAGTCGTACAGCAGCATTTTCACGACGCTGGCAACGACCGAGGAAATCGACGGAATTTTCCGGTGGGTCGAACAAAATCCGTATTTGCAAAAGAAAGCTTCGATCATCCGCCAGTACTACACCAGCATTGAAACGCCCAAAGACTTATACATGGCCATGGCCGCTTCCGTGCTTTTGGAAAGTTATTTGTTTTATAGCGGGTTCTTCTATCCGCTCTATTTGGCCGGGCAGGGCAAACTGACGTGCAGCGGTGAAATCATCGACCTGATCCTGCGGGATGAAAGCATTCATGGCGTATACGTGGGCGTGCTGGCCCAAGAAATATACGCCGGTTTGGACGAAGCGGAACAGAACGAGCTTTATCAGCACCTGGTCGATTTAATTCAGACCCTACATCAGAATGAATTGCGTTACACCGAAGAATTGTATACGCCGATTCATTTGACCGATGACGTGGAAGCTTTCCTTCGTTACAATGCCAACAAAGCGATGATGAACCTGGGCTTTGAGCCATTGTTCGAAGACGCGGAAGTAAACCCGATCGTATTGAACGGAATCAGCACCCACACCAAACAGCATGACTTTTTCTCCAAAAAAGGCAACGGATACGTTCGTGCGTTGAATGTAGAACCGCTGACGGATGACGATTTCCGCTTCGAGTGAACCGTATAGAGCTCTTCATGATCAACAAATCGATAAAGAAAGGCGTTTAACCGGATTGGATCAGCCGGGTGTTCGCCATATCAACGAAAAAGCACCCGCAATGGGTGCTTTTCTTTGAGTTCAATCTTAAATATGCAAAGCTGACAGGAGCTTATAGATCATGGCTGCCGCTTCGGCACGGCTTGTCATGTTTGCTGCACGCACGGTATGGTCGGCGTAACCTTCCACGATGCCTGCTTGAACCGCTGCATCCATAGCCTCCTGCGCCCAAGCCGGCGTTTGCGAAGCATCCGCGAATGCCTTACCATTTTGGCCGCTGGTGTCAACTTGAACCTCGCTGCTGAGCTTCAGCGCGTTTGCGAGCAATACGGCCATTTCAGCCCGGGTAATCGTACGATCCGGCTTAAACGTGTTATCGCCGTATCCCTTTACAATGCCAGCCTCTACGGCAGCGGCAATATCCTCGCGAGCCCAGGACGGCAGCGTTGTTTGATCTGCAAAGGCCGCAGCCGACGCAGCAGGTTTCAATGCCAGCGCTTTGCTGAGCAATGTCACAAACTCCGCGCGCGTGACGTTCCGGGACGGTTGGAAGCTGCCGTCGCCATAACCTTGAATGACGTTCATCCCCATCAAGCGATCCACGTAGTCTGCCGCCCAATGTCCATTCAGATCGACAAGAGATTTCGGTGCATAACCGGCCACGATAAACGTGCCCAAATGATTCACATCTGCCGTGATGCTGCCTGCGGCGTGAGAGACTCCGCCGACGAATACCCAACTTTTGCGGTCTTCATGGTAATAATAGATCGCTGGGCGTTCACCGTCGGATAGTTTGGAAGAATCGTAATTTAATGTCAAGGAAGCGTCCTTATTCAGAATACGTCCTTCGTTTCTAGTAATCCGGATTCCCTCTCCCAGAACGTTAAGCGATGAAGCACTAGGCAATCCGTCTTGAGGAACCAGGGAAAGTTGCAGTGTCTCCTTTCCTGGAAATGTTCCAACGGGTGCGTCAAACTGAGCTTTGTTATCAATGCCTGTGCGCACGGCCTGGTCCGGTCCAGTCTCTATCTTGACCTCGGTCACAGGAGCTGGTTCCGCTCCCGGATTGGCAGGATTTGTAGAGTTTGTAGGATTGGCAGGTTCAGCCGGTACAGCTGGCGAGCTGCCACCTGTGCTGCTGCCCGGGTTACCGCCTCCGCTGCTGCCGCCAGAGCCGCCGCTTCCTCCGGAACCTCCGCCGCTCGAACGAGGCTGCACAGTCACCGTGCGCGTTACCTCTTGTGCCTCATTTCCGGCAAAATCCTTCGCATGATAACGAATGGTATATATTCCGGGTATTTGCGTATTCACTGTACCTTCTATTTTCACGGAACCGTCGATGCCCACATTGTCCGCTGCCTGTGCACCAGGCTCGTTATACGTATCTCCTACATTCAGGGTCATTTGGCTGCTGCCCTGTAACATAATCACCGGAATCTCCCGATCAATTTTGACGATAAGCGGAAGTGTGTACTGCTGTCCCAGATTATCGGTAGCTCTGAACAAGAGTGAATGTTCACCAGGTTCGGTGACTTCAACCGGCGTATTTTCCTCATAGGATTCATAGCTTTCTCCCCCATCCCGGGACAACTCTATGGTCGCCGAAGCTGCCGGAGCATATACCGCACTGGTGACGCTCAACGTGACAGACTGGTTGGTCCATGTGTCCGTACGATACGGCTGCGCATCCGCCGTGGTCATCGTTCCTTTCAACACCAATGCCTGATTGTTCCGTCCTTCGACGATGATCTTGAACACCTTTGTATCCGTCACGCCGCCGCGGCTTACGGCTGCCGTCAGCTCCAGCTGCTCATTGTTATCCGGCTGGGTTAACAGCTTGCCTTCATCGTTTATCAGCTCCGGTCTGGAACTGGACCAACGGATCGCTGCGCCATGTTCGCCACTGACAGGAAGCGTAAGGTCGGTTGTGACCGCGTTCAGATCACCCAGATCGATGCCCTGAATGGTATCGTTAACGGCCTGCTCATCACTGTATGGCGCTGCGCTTACGAAAATCGGATTGGAATAGAACCACAGATCGCGATAATTGTTATCGTTGATTTCATTGAATCGGGCTGCAGCATCCGCCGTGGTTACTTTGGGGTCCAGCTGCGGTTCCCCGTTTACCGTTTCTCCCTGCACGTTCATGCCCAGGTTCGTTCCGCGCAAACGGAAATATTGATCCTTATCCGATGCTTTGATCTTATACGTGATGACATTGTATCCCTCCGCGTCCGTCGCCCAATCATCCGAGGTGAACGTTGCCAACACGCGGGTAGAATCATTGGTATCCTTACTGTACTCCGGTGTCCCTTTTTGGGCTTTGCCGGTCACATCGCCGGCGATCAGGTCAACATGGTCCACGACAGGGGCTTGCCCTACCTTGATGCCGCTGTTGATCGGATTTTCATAATTGTTGGTCGACGGGCTTTTGAAACGGATCTTGATTTCCATGTCGTCCCCTTGGGTCACTTGCAAATCCTCGCCCATTTCGGATTGGGAATCGTTGCTTGAAATCGTGAAATCCAAGGCATTGATCAAGTCTCCAAATACGGAAAATGATTTGCCGGAGCGCAGTCCGTCAAGCACCGCTTGCATGCCCGAACCCTCTACCCAAGCATAGGTTTTGGCATACTCGCCCGGGAAATAACCGCTGGAATTCGGGTCAATCGTTTTGAAATGATAGTCCGAGTTGCCATAATTCCAGAAATGGCGTCCCTCTCCAAGCAATGCATCCCATAGACCGCCCACTTTGGCAACCATGTAATCGACACCGCCATATGTGCGGTACTTGTAGCCGTCATCGGCGGTTGGATTCGATGTATTGTAAGAGGTGTTATACCCGCCGCGATCCGGTTCCATCTGGTTGCCGAGCATACCTTCAATACCGAAGACCACTTCGGGGGCCAGATCGTTGAAATCGCGAAAATCGGCGATCGTATATTTGTTTTTGCCGCGCGAAGGATGATTAATCATGGCATAACTGGTCATCGGATAATGAGTGGAGAGCCATTCAATGGCGGTAAGCGCATCCTGATGCGTCGAATAGGCACGCGCTCCTTCCGCATTCCATTTGGCTACATCCTCGGCGTCGAACATATTGGCATCACGATTCGTGAACCGATATTCAAATTCCTTGGCCGCTTCAAGTGCCTCGGTGGAATTGGGTTCATTCGTCAGAATGCCTACGCCGACATGTTCGTGTGTGGGCATGTCCCACTCAAAACCGGAGAATATCGTTTTGCCAGCGTAGTTCCCCTCTTCCTGCAGCTTTTTAATCTGCGGAACTTGATATTCATTCATGCCGAGCGACATGGGGATAGGCCCGTTCTTAATGACATTACCGTCAGCATCACGCTTGGACGTCCGCAAATGATCCGTAATCGCAATCCAGTCCAGCCCATACTTGTTCAGACCGTTGTCCAGCACATTTTTGAGCGAATTCTGTGCATCATCCGACTCAAACGTATGCACATGCAGATCTCCCGTCTGCCACGATCCTGTGACATTCGTTGTCGATACGGGGTTATTTCCCGTTACCGGATCGCCATGTGCCGTCCCTGCAGGCATGATTGTTCCCGCTACCAAGCCTGTCGTCAGCGGAACCAGCGCAAGCATGGCCAGCATTTTCTTTCCTTTACTCCCGAACAACATTGTCCACCATCCCTCTGTGTGTATGTAACGAAGTTAATATAAGGGACGTTGCGGACAAGATCAACGGAATGAAAGCGTATATCAAAATTTTGACATAGAGTTACATTTGTTAACGTTTTACTAACACTTTCTCATATGCTCATAGATACGCTTTTACGCTTTTTTGCTTCAATAATAACTCGCCACAGGGTCCGCAACCCCCTTCCCCCTAAGACCGTAGGAAGTCACACAATGTTCACGACTCAGGAATATTCCACCACCCTTGTGGATCACAGGAAAAGCAAGTCCTGGGCATTCAACGATCGCTGCGTAAAATGATGTGTTCTGTAAAATGAACAGATAACTTCAACAAGATGACTTTGACCAAACAAGCCGCTGCATATGATCGCCAACAACCCCACGGATGCGTGTCCTGCCTGTATTCCCCGCTGTAACGGGCATATCTGCCCCCCGCTAACAATGTAAGCAGAAGGTAAACTGATTGTTGCCGTATCATCAAATTGGAGATATGGGCCCGTGAAAGGTTTGACTACATTGTCCTCCTTTCAGCGTTATTTCTTATAAATATGAAAAGAGAGCCGCAAATTGCGCGACTCTCTTCGGTATTATTTTTTATCGGCCCTGCTGGTTGACCGTTTTAAGATCAGTCGTCGTCTCCTGTTCAACAAACGTACCCCACGTTCTCCTCCTCAATAGAGGTAGCCTAATAAGTCCAGATCTGCCTCTTCCCAATCGATCTTGCCTACTTTTTTGATCATCAGTTCGTCCATGGCTTCATGGCCTAAGCCAATGGAAGTTTGAAATCCATCATCGATTTTCAACCATTTGCATTTGTTCTTCACCGGTTTGTAGCCATTTTTCAAATATAAAGTCATGTTATCCGCAAACAAAAGGATAAAGTCAATATTTCGACCCGCACAAAATTGATCCAATTCCGCCAGCAAGGACGAGCCTATTCCTTGGGAACGGGCGCTTTGTGAGACGCATAAATCAATGACGCCGAGTACCCTGATCGGTTTCTTGTTTAAATTCATGACTCTGTAATCCAATCCAACATGTCCGACGAGTCGATCTTCCTGGTTGTAAACCAGAAATCGCAAATGCGGCAATTGCTTGAAATAAATCCGGTGCTCAGGGTACACATCCGGAAAACTGGCGATCAATAAATCTTGTATTTCTGATTGCAATTCATGGCTTATATCGTATTCGTATACTTTTTCTATTCGCAAAGTAAAAGTAATCTCCAATTTCATATTTATTTGGTCGCTGTGCCCACGCGTTGCAAGCCCAAAACATTAAACCGGCTCGCGGACGACATCTTTCTGATACGCCAGCACTTCCTCCCATTCACCGCTGAAAATCGGGATTCTATAATAACCCACCCGTTCATAAAGCGCTGCCGCTTCCGGTTGCTTCGGTCCTGTTTGCAGCTTCAGGTTGCTATAGCCGAATTCCCGTGCCAACCGCTCCGCTTCGGCCAATATCGCCTGCGCCACGCCTTTGCGCCGGAAATCCGAGCGGGTATACATCCGTTTCACTTCCACCGAATCTTCGTCAAGCGGCCTGATTGCCCCGCAACCGACGGGATATCCGTCAAGACGGGCCACGATAAAGGCCGAGCGTGGTCCCTCCACGTCGCTCGGCGAGAAACCAGCCGTACCGTCGCCGCCATATAATGCACCCAATTCGATGCTTAACTCCCGAATCAATTGTTCCGAATCCTTGCTGCGCACATCTTCAGCGGCAGCTTGCACTATATGCGTCATGTATGATACCCCCTTCATTCACATTGAAATTATTGGCTTAATATCGATGTATATAAGCTATCACCAATACCGTACGAGCGTCAATTGCCGCATATATTGAAATTTTCAATAAGAACGCAATTCGTACAAATTCGCGGGCAGTGCTTGCACAAACGGCGACCATTCACCGGTCGTATACAGATGAAGACGATGCATGGCCCGCGTACACGCGGTATAAAGAAGCTTTCGCTCGTTTTCCTGCGCGTATGTTTCGGGTGAAGCATCGTAGATCAGGACGGCATCGAACTCGACACCTTTGGCGAGATATACGGGAATCACCATGACTCCTTTATGAAATCCCAAAGTATCCTTTGTGATCAAGCGAAGCTTCTCACCTCCATGAACACGCAGCGATTCGTAAACCTCCCGGCTTTCGGATGCACTCTTCGTAATGACGGCGATCGAATCGAACCCTTCGGCCATAAGTCCATCGATGTCTGCCCAGATTTGCGAATAGCGCTGATCCGCACCTTCCGTTTGCACCAGGATCGGTTTATGGCCTCCGCGTTGAAATGGCATAATCCCCTCTCCGTCCGCAAGCATCGATCTTGTGAATTCGACGATTTCCCTGGTTGAACGATAACTGCGCACAAGACGAATAAGTCTGGTTTCGTTTTCCCCAAAAAGACGAAGCAGCGGCGAATCATCTGCGTCCAGACTTGTCGCCTGCAAAAAGATCGCTTGCCCGAAGTCGCCGAGCACCGTCATCCTGGCACGCGGGAAAAGCTTTTTCAAATATTCATATTGCAGGGGTGAATAGTCCTGACCCTCATCAACAAAGACATGCCGAATATCCGTGTTCGTCCGGACTCCTTCGATCATTTCCTTGACATACAGATACGGCGTCGCGTCTTCATGAAACAATTCGTTCCTCATCAGCTTTTCCTTGGTCTGTTTGCATATTTCCAACCAAAGCGGAGGCGTTGCAGCGCCATTCGTTCTCTCCCGATAAACGGACTCGTCAGCAAACAATTGGGCATATATGCGTTGAACATTCACAAATTTAAATTTCCTTACGCTTCTTCTCAGCGGTGCAAAGCGTTCTTTCACGACCTTGCGGCGCAGCAACTGTTCCTCTTTTACGGCATAGTCGAAATCGCCCTCATCGCCCCGGCGCTGCTTGGTTATTTTCTCACGAACGACGGCATAGTGCTCCGTTAGATCCAACAATTCCTTTTCTTTGTGCAATGAGCGGTAAGCTTCCGCATATTGGTCATTATCGAGGTAACTCAATTCCTCCTCTACCCAAGGCGCATCCCGTTCCGCACGCTCAAGCGATGCGAGCTCTTTCAGCAGCCATTCCTGCAAAAGAGCGATGCGGTTAACCACGGACAAGGAACGGTCATAACCGTAAAATGTCGTCTTCATTTGCTCTGCCGTAATCAGCTCACGTTCCCGGAACCGGATGCTGTTGAACTGCATGCCTTCTTGCCCCAGCCACACTCCATAGTTTTGCAGGGCTTGCATGAAAACCTCGGAAGCTTTGTATTCGATGCCTTGAATGCGGGCCTCATATCCTGCCGAACCTCGCGCAGTCAGCACATATTCAATCTGATCAAAAACATCCTCCAGACGGAGTGCGGAACCCAGCCAATAGTCCAGATACTCTTGAAACGTCGTCTGCTGCATGTTCTCCTCGCCAAGCTCCGGAAGGACGGTGGAGATATAGCTGTTAAACATCGGATTCGGCGAGAAAAGAACGATTTGATCCGCCCTGATGGTCTGACGATGTTTATAGAGCAGGTACGCCACCCGCTGCAGTGCCGCAGAAGTTTTGCCGCTGCCGGCTGCACCTTGAACGATGAGCATCCGGTGATGGTCGTCGCGGATGATGGCATTTTGTTCTTTTTGGATCGTTGCCACGATGCTCTTCATTTGCGAGTCCGCGCCTTTGCCGAGCACCTGCTGCAATAACTCGTCCCCGATCGTCTCGGTAGCGTCAAACATGTTGCGAATTTTCCCGTTCTGTATCTGAAACTGCCGCTTGAGCTCCATCGTGCCTTCGATCTTTCCGACCGGCGTGACATAGGAGGCTGGCCCTGGAGAATAGTCGTAGTACAAACTCGCGATGGGCGTACGCCAGTCATAGATCAAAAAATTCAACCCGTCTTCGTCAAGGAAGGAAGAAACCCCGATATACACCTGTTCACTGGAGTTAAGCCCCTTCTCGTGAAAGTCGATCCGTCCAAAATACGGGGACGTTAACAAACGCTTCATATTGTTCCATTGCTGGACCAACCGCTTATGACTGCGTTCCCTTTCTGCCAGCACTGCGGATTGCTGTTTAATCGTATAGAAGGTTTCCTCGAAGTCTTCATCCGTAGCCGTATTGATCGTGACTTCTTCCCAGAAGCGTTTGCGGATGTCGCTGGCCTGATCTCCCAGCCCTGCAACCTCGGGCTCCAGTTCATCCATTCTCGCTTGCAGTTTAATTTTGACCTGTTCCAGCCGTTCCTGTTCTTGATGCCATTCATTGTTCTTGATCACGTTTAGGACACGCTCCTCTTCCAAGTTGTTGGGCGAAAAAGAGCATTGACAACCCCAAATCCAGAGTGTATAATTAAATTAGGGATAAAATTAGTAACACAATTTATTTGTTTTGTCAATGACGCTATTGATTATATCATGGCGTTTGTTTTAGTTCAATTCTTTTTTGATATTACTGAACATACCTTGTTATTGAAAAAGGAAAAGATGCTCCTCCTGTTGAGAGGAACATCTTTTTTTGTTGTCCTTGATGTTCTCTTGAAAGCGATACTTCGACCTTCGTTGAATCTGGTCCTACCCTGGCTGTGATCCATGGCCGAGCTTATTGGCTGCATTAGACGGTTAACGTTGACTTTTCGGACATAGGAGCGTTATTCTTTCAGAAGATACAAATTGTATCGAACCCCAACTTCTTCTGTTCACTTAACTTGGCTTCTCGAGGATTCGCAGCTTATGCCAATAAGGAGGCTCATACATAATGAGTTTAACGATGTCTCGTGGACAAGCATATATTCACAGATTAAATGACGATCGGAATGTGTGGTTGGACGGTGAACGTGTCAGCATTCCCCATCACCCGGCTTTTCAGGGAACGCTGCAAACGATAGAACGATTGTTCAATCTGGCGGATGAACCCGAAACGAGGGATACGGTCGCTTTTTGGGACGAGCAGACGGCAGGATATGTTCACCGCGCTTTTCAACTCCCCCTCTCCCCTAACGATATCCAACGCAGAGCGGGTGCCTTTCGGCTTTGGGCTGACCGGACCCATGGCGTCATGAGCCGGTTATCGGACTACGCCCGCTCCCGTCTGACTGGCTGGTATGCGACTCGCCATGACATGGCAATATACGATCCTTATTATGCAGACAAATTAGCAGCCTACTATCAGGAAGCTAAACGAAAAGACGCGTTCCTGACCATTGTGCAGCGCGATCCGCAGATCAACCGATCCTTGCCTGTCGGCCAAGATGAGGACGCCATGCTGCGCGTTGTTAAAACAAATGCCGAAGGCATATTCCTTCGTGGCGCCAAAATGGTGGCCACTGCGGCCCCTTATGCAGATGATATCGTCGTTTATCCGGTGCAGCGAATTCCGGCGGATCGTCCGGAGCTGGCCCATATGGTCATCGTGCCTGTCTCAAGTCCGGGCTTGCACCTGGTATGCCGGGAATCTTTTGCTGCGAAGACCCCCGACCCAAGTCATCCGCTCAGTGCACATTATGATGAAATGGACGCGATCCTCTTTTTCGACGACGTACTGGTCCCTTGGGAGCGTGTGCTCATACATAACAATCCGCAAGCATTGTGGCAGATCCGCAGCAATGCCGCATCGTCCAGCTTGGCTTACCACCAGAGCATCATTCGTCTGCATGCAAAACTGGAATTCATAACGGCCGTAACCTCGGCGGTTGCCAACGAAATCGGCGTGGATTCCTTCCTGAACGTTCAGGAACAGCTTGGGGAGATGATCAGTCAGATGCAAACTATCGAGGGACTGATCATCGCTTCTGAAGCCCAGGCCAAATCGGACGCGCATGGCAACTGGCTTCCTTCATTCCAATTCATCGAAACCGCCCGCAATTTGGGAAGCCGGTATTATCCGCGTGCCGTGGAAATTTTGAAAACCATCGCTGCAGGCGGGCTGATCCAGATTCCCTCCGGAAACTTCGATCGTAATGAACCGCTGAGACCTTTGCTGGACAAATACCTTGGCGGAACGACGATGCAAGCTTTAGAAAAAATTCGCCTGTTCCAGCTTGCTTGGGATATAACGGGCAGTCCGCTTGGAGCGAGGCATGATCTTTATGAACGGTTCTATGCGGGAGATCCGACCCGCAACCGGGCAAATCAATATGTGCAATACGACAAGGAAACATTAAAAAAGAAGGTTGAACCATGGCTGAATATCCATCTGTAACCGTGCTCTGGCCTGCCGCATTTTTTTCATAGAACAAAGCTCCTGTCCGTCACTCCGGGCAAGAGCTTTTCTTTATTGGAACTTAAAACAAACCAACGCTGCCAGATGTTTGCTCTTCAGAACGCGGCCGACGGATTGTTGCGAATGGTTTGCGGGGTAGCCCCATAAACTTGTTTAAACTTTTTATAGAAAAAACTCATGCTCTCATAGCCGACCTGTTTGAAAATCGTCTCAAACGGCAATTGGGTGTTCACGACCAAGGAATAAGCTGCATTCAACCTGATGTTGGCAATCAGCTGCGTATACGTCAAACCGGTTACCTTTTTCAACTTGTTGCTCAAATAGGTACTGTTATAGCTAAAATGGTCGGACAATTGCTGCAGGCTCAAATTCCTGTAATGTTCCTCCATGTAATTCAAAATGGCCGTGATGTTGTTCTCCTGCTCGTTCAGG
Organism: Paenibacillus sp. FSL W8-0426; assembly: GCF_037969725.1. NCBI lineage: Bacteria > Bacillati > Bacillota > Bacilli > Caryophanales > Paenibacillaceae > Paenibacillus > Paenibacillus sp. FSL W8-0426. The sequence goes on along the minus strand of NZ_CP150203.1, from coordinate 3,188,476 downwards.
CGAATGTTGTGCTCGCTTTCCAATACGCGGACCAGTTCCCCAAACACGATCTGCATGTACGCCTTCACCAATTCCATCGAATCGTCCTGCTCGGAATAGTACTCTATCAACATTCTTCGCAAAATATATTGCAGGTTGTCGTGATCCTGGGATTTGAAAATAATGAAGTGATCATGGTGCTGATGCTGAAGCACCGAGTTGGCCAGAAATTCGCCAATCAAGCTTTTTTTCTTCGACAACCGCTGCAGGAACAGCGAAGAGATCGTCTCCCTTTGCAGCAAAATATTAATAAGGATATCGTTCTCCCCGAGCGGGGCGATGCTATGAGGCACATCCTTGTCCAGCACGCACATCTGGCCTTCGCCCAGCTGAATTTCTTTTCCGGCGATGATCTGATGGCACGTTCCCGAATACACATAGTTCAACTCGATGAATTCGTGCATGTGTTCCAGCATCGGAGCGAAGCGGTTGTGCTTTTTAATATAAATATCGTGTTTGCCAAAGAAAAACGATGCGGGCATGCGATACATCTTCCGCTGCATGTCGAAATACCGTTCGTCTTCGGATTCTGCGGAAAGATCGTTGATGACCTCATTGTTCCGCTGCTGCAACCGTTCGATGTCCGTTTTGGTTCGCAGCAAGCGATCCAGCTCTTGAAGATCCATGAACGACACCCCCTCTTTGCTTAGATCATGGAGAAGCGGGCAGCGGACTGCCCGTGGATGGATACTACTTTCAGTGAGAAACCGTTACCCGCCCAGCACGGCTGCCTGATCTCGATTTGCCTTTCCTTTGACGGCAATTCCCAGACAGATCACCGCAGCAACCGTGAACACGACGGCAGATACGAGAAATGCGAATGATGCAGTATCATTGCCAAACATCGTGCCGACTGCGTTGATGACGTAAGGTGAAGCAAACGCTCCCAAATTGGAGCCTACCATCGCAATTGATATGGAAATCGTTTCGCTGCCTTTGGGCACGATTTTGGTCAGCGTCGTAAAGATATAAGGGATGAACAACGCAAAGCTGAATCCAATGATCAGCATAGCGATCGTCACCATGGTTACGCTCTGGGAAACCCACAACAGCACAAAACCTGCTGCCGTCAACAAGCTTGAAATAAACGGGGCGTAACTTCTGAACCATGTATATATTTTGCCAAACAAGAACCCGGCGACCATGGACGACAAGGAAAACAATGTGAATGCGGTCCCCAAAAATCCGGCATTCGACATGCTTTTCTCGCTAATCATAATGCCCGTTTTGGTGTACACGATCATGATAAACGTCATAAACAGGAACAATGCGGCACTCAGTCCAAGCACGGGCATCGATACTCCACGGCTTTTGGTGCCCGTTTCTGCTGGAGTCTGTGAAACAGGCTCGGCGCGCTTTGGTTCAGGTACGACAAGGAAAAACAGCAACGCAATAGGCAGCGCAATGGCATAACATAAGAAAGCATACTGCCAATCGATCAAGGCAAGCTGTCCGGCTACAAAGGTAGCGAGGCTGCTTCCCAGCCCTTGAACGGCGCTTTGGAATCCCACCAGCTGGGCCCGTTCGTCTCCCTCGAAAAAGTCGCTGATCAAGCTGACGGCAAGCGAGTTGAATATGCCAAGCCCGGCGCCGAGTACCAGTCGTAACGCGAGAATCCAAGTGATATTTGTTGTGAACATCGGCAGGATTCCCCCGGCCAGCACCAGCAGGAGCCCAAGCATTACCGTATTTTTCTTGCCCAACCTTGAAGAAATCGGGCCGCTCAGCAGCACAAACAGCATCATGGAGAAGGAAGGGATCGTGACTACGCTTTCGATCAGGGAACTGGATACGTCCGATAACTGGTTCAGCATCATCGGAATAATGGCCGAAATGGCACTCGCTGACGTCAAGACCAAGGAAATGGACAGCAGGGCGGTTTTGAATAAAATGCGATTTTTCGTCTTCATGACAAGTCTCTCCTCTAGTTTACGCGATTTATCTTCTGGATGCATGCACGGGGGCAAGAGCCGGCTCGTATTTATACTGGAACGTGTACTGTCCTGAACCTGCTGTAAATGTCAATCCGTTCTCTCCATTGTGTTGGAACACCTCCGCGTTCCCCTCTATCCCCATTTTCCCGGCCAATTCCGGCGGAATGTTAACTGGCGGATTCGCAATCGAAGGATACTGCGCGGCAATGGTCCGCTGCAATACATCCGGTTCCTTTACGCCTGGCAGCGTAATTACGGCTGTTGTATTGTGCGGGATATTCACTTCAAGCAGCATTTTCCCTTCCACGATTTGCCATTGGACCTCAAGGGCTCCATATGGCGTTTCCAGTTTGCCGCGTGCCGACGTCAGATTAACCGGGGGTTTGGGGGCGATTCGCGATTTTTTGTAACCCGCCTCCAACAGATCGATTCCCGCAATGCTGCGATACATGAAATCGCCGATCGAACCATATGAATAGTGGTTAAACGAATTCATCGCCGTACTCCAGAACGATCCGTCCTCTCTGATGCTGTCCCAATGCTCCCACATGGTCGTTGCTCCCCGTTCAACTTGATAGAGCCATGAAGGGTAATCGTTTTGGAACAATAATGTATAGGCTACATCCGCATAGCCATTGTCGGATAAAACCAGGCAAAGATATGGTGTGCCGACAAAACCGGTATCCAGATGCATGTTTTTCTGTTCAATGAGCCGAACGAGTTCCTGGATGACTTGCTTTTTATGCTCTTCTGGCACCAAATCAAAGTGCAGGGCGATGACCTGTGCAGTCTGTGTTTTGGAGGTGAGCTGGCCTGCCTCGTTAAAGTATCGGGCGGCAAATGCCGCTTTGATGCCTTCGTGCAAAGACTGGTAGGTTTTATAGTCGGTATAACGGTTGAGCAGTTTGGCCGTTTGCGCGACGATCTGCGTTGAATACGCAAAGTAGGCCGTGGCGACCAACGTTCCGTCCGTTGCCCCGAAATAACTTCCTTCCTCGCTGTCCAATGCCAGCCAGTCTCCGAGCTGCAGTCCGGTATCCCATAGACATTCTTCGTTTCCTTGTGCTCGTACGTAGTCGACCCAAGCCTTCATGCTCTCGTATTGCTGAGCCAAAATTTGCTTGTCGCCATAACACTGATAGATCGTCCACGGGCAAATGACGGCTGCATCTCCCCAAGCCGCTGTCGTTCTCCCTGTGTTATCCGCAAATGTCCCTTTAAGTACGTCCGGAACGACAAAAGGAACCGCCCCGTCTTCCATCTGGTTGTAAGCCAAATCTTTCAGCCATTTGCGAAAAAAAGAAGCCGCATTCATATTGAAACTGGCCGTTCTCGCAAAAATCTGCGCATCACCGGTCCAGCCTAACCGTTCATCACGCTGCGGGCAATCGGTCGGCACATCCAGAAAGTTCCCCTTCTGTCCCCAAACGATGTTATGCTGCAGCTGATTGAGCTTGGGATCGGACGTTTCGAACGTACCGATCGGCTCCATGCCCGAATGCAGTACAACGCCGGTGAAATCTTCAATCGTGATCCCGTCCGGAAAACCTTCAAGCTTCACGTACTGAAAGCCCTGGAACGTAAAATGCGGCCGATACGTTTCCGTGCCATTTCCGCTGCAGATGTACGTAATCTGCTGTGCCGCATCCCGAATATTATCCCGGTAAAAGTTTCCGTCCCGATCCAACACCTCGCCGTGAACCAGATTCAAGATCGTGCCCCTTGGTGCTTTGACTTTGAATTCCAGCCATCCCACCATGTTTTGCCCCAAGTTCAGCACAAGCTCCCCTTTGGGCGTTCGAATGAGTTCAACCGGTCGGAGACGATTCATGATCCGCACGGGTTCGTTCTCCTGGGCAACCAGATGGCTCAAAGGAAACGGCATGACTTTCATCATTTTGCGTTCGTTCACGGTTGGATTTCCGTCTTTCGGCAACGCAAGCCTTGCATCATAAATTTCGCCGTTATAGATGTCCGACATCAGAATGGCGGAGCCCGTTTCTTCCCAAGTGGCATCGGAGCAGATCAGCTCGGTACGGCCGTCTTCATAGCTAATTTTCATTTGCAGCAGTAAGGCATTGGTATCCCCATACGTGTCCTTGCGCTTTTGCCATCCTAGATAACCGCTGTACCAGCCTTCACCCACCGTTGCTGTAATGGAATTATGCTGCTCGCCAATAAGATCGGTGACGTCATAGGTTTGTACCTGTATGCGATCGTTATAATCCGTCCATCCCGGGGTGAAGTAGGCCTCGCCTACTCTTTGCCCATTCAACTGTAATTCATACAATCCGAGGCAGGTCGCATAAATAACGGCTTTGCTAACCTTGCCCTCTACCGAGAAAGTTTTGGTGGTCGCAAATGGTGCCCGCGCCTGAAAGCCTTCGTGGATGCTTCGCTTCTGGACAGTGATCCATTGCGCTTTCCAATCCTGTTCATGCAGCAGCCCCATTTCCCAAAATGCCGGCTCGCTCCACGCGGACTCTTGCGGCTCCGCATCCCCTGCCCCTTGGGCCCATACTTTGACCCGATAATAATATCGTTGGCCCGATTCCAACGGCGGCCCTTCGTATGGAACAAGAACGGATTGCTCCGAGTAAGCGAAATGGTTCCAGATCAGCGAATCGAATGCCGCATTCAAAGCGACCTGCAGTTGGACCCGTTTCTGCGTGACATGCATGCTGTCGGATTCGATGTGCCAGCTTAACCGCGGCTTCGGGCACCCCAGCCCAATCGGATTGTTGAAATGTTCGCATCGAAGCGTTTTCACTTTCAGCATCATATGATGACCTCCCCTTGATCCTCTTGCGTAACTACTATAATTAAAACGCTTCCAAGGAAGGAGCGTCAATGTTGGATTCTTTCATGTTGAGTGCTTGATTTACAGGTGTTGATGGTTGGGCAGGCAGTTTACTCAAGTTAATCTAAGCAAGAAACAACAGAAAAAGCCGCTCCAAGGCGGCTTATGAACGGCTTAAAGAACGGTTGTATTCCTTCTGATCGTGAACATCATTCCAACCATGAATCAAAACGCATGACGGGCTGCAGGCTCATATCGTTATTCGACCCGTTCCAGTCTATCGTTGAAATGAGTTCTTCCACCCGCTTCAGCCTGAAACGTCGTTTTAAACTCTTGCGTACACACGGTAAACGTTCCTGTCGATAATGTGCGAATGGTTGCCGACGCTAGCTTGCCGCTCTCCCAAGTCATATCCACCTCGGCATTGCCTTTGACCCGAAGACCGGATACGGTTCCCGTGCTCCATGCTTGCGGCAGCGCAGGCAACAAACGGATCTCTCCTTGATCGCCCTGCAGCAGCATTTCCGCAATGGCAGCGGTGCCTCCCATATTCCCGTCAATGACAAATATGTTGCTCTCCGCCCCCGCGATCCCCGACTTCGAATAGGTTAGCAGGTTATCAAAGCAAAGTCCGCTTATTAAATGGCGGATATGTCTGTATGCCGTCTCACCGTCATGCAGCCTGGCAAAGCACAGACCGAACAAGGCGGCCGTAAATTCGACATCCTCCAATTCTTCCTGGGACATCCGGTTCTCCAGCGTCACACGCGCTGCCTTGCTCAGCTCCGGTGTCCGCTCAGGCGTGATTCGGTTCCGCGGATACAAGGCAACCATGTGCGACAAATGCCGATGCTCCGGCTGTGCTTCTTCATAATCCTCCAACCACTCCTGAAGCTGACCTTTCCGGCCGATTTGCAGCGGCGGCAAGATGGCGACGGCTTCCTCCAGCCTTGTTCTAAGCCCTTCATCCCGATTCAGCAGCTTCGCCGCTGTCAGGCAAAACTCGAATAACTCGCGCACCAGCATCTGGTCCATCGTTGGCCCCATAGACAACTGGTGAACGGTACATCCGGCATTATCGGCATAGAAATGATTTTCCGGGGAGTTCGACGGGCCTGTCACCAGCCAGCCATATTTCGGATGGACTGTCATATAATCCAGGAAAAAAACGGCCGCTTCCTTTAGCACCGGATAGGCCGTGCTTTCCAGAAATTCGCGATCCTGATGGTACTCATAGTGCTCGATCAAGTGGGATGCGAGCCACAATCCCCCCGTAACATTCAGCCCCCATGACGTTTCCCAGCCGGGAAGCGTGAAGCCCCACACATTGGAGAAAACATGGGCCACCCAGCCGTCGCTGCCGTATAATTGTCGAGCCGTCGATCGGCCTGCCTCCGCCAAGTCTTCGATATATTTGAACAAAGGAAGGAGGCTTTCCCCCAGATTCGCGATCTCCGTCGGGTAATAATTCATCTGGGTATTGATATCCAGATGATAATCGCAGCTCCAACCCATGCGGCATGCCTCGCCGTCATTCCAAGCCCCTTGGAGATGCATCGGCAGCGGGGAATCACTGCGTGAGCCCGCAATGGTCAAATAACGGCCGTATTGCAGGAACAATGCAAACAGCTGCGGGTCGTCATCCCCGTCCTGCGCCAGTGACCGGATGCGTTGGTCGGTAGGCAGGTCGGCATGCACCGGGCCGTCCAGCTGAATGCGCACCTTGCCGAATGGCTCGGCGTAATCGTCGATATGGTCCTGTCGCAAACGCGCATATCCTTTCCTCAGCGCCTGATCCAGCGTGAAACGGCTCTCCTTTTTCCAATCGGAACCTATACGGCGGTAGTCTGTGCTGACCGTAAAATAGATGATTGCCTCATCTGCACCCATTACCGTCATTCGCCCATTTTGCTCACTCACCGTGCCGCCTGAAACAACTACCTTTACGCAGCCTTCGGCCCATACGCCGCAAGTCCCGTCGCTATGCACGGTTTCTGTTGCCTGTCCGTTGAAACCCAGCGTACTGTCATCAATGGCGATCGCCTGAAACGACTCCGTACTTCCTTCCAGCCAAAGGGTAAACGATACGTTTCCCGAGACGTTGCCCCACACTCTTGAGGCGACAAGGTCATCCGCATGTGTGGCAAAAACCTCGCGATACAACGTAGTGCCCTTACTCACCCACTCTGCCTTTGCTATCGCTTCGCCTAGATCGAGTTCCCGCCTGAAGCTTGCATATTCATAGCTGTCCACGTCGGTATCGCTGAATTCGATCACCACTTCGCACAATCCAAGATTTGTGCCGTAATTCCGCTTTGGCGGCTGCAGATGCTGCTTGGCCAAACGATCGCCTTCATCGATATTGCCGGAGAAAAAATGATGCCTCATCTCATCCAGCGCTGCTCTGCCTCCCGTTGAAGCAAACGCGGAGTCCGCGTCCGCTTGGCCGGACCAGTACGTAAGCTCGCTCATGCTCCACACCTCGCGATGCACATCGGCCATAACCACCGCACCGATTCTTCCATTGCCCAACGGCAGACCTTGAGCCCACGTAACCGCAGGGGTAGAGTACCATAATTTGAAATCGTCCATTTCGTCCTCCCATCAGAGAAATCGCTTCGTAAGCCCCTCGTCCAGTGCTATGAATGTGCCGAACCGAACAAACGGCCTCCTGTTCATAGACAAAGCACACTCAGGTGCCCTTTTTGCGGCAGCACCCGAGTGTACCGGCTTTATCCCAAATTACTTGGAAGCCTCATACGCCTTTTGCAAAATCTCGAGATAACGGTCCAGCTTCAGATCCTGCAATCCTTTGACGTATGCGTCCCAGTCTTTGTCCAGATCCTTGTTGCCCGTAATGAACTGGAGCGTATTTTGTTCGATGTAATTTTTGATGTTGGTTTGCAGCAAGCTGGCCTCATCGATCTCGGCCGGATCGATCCAGACCGACCAGATCGGGAACAGCTCTTTCGGTTCATGTCCTTCATACAGCAGCGTTGCATCGTAAAGTCTGCGTTCGTAACCGTCGGATGCGTAAATATCGGTTCCTTGCACAAACGTGTCACGATATTCTTTCGGCATGTAGAAGTGAGCCATGCCGCTCCAGCCTGCATTCCGCGGTGCCTCTCCCTCGGCCATCGGGATCAGTTTGACGACCGCCTTGGAATCCTTGCCCAGTGCGACGTCTCCCTCTCCGGGATCGGTCCAGTCGATCCCTTTCAAGCCGCTAGCCCCGTTCGTCTGGCCTTCGGGAGTGAACATATAGTCCACCATTTTGATCAAGGCGATCTGCGCTTCTTCGCTGGCTTTGTTCGTGATGACGAATTTGGCTCCAGGCTGCACGCCTCCTCCGTCATGCGTCGCATAGGACACGCCATGAGGACCTGTAATCGGTGGCACAGCATTGTAATGAGCCGATCGTGTGTTGCCCGGATCGATGTTCACGAAGATCGCCGGATGCATGCCCGCGCCTGCGCCCAAAATTTCGGCATCCGCGTTTTCCCCGATTTTTTTGAACGCTTCGGCATTCTGCGTAAACGCACCCGGATCGATCAATCCTTCATCGAACAAAGACTTGATGTACGTCAAGCCTTCTTTCCACTCGGGCGTGATCGCCGCGGATTGCACCTTGCCTCCGGACATTTGCAGGTAATTCCGGTCATCGTCGTATACAAAGGCGTTCATGAGAAACGGAACGACGCGTACGCCGAATTCCTCGATCGAACCGCTGAGCGGCACTTCATCCGCTTTGCCGTTGCCGTTCGGGTCCTGCGTTTTGAACGCTTTCAATACGTTTTTGAATTCTTCCGTCGTCTTGGGCATCTCCAGGTTCAGCTTCTTCAACCACTCGGTATTGATCCACATCTTGCTTGAATACGAGCAGTGGAAACACTCGGTATAGGCAACCAGACCATAAATATTGCCATCCGGCGCGGTGTTCAACGTTCTCAGGTTCTCGTTGCTTTCCATCGCGGCTTTGATATTGGGTGCATACTTGTCGATCAGATCGTTCAGAGGCACCAAAACCCCTTGTTTGCCGTATTTCAGAAGGTCTGCTTGTGAAAATTGGTCGATGTAATGCGTCAGCAGATAAGCATCGGGGTAGTCGCCGCTCGCCAGCGAGATTTGCCGTTTTTCCTTGGCTCCGTCAGACGGATTGATCTGCCAGTTGAATTTGATGTTGAATTTGTCTTCCACGAATTTCGTGAATTGGTTGGTCGGAATGTCGATCCCGGATTCCTGCACGGAAAATACGCTAATATTCACCGGACCATTCCCCGTTGACGATCCCCCGGACTCCGGTGCGGAAGCATTATCGCTTGAACATCCACTCAGCGCAAGCGTGAACAGCATCAACAGCATAAGCATCATGATGAGGCCTTTTTTCAAATCCGATCACTCCCTTTAGTTTTTGACTGCCGGAATTATCCCTTAACGGAACCGACCAGCATTCCCTGTACGAAATGGCGCTGCACGAACGGATAAATAACCAGCACGGGCAGCGTGGCAACTACGATCAAAGCATATTTCAGCAGTTCGGCCAGCTGCTGCCGCTCCACCATTTTCGCTGCATCCATCGCCCCTGCGCTGTTGTTCTGAATGATGATGCTGCGCAGGATGAGCTGCAATGGGAACAAATCCGCCGATTTCAGATAAATCAGAGCATCGAAATACGCATTCCACTGCCCTACCGCATACATGAGGACCAGAACCGCAATGATCGGTTTGGATAAAGGAAGCACGATGCTCCATATGAAGCGCATGTCGCTGCAGCCGTCCATTTCGCTCGCTTCCAGCAGCTCCTCGGGAATGGAGGATTTGAAGAACGAACGGGCGATGATGACCTGCCAGACCCAGATCGCATTCGGGATCAGAAGCGCCCAGCGGGTATCGATCAGATGGAGCTGCTTGACGACCATGTACGTCGGAATCAAACCGCCGCTGAAGATCATCGTAAAGGTAATGACCATCATCAAAGCATTTCGGCCAAAGAAGCTTCTCCGCGATAGCGGGTAGGCGATCATGATGGTCAGCACCACGCTGATGATGGTTCCTGCTGTGGTATAAAAGATCGAATTCCCATAGCCCGTCAAAATTTCGGGCGTGTGGAGCAAGGCTTTATATCCACTGAGCGAAACGTCGACCGGCCATAACCATACACGACCGGACGTGACGGCTGCCGGGCTGCTGAACGAACTGCTGATAATGAAAATGAGCGGATAGATGACGGCCAACGCGACAAGACTGAGCACGATGTAAATCGCAATCAGGAATGTCCTGTCGGCGGCGGATTCTCGAATCCGTTTCTGCACGGGTACTGCCATGGGGAGCCTCCTTTCCTACCAGATGCTGTGGTTGGTCGCTTTTTTGGCCAAACCGTTCACGGTCAGCAGCAAAACGAGATTGATCAGCGAGTTGAACAGGCCGACTGCCGTCGCAAAGCTATAGTTGGCGTTCAGCAGGCCGATCCGGTAAACATAAGTTGCGATGATTTCCGAGTTAGCAAGATTGAGCGGATTTTGCAGCAGGTACACCTTCTCGAAGCCGATGGCCATGACATTGCCTACATTGAGGATCAGAATGATTACGATGGTCGGCACAATTCCCGGCAGGTCGACGTGGCGGATTTTTTGAAACCGCGAGGCACCGTCGACTTTGGCCGCTTCGTAGAGCGTCGGATCGATGCCGGCGAGCGCAGCCAAATAAATGACGGCACTATAACCCGCAGTCTGCCAAATGTCGGACCACACGTAGATCGAACGGAACATGCCGGGTTCGCCAAGGAAATTGACCGATTCAAGCCCGAAGAAATGAAGGGCAATGTTGGCAAATCCGAGCCGTGGCGCCAGAAACAGCATGATGATGGAAACCATCACCACTGTTGAAATGAAATAGGGAGCGAACGAGACGAGCTGCACGAATTTTTTGAACTTCGTCCCCCTCACTTCATTGATCATCAGTGCCAATAGGATGGGGATCGGAAATCCGGCCAGCAGCAAATACCCGCTGAGCAAGATCGTGTTCTTGACCAGTGTCCAGAATAACGGATTTTCGAAAAAGAGTCGGAAATGTTGGAATCCAACCCACGGACTTCCCCATATTCCTTTGATGACGTTGTAGTCCTTGAAGGCAAGGACCGTATTGATCATCGGGTAATACTTGAATATGAGAAAAAACAGCAAGGGCGGAATAACCAGCAGATGCAATTGCCAGTGTTTCTTCATTTTTTTGCGGGCATCGATCCAAAAGCTCGTTTCTGCTCTCTGCGGCAATGACCTGCGATTTACGGTGACTTCTTCCTTCAGAACAACCCCCCCTAACGACAGTCTGTGGAACAGGAAAATGATAGCGCTTTCCACAAATTGATCATAGAGGAAACGGCCATCCCATAAACAGGTACAATTGCGCCGTTCGGCGTACAGTTATCCTGTGATCAAGGGCACAAAACAGCGCCAGAACGGCCATTTTTCCGTTTGCACCGGTACATCTGCCCCTAAAAAGGCCGCTCTATCCCATACATGCCAAAGCCGGTTCAAGAACCCGCAGCGTTTAACCGCCACCCGATTGTCTGTACACGCTTGGAGATATGCCATTCAGTCTTTTAAAGGCACGCCTGAAGGAGTGCGAGCTGTTGTATCCGACTCTGGACGCAATTTCGTCCACCGTGTATTTGCTCTCATTTAACAGAACCATCGCTTGATCCATGCGGACCTTGATCAAATAATCGGAGAAATTGATGCCTGTATATTCCTTGAACAATTGCGAAATATACTTCTCCGGACGTTCGACATGTTCGGCAACTCTGTACAGTGTAAGTTCGGTATCCGAATACATTTCGGCCGTGTATGCTTTGATTTGCTTGACGATTTGGCCGTGGACGTCTTTCTTTTTGTTGGCAATGAATCCGCACAGCTCTTTCATGATTGCAAACAAGGTGGTTTTGATGCTTTCCAGCGGCTCTGAAAGCGAGATATCGATAACAAGCCGTTTAATATCCTCGGCAGCGTCGTATTCGGTGAATACTTTCTGATCCAGCAGTTTGATGAATGTTCCCTTCATCTCACCGATCAGCTGATGCTTCATTTCGATGGACAGCTCCCGCTGCTGCATGTTTTGCGCGATGATGCCCTCAACGATCCGCTCGGCTGCTTCCAGCTCTCCGGCCCGAATCGTCGTGATCAGGCGCTGCTCGGAATCCAACGGATAATAATAGGTCGTATGTTCGATATGGGCTTCGTTGTTCCAAACCATGCCCTTTCGATTCGTGTGGATGGCATATTCCAGCGCTTGATGGGCTTGTTCGAAGGAAAGGCTCACTTCGGTCAAGGAGGCAAAAAGCTGACCAAAGCCCGACTGGATGGTTATTCGATATTCATTAAAGAGGTATTCCGCCAGATTCTCCATCGTATGCGTGATCTCGTTCACGGCACGATCTGATTCTTCATCCTCCTCGGCAGAGAAAAACAGGATGGCGACTTTGTCCGAATCCCAATCCGTCATCAAGGCATCGGTGCCAAGATCCGCCATCGCCTGTTTCAGCAGCAGACGGGATGCGTTCAGCTCATTCAGGATCTCGACATTGTCCATGCTGCCATAGCCTTTAATCTGGACGATGCCTGCATACCCCGTACTTTGCCGCAAACGAACTCCCGCTTGCTCCGAAGCGGAGTGAATCTCCTCCCTGGATTTGAATTCGCCGGAGAACATCCTTTTCAGGAATGCATCCCTCACCAGCGGAAGCTGGCGGTTCAGCTCGGATTCGAGCTGCTTGTTTTTCGTAATCATGTCGGCGATATTCCCGCTCAGAAAGTCGAACTCGTTTCTGGACGAGCGCTCATCCTTCCCGAATTGTTCTTTCATGACGCTCAGCAGCCGGTTGATGGGTACGCTGTGGCGGTAAGCCAGCACTAACCCCACCACAAGTCCGATAAGCAGCGTGCCGCCGGTGATGAGCATGCTCGTTTTCTTGATTTTGTTGGCATTCTCGAGCAGCAGGTCGCGCGGGATTCCCGCTTGGTACACCCACCCGTTGGTTTTGGATTGCGTGGTAATGACCAGATCGTCCCCATAAAACTGGCTGGCCTTGCTCGGGTCGAACTTCGGATCAAGGGACATGTTGGCCATCTCCGCTTCTTCGCTTCCCTTTAACGCAATGGTTTTTCCCTGCGAATCGCTGATCCGAACCCAACCGCCGTACCGCTCCGTCATGCCGGACAGCAGGCCCGTAATCAGCTTTTCGTCAATCAAAACGACGGCGACCGCCGGCGATGAATCGTTAAAGCTGTCCAACGGCAACGACTGCATGTACGTGATGACCGACGTTTGCTGGCCTCTCGTCATAAACGGGCTGAGCGGCTTGATTTCGCTGCGGTGGTGGGTATCCAATATGTCCTTTGTCCATTCCTCCAATGACAGGTCGTTATAATGGAAATCGGCATAATAATGATTCGGCCTGTATGACGAACCCGGCGTCAGAATCAGATTGTAGTTCGCGAGGTAAATATAATAATTTTGCAAAAAATCGTTGCTGCGGCCAAACGAAAGCACGTTCTCCATCGTTCTCCAAATGCCGTACACATTGGTTTCGTTGTCCCGTTCGTTCATGAGCACGTTCAATTCCCGATTGACCGCAAGCTGTCTGGTGAACGCCTCCACCTCAGCCATGCGGCGCTCCAAAATGTCTTGGCCCTTCTGGAGTTGGGTAACCCCGTTTTCGATGGAGATCGACCGGGTAACGGATATGGAGGTCAAATAGGACATATATCCGCCGATGCTGGGAATCACCAAAATGATCACGTAGGAAATTAAAAACTTCCGAAACACGCTGGAATTTCTAATGGGTAGACCCTCCCCTTGCAGAGATGTTGGTAGCGTTATCATAAACACAGATTATACCACTTTCGCGTTTCATCCAATGTTTTTTTCCATGATGCTCCCCCTCTATACGACTGCATCTCCTGCGACATATGGATTGACCTGCGCCCACTTCCTTTATTCAGAAAAAAGGGACCACCGCGTGGTCCCCAAAGACAATCTCTATAAATCGCACTAATCATCACACTAGGGCACTGCGAGTACAGTACCATCTTCCGATCGCTGTTATCCCCAGATTTTTTGATCCCCCTTTTCTAAGGGGAAAATCCGGTGATAAAGGCGAACGCTTCGCTTCTCCAAATTGCTTCTGCCTCTCCGTTAACGTGTGTTTGTTTTGCGGTTTATTCCGCTTTCTATTTTTGCTGCGTTTCATCCACCCATTGTTCTCCGCCTGTTGCACCTGGCTTCGCCGCATGATCGGTCGATGCCTCCTCAATATCTCCGAAAGCCCAATGCGAAGCCGGAACATCGCCCCATCTTTGCTGCGAAATGCCGGATAACGGCCCTCTGCCCAGCGCACGATTGATCACAGCAACGGCTTCGGCTCGCGTCAACAGCGCTTTGGGACGGAATGTTCCATCTTTGTAGCCATTCAACATGCCTGCGCCTTGCGCCGCGAGGATCGCCTCTTCTGCCCAGTGGCCGCGGATATCGGTAAATCCGCTTCCTGACACCGGTGATTTCGACGCGGCTGCAGCAACAGCAAGGATGGCCATTTCTGCGCGGGTTAACGGTTGATCCGGCTTGAACGTACCGTCCTTGTATCCTTTCATCAGTCCCGTTTTGGCAACCTTGGCAATCGCCTCCGCTCCCCAATGGTCGGAAGGTACGTCGCTGAATGCAGCATTGGTTTCTGCTGCTTCTTGATCGTAAACCTTGGCCAAAATGCTCGCCATTTCCGCACGGGTAATCTGGCGATTCGGTCTGAACCATCCGTCGGCATAGCCATGGATATAAGCCCGATGACGAAGAAGCTCCTGATCCGTGCTGCCTGCGGTTTCCTCATGGGTGCCTGTTCCCGGAGTAGGTGCAGCCGTTGACGGTCCGCTTGGGCCGGATGGTACAGATGAACCCGATGGGTTTGTCGGATTGGTCGGGTTTGTTGGGTTTGTTGGGTTTGTTGGGTTTGTCGGGTTTGTCGGGTTCGTAGGCCCCTCGTTGCCAGACGCAATCGTGAATTTCAACTGATCCGTGAACATCAGTTCCCCGGATTTCTTGACGGCCTTGAGCGTATGCGCCCCTGCTGTTAATCCGGATACGCTGAATATCTCCTGCATGTTTTTACGGCCTGCGCTGTATGCGTCTACCGTTTGAACCCATTGTCCGTCAACGTAAATGTCGACCTCTCCCTGTTCCGGACCGGTCGGCGTAATCATGCGAATGCCGGTGCCTTTGAAGACATATTCAAAATAATCGCCGTTCTCTGCCGAATAGTGCACATCATTGAGGTAGTCGCCGCTAAAGACAAAGGTGAGGTTTAACGTACCGAGCGGCTGAGCGGCAAGATATGATTTTTTCAAGGTGATCAGATCGCCTGAAACTTCATAGTCGGTTCCTTTCACCAACTCACTGGACCCGTTTTTGATTTTGCTGAAACTTGCCGGCTCCTGCAGCAGCCTCACTTCGATGTCTGCCTGAGCGGCTTCCGCTTTGTCAAACACGGCGCTTACCGGTTGGATGCTATTCGGAATCTCCACCTTAAGCATGTCAAGCAGCATGAAGCGTCCCGATTTCTTCACTGCCTTCAGCGTGTGCAATCCGTTCGTCAGACCCGAGATGCTGTAGAGGTTCTGTTGTGCCAGTCGATCGGTGCGGTACGCGCTGACCGTTTCCTTAAACTCGCCGTCCACGTAGATATCCATGTCCCCCTGTGACGGGTCGACTTCCGTGAACAATTGAATGCCCGTTCCTCTGAACTCGTATTCAAAATATTCGCCGTTCTGCTCGGCATAGTGCACATCGTCCTTGTAGTCGCCAAACCCTCTACCCGTGCTGCGGTTCCAGTTCCCGTTATATTTGATGGCCGGGTCATCGTTGTTGATCGTCACGAAGCGCACGCCTGTCGTATCGCTGACCTTCACCGTCAGGACCTGTGGGCTGCCGCTGCTAAAAGTGACGCTCAGCGTCGTTGTGCCCACGGGAAGCTGCGCAAGATATGCTTTCTTGATAGTCAGCGTGTTTTCAGCCACCTCAACATCATTCTCGCCCAGAAGAACGCCGTCTCGTTCGACACCTACGAAGGTATTGCCGTTCAAGTTCAGCGTAATCGAGATATCCTTCTGCTGTTCCACCGCTTTGTCGAAGTTGGTGACGGTCGGTTGAATCGTACTGTCCTGCTCGCCTGTCGGCACTTCCTTGGTTACTGTAAGTGCATCCAGGAGCATGTACTGCCCGGAATCTTTCACAGCCTTTAGAGTATGTGTGCCATTAGGCAAATCCCGTTTGCTGTACAGGATCTGCTGTACTTCCCGGTCTCCGTCGGTATATGCACTCACCTTCTCTGGCTCCCCGCCATCAAGCGTGATGATCATGTCCCCTTGTTCCCCATGCTTTTCCATCAGCAGCTCAATCCCCGTACCCGTAAACGTGTATTCGAAATAATCGCCGTTCTTTTCCGTAAAATGCACATCATCGTTATGGTCGCCCAAACCACGCCCCGAATTGTGGCTCCATGTTCCCGTGTATTGAATGTCACTGCTGTCATCGTTAACGTAAACTACATCGGTTACGGCAGCCTTGTCTTCCAATACGGCGGCGGGTTCATCGTTCGTCGCATTTGCGCCTTCAGGCAAATCTGCAATCGCGGATTCCGAACCAGCGGTTGCAGAGTCTTGAATTGTAAGGGACAGGTCCTGCGTGCCTTCGGATTGTTCTTTGCCCCCGTTGCGCTTCCATTCGCCGTGATACCGCATGCCTGTGTCATCGTTGTTCACCGTCGACGTGCCGCTTAGCGCCGTCACTTTCAGCATTCGCGAAGCATGGGGTTCCAACAAACCTCCGCTGAAGCCCTCGTTGAAGGTGCCCAGCTCCGAATGGCTCCACAGATCGCGAACCGAAGCGGGACCTTCCAACCCGATATCGCTCCATTTGACGTTGACCTCGGCGCTCCGGTTAGCCAGGTTAAACAAGGCTACGCTGTATGTTCCATCCCCGTTGTTGGCGTACCATACCTGCTGCTTGGTATCCATCGATACGGGATGAGCCGGGCGGCCCGCCTGATTGACGGCAATGACCTCGTCATTCGTCAACAGCTCCAAGCCATAGCTGTCCAGTCTGGTCAAATCATTTCCCGTATACAATGGCGCAGAGGAAATCGCCCAGAACGTCATGGCCGTTTTGCGCTCGTCCTTCGTGAGTCCATCCATGGAACCATTGCCGACATTCAAGGAATCGAAGTCGTTCCATCCTCCGGGCCCCGCATCCCGCCACCACAATGCCGCGATCGGGAACAAGCGGGCGATATTCGCCCATTGCGTCAGCCCTACGCTGCTGTCGTATGCCTCGACGTCCCAATCGATGCGCCATCCATTGGCGTGCTTTTTCCAAAAGTCTACGTAATTATGGTCCAACGCCCAGGAAAGCTCGAACCAGATGTCATGCCGCGCCAGCGCCTTCGACCACGCTTCTACGTCCCCGCGCGCATCCCGGCTCAGGTTGTTTATCCCCGATCCCGGAGTTACGCTGTCGAACTTGACGAAGTTGATTCCCCATTCACCTAACATATCCGCAATGGAATCCACGTATTTCTGGGAACACGGATTCGAAAAGTCGATCTTGTACGTATAAGAATTCCAATAATCCATTACGGTTAATGGTTGGTACACGATATCCTGCATGCGGCAGGCGCCATCCGTTCCGTAAATTTCGAGATTCTGGTTATACGCATCGATGGACAATCCAGGGATCAGATAGATACCGATCTTCTGTCCATTGTTGTGCACGTAATCGATCACTTCCTGAAACCCGTTCGGATACAGCTTTTCGCTCGGAATGGGCCTCCCGTATTCATCCATGTCTCCATTCCAGCCTGCATCGATGTTGATGTATTCATAGCCGTGGGCTTGCAGTTTCTCACGCATGGCATCGGATTGCTTCTTAATGCTCTCTGCGGATGTCCACTGACCGGAGGGCTCATACACTTGCATGCTGTAACTGCTCCAGCCCATGTACGGTTTCTCGGCCAAACTGGCATCCGCCGCCTCAGCCACGTTGCGTGTCGTTCCAATAAAGCCGAATTGCACTGCCGTCATGATTAGCACCAACAGCCCCGTCGCCAACCTGTTCCCCATTCGTTTCAAATTCATTCCTACCTCCTCTGTAAATGAAATTCAGTCGATAGATGGTAGCGCTTTCCTTACGAGAAAAGAATAGTGTAATTTGAAGTCTCCGGGGTAGGTACAATTGGGGAATTTGCGTACATTTCATCGCCCAAGCAGGGGCATAGCAGTCATAGAACAGCCATTTTTCCTCATGGGCTTATCGTTCGGAATCCATAGATTCAGCAGAAGTAGTCTGGTCGTACATTCCTGACGGATAAACTCCTCCGATGTATGGGTTGTATAAAGCATCAGCCGTTCGTAATCTAGTTTACATAAGTATAACTACGTTTTCACCCTTACTCTCTTTCCAATAAAAAAAAGCACGTTCTCGCCTTTTCCATCAGACAAGTCCGTGCTTCCTAAATTATTCGATGACACGACAATCGGCCAATATCTCCGGTTTATGGCGCATGCTGTCCGCCTCCGTAATGGGGCGAATCACTCGGCAAGGCACGCCTGCAGCTATTGTGTTTGCCGGTATGTCTTGGGTCACGACGCTCCCTGCGCCGATGACGGCACCGTCCCCGATCGTCACGCCGCCACATACCGTGACGTTGGCTGCAAGCCATACGTCATTTCCGATCGTGACGGGTTTGGCGTAACATAAAGACTTGGGTTCTCCATCATGATGAATCATTTGCCTGCGCTCAGCGGCAATAAGCGGATGAACAGGCGTAACGATCGTGACATTCGGCCCAAAACTGACATGGTTGCCGATGGTCACTTTGGCGTCGTCCTGTACGGTCAAATTGTAGTTGGCAAAGAAATGGTCGCCAATCTTGGTGTGCACGCCATAGTGAAAGAAAATCGGGCCTTGCATGAAGCAATGCTTCCCTTTGCCGCCAAGCAGCTGCGCCAGCAATGCTTCGCGTTCCTCGGTTTGATCCTCGAATGTGCGGCTGTATTCACTGCTCAGATTGTGGGCACGCCGCTTTACTGCTCTCAGTTCCGAGTCCGCGGGACTGAATAAAATGCCGTTAAAAATCCGCTCTTCTTCCAGCAATACGTCCATCTCCTTCGTTTCGTCTAAACAAGCGGAACACGCGAATTCACGGTTCGTACGCACTTTATAAAGAATGTTTATAAAGTATGCAAAAAAATTGCAACTGGGATGGCTGCTCATTAACATCAGGAACCATCTGTTGCAATTTCATTGTAAATCATGGTAAGGGGTGCATGTCAACGCCAGTATGCACCGATGTTAGAACAAATCCTTGGAAGGATCCTCCACATGCACCCGCCGCGCAAAATCGACGAATTGGAATTTGTCCAGCCGATGCCGCGATTCCGTAAACTGAAACAGCATCGTGTCTTCAAGATATACATAGTTGCGGACGACGACGATGTGTCGGTAATCGCCCAGATCCAGCAGCCTTCGATCTTCGGCCGTGACCTCTTCGACGGAGATTTCCTTTTTGGCGTAACTGATTTTTAATTGGAGCTCTCCTTCGAGATAAGCATAGATCGAACGAGCGGCAATGTCCTCCGTCAACTGCTCGACAACGGACGTAAGAAAGTAATCTTTATCCAAAATAATCCGTTCGCCTTCGATTTCCCTTGCCCGAATCACTTTCCAGACCGGCTCGTTCGCGGGAACTTGCAGATGTCTGGCCACCGCGGCATTGGCAGAGATCCGAGCGACTTCTTCCACATGGGTTCGCGTATCCCTGCCCAACTTCTCCGACATTTCTTTGAATGAAATGAGTCCGGTAATCGGGAAGTCCATGCGTCCCATGTCCAGCACGAAAGAACCTTTTCCCCTTACTTTATGGATGTATCCATTCTGTGCAAGCAGGTTCAAGGCCTTTCGCACCGTTTCCCTGGAAGTGCCATACTCGGCCGTAAAATCGTTTTCCGAAGGCAATTTGGACCCCGGTGCCAGGCGGCCATTCTGGATTTTTTCGGAATAATCATTGTAAATTTGCAAATAAATATTTTTGTTCAACGTAATCACCATACTCATTCTAACACGGAATCGGCATAAATCCATAAAAGCCGCTCTGAATACGGATTCGTCATATCATGAACACGCTGTGCAGGAAACGTTATGCCTTCAAATGCACCCGCAAAATAACGTCACCTTGATGCTGCACCGGACCCAGCTTCGTCTCTTCGACCACATCGACCCGATCCTGCCCATCCGGCAAAATAATCGGCGTAACCAACGAGTACCCTGCATCGGCGATCAGTTCACGGTCGAATTCCAACAGAAGCTGGCCTGCTTTGACGCGATCGCCGGTCTGTACATGCGGCGTATATCCGCTTCCTTTAAGGGCAACGGTGTTGATGCCGACATGGATCAGGATTTGAACGCCGCTCTCATGCTCCAGAATGATTGCATGCTTGCTCTTGATCACATGAGACACCGTTCCGTCGAATGGGGCAAAAACTTTTCCTTCTTCCGGTTCGATGGCAATCCCTTGCCCCATCGCTCCGCTGGCGAAAGCCGGATCAGGCACGTTATCAAGCGCGACTGCATTTCCTTTGATGGGAGCCTGAATCTCCAATACCGATAGAGTTGGCTTCGTTCTGTCCGCAGATACGACGTTGCCCCCGGCTTCGCCTACGGCTACTTCGGCAGAAGCCTGTTGTACTCCGGAAGCACGGCTGTCACGAACATCCGCTGGATCACCGTCTGCCAACACCGCATTGCCTTTCCATTTGCCGTAAACCACAGTAGCAACGAATGGAACCACCAGTACGATGGCCATGCCGATGAAAAATACGCCCCATTGGTTCGGGAAGATGGACAGGAATCCTGGAATCCCGCCTACTCCGATCGAGGATGCGAGGACATGATTCATGGTCAGCAGCACACCTGCCAATGCCGAACCGATCATACCGAACACAAACGGAAACTTGTGGCGCAAGTTCACCCCGAACATCGCCGGCTCCGTGACGCCCAGAAATGCCGAGACCGAAGACGTGACGGCCAAACCTTTGCTTTTCTGCTGTTTGAACACAAACATCATGGCAAGCGCGGCCGCGCCTTGCGCGATGTTTGAGAGAGCCAGCATCGGCCAAAGGAATGTTCCGCCTTGAGATCCGATGAGTTGAACGTCAACGGCGAGGAACGTATGATGCATACCCGTGATAACGAGAAGCGCATACAATCCGCCGTAAATCAATCCGCCCAGTGCAGGTACGGTATCAAATACATACACCAATCCGGATGTGATCGCATTACCGAGCGCAAACGTAATCGGCCCGATCAGCGTAAATGCGAGGAATCCGGTGATCAGCAGGGTAACAGGCGCGACAACCAGCAGTTTGATGGAGTCGGCTACCCTTTTGTTCAGGAACGTTTCAATCTTGGCGAGAATATAAGCGGATACAAGGACCGGAAGCACCTGACCCTGATATCCGAGTTTGTTGACTTCCCAGCCGAACAGGTTCCACACCGGAACGGCATTGTTCGTCTTGGCTTCGGCATACCCGTAAGCGCTTAACAGATCGGGATGAACAAGGATCAATCCGAGTACGATACCGAGCAGCGGACTGCCCCCGAACCGTACGACGGCTGACCATCCGATCAATGCAGGCAAAAACGTAAACGCCGTGCTGGCAATGGTATTGATGATCGATGCAAAGTCCTTCCATTGCGGATAAACCTGAATTAAGGATTGCCCTTCAAAAAAGATGCCGGGACCTGTCAAAATGTTGTTGATCCCGAGCAGCAGACCGGCGGTAACGATCGCCGGCAAGATCGGGATAAAAATATCCGCCAGCGTTTTGATCGCACGCTGAATCGGATTTTGTTTTTTGCCGGCGATGTTTTTCACGTCGTCCTTGGATACACGCTCAACCCCGGTGAGTTGAATCATTTCTTCATATACTTTGTCGACCAGACCTGGTCCGATAATGACTTGAAATTGGCCTTGCGTGGAGAAATGACCCTTGACCAAATCATTCTTCTCCAATGACGCCTCATCGACCTTGCTCTCGTCACGCAGCGCAAACCGCAGGCGGGTCACGCAATGCGTGGCCGCTTCAATATTCGCAGAACCGCCAATCGCTTCAATGATCTTTTCCACGTTTTTACGATCCACTGACATATACCTCACTCCTCCTCATTTCTCATACTCCCCAATCGTTAGCGAACGATCCACATGTAAGACGCGTACGGACCAAGTTCCAGCTGTTTCCGGAGTTCCATTTCTTCCCCCGTGTTTCCGACCAACAGCTCAAATGTCTTCCCTTCCAGGTGCTGCCACGACGCATCCGGCAATTCAAACGCTGCCGCTTCTCCGCTGAAATTGGAGATAACAATCAACGTTTCGTCCCCGTTGCTGCGACTGTAGCCGTAAATTTGGGGATGAGCCTGATCCAAACGTTCGTACGTGCCATCGGTGAACACACGAATCGTTTTGCGGAACGAAATCAATTTGCGGTAATGATGGAACACGGAATCCGGATCGGAAAGCTGCTGCTCCACATTCCATTCGGGATAACGTTCATCCACCTTGATCCACGGCGTTCCCGTGGTAAATCCGGCGTGCGGGCTGTTCTCCCATAACATCGGCGTGCGGGAATTGTCCCTTGAGCGTTCTTTGATGATGGCAAAGGCCTCTTCCGCCGTTTTGCCGCGTTCCAGCAAGATCCGGTACATGTTCGTTGATTCGATATCCCGAAACTCGCTCATATCGTTCCATTTCGGGTTGGGCATGCCAATCTCCTCGCCCTGGTAAACGTACGGCGTGCCTTGCAAACCGTGAAGCGTCGTTGCCAGCAGTTTTGCACTCTCGGCCAAATATACATCGTCATTCAAAAAACGGGAAATCGCTCTTGGCTGGTCATGATTGTTAAAGAATAGCGCATTCCATCCCCCGCCTTGCTGCATGCCGGTCTGCCATTCGGACAACAGGCTTTTGAGCTGTTCGAAATCGTAGGGCATGAGCTCCCATTTATTGTTGTTCGGGTAATCCACTTTCAGGTGGTGAAAATTAAACGTCATCGAGAACTCGTTTTCCGCCGGATTGGAATAGCGGATACAATGTTCAAGCGTCGTTGACGACATCTCTCCTACAGTGACGAGGTTATATGGTGCGAAAACCTTCTCGTGCAATTCCTTCAGATATTCATGAACGCGCGGGCCGTCCGTATAATGGATGCGTCCGTCACCCGGCGCAACTGATCCGTCATCATTCGGGAAGTCCTGATTTTTGGAAATGAGGTTGATCACGTCCATTCGGAATCCACTGACGCCTTTTTCCGCCCAGAACGTCAGCAATTTCACGACTTCCTCTCTAACCTTTTCATTCTCCCAATTCAGGTCGGCCTGCGTTTTATCGAACAAGGTGAGGAAATATTGACCTGTCGCTTCGTCATACTGCCATGCCGGACCACCGAATTTGGATTGCCAGTTGTTTGGTACGCCGCCATCCGGTGCCGGGTCTCGCCAAATGTAGTAATCCCGGTACGGATTGTCCTTGGATGAACGCGAAGCCTTGAACCACTCATGCTCGGTCGAGGAATGGTTTACCACGATATCGATCATGAGATGCATGTCGCGGTGTTTCAATTCCCGGACCAGCTCGTCAAAGTCGGCCATAGTGCCGAATTCAGGAGCGATGCGGTAATAGTCGGCTACGTCGTAACCGTTATCATTTTGGGGACTGACATAAACCGGCTGAAGCCATACGATGTCAATGCCCAACTGTTTGAGGTAATCGAGTTTATTCGTTAATCCCCGGATGTCCCCCAATCCCGAACCTGACGTATCGTTAAAGCTCTTTGGATAGACTTGGTAAACGGTAGATGTTCTCCACCAATCGTTTAAATTCCGCTTGTTCACAGTGAACCCCCTCCGATGCTACTTGAATAATCCTGTATATACAAGCAAGACCGATTTTACACCTGTATATACATGTTGTCAATGCATTTGATAACAAAAGGGGTACTGTGAACTCAAGGGCCTTCGCCCTATTTTCAGAACTGAGGAACCCATCGCACTAAATATATGCACCGACACTCCGATTCAAGCATGACCAAAATGTCAAGAAGAATCCAACAAAGCAACAAGAGCAAAGACAGGTTCATTCAATCGCCGTATGTATCTTCAAGTATAAAAAATGACGCAAGCAGGAAATATCCACATTTACATGGAATAAATATACATCTATATATTTATGAGGAGGTCGTTAAATGGCGTTTCCAACACATATTGTATCGGCAGGCGGAATCGTAGAAGATGGGCACGGCAATATTCTTTTGGTTAAAGCACATGACGATGGTTGGGTGTATCCTGGCGGGATCACTGAAGTTGGAGAAAACCTGATCGATGGCGTCATTCGTGAAATTAAAGAGGAAAGCGGCATCGATGCGACGGTTAGCCACATGATAAGTGTTGTGTCGAATACAGCAATACATAAGTGGTATGATGGCGTGACTGACGTACCTACGAAGGTCATGTTTGATTTCGTGTGCAAAGCTGTAGGTGGGGAATTAGCCACTTCTGATGAAACCAGCGATTGCAGGTGGGTTCCCAAGGAACATGTCCTGGATCTGATCACTTTACCTGCCATTCGTATGCGTTACGAGGCTTATTTGAATTTTAATGGTTCCGTAAATTACATGGAGTACGTCACGGCGACAACGTCCGAATGTGATGTCAAGATTCAAAGGCATCTGTAATCGTTCAACATAGCCCCTTAACCAAAAAAATGGCTATATAAACCGCACTAATTACTCACACAAGGCACTGCGAGTGAAGCACCATCCTCCGTCGCTGTTATTCTCCGGATTGGTTCTGCCCCTCCGTTTAACGTGTGGATGCTTTGCGGTTTATATAGCTGATGATTTTAAGGAGGAATGCATAGTGAGAAGCATAAAGTCGCCCGGGGGCTCGTTATTTCCTTATTATTACAAAGGAGGCGAATTGCACTGCCTGAAATATGGAAGTTTTCACACCAATGCGGATGCGTTATTTATGTTAATGAAAGCAGAAGAAGATTTTATTACAAGCCGAAACCGCCAGCTCAATATATGGGTTGATTTTTACGAAACGAAGCTAACGACTTCTGTCTTGATCAAATTTGCGGAGAATATCGGTCATCTCCAAAACTACACGAAAAAACTCGCGATTGTAGGCTTCACGTTCTGGGACAAGCTGCGTTTGCGCCAAGAGATGAAGAAAATTCCCCATCCCATTTCGTTCCCGATTAAATATTTTGATGATCCGGAGGTCGCCAAAGCTTGGCTTGTAAGCGAATGAGCCTTAACCAGAATTTGTCTTCAACGAGTTGTTTAATGCAATCTTGTCCAAAATTCCCCATAACAGCATCTTGGAATTCTCGCTATGTACCATGCCATCTCGAATCTCCGATTCACGCTGAATGAATGGCAAATCCGTAAGTTCATGAGTCCAGTCGGACAACATTTGCTCAATACAGCTTGGCGTGGATTCCAGGTGAAACTGTAAACCAAGAACATGATTCCCGTACGCAAACGCTTGCCGCTCGCAAGCTTCGGAATACATCAGATGCCGAGCCCCTTCAGGCAGCGTAAAAGTATCTCCATGCCAAGCAAATGACATGAATTGTTCGGGTACGTGCGTGAGCCACGGATGACGTTCCTTCGTTCTTTGCATCCGGTGCCAGCCGATCTCCTTCTTGTCCCCATTGGAGGTTACCGTTCCCCCCAGAATTTCCGAAATCATTTGAGCTCCCAAGCAAATGCCCAGCACCTTTTTTCCCATGTCGATGGCACGTTTTACAAACGCTTTTTCCTGGATGAGCCACGGGTGTTCATTCTCTTGGTAAACGCTCATCGGTCCACCCAGCACCACAAGAAGGTCCATCGTTTGGAGCCACTCTTGCGGAATGCCTTGAGCAGGATCATGCAAAAGCAATTCGTGCCCGGCATGTTCGGACCATGACACGATCACGGATGGATCATCGAATGCAAAATGACGAAAAGCAATAATTTTCATAAGCTCACCTCGACTTCAAAGAATAATCATAATCATATCTCATTTTTCAATATCATCAATGCAGTTATCCCGAATAATGAGATAATGACAAAATAATTTGATATAGGTTTATCCCCTTTCCCGAATACCGGGATGAATTCGATGTTACACTCCCTTATGCTCTTCCGGAATGGATCGTAAACCTGCTGAAAATGATGCAGGGAGCACATTACTGGAAGTGAAAACGTGGCAATTACAGCAGAAGGCCCTCCGTCATTGATTGACAGAAGGCCTCATGTATTGATGGTTATATTCCATTGGAATATGATGGTCGAACCTTTGCGAAGAACCTCATCCATGTCGGCTTTTGCCGCGATATCCCAGTTCATTGGATATGAGATTGGCATATTTAATGGCCAAATTGGCGTATTTTTCAACGTTTTCTTCATCAAACCGAATGGAAGGACCTGCTACGTTCAACGAACCGATGACCGTATTCTCGTAAGAGAAGATCGGCGCACCGATGCCGGTGGTGCCTTCCGTTGCCTCGCTGGACGTGATGGCGTAACCGTTCTGTTTGATCTTCGCAAGTTCCTGCTCGATATATTCGCGGGAAAGCGGCTTAAGCGAAGGAATGTCATTCCAGTCGAACGAGTCTAACAATGTTTTTTGCAACCCCGAATTCAGGAAAGCAAGAATCACCCGATTGGAGGCTCCGATGAACAAAGGCAGGCGCAGGCCAATCGGCTCGGAAATTTTCAATACTTGCGGCGAATCCACCGAATCGATGTAGATCCCTTCTGCATTTTCGCGAACGGACAAATATACGGTCTCTTTCGTTCGTTTCGACAATTCCTCCATAACCGGCCTTGCGACCGTACGCAGCATCAGGCTATCCCACATCAGGAAACCGTATTTCATCAGGGACAGGCCGAGCTTGTACCGTTTGGTCTTTGTGTTTTGCGTGACAAAACCATGCTCCGCAAGCGAGGAAAGCAAACGATGCACGCTCTGCACCGGCATGTTCAGCGCCTTGCTGATTTCCGTAACGCTCATGTCCTTTTCCGTGCCCTGGGGCAGCAGCAGATCCAATATTTGCACTGCTTTTGAAATAACGCCAGACAATCCGATCCCCCTCCTCGTCTCTACTTTGCAACCATTATATCAAATGGCAAAGAATTATATTGCACCCACGCTTACTCTATCTATGAAAAGGAATTTGTAGAACATGCGTCCCCTATTGTATCATTATGTATTGTGAGTCTTGTCGTCAGCTTCCATGTACTGGAGTGGCATCGATAGATTCATAAATTGAATACACCATTGGGAGGGAATCATGGCAGACCTGGTAACTTGGCTGAAATATTTGCTGCTGGGTATCGTGCAAGGGGTGACGGAGCCCATACCAGTCTCCTCAAGCGGACACCTGATCATTGTGCAGCGACTGCTCGGCATGGAACAGAACGGATTATCCTTTGAAATTTTGACAAACACAGCGTCATTGATCGCAATCATTTTCATTTTCCGCAAAGACATCAAAGACTTTATTATCGGTGCGGTACGTTATTTGCAGACGCGCAAAACCGAGTATCGGACCGACTTCATGTTTTGCGTCTACATCATCGTCGGCACCATACCGGCAGCCGTAGCTGCGGTATTTTTCAAAGACACCATTGAACGAATCTTCACCTCCGTACATACCGTTGCCATTAGTTTATTGCTTACAGGCGTTGCTCTTTGGCTGATTCGCAATTTGCGCGGGCAAAAGAGAGACGGCAATCTCTCGATTCGCGACGCGATATTGGTAGGTTTGGCACAGGCCGTCGCGCTGATTCCGGGCATCAGCCGCTCGGGGTCGACGGTGATCGCTTCCATCGCGGTCGGAATGAAGCAGGAAACGGCACTGAAATTTTCATTTATGCTTTACATTCCAATCAGCATCGGCGGCTTAATTTTGGGTGCATCCGATATTGCCCACGATCCGAATCGTTCCCAGCTGGCCTTTCCGTATCTGATTGCTTTCATTACCACGCTTGTTGCGACTTATTTCGCCATGCGGTGGTTCATGGGCATTATGGCCAAGGGCAACCTGATCTACTTCTCGTATTACTGCTTTGTTGCAGGTATACTTCTTTTAATCTTTTTGTAAATTCAAACATTCAAACAAGTACCGCCCGATTTGGATTTTATGTACTTGTTATGTGCTGCATTTATCAACTGAAAATGGCGCCGACAATCACTGTCAGCGCCATTGTTGTTTTTTATCTTTTTATTAAAACCCATACCCCAAAAGGCTCCAATGTGGTGTTCCCCTCAAGCGTTTGACCTGTCAGCAATTCCTCAGCCTGCTCATGAAAATAGACCCTCGCCTGTTCGCTGCTGTAGTTCAACAAAAATACGAGCTCTTCCGCGGCATCGGCTCGAACGGCAACCTCCACCGTTTCAGGCACCTCACACCAATCATGCAGCGGAGAAGTTAACGGCAAACGTTTCAGAAGTTCCTTCGCCACAGGAAGATCAAAGGACGCTCCCCAATAATAAACGCTCCCTTTGCCAATCCGATTCACCGTCAATGCTGGTTTTCCTTTGTAATAACTTGACTCGTATGTGGCGAGAACTTCAACCGTGTCAGCCTGCACGCTTAGAATATCGTTAAAACGAGGCGCATCGATCTCTGTCCCCTCATCTGTGAATCTCACCGCTACGGGGGCCGCAGTGCCATTCACCATCGTAAAGTCTTCGACGACAATGCCGCTGAGCGCCGCAGCCGGTCCCGGCAATGGCTGCATCCGGCAGTGGCCTGCTTCGTCTTTGTAACCTGTGCGACATCCAAAGACCACGGTCCCGCCATGTTCCGCATATTGCTGCAGCATCGCAGCCGTGCTTTCCCGCAAAATGGCTCCATGAGGATAAATCAATACATCGTATTTCCCGAGCTCCCTTCCCTGCTCTTCTTCGGCTCCCGGTCGGATGGTGACCACGTCAACAGGAATGTGCCCGTACTGTAACGCCTTAAACCAGCCAAGCTCGCTAGGTCTGGCCAAAGAACCGTGCCATTGGTCCAATTCCCCATCCCACTCGTTATCGTAATCGCGAAGTATGGCAGCTTGGGCCAAGTAACGTTTGCCGATAATGCGTTCTCCTGCCTTTTGCAGCTCCTGACCTACGCGGCCTGCTTCGGCTACGCGACGATTGGGCTGGTTGTGGTAGTCATTGATGCCATGCCAGTAAATTTCCGTGCCAAAGATGGCTGTTCGCCAGCGGAAATACAGAACCATGTCCGCTCCGTGAGCGATGCTCTGGTATGTCCACAAACGCATTTGTCCCGGTTGCGGCGCCGGCATCTCCATCCGGTTTACCCATCCGCCCGGACCGGCTTGTTGTTCCATGATCGCGAAATTCGGGGATATGTCCCTTACATTGCTCAGGGAAAGACTCCATTTTCGATCAAGGAGCGGCTGTTCGCCGGTGTCAGGATAGATGCTGCTGAACTGCGGATAGGAATCATAGGATATGAAATCCAGGTTTTCATCCGACAACCGGTGGCTGTCCAGGTGCCCAAACAGACCGTTGGTCGTGATCCACTGGTTTGGCGCTTCAGCTCTGAGGATGTCGGCTTGCGCTTTGGCAAACGAAATGGCGTTATCCGAGATAAAACGTTTCTCGTCCAGCGCCTGATGTGGATTCGGTGACCCAGAGACGGTTGGACGGGGCAGATGAACCTGATCCCAGCGATCATAGGTTTGATTCCAGAAAACGGTGCCCCATGCTTGATTAAGCCGTTCCAGCGTGCCGTACTTCGTTTGCAGCCAACGACGGAATTGCACATGATCCGCTTCGGCATAGAACACGTTCATTTCGCAGTTCAACTCGTTATCAATCTGCCAACCTATAATGGCAGGGTGATCTCTGTAATGTTGCGCCATTTCCCTCGTAATACGGGCGCAGAGCTCTAAATACACGGGACTGCTGTAATTGTAGTGCCTCCGCTGCCCATGATGATATGTAATCCCTTCCATAGATACGTTCAGTACTTCCGGATATTTATACGTAAGCCAGGCCGGCGGCGTAGCCGTAGGCGTACCCATGATCACGCTGATCCCGAATGTAACCGCTTGCTCCAAAAAGCGATCAAACAGCCCGAATTCGAATCTCCCTTCTTCCGGCTCAAAAATGCTCCAGGCAAACTCTCCGATTCGGATAATGTTGAATCCCAGTTCCTTCATTCTTCGCAGATCATCCGCCCATAGCGATTCATCCCAATGTTCGGGATAATAACAAGCTCCCAAATAAAACTGATTGACCGTCAAAGCATTTCCCACATTCGCACTCCCTTTCATCGATGGCCTCATTGCAGCCTCGTCTCGTCATGAACTTAATGTAATTCTCGTGTATAACCGCGGAGATTTCAAGAACTTTCAACATTCATTGCCCAATAAAGAATGGATGTCCATTTTGTAAAAAATCAGTGTTATAAATGATATGTACATGTAACTATATGTAACAACTGCTATGTTGACAGTCTGCATGCTGCTTTCTATCATGGAGAGGATGGAAAGCATTCGCCGTGAAGGAGGCTAAGACGTGATAGAAACCAACACTTCAAGACGTAATGAATCGCTTTTACAAATACTGAATACGAAACACGGTGTAATTACCAATAACATTGCCAATGCGGACACACCCAACTACAAAAAGAAGTCGGTTGCGTTCGAGGATGAGCTTCGCCGGATGATCGAAAACGGCAACACCCCGGAGCTGGATTTGAAACAGACTCATCCGAAACATCTGCCCGCCAAGGCTCCCCATTCGTCGGTAGTCCCTTACCGGATCGTTGAACATACCGATACAACGATGAACAACAATCGCAACAACGTCGATATCGATATCGAAATGGCAGATCTTGCCGAGAACCAACTATTGTATAACTACATGGTCGATCGCGTCAGCGGACATTACAAGAAAATGAAAAATCTTTTGCAGGATCTGAAGTGACGAACCAAAGCAGCCGTTTGCAGGTTGCTTTTTTTGTTTTTAATGACTATGTTAATCCTTAATATTGATATTTAGACGAACATCTTTCTTGTACTAAGTTCACAGAGCATGTACTATAAATTGTATTTTTAGCAAGCATCTCAATAGGAGGTATATATTTAATGGAGGTTTCATTATGCAAAGCAGATGTAAAAGATGCAGTGACCATTCATGAAATGAAAGTCAAAGCATTTATGCCCTTGTTGGAAAAATATCAGGATTTTGAAACAAGCCCCGCCAATGAAACCGTAGAAAGAATGATTACTCAAATCAATCAATCTTTTACAGATTATTTCATCATTCATCATCTTGAGGTTGCTGTTGGTGGAATTAGAGTTGTGAAAAAAGAAAATCAAATCTATAGTGTTAGCCCAATTTTTATACTGCCGGAACATCAAGGAAAAGGAATTGCTCAAAAAGTCTTTACAATAGTTGAGCAGATCTATGATGATGCAAAGTCATGGAAATTGGGTACCATCTTACAAGAGAAAGGAAACTGTTATTTGTATGAAAAGATAGGCTATAAAAAAACGGGTTCAACAAAAGTAATTAACGACAAAATGACGATGGTATTTTATGAAAAGCACTTATAGATGAATAGTCATTGGTTTAAGTTAACCGCCATTCAGTGGGCGGTTAACTTTTGTAATGCAAATCAACAAGTAAGTCTAATACAGCCTTCTTTTTAAGGAATATGAATTCTTGGGACAAAAAAGTCCCCGATGCTGGGGACTTCTTGGCCTGGCGTAAGACATTCTGTACTACCATCGTCAATTATCGCTTTCTTCTTCATCCACGTATTCCAGAATATCTCCGGGCTGGCACTGGAGCGCCTTGCATATCGCATCCAACGTTGATAGACGTATGGCTTTCGCCTTGCCGGTCTTCAGAATGGACATGTTGGCTAACGTGATATCCACCTTTTCGGACAGCTCCGTGACACTCATTTTTCGCTTCGCCAGCATGACGTCAATATTGATTATAATGGCCATATGCTTTCACCTCAAATAACGAAGTCATTCTCTGATTTGATGTCTGCAGCTTCCTGCAAGAGTCGCTGAAGAACGGCCGCAAAGACTGCTATGACCAGTGAAGCAAAGATCGGGATCATTCCGATCAAAATGAGGCCTGGCGCATCGTCTTTCTCTGCAACGAGATACACAAAGGGCATCATGAGGACATACAGGATGCTGATCGCAACGGCGCATTGTTTGATTTTCTTCAAGGCCCTCACCGAAACCTCGGAGAACGCTTGGTTCGCATCAATGTAACCCAGAAGCCGGAACGCCTGTACCAGCGCCATGAAGAAAGGGATTACCGAGACATAGGCAATCAACAACGCGGGATACAGCATGTGAGCATATTCAGGATTTGCCGGATGATTCATGAACCAATACAGTCCAAAAACGCCCAAAACCAGAACCGGAATCCCAATCAACAGGACGGCTGCCTTCAGAAAAATGGTTGAACCTCGTTTCACTTTTAAACACCTCGCTTGTTTTCGTGAAATGAATGTATCATGAAATTTATCGTTTTACAATAAATTATTGTTGTTTAACAAAACATTATTATTCTTTTAAAATAAAAAAACAGCTGCGGAATGTTTGTTACATTCCTGCAGCTGCTTTAATTTGTTGTCTTTGTGACATGATCAACCTCTTTAATTTTTCCGTCCCAAACGCTCCGTCCGTAAATGCATTTGCTTTTGGATAAAACACCATCCTGAATGACGTACCGTCCTGCAGGTGCACGCGCAAAAAAACGCCGGACTCATGTTTTGCTTTTTTATAAACCTCATCGAACCCGACATATTTCAAGGGAATCAGTTCGCTAATGAAGTCCGCTGCCGCATCTTTAGAGAAGTCGCCGATCCTACTGCCGTCAATGCCGCTTTCGAGGCTAACTTTCTGCACTTTGCCTTCAATATCCAAAAGGTCACCCAGCGTGCTGGCATTAGGGTTATCGTCGGCTTGGTAAATCTTACCTTCTGCGACAACGCGGAATTGCGATTGATACCCTTTTAATTCACGCACTTCCGTTCCGATGGGCAGAAATGCAGCATCCCCGTTTTGGGATACATGGTCTGAGCAAGCATGACCGCTCAACGTGTAATTGACCTCCCCTACCTTATCCCCGATTTGTTCCGGCTTGATGACCATCGTTTCATCGCTGTTTCGGACATAGGTAATCTCGTTGATGATCATAAAATCAACCCAGTCAACCACTTCCTTGCATGCTGACTTCGACGTCTCCTGCCCTTTTTCCGCAGTATTGCAACCCACGAGAAGCATCAGAACTAAAAATAACGTCATTAGCGATCGACCAAACATCATCGTTTTCATATGGATCACCTCAACGAAATAAACGAATGGCGGAAGCAGAATGTTGCCGCTTCATGTCTATTTTTTGTTCGCTTAGGCAAAAGCTCGTTTCCCAAGCCCCAATTCATTTCTTTGAAAACGAAAAAAGTCGCCATCATCGCGACTTTTCCTGGAATGACATCTGTTGTTCTACTCATTGGTACTGGGATTGAGGTAACACCTTTGGTGTACTTTTGTCTTCTTCAGGTTTCAATTGAATCGAGCTATGACATACTCTCGTAATGACAAATGCCAGCAAAGCCAGGATCACGGCAACCGGAGGCACCCAGTTGACGCCGCCCAGATTAACGGCAAGTCCGCCGACACCGGAGCCGAGCGCGATGCCCACGTTAGCAGCAACAGGCAGCAGCGTCGAAGCAAACGGCTTGGAGTTCGGAGCAATCGCTCCGGTTACCTCGAACAGGTACAGCTGGGATGCCGCGCTCATTGAGGAGGATAAGCAGCCGATCAGGAACAAACACGCCAAGCCGAGCCAAAGTTGGGACACGGCGAAGCTGAGCCCAAGAAAGACGGCAGCCTGGATGACAAACAGCCACTTGAGCTTGGTCATAAAATCGCCCTTGGCGATTTTTGCGCCGATCCAGTTACTCAAAATGCTGCAGGCTCCATAGATGAGAAGCACGGCGCTGATCCAGCGTTCAGGCACGCCCATGGACTGTCCCAGCAGCGGCGTGATATACGTAAATGTCACGAAAATACAGCTGTTTCCAAGCACCGGAATCAAGCAGGCCAGCAAAATGCGCGGTTTCATAAAGAGCGTCATCTGATCGCTGAACGAACCGACGATCGTCGTCGTTTGGCGCGGAAGCACGCGAAACATCAACGCAAACGGCAGAGCGCCGATACATGCCGTAACCACGAAGGTCATGGGCCAGTTCAAATGCTGGCCGATGAAGGTACCCAGCGGAACGCCAAGCACGTTGGCGATGGAAAAGCCGCCCAAGATCCACGCGATGGCTTCCCCTCTGCGTTCCCGGCTGACCGCATCGTTGGCAATCGAGATCGAAAGCGATATCGTAAGCCCGCAAGCGATGGCCGAAACGATGCGAATCGCCATCAAGGAAGCAAATGACGTCGAAAACACGGTCAGCAAATTCAAGGCAATCACAATCGCAAATCCAATCAATATGGAGCTTCTTCTCGATATTTTGGCCAGAAACGCAACCGCAAACGGCGTTCCGATCGCATAGGCGATGGCAAAACCGGACACCAGCGTTCCTGCGGCTGCCAGCGACACTTGCATGTAACTTTCTATTTCCTTCAGCACGCCAACGATCACATATTCGGTCGTCCCCAATACAAAGCTGACGAGCGTGAGTATTAAAATAAGTAAATTTTCACTTTTTCTGGTCATTTATAAACCCTCACTATTCCTTTCTAATGTTGCAAGCGCTTTATTTTCTTGAACAGACCTCTTTTTATAATAATTTTGCTTTCCCTTCCTTTCAGTTTCAATATATATTACTTATTGGATAGTGAAATTGTACTGTCAGACATGAAAAGCGACAATCAAGGTTGTTGTGATGTTGTCTCAAAACATTATATATGTTGTCATTTCAATTCAGATTGTTGAAGGGAAGACATTAATCATTAATGAATACACGCCATGAATCCGGCCATCGGCATGAGGATCAGGATTGCATCATTATTTATGTAGGCAAGCTGGCCGACCATCCTCATTGGAGTTTTCCAACGCATAAGCATGACGATTTGCACGAGATCATCTACGTCAATGACGGCAAAGGTTCGTTTACCATCAATGGGATCAATCATTTGGCCCAAAAGGGAGATCTGCTCATTTACAACAGAGGGACGCTGCACGAAGAAAAGTCGAACCCGGATTTCCCGTTATCGACGCTGTATTGCGGCTTCCGTTTCAAGGAAGGTACCCGCGTAAATCATGATTGGGTCGTTCCCCCCGGCAGTGAACCCATCCTTCGCGCGAACCGTTATTCGGAAGAAATCCGCTCCTTGATGCAAACCTTGTTTAATGAATTTTCGATTCGTGAAGACGGTTACGAGGTGGTATCCCAGCATGTACTCAAAGCACTGTTAATGATCATTGAGCGCATGTCACGCCATCAGCTTGCCACCGGAGAAATTGTTCGCGGCAACACGCTCGCCGAAAGCATCAAAGATTATCTGGACACGAACTATCGGCAAAACATCAAGCTGAAGGAGCTGGCGGAACAGTTCCATATCGACTTCTATTATTTGATCCATATGTACAAAAATCGTTACGGGACTTCCCCCTATC
Source organism: Paenibacillus sp. FSL W8-0426 (assembly GCF_037969725.1). Classification (NCBI taxonomy): domain Bacteria; kingdom Bacillati; phylum Bacillota; class Bacilli; order Caryophanales; family Paenibacillaceae; genus Paenibacillus; species Paenibacillus sp. FSL W8-0426. The sequence continues at coordinate 3,152,929 of NZ_CP150203.1, read as the reverse complement.
ATTACTTAATTCAGCGGCGGATGGGCGAAGCGACCCGTCTTCTCGTTTCGACCAATAAAAAGATATGGGAAATTGCCAAACTGGTCGGCTACGACAACCCGAACTACTTCACGATTCTTTTTACGAAAACGGTTGGCGAATCCCCGCGCAGTTTCCGCAAACAGAATCAAAAGGACATGTTTGGCGATCATGCATCCGATTAACCAAAAAAAAGCAGCCTTCCTTGGATCAATGTCATTAAGTTTAGAACTTATCTTAAGGACATTGATCTTTGGATGGCTGCTTTTGGTTAACGTTCAAATGTTACATGCAATGTTCAGTCAACATCGGTCAAGCGCGTTACTCCGTTCTTAAAGCAATGACCGGGTCTTTTTTGGTTGCCGCTCTAGCCGGAATCATCCCCGCGATCAGGGTCAAAAGCATGCTGCCAATGATTAGTATGGCGGAATGGGTTACCGTCAATTGGGCAATCCCCTCAATGCTCAGCAGATTAGCGATCACGCTGTTGATGACCAAAGTCAACAGGTAAGAAATGACAATGCCCAGCGTTCCGGCCACAAGACCAACGATTAACGTCTCCGCGTTAAACAAGCGGGAAATGTCTTTTTTTCTTGCTCCGATGCTGCGCAATATACCGATTTCCTTGGTGCGCTCCAATACGGAGACATACGTGATGATTCCGATCATGATGGTCGAGACGACGAGAGAAATTGCGGCAAAACCGATCAATACATAGGATACCGTATCCAGCACGGTCTGAATAGCCGATCCGATCATCTCGGACATGTCCGTGTATACGATCCGGTCCTCTTCCGATTTGCCTTCATTATACGCATCCAGATACTGTTTGATTTCATCCTTGCCACCAAAGTCTTTTGGATAAATGCTAATGCTTGAAGGTGTCGTGACCGCACCCAGCGCTCTCAGGCGAGCATCCTTGGCCTGTTCATTGGCAAAAGGAGTATTCAAAACGACATCCCGATCGGAAGCCTGCTGCGCCAGGGCAATCGCTGATTTTCCGGAATCGTTCACAATATAGTCCGTCAGCTTCGGCGTGTATACGATTCCTTCGGACAAGTATCCGCTGGATGATGCATTTCCGTCTTTCAATCTCAAAATGCCTGTGATTGTCAACTCCATCCCATCTGCATCCTCATACAATTCGGGATACGACTCAGCTGTTGCCGGAGCAAAAATGCCGTTCTCCTTTTCTGTATAAAATTGATCGTTCGGAACGATCTTCAATATTTTTTTGCCGATAAAGTCGCTAAGTTTATACTCTTCATTCTCTGTGAAGATACCCAATTTCTCAAAAAACGCTTGATCCAATCGGTTGTAAGAATCAACGACGAGGGCAACTTCATTTTCAGCCGTCGGATAACGGCTGCCCTCTCCAATGAAATCATAGAGGGAAGTAATGAATTCTTCATTGTCCGGAAGCTCCTGCCAATAGGTCGGGGCGGACCCGAATCCCGGGGACATGTCAGACGAAGCGTTCACCGTAGTCTCAAATCTCACGACATCCTTGTCGCCTTTAGCGAGTATGTTCATATCAACGTCACGGCCGTAGGTTACCGCATTTACAGCACCGGGTAGTTCTTGTCCTATTTTGGAGACATAATCGAAATAACTCGCAGTCAATACGTTGGTATGCTGTTGCGTGTTCGCCGCGCTGTCGTGCGAATAAAGAACATCCCCGTTTGGAAATTCATCGTCTTCCCCACCGCTATTTCCTGTGAGTATGCCTGCTGCCGAATCCGGCGGTCCTTCGATTTGCTGCACATTCTCGGATATGGTCAGCGGGAATCCCGCCAGCGTTTCGGATTGCATTTTGGATATGTAATTGGATAAACCGGTGGATATGGCTAATACAAGGGCAACGCCGATAATGCCGATGCTGCCTGCAAACGAGGTGATGAGCGTCCGCCCTTTTTTCGTCAGCAAGTTTTTGAAAGACAACGAGGCAGCTGTCACCAGGGACATTGAGGTTTTGCCCAAGCTAAGTTTCTCAGCTCCGGACGAGCTCTGCTGCTCATATCCTGTTTTGTCGTTCAACATCGGATTGCTGTCCGACTGCACTTCTCCATCCCGCAAATGAATGATTCTGCTGCTGTATTCCTCAGCCAAGTCGGCGTTGTGGGTAACCATAATAACCAATTTCGTTTTGGAGATGTCTTTGAGGATCTCCATGACTTGAACGCTGGTTTGACTATCGAGTGCTCCCGTCGGTTCGTCAGCCAAAATGATGTCCGGATCGTTGACCAGCGCCCTGGCAATGGCAACCCGCTGCATCTGTCCGCCCGACAATTGATTCGGTCTTTTATCCAGCTTGCTGCCGAGGCCCACGGATTCCAAAGCCGCTTTGGCTTTTTGTTTCCGTTCCGAAACAGGTACTCCCGACAATGTCATGGCAATTTCCACGTTTTGTAGAATCGTTTGATGAGCGATCAGATTATAATTTTGAAATACAAATCCGATGGAATGATTGCGGTAAGCATCCCAATCCCGATCCTTGAAATGTTTGGTCGATCGCCCGCCAAGCGAAAGGTCTCCCTCATCATAACGGTCCAGTCCGCCCACGATGTTAAGCAGCGTTGTTTTGCCGCAACCTGAAGGTCCCAGGATCGAAACGAATTCGCTTTCCCTGAATTCCAGGGATATCCCCTTTAACGCCTGCACGGTTTCACCGCTATGGTATGATTTCTTGATGTCTGTCAGCCTTAACTTGCTCAATATGACTTCCCCCTTCATTTGATGTCTGAGCTCATCATAACAGCAGAATTTAAACTGACAGGGGGAAAGTGTTTAATAAAAGGTAAACCAATGTTCAAATCTCTTATAACCTGAATCGATAACCTGCACCCCAAATGGTCTGAATGTAAGTCGGATTCTGAGGGTCCTGTTCGATCTTCTCGCGCAACCGATTAATGTGTACGGCAACCGTCTTGAGATCACCGATCGCGTCCATCCCCCATATCCGTTCGTACAACTGCTCTTTGCTAAACACGATGTCCGGATTCGAGACCAAGAACAATAACAATTCAAATTCTTTATTTTTGAACTCAACCTCCTGCTGATAGACGAAAACCCGATGGGTTAACCTGTTGATACGAATGGGACCGGCTTCGACTTCGCGAGAGTGCTTGGCTCCACCATTGGTTAAGCGGTCGTATTGCGACAAGTTGGCCTTCACGCGGGCAATCAACTCCGTTGGTGAAAACGGCTTGGCGATGTAATCGTCCGCACCCAGACCGAGCCCGCGAACCTTGTCCGACACTTCATTTTTGGCCGTAACCATAATAATGGGAATATTCGTCTTCTCGCGGATAGCTCTGCACAGGTCATATCCAGACATACCGGGCAGCATGAGATCAAGAAGAATCAGGTCATACTCTCCGGAAGCCAAAAGCAAGCCCTCATGTCCGTCCGTCGCAATGCTCGTTTCGAAACCTTCGATCTCCAAAAAGTCCCGTTCAATTTCGGCGATGGCCGTATCGTCTTCAATGATTAAGATTCTCTTCATCGTCTTCTCCTTTTACGCCCTTGTATTTGGGAATCGTTATAATAATCGAAAGTCCAGCCCTTGGCTCCAGTTCCGCATGAATGCGTCCGCCCAACCGTTCAATCACTTTGCTGGAAATGGCCAATCCCAGACCGCTGCCCAGATCAGGCCTCTTCCGTGATGCATCACTGCGGTAGAACACGTCAAATAACTTGCCCAATTCTTCAGGAGATACCCCTGGACCATTGTCCGTTAAACGCATTTCTACCCATTGTTCATTTTCCATCCATGTGATGGTTACGTCGACGCGCTCTTTGTCTTTATACTTTAGACTATTTTCCAGAACATTTTGAATCACATTGCGGAATTGCACCACATCGATCAGCGTCTCGGCTTGCGGAAATTGCTGTTCATAGTGAAGATTCAGCCCTTTGGGGCTGTACTCTACTTCGAAAGCAGCCATGGTTCTCTTCATTTCAGCACCGATGTCTACAAGCTCCATGTACAGCGGGAAATCGCCGATATCCAGTTTGGAGAACAAGAAAAGCTGATTAATGATGTGTTCCAGGCTTGCCGTTTTGGCTTTAATCGTATCAAAATATTTCATTCGCATCTGTGGCGTGGTCGCCACACCTTTCTCCAGCCCTTCCAAGTACGCTTTGATGGAAGTTAACGGTGTGCGCAAGTCATGGGAAATACCCGCGATCAGCTCCCGGCGATTAATTTCGTTCTTTTTTCGCTCTTCGACCATGTTGGATAACTGTTCTGCCATGTCATTGAATTCCACACACACGGAAGCAAACTCATCCTGTTTATCGTAATGAATCCGATACTTCAAATTCCCGTCCCGAAGCTGATGCACGCCGTCCACGATGATCTGAATCGGATCCATGATGCTGCGGAAAACAAACTTCGTCAATGCCCTGTTCGTCACGATGGCCACGACTATGAGGATCGTCAGCATCAAAGCTCCGCCATATATCCGTTTCTCGAATGTGTCATGGTTATTGACCGTAAAATTAGAATCACTCAGTACAAGCGCATAATCCCCCGCTTCGGCCCGGTAAACAGCGAGCTGGTCGGTCACGATAATCACGTTGGATTGGGAATGGTTCATGTCAGGCATTTCAACGTTAGTCGATGAAACCGGATAAATCCGATGTTGCCCCTGATACAGTGACAAGTTCATCCCCGTTCCCTCGTTCTGACGGTTGAATTCGTCTATATCGGACTGAATGGGTTCCTTGCTGGTGACGGATTTTTGCTTTGCGGCCAGCTCTTCGACCTTTTCCATGCGTTTCGAAAACAGTTCTCCATAATTCAAAGGAGGTTTCTCGCGAATTCCCGTGATCCCTGTGTAGATTAACATCAGGCAAATACTCGTCAAGATCAAAAGCAAAACCGGCATGACCAGCATCAGGAAGTTGGAGATGTAGAGTCGGCGTTTTACGCTCATGGTTATACGTCTTCCTCTCAAGGTAGTTAGAACCATTATAATGTAAAATGGTAAACCATCCGGGAACGAAACGTAAACTAATGGTAAACCGCCGCTGTTCTTACGACTAGCATACTTTTGTTCCTGATAAACTGAAAACCAAAAAAGACGCTAATCAGCGTCTTAAACAGGTCCATTCTCTACATTTCGAAGATGATCAAACCGGATCACAAGCTCTTCTCCCCGTTATAATCGGATTTAAAAGGAATGATCGATTCCAGCAAATGATTGACGTAATCGCTCTCCGCGCACGTAAAATGATTGCAGTCCAATTCTTCGATGATGCGTCCATCCCGCAAAAAAGCCAAACGGTTGCAAAGATAGGCTACGGCTTGAAGGTCATGGGCGATAAACAAATAACTTAATCGAAATTCGGACTGCAGGTCCTTCAGCAACGTTAGAATCTGAGCTTGTACCGACACATCCAGGGAGCTGATCGCTTCATCCAGAACGACGTATTTCGGGCGGGTCGTCAATGCACGGGCAATGCAAACCCGCTGCAGCTGTCCTCCGCTCAATTCATGCGGATGCCTGCTTAAGACGTCGGCAGGAAGTTGTACTTTTCCAACCAGCGATGCAATCCACTGCGTTCGTTCAACCTGGTTTGTTTTCATGTCGCCCAACATGTTCAACGGTTCCTCTATGATCTGTCCGATCGTCCAGTTCGGATTGACCGATGTGCGGTAGTCCTGGAACACCACGCTAATCTTGCCTTTATTCTGACTGATCCATTTCTTGTGCGGCACACCGTCGATTTGGATTTCGCCTCCATCATGCTGTTCCAAACCAAGCAGCATGCGGGATAACGTGCTTTTGCCGCTGCCGCTTTCTCCGATGATTCCGAGGCAGTCGCCCTCGTTCAGATGAAAACTGACATCTGTCAGCACATTTTTTTGGACGGGACGAAGGAATTTTCCGGGCATTTTATACCTTTTCTTGACGTGCTTTACGGATATCATGGTTTAGCTTTCACTCCACTCAGCAAAGAATCGTTAAAGCTGTTCGTCAGCTGCAGGCGGGTATTCACCAAATACTGCGTGTACGCATGTTTCGGATCATTGAAAACGGTTGATGTTACGCCTTGTTCGACGATCTCCCCATCCTTCATGACGATCACGTTGTCCGCCAATCGCTGTACGACGCCCAAATCATGCGAGATCAGGATCATCGTTGTGCCCGTCAGCTCCTTCAAGGAACGGAATTGCTTGACGACCTCCAGCTGATTGATGGAATCCAGTGCGGTCGTCGGTTCATCCGCGATGATCACGTCGGGTTTCATGACAAGGGCAATGGCGATCATGCATCGCTGAAGCATGCCTCCCGAAAGCTCATGGGGATAGCTGCCATAAACGGTACGCGGTTCCTGGAAATTCATCATTTCAAGGCTTTCCAGACTCAGCCGCTCCGCTTCTCTCTTCGGAACCTTGAGCAATTGTACGAATGTTTGGTTCATCTGGGCTCCGATTTTTTCAATCGGATTGAAGGCCGTCATGGCGTCCTGCAAAATCATGCTGATTTTTTTGCCGCGAATCGATCTTCTGCGCTTGTCGTTATCCTCCAGGAGGTTGCGATTCTCGAAAAGAACTTCACCTTCCGAACGGATCCAGCGCGGATTCACGCCCATGATTTCCCGAACCGTCATGGACTTCCCGCTGCCGCTCTCCCCCACGATCCCCAGGCATGTTTGCTGTTCCACCGTAAAAGAAGCATCCTTGACGATGACCTTGTTGGTTTTGGTATCTACGATATTAAGATGGTTTACGGTCAAGATGGACATCATTGATCTTCCTTTCTCTGCCGAATCGGAACAGCTTTCGTTGTCGTTTGCGGCCAGTGACGTAAGATTGGGCGTTCAGCGCATGCTGCATGCTGTCCCCCAGGAAATTCAGCGCGGCAACGACAAGCAGGATCGTAACGCCCGCAGGTATCATTTGCCATGGATTCGTGAACAAAACGTTTTTCGCTTCATTCAGCATCATGCCCCATTCCGGCACGGGTGCCTGTACGCCCAATCCAAGGAAGGACAATGAGGAAATGCTCAGGATGACCCAGCCCATTTCCAGCGTCGAATGCGTGGTGAGTTCGCCGGAGATGCCCGGGAGAATGTGTTTTCTCATGATATATAAAGAAGAGCCTTGGTGAACTTGGGCAAACTTCACGTAATTTTTGGCACGGTACTGCTGCACGCTGCTGTAGATCATCCGCGTGTACCAGGCCCATTTGGACAAGATGTTGGCGATGACGATATTGACGATCCCCGGCCCCAATATGCCGACAATGGACAAGATCATGACCTCGGACGGAAAGGATAACATCACGTCGCAGAACCGCAGAATGACCTCGCGCACTTTTCCGTTGGAATACCCGGCCATCAAGCCAAAGATCAATCCCGACGCAATGGTCACGATCATGGCCAGGAATGCGTAGAAAAAGGTTGTACGAATGCCGAACAACAAACGCGACAGCAAATCCCGACCCAAATGATCGGTACCGAGCCAATAATCCGCGCTTGGCGGGGAGAGCTTCACGGCGACATTGACCAAGGTTGGATCATAGGGTGCAAGGAGAGGGGCACACAGGCCGGCCAGCGTAACCATGGACAGAAATGCAAGGCACACCATGCCCAGTCGATCACCGCGCAAACGTTTGAAAAAACTCATTTTGCTTCCCTCCGTAATCTCGGGTCGATCAGCACGATCAGGATGTCCACAATCAGGTTGCACACGATGAACAGCACAGCCATCATGAAGATGTACGCCTGGATCACGGGAACATCGGAATTGAATATCGCTTTGACGCACAATCTGCCGATTCCCGGCCAGGCGAATATGTTTTCGACGACGACCGTACCCGCGATTAACCGTGGAACGGACATGCCGAATGCCGTCAAGGAGGACTGGATCGAATTCGTGAAGATTTTCCATGTGATCGTGCTTTGCTTCAAACCGCGCACCTTGGCGTAAAGGACGAAATTTTCATGTTTGTTCTGAACCATGTTATTGCGTATCAAGCGCACATACGTCGATAGAAACGTAAGCGACAGCGTGACCGCAGGAAGAATGATCGATGTCGGTCCCTCCATACCGCTGGTCGGCAGGAGTCCCAGGTGCACCGAGAAATACCACATCAGCAGCAAACCGATCCAGAAACTCGGCATGGCGGCAAGCACGAATACGATGCCCCTCAGGAAACGATCCTGCCACCGGTTCTCGAACACGCTGCACAATATGCCGATCGACATGCTGAAGATGACGATGATCGCCAGCGTTGCTGCTGCCAGCTGCAAGGTTGGCGGAATCGCCTGCCGCAATTCCTCCAATACGGGTTTGTTGTTGACATAACTCGTGCCGAACTCCCCGTTAAAACTGTCAACGATCCAGTTCTTGTACCGCACGAGGAACGGCTGATTCAGGCCCAGCTCCTCGCGCATGCTCTGCACCATCTCGTCCGTCGGCGTAATCTGGTTGACGCGCAAGGCAATTTCCGCCGGATCGCTTGTCCTTAAGTTGATCAGGATGAATGCCAGGAAGGTAACCAGCACAAGCAGCGGGATGGCGCCGATGATTCGTTTGCTCAGGTATGCTTTCATCGTTCGACTCGCTCTCTGTTATTGAAAATACATCTTTTCAAACGGAATTTCGTATTGCGATACATTGAAATCCACGCCCTGCAAACGATCCGAGTGAATGGCTTTCACGACCGAATACGTCAAAGGCAAATACACGGCTTCGTCATGCACGTAAGTAAAGATTTCTTTGTATTTTTCCGCTCGCGCGGACTCGTCCTGTTCAAGCAAAACTTCGCTAATGGTTTGATCCAACCAAGCTTTCTTTTCCAATCCCGCTTGGGCTTGGTAATCGCCGTGGGAAGGTACGCGCCATGTGGAGACGTACGTTTGCGGGTCATACGGCAGTCCCCAAGACAGGGAATATTGCAAATCAAAATCGCCGGATTTTTGGCGGTCAAAGTAAGCTTGCTTTTCTTCACCCAAAATTTCGAGTTCCACCCCGATCGCTTTCAGATCGCTTTGCATGGATTCGCCGATCGTTTTTTCTTGCGCATTGTCCGAGTTATACGAGAGCAGCAGATGAAGCTTCTGCCCGTTTTTGTAGCGGTAACCGTCATCCGATTTTACCCATCCTGCTTGATCGAGCAATTGCTCGGCCTGGTTGGCGTCGTAAGAACGGATGCTCAAATCGATGTTCGCATACGGCGTGGCCTTGGACATTAACGTATCCGCGATCTGTTCCGTATCGTTCAGAATGCCTGTAGCGATCGTCCGTTTGTTGATGGCATATTGCAGTGCTTCGCGTACGAGCTTGTCCTTCGTGAACGCGCGATTGCTGTTCAGCAGGATCGAGCGCGATCCGGACGGATGACTGATTTTCGTCGCGTATTTTCCACCCTCTTGCAGTGCGCTGAACGCATTGGCGTCCAGCATGTCACCGTCGGCTCCGAAGATCAGGTCCACTTCGCCTTTTTGCAATCCCAGCAGGATCGTTTGATGATCCGGCATGACCTTCCAACGCACTTGTTTGATTTTGGGCTGCTCTCCCCAGTAGCGTTCATTGGAAGCAAACAAGGCATATTGATTGTCTTTGTGCTCCGTCAGTATGTATGGTCCGGTCCCGGCATAACCGTTTACCCCGTTCGCGGTCGTGCCGTCGATGAAGCTTTTGGGGGAGATCATGCGGAACGGTCTTGTCAGCCCCAGCTCTTCCAAAGTCGGATAATAAGGGTGCTTTAACGTCAATGCCAATGTGTGCTCGTCCACCACTTTCGTGTTGTCGATTTCCTGCACCAGATTGAGCCAGGCGTTCTTATCGTAATTGGACACGACAGCATCGATATTTTTCTTTACGGCCTCGGCATTGAAGGCTTCGCCATCGCTAAATACAACGTTTTTGCGCAAATGAAAGGTATATGTCAAACCATCCGGGGAGATTTCCCAGCTTTCGGCCAATTTAGGCTGCACGCCGTCCGCAGTATTCACGACGAGTGATTCAAAAACCATATTTTGCGCCGCCAATTCTCCGCCCGTCAGATGCGGATTAATGTCGCGAATATCTTTAGTGCTGGCAAAAACCAATTCGTCCTTGGCGGCTCCAGCTTCGTCATCCTGGTTAGCCTGCTGTCCACAACCGGTTAACACCACCAGCAAAAGCACCATTCCCATCAAAAATGTAGACTTCATGTTTTCCTCCTGAAAATTAATCGTAATAATAACGATTAAGATCGTAGCACAAACTTTGCTCATTCACAATGCATTTTTTGAAAATAAATGTGTGCTTCCATTTTATTGTGAAACTATATTCATATAAAATTTGTATATTATCCCTATACGTCTATATGATTCAATTTAATTAAAGATTATCTCTGATGAACAATATATTCAAAATATACACCCATATGGTATGTGCAAAGATTGATATTTTTTAAAGTTTTGCATAAAATGAGCTTGTCCATATCCACAAATTGGAATGGACATGATGAAAATGGTTTTCCAGAATCAAAAAAGGAGGCTGTAGCAGCGGTAATCGATATTTTGGAACCGTTATCATTTTAAACTTAGGAGGGTATACGAGATGTTGAACGCGAAAAAAACGGTGACTTCTTTGATGATGGCCTGTGCCCTGGCACTTCCTGTTGTCGGAACGGCAATTCTACCTGCGGGGCAAGTCTATGCGGCGGATGCATCCGGAACGACGGCGAGCATTTCCGATATTTTGAAAAACCAGCGTCCTGACGGAGGATGGAGAAAAGATTACAAAGAAACGAGCGGAGAATGGGCAAAATCCACGATCGATAACAAAGCTACATATTCTGAAATCCGAAGACTTGCCAGCGAATTTAAAAAGACCAACAATCCCCAATATTCCGCTGCAGCGATCAAAGGCATCAACTTTTTGCTGAACATGCAGTATGCCAACGGCGGATGGCCTCAAATTTACCAAAGCTCGGGTTACCACAAACACATCACGTATAATGACGACGCGATGATCAATGTCATGTACCTGCTGGATGAAGTCGCTAACCGCAAGGGAGATTTCTCCTTTATTGACAGTTCCCTGGCCGATCGCAGCCGGAATGCCGTTAACAAAGGCGTAGATGCCATTCTGAATACACAGGTCGTCGTTGGCGGCAAGCTGACGGCTTGGGGACAGCAGCATGATTCCAGCACGTTGAAACCAGCGGGAGCACGGATATACGAAGTTCCCTCCCTCTCCGCCGCAGAGAGCAGCACTATCGTAAAATTCCTGAAAACACGACCGGCCAATGCCAAGATTACCGCGTCCATTAACGGTGCCCAGGCTTGGTTTGACAAGGTCAAGATGACGGGCATCAAATTCGTGAGAGAAAACGGGGACGGCAAAGTCATTAAAGACTCCAGCATCACAACGCCGCTGTGGGCACGTTTCTATGAAATCGGCACGGACAAGCCGATCTTTGTCGGCCGCGACGGGATTGTCAGATACAATCTCAGCGAGATCGACCAAGAGAGACGGGCCGGCTACGCCTGGTACGGCAACTGGCCATCCAAAATCTAAGTTGAATGCACGGGATCGCCTCGCGGTCTGAACCATCTTCCGGTCCCTGTGTCAATATGACCAAAACAGCTGCGCTCGAAGCAAATCCCAACGCTTCGGGCGCAGCCCTCCTTTACAACTTGATGATTCCGGCTCTCATTCTCCGGTTTCCAAAAGAGCCCGTGCCCTGCTCAAGATCAAAGCTCAGCCAGCCATCGGTCGATCGGCATGTCCTCATGCAGTTCGCCAAAAAGGATATGATCGAACGTTCCGTTCCGATCGACGATCATCGTTGCAGGCAATCCCGGCACATGGTAGGATCCTGCGATTTTGCCGGTCGCATCAATCACGACGTCAAGTTCAAAGCCGTTCTCGGCGAGATATTCGCGGACGGTTGCTTTGGACTCCCCCACATTGACGAAAATCGTCTTTACGTTTTTATTATGGGATTGGGATAACCGGTTCAATAATGGCATTTCCCTGACACAGGGAGCACACCAGGAGGCCCAAAAGTGAAGGAGCACGACCTGCCCGCGATACTGCGAAAGTTGTACTTGTTCCCCTGACAAATCGACAGCTGCAAAATCGGGAGCCGTCTCTCCCACGGCAATAATCCCCTTTTCGGCCTTCTGTCGTGAATCTGCATATGGTTGCAATACAACCGCAACCGCGCATACAACTGCTGCAGTGATGATCGTCCAAGCCAGTGCGCGCCGCATGATTATGGATAGAAATCGCAATACGCTAACCTCACTTTAATCCCAAACTGTGGCGAAACGCAGCATGCAGCGTGCCGAATCGTTCCCGGAACCGGGACGTCGGGCCGAAGTCCGCCTGCTGGCCTTGGTTCAGAAACACCACCTCATCGGCAACGTCCTCCGCAATCTCCAATTGGTGCGTCGAGAAAACGACCATCTGCCCCTCGGCCCGGATGCCTTTCATCAACCGAGCGAATTCTTGCATCCAGTACGGGTCTAGTCCGTTCGTCGGCTCATCCATAATGAGCAGCGGCGGTTTGGACAGAACGGCTTGGGCGAAAAGCAATCTTTGCCGCATCCCTTTGGAGAACGTCGTGACGCGTTGCTTTTTGTGATTCCCGAGCCCAACCATTTCTAAAACGTCGGTCACTCTGTCCGTACCGACATTTTTCAAGTCTGCCCAGAACTGAAGCGTCTCCTCGGCGGAAAGGCTGTGGCTGAAGCGAAAATCGTCGGGCATGTATCCGATTTGCTCGGCGAAGCGTGTTCGTTTCGACTTTGGGCTTTGGCCGTTAACGTTCACTTCTCCCGAAGTGGGGAGCATAATGCCTGCTATCATGCGCAGCACGGTGCTTTTGCCTGCCCCGTTTCCGCCGCATAACGCCAGAATCTGTCCGGCATGGATGGTGAATGAAACGTTCTGCACAAGTGCCTTTCCTTTCATTACCTTGCATAACTTGTTGACGTGCACTACATAGGGCATAACGTGGTCAGCCAAGGTATCGCCTCCTTTCCCATATCCGATGAACGATCAGCATGGACAAGGCAATCCAAATGCATAAGGCAATCATGAACATTGCTGTTCCGCCGGGTTTTTGTATCCAGAAAACCCACCGATAATATTCGGGTCCGAGGATCGAACCGCCGCCAAGCTTAATGACAACGAACAGTCGGACGAGCTCTGCCGGGTTCAGCAACGTCAAAACAGACAAAAGCGGCTGCACCCATGCGTAAGGAACGAAACCCAGGATCGCAATAAGCAGGGCTGGCCAGGCAATGACCAGGAAGAACCAGACGGAAACCGAAATGGTGAGTGCTTGCCACCGATTGCTGCAGATCGAACCAATCAATAAAGCCACCCCTACGAACATACATACCAACCCTGCTGAAAACATCGTAAACAGCCCATACGTCAACAGGTCCAATGCGTTGCCCATGAATCCGCTGACGACCCCCATAAGTCCGTAACCAAAGAAGACAATCGTAATCAGCACGCAGCACAAACCCAGGTATTTCCCGATCACGAAGGAAGACGTACGCAAAGGATAGGTGGACAACAATTGCCAAGCGCCGTCTTCCCTCTCCGACGTCAACGAAAACGATCCGATGAAGAGGGCCATCAACGGCAGCAGATAGAGAATTAAATTTAGCAAGGAACCCGTCGTACCCGAAAAACCTTCAACGACATTTTGAGCATTCAGCACCAGCAGGCTCAAACCGAACATGCAGAACAATATCAGGAACGAATAAGCCCAAGGGTTGCGGAAACCCAGTTTGATTTCCCGGTTGGCGACGTAAATCAGGTTCGAGATCATGGCATTCCACCGACTTTCGGATTAATGATGACCGGCATCTCCTGCTTTTTCGTTAGCATGATTCGTTTCCTCACTCCCTGCTTCCTGTTGATGACTGTGGGTATGTCCCTGACCTTCCCCATGCATGTCCATGCCCTCCGTATTTTGCTTCCAGTCGTGGGATGCGAGTTCTTCGGCAGTCATGATTCGGCCGACGCCCTGTTCCTGAACGAAGGCTTCGGCGGACGGCTTGTCCTTGAAGCTAACGATGCCGTAAGCCATTGGCGTTCTTAGGGAAGCATCGTAGACATAAGTCGCTTTGCCGTATTCGATCCATTCTTTGTCATTATAATCACGGACAAAATCCATGCCGATTTGGTCCGTCCCGTTCTGTTGTTTCCATTCATTCATGCAGCCGATGTCGTCGAATTTGTACGTTTGGCCATCCTTTGTCGTCAGTTGGGTGGCAAAAGCATCGTCTTTAACCTGCATATTGCAAATCACGCATACATCGACGTCCTCATTGATGGGCACAGCCGCATATTTCGCGCCGCAGCCCGATAACAGAAAGATGGACCACAACATGATTAAAGTGAATGTCCAGCATTTCATTTTCATTTTCGTCTTCCTCCCAAATAGAACATATATCCTGCAGCAAGTAATAACAGTCCCCCAAGCCATGGCACGAACCGATTGTTCTCGTTATCTCCTGCGTAAGCCCGGGAAGCAGCATCCAGTTTCATTCGCGGCGAAAGATCGGTGAGCCATTCGCTTCTGCCTTCCGTATGCAGGTCGCTCAGAAACATCATGCCCGGGGATTGAAAAAACAATTGAAAGGCCGAGTTGCGTTGTATCAAACGCTGATAAAACGGGTTGATGGCATAAGCCGCCTCACTTACCCCGTCCCCATTGAGGTCAAGGCCCTGAAACGAATCCCAGTAGTTGTGGCGGATGACGTTGTTTCGGCTTTCCACCGCTTGCGCTTCGATCACGTTTGATACGAATCGGTTGGAGTGAAGCTCGTTTCCCTCCGCATGGTTGAATTGCACGCCAACGAAATTTCGCAAAAGATCGTTTCGGCTGATCTCGTTTTCGGAAGACTCCTGGATATACAATCCGACACGGTTTCCCTCAAGTACATTATCCGCGACGATCGAACGCTGCACGTCATAGAGCAGAATGCCTTGGGAATGAACATTTTCGCTTTGTTTGCGGAACGTATTTCCCGTAACTACAGCTTTATTGGCACCCATGACCATGGCTCCGGTTACATTTCTCTCGCCCAGGTTGCCCGTGACGTTCGAAAGGTGAACATACATCAAGTGAATGGCATATCTGTTGCCGAATAACCTATTATTGGCGACCTCGATGCTGCGGCTGTTTTCCATGTAAATGCCATCGCGCACATCGTGAATTTCGTTATCCGTGATCCGGATTTCCTGCGATGCATACAGGTCGATCCCATTTCCCTTCAGCGCATTCTTCGTGCTCGACGGCCCCGTCCAACGAATGAGATTATGCTGCAGGGTTCCTTGGCTGGCTTTTCTAAGAATGATGCCGTAACCTTGGCTCTCTATATCAAGATCGGACAGAACGACCTGATTTGCCGTCACGTGAATTGCCGCATGCTCGCCGAGATGTTCTTGCCGCACGCGAAACCCTGTTAATCTCACCTCGTCGGATTGAACCGAAATGGCGGGAGCTGCCTTTGGATTGATCAGCACGACGGAATCATCGCCCTGAATCGTAACGCTTTTGTCGATGACGATCGGTCCCGAATATGTACCTGGTGCCAATGTAATGACTTCGCCATTAACAGCGCGGTCGATCCGTGGCTGCAAGGGGATCGGGCCGCTGCTATTTTCAGCAAAGGCAATGCCGTAAAAAGACAACATGCTCATTAGTCCCAAAGCAAGCATGCTGACAAGCCATCGAAATAACAGCTTTTCATCAAACAAGAACAGCGAACGCGTTGATCCGGCTGCTTTTGGAATGGAATTTCCCTCCTTTCATCATGGGTTTCGTCATTGCCACGAAAGGATTGCAACGTCATCGATAACAACAAACTGTGTTTAGTGTACAAACATTTGCCTCTTTCCCATATAGCTCGACGTAGCTATACCCATTTGGAAATTGTGTCCAATTTGTGATGGAATCCATGATATGCAGTGCACAAAAAGACGTTGACCACAAAAGTCAACGCCTTCTCGTTTATTGGATTTGTATACATGGATTCGTGTTTGCAACGTATCGCTATTCGTTCAATGCTGTTTTTAATGCTTCAAGGTTGCTGCGCATCACGCGCACATAGTCGTTTCCTGCGGCAAGCTCTTCTTCCGTAAGTCCCTCAATGGGATTCAAAACATCTGTTTTCGCTCCGATCTCTTTAGCGATCGTGTCGGCCACTTTGGAAGAGACCAGTGTTTCGAAGAAGATCGTTTTAACGTTGTTCTCCTTGGCAAACTGCACGATGTCTGCCATTTGGGCCGGAGATGGCTCCTGATCGGGGGACAATCCAGCGATCGGTACCTGCGTCAACCCGTATTGTTTGGCCAAATAACCAAAGGCCGCGTGCTGCGTAATGAAATCTTTGCGTTTGCTATCCTTCAAACCTTCCGTAAATTCGTTGTCCAGCGCTTCGAGTTCGGTGACGTATGCATCGGCATTGGCTTTAAACTGTTCTTTGTATTCCGGGGCAACTTCGGATAATCCTTTTTCAATATTACGAACCTCTTGAATCGCCAGCTGCGGCGACAACCATACGTGAGGGTCCAGACCGCCGTGATTGTGAACATGCCCGCTTTCATCATGCGAGTGTTCCTCATGTGCATGCTCGCCATGTTCATGGTCATGGTCATGCTCTTCTTCGGAATGCGCTTCCGAGCCTTCCATAATGTCGATTCCTTGGCTTGCTTCAATGGCTTTCAGATTCGAGCCTGTGGCGCTATCCAATGCTTGGCCTACCCAGCTTTCCAAACCGGCACCGTTATATACCAGCACGTCGGCTTCGGTCAGCTTTGCCATGTCCTGTGCGGTCGGCTCCCAATCATGCGGCTCCATGCCTGCTGGCACCAAATTTTCGACATTGGCCAAATCTCCGGCGACGTGACGAGTGAATTCGTACATCGGATAGAAGCTGGTCTTGATCTCCAGCTTTTTCTGTGCAGCATCGTCAGTGGATGCTTCGGCCGTTGAAGACGCTGCGTTATCGGATGCTGAAGAGCCCGCACTGTTCGATTTCGTGCCGCATCCGGCCAGAACCAATACAAGCGACAAAGCTAAAAAGATAAAACTGCGATTCCAAAATTTCATATTCATGCACTCCTTTTGTTCATTCGTTCTTTGGCATATTTCACGCTTCGCCGGCTGCGGCGCTGCAGCAGCTTTTGGAAAAGCATCGTGACAAGCAGGAAAACGAGCAAAACCAATGCGATCGTACCGCCAGGCGGTGTGTCGATGTAGTAGGACAAGCTCAAACCGGAAAAAATACCGGCCAGACCGGTGCCAATCGCGATATGTATCGCGGCTGCAAACCCTGGCGCAATCCTTAACGCAAGCGAGGCGGGCAGCACGATCAATGCCGACACCAAAAGCACGCCCACAACCGGCATCGCTGCCGCTACGGTCATGCCGGTCAGTACGGCAAAGGAAAAGGACAGCAGCTTCACCTTTGCGCCCGAAATCGTGGCTGTCTCTTCGTCAAAGGTCAGGTTGTATAACGGACGTCTTAAGATAATAAAGTACACCAGTCCTGTAAGCAGCACCGCAGCAATCAGCAGCAGTTGGGTGTCGTTTACGGCAACGATGGAACCAAACAAGTAGGAACTCAAGCTTTTGCTCCAATTTTGCTTAAGACTCATCAGGACAACGGCGAGTGCCAGGCCGGAGATCATGATAATCGCTACCGGGAGCTCGCTGTAGGTGCGATAAGAGCGCCGAAGCTGCTCGATCAGTATGCCTCCAAGGATCGCTACGGCAAATCCGCTGAGCGAAGGATTAAGCGACAAGGCCGATCCCAACGCCACGCCGGCAAGGGAGACATGTGAGAGCGTGTCGGCCATCAGCGCTTGTCGGCGCAGCATCAAATACACTCCCAGAATCGGGGCAATGATGCCGATCATTGCGCCTGCCCAGAAAGCACGCTGCATGAATTCGTAACCGAACATCGCCATCCCTCATCCTCCCTTCTTTCCAGTTCGATGACCGTGTCAAGATACTGTGCCAATTCCTCCAGGCCGTGGGTAACCATAATTACCGTTTTCCCATGCGCTGTCACGTTATCCTTCAAAAATCGATACAGCTCGATCCTACTCTTGGCATCCAGACCGGTCACCGGTTCGTCCAGCACGAGTACATCCGGTTCCTGGGCAAGCGCCCGTGCGATGCATACGCGTTGTTTCTGTCCTCCCGACAGCTCGCCGACTTTGCGATGACGGTATTCCCACATGCCGACCTGCCGTAAGCTTTGCTCAACCACGTCATGCATATGTTTGCTGAATCGGCCGAAACACCCCAAGCGCGCATAACAACCTGAACGCACCAGCTCGATGACACTGCTTGGGAAGCCGGCATTGAAGGAAGATACTTGCTGCGGCACGTATCCCACGATCACCTTCGTTCCGTCTTCCCGCACATTATTGAACGACACCGTACCGCTCCAAGGTTTGAGCAATCCAAGCATCAGTTTGAGCAAGGTCGTTTTGGCAGTTCCGTTAGCCCCCGTGATTCCGATGAACCGTCCGGCAGCAATGTCTAGCGAGAGTTGTTCGATGACCGGTTCATGGCCATAGCCAAATACAACATCCCGCAAAGAGGATAAGATCATGTCTGGCACTCCTGTTAATCGTAATAATTACGTTTTGCAAAAGCTAGTTTATCGTAATTATTACGATTTGTAAACCGGATCTATTCCTTTTTTTCTATAAAACGCCCTCCTTTCCTCCATTCTTCGTACGTGCTAAAACGCCAAAAAAGCCGCCATAAAGCGACTTCTCACGGTTCTGTAATCGTTCCTTGTCAACGAAGGTTGGCAAGGTTTTTTTGTTGCCTTTATATCCACTCCGTATCGCTATATAAATCGCAGTGGCCTGATGTGATTAATTAGTGCGGTTTATATAGCAACGAATTCTTTAGAATTTCTTTAGAAATATCCCCGGTGGTTCCTAAGTTATGTTCATTAAGATAGCCATGAAGCCGATCATCGAAAAATTGCCCTGCTTCCAACCACGAGTGCGTGATGTTGGACCATTACCTTTTTTGCAGCAGGCACGTATGCTGGTTAGCATATATCTTGGCTTCGCTTCTATTTTTGCAATGTTAACGGAAATGGAGGTGGAAACGTTGACTCTGAATGAAAATCTATTATTTTTGAGAAGCTTCATTCAAAGCCCGAAACGGGTCGGAAGCCTCATGCCGAGCTCCCGCTTTTTGGCGAACACCATGGTGAAACATGCGCCATGGCATGAAATGAAGGCCGCCGCGGAGCTTGGGTCGGGTACGGGAGCAATCACCCGCCAAATTCAAGCCCGGGCAACCGAAGCGACAAAGGTGTTTTTGTTCGAAATGGACGCGGCCATGAGAAACAATTTGCAGGCCGAATATCCGCGTTTCACCTGTCATGCCGATGCGACCCACCTGGTGGAAACGATCCAACAAGCGAATGTCGAGCAATTGGACTGCATTTTTAGCGGACTTCCCTTTTTCAATTTCGAGCGCAAACTGAGGGATGCATTGGTCGAACAGATTCATTCGGCTCTGAAACCTGGCGGGCAGTTCATTGCTTTCCAGTATTCGCTTCAAATGAAAAAGCAATTGACCGAAACATTCGTCATCGATAAAGTGGAATTCGTTCCGCTCAACTTCCCTCCGGCTTTCGTTTATGTCTGTCGTAAAAGGGAAATAAATGAGCTGCAATGATGAGGATAGCGCCTGTTCCATGTCATGCTCATTCTGCGGGTAATGACAAATCGTTAAGCTCATTGCGCAAAAACGGATCAAGATGATCGGCAGCAAGCAGCTCGTGAACGAGGTCCTGATTGACCAACCTTTTATTGGACTGCAAATACTGAAACAACATATCGCCTTTCGTTCCGCGATCCATTAATCTGTAAGCAACATACCAGACTTCCGGATGGGAAACATGGACTCCGTCCCAGAAGCTCATACGCCGGATGGGCAATTTAACCACACCCTTGCCTGAATATATAGCAAAGCCCCCGATGATATCCACGTTCAATGAAGGCAAACTCAATCGGTATTCACTGGCAAACGGGGGGTCTCCACTCGGCTGTTCTTTGTAGTCGTATCCATGGATGGCTTCCAGCAGCTCGACTTTGGAGCATTCAACCGTCAAGTCCCAATCGTTTACGCTTTGAATCAAGTTCAGATAACGCAGTAATCCGCTGCCGCCTAAAGCGTAACGGATGCCTCTCGCATCCAGCCGTTCGACCAAAGGAAGCAGCTGCCGGTGGTCCATACGTTTCCCTCCATTCCATACCCTCTGGTAGTCTCGATGTTCATCATATTTATTCCATTTCAGCCTATTATATCATGATTCAGCCTATCTAACCCGTTACAGGCATTACAACGTGGTTCGTCACGCCAATAGAACAGCAATATTTTACAACCTGAGCAATACTTTATGATTGTCCCTTATCCTTCGTTCCCATAAAATGAAGCCAGAACATACTTTATCAACGAAAGATGGGATCTGGACATGAATCATCACCAATTTGCACTTACCCCGCCTATGGGCTGGAATAGCTGGGATTGTTATGGTGCTGCCGTGCGCGAAGAAGAGATTCGCGGAAATGCGGAGTATATGGCAGAGCACTTGAAGGCGTATGGATGGGAATACGTGGTCGTCGATATCCAATGGTACGAACCTGGAGCAATATCTTCGCAGTATCGGCCGTTTGTGCCTCTGGAAATGGACGAATACTCTCGGCTGATGCCAGCCGTTAACCGCTTCCCTTCTGCCGCCGGGGGCAAAGGATTCAAACCATTGGCGGATTACGTGCACAGTTTGGGCCTGAAGTTCGGCATCCACATCATGCGCGGCATCCCGCGTCAAGCTGCCCATGCGGCAACGCCGATTCTGGGCACCTCGGCCACGGCTCGGGACATCGCCCACCCGAATTCGATCTGCCCTTGGAACACGGACATGTACGGCGTAGATGCAGCCAAAGAAGGTGCTCAGGCCTATTACGATTCATTGTTTGAACTGTATGCATCCTGGGGCGTCGACTTCGTTAAAGTGGATGACATTGCTGCATCCCGCCTGTATCAAGCCCATTTGCCTGAAATCGAAATGATTCGCAAAGCCATTGACCGCAGCGGCAGAGAGATGGTTCTCAGCCTTTCACCGGGGCCAGCCCCTCTGGAGCACGCCGAGGAATTCAAAGCCAATGCCAACATGTGGCGCATGACCGACGATTTCTGGGATCTGTGGCCCCTGCTGCTCGGCATGTTCGAACGCTGCGAGAAGTGGGCCGAACATGTGGAGCCAGGCCAGTGGCCTGATTGCGACATGCTGCCCCTCGGCCATCTCGGCATTCGTTCCGTGGACGGCGGAGGCAGCGATCGGTGGACGCGGTTTACCAAGGACGAACAATTGACGATGATGACCTTGTGGTCCATTTTCCGTTCGCCACTCATGTTTGGCGGAGAAATGCGGGACAACGACGATTGGACGCTATCCCTCTTGACCAACCGGGACGTGCTTGATCTGCACAGAAACGGCTTTGGCGCACGCCAGGTATCCCGTGAGGATAACAAGGTTGTATGGCAAGCCAATCATACGGACGGCTCCGTGTACGTCGCATTGTTTAATGTTGGTGACGAAGCGACCACCGTCTCCGTTCGATTGCAGCAAATCGGCGTAACCCGCTCCTCTGGCGCGAAAGAGCTTTGGACAGGAAAGCACGTTAACGTCAATGACGGGACGTTGTCTGCCGAGATTGCTCCGCATGGAGCCGCATTGTATAGACTCGAACCGTAAACTTCCATATACTTAGAAGATGACTAAACCAAAATTGAATCAGCCTGAGTATTCAACGATCGGGTTCCGTTTTTCCGAAGCGGAAGCCATGGGCCTTTATGAACTATATGCCGTCGGTCGCGACCAGGTCTCGTCCCCCCTCTATTCCTGGGACGGATTGAAGCGGTCCGACGGCCCCCTTTTTCTTTTTCAATATACGTTATCCGGACAAGGACGCCTCCGTGTAGGCAGCAAAGAGTACCTCGTTCCGGAGGAGACGGCATTGCTCGTGGAAATCCCGGACGATCACTGTTATCGCTTCGATGACCGTGACGAATCCTGGGAATTCCTTTTTTTGCTGTTTCGTCCTACAGGGCTGCAGGACCACTGGCATGCTGTCAAAAAAAAGTACGGCCCGATCGTTCCCATTCCGCGTCACCATTCGGTAATCCATACATTGGAGCATATTTTTCTCGATGCCAGGGATGGTCAGCTATCGGATGCATTCCGTGCTTCGTCATCCGTCTACCGATTCATGATGGAATTGAGACGTTATACCAGCCATACAGACGGAGACGGCGACCATCCGGAAGCGATTCGCAAGGCTTTGGCCTGGATGGAAGAGCATTATCCGGTTATTTCAGGCGTTGATGCTTGTGCACAGGCGGCAGGTTTGTCCAAGTTTCATTTTATTCGAAGATTTACGGCAACCATAGGAATGTCCCCGCTGCAGTATTTGACCAAGATCCGGCTCGGCCATGCGGTGCGATTGCTGCGCGAAACCGATCTTAGCATCGAGGAAATTGCCCAACAAGTGGGCTTCTCGGGAAGCAGTTATTTTATCAAAGTCTTTCATGGCATTGTCGGATGTTCGCCAGGCGAATTCCGCAAGGCAAAAAGCCATTTGGCGTTCCATCGTTTGTTTTTTGACTGATTACTTATTGAAGAAGGATTGGATCGAGGCATGAAAAGTGTTTTTAAAATCAATGAAATATCCAAACTGTATCAAATCGGCGCGGACTCCTTGCGTTATTACGAGAAATTGGGCGTGCTCCAGCCACGACGGGACACCAATGGATATAGGCTCTATGGCTTGCATGACATATACAAATTGAACATTATTCGCGATTTGCGCCAATTGGACTTCTCCATGCAGCAGATCAAAGAGTACTTGGACCATCAAAGCATTGATAGTACGCTTTCGTTGTTCCATACGGAGGAGGCGCTGATCAGCGAACAGATCGAAAGGCTGCGTTTCAAGCAACAACTTATCCAGGAACGAATCCATGTCTTGTCTGCAGCAAAGAACATTGAAACTGGAGTATTCACGATCAAATCCTATCCCGATCGGCCTTGCTTACAGCTAAAGATGCGGATCACGAGGGATGAGGAAATGGACTTGGCGATCAAAAAGCTGCATCAAAAGCATGAAAGCAAAATCCGTGATTTTGGCAATCAATTATTCGGAGCATCCGTGGCCGTCGAGGAATTGCAGGCAGGCATGAAGGAGGTGTTCGACTCCATCTTTTTCATTTTGGATCGAAACGCCCGCGACTACGATGATCTGCTTCCCGCCGGGGAGTACCTTTCACTTTGTTACCGAGGGGATTATACTCAGAGTGCAAAGCGGATCATGGACGTCATGGACCATGCCAGTGAAAACGGATATGCATTGCTGGATGCCCCTTTCGAAATCTATGAAATCGACAACCGGGAAACGATCCATACCGATGAATTTTTGACGGAGATTCAGGTTCGCATCGCGAAATAGCGGCTTTATCACTCCAATTCGTTGAGAGGGAAGGCCTTTTTTCTTTTATCTACATAGGATCGGTCGCCCAAAGAATTCCAATTCGCTCTGTATCGATCCCGATGACCCCTGTATCATAGGTATACGTTTCGCCATCTGTAATAGACGTCCAGGCATAGAGCTTGAAAGAGCCGTCAGAAGTATCGAACAGTCCATTCGTGTAAAATTCTGCCTCTGGTCCGAATTGATTCAGATAACAGTTGCTTATGGAGTGCGCAAACGGCTTAGAATTTATGGCCAGGTTGTGGGTCATTTCCATGGTAAAGATGAATTCAAGAATCTGATGGGCATACTCCCTCGTTACCGATCTCCAATGATGTTCGATTCTCGACGAGTTATGCCCCATTTTGACCAATAAATCATTCATCCATTTTTCGTTCTCTGCTTCCCTTTTTTCTATTCCATACGTGACTTTCCCAACATTTCTGGTGGATATCAGCTTTTTAAAAGCTTCGTCATCTAGTACCACGGATCATTTCCTCCCTGTATCATAACTTGTAACAATCGCTGATACGACGAATACCCCAAAGCAAGCTCCCAGCATACACCCTCAAATATTCTGTATTTCTCGATGTATCCCTTCTCTTCGAACGTTATATCCTATTTAAATAGACGTGAAATAAAACGAGTACTCCTGAACCGCCGCTAGGAAGCCTTTCAGGAATACTCGTTTTTATGGTTAAACGTTATGGACGGATAAGGATTTATTTGGCGGAAAGCAAGCTATCGGTAATAAACTTCAACTGGCCTTCCAAAGAAATGGGATCATTGTACGTGTCCGAGGTAGGGTCAAGCTGGAATACATGTCCGGCCTTCACCGCAGGCAGATTAGCCCAGATCTTGTTCTCGTAAACAATCTGCGGATCACTTGTATCGCCCGACCATGGACTCGTAAAGATGATGTCACCCGCGTATTCCGGCAGCACTTCCATTGAAATGGAAGCCCAGCCTGTTCCGCTGTCGATCGCTTCGGCTTGAGCCTTGGCTGGTGCTTTAAGGCCAAATTCCCCATAGATGATCTCCCCGCCGCGGCCGAAATTATGGCCGAATACATATAGCCCCTTCGAATACGGGTTGAGGATCGAAACCGTGCGGTCGCCTACCGCGGCCTTCACCTGCGGCTTCAGTTCGTTAATCTTGGCTTCCCAGTTCGCGACCCATGCTTTGGCCGCATCTTCCCGATTGGTCAGTTTGCCCAGCTCCAGCATGAGGTCTTTGTAGTTTAGCGCACCATACTTGAGCTGTACGACGGGAGCAATCTGGGATAATTGATCAATTCCCTCGGTTCCTGTATAAGCGATGATCAAGTCCGGCTGCAGGCTGACGATTTGCTCGGCTGTCGGCTGCTCGCCCAGGTCCGTCGTACCTTGGCCGGCCAATTGATCTTTAATGTATTTGTTGTTCATCGCGCCCGAGAGCGCTCCGACGACCGGTGCATCCAGCGCAACGAAATAACCTGTCGAGAATGCCGTCAGATCGACGATGCGCTGCGGATTTTTAGGCACTTGTATCTCACCTGCATCGGATTGATACGTCACCGTTTCTTCTTCCGTTACCGCTGTTGCCTCCGAAGAACTTGTATCGGTCGAACGGTCCGCTCCCGCAGACGCATTCGTTGTCGTCTCGGTCGTTGTAGTCGCTTTTTGGCCGCATGCACTCAGCACTAACACCATGGCCAGTACAAGCATAAGCCAGATTGAAGTTGTCCGTTTCAACAAATGAATCCACCCTTTTTTAATGATATTGATAATCGTTATCAACTTTATCATGCGGGTACACTTTTGACAAGACTATTTGTTACTTTAGCCCTTTTGGTTATTTATCCTCCAATACAAAAAACACTAAAGGAGTTGTCCAAAAAGTCATAAAAATGGCTATATACATCCTTTTTTAAATTATAAAAAAAGAAACCATTCCTTGGTTAAATGGAGGTACTACCCAACATCCGAAAGGAGACGGTTTCTTTGTACTTTCAATATAGAATGGATCAATTTTGTTTGCCAATGGATTTAGAGAGTGACATCCCCCGAAAATCACCTTGTTCGATGGTAAACCATACTTGTCAATCGCCTGAGTGATTTCAAATTCATTGCTGCGTACTCCGGTGCTCGCCTTTTTAGCTATCATCCAATATGCTCACCAAAAGAATCTGCCGTCCCCGTCAAATCGCTAAAACTGTCCGGGAAATATCATATTTATGTGCTTGCCGGGCTATAAGTTCCAGATTTCCGTACCATCGACCGCTTCCTTTCGGAGCAAATAAAAGAGGATATTGGAAATCGTAATTTACTGGAGCTACTTTTTAAGGAAAAATATATGTCGTTGAGAGCACTACCTCCTGACGGAACCAAGCTTGTAGTGATTGCCAATACTTCTTTTGGAAAAAGGCCGTTGCGAAATACAAGGCCAATCTGAAAGAAAAACCGAAACCATTACAGATAACCAGTTGTGGAAGGACCTAATGCCGCGGTTGCAAAAAATATCAAACCACTGATGAGAGTCGAACGTTTAAAGAGAAAACGTTGAACTAATAAAATAAAATCGAAGATGATTAGTCTATCTAAATCACTCTGCCTTATATAACATAGAGTTTAACAGCTCCCTAATCCTCTGTTCTTCCCCACTCTCGTTGGTACGGAACCTTTCTAATTCCATTCCAAATTTTTTGAAAATCTCTTCTTTTTTCTTATCTCGCTTTAGTTGTTCAGGATTGTTCTCGTGAAAGGCAAATCCATCTACTTCAATCGCCAGCGCTAGCGATCGGTCCAGTTTATGATAAATCACAAAATCAACAGAAGAACCATGTTTCACGAATCTACGCTCTTCCTCAGTTAACCGCTCCAGGTCGCTAAACAAATTCATCAGTAGAACCTGATTCCCTAGTTCAAAATCCTTAAACATAGGCTCCTGTAACATTTGGTCGAGCAAGGCCTGCATAATATTCTCGCTCCGATGCCTTGATTTATTATAGAAACGAACGCTTTCTCGAAATTTCTGAAGACTTTTAGAATATTCCTTATATAACAAGTCAAATACAGAATGAATCTCGCTCTCCACTACATTGTTGTCCAGCGTGCTATATTCCATATATCTCATGAGATCTCCCACTTCATTCCCATACTTGCGAAATGCTGACTGATCGGTCACCAGAATAAACCTCTCCTTCGCACGGGACACAGCCACATTGATCATACAGGGATCATTAACAAATTTCATCCCCATGCCTCCTATTCTGGTTCGGTCGAGCACCGTAGACATGATCATAACAGACTTCTCACGGCCTTGATATTTATGGATCGTGTCACTCTCAATATCTGCAGTGAATTGCTGAGTCGCTTTCTCCACTTGCTTGCGATATGGCGTTACAAAGCCGATATCCGCATGACCTACTGCCGCTTCAAGGTATCCCAATAGAATCTCCTGTTCAATGACATCAAGTTCCCTGACATTGAACTTTCCTTTTTTACCATGGGTCACTTCCCTCATGTGATTGCCCGGTGACGTCTTGTAAATCAATAAAGGAGATTCAGAAATCCCTGGATCGGTGAAAACAATTAATTCGCCGTCGTAATATTTCCTGTTGCAAAATTCAATAATTTGAGAATGGCAGCGGTAATGCTCTCTTAACATCACTTTTGGAATTGAATCGCCGTATAAAGCCAACATGGATGACAACAAATTATGCTCGATATAACTGTAAGCTCCATTCATGTTAGGAGCCACCTGACTCTGGATCTTCTGTTCAACCTCCTTCCCAACGATATGTGGTAGTTGCTTGGTATCACCTACAATAATAGCCTGCTTGCAGCAGGACAAAGCTAAAGCCCCTGTCAGCAGATCAACCTGCGAAGATTCGTCAATGATACAATAATCAAATAAGTAGTTTGTGGGTACACAATTCCGTAAAGAATGCGTTGTACTAAGTACAATTGGATAATGCTCGATAAACGTTTTGAACTTTTTGCTCTGAGTGTATGTCTTCTCATTGCAGTCAACAGCCGGACGGTTATGGTATTTCTCATGTAATCTGTGACGAAAGAGCGTTTCAGAAATCTGCTGGTGCTGATTCATTAAGGTTTGATAGTCTTGGGACTCCAATTCATTCTCAAGCTCCTGAATACGATCTGATAGCTCCTTAACTTTTAACATGTAGAATTTACGCTGAACATTCAAGATGACATCCAGCCCATGCTCCTTCAATCTTTTGAAATCCGTAAAACCATGCTTGAAAAATAACTTGAATTGATAAAGGAGTTTATATTTCCTTTTCATCTCAACAGCCAGAAAACTATCTTTCATAAACTCTAAAATCCGCTTTGATGTCTGCTGGTAAAATGAAAACTTCTCTATAGATTGAACATCCTGCCTAGCATAATAATGCTCAAAATGCTCCTGTTCAAGCAAGTAGGCCGACAGCTTCTGCATAAGCTGTGCCTTCTCCCGATCCAGTTCCATTAAACAGTGAATCCGTTGATTCAAATCTTGTAGTGTGGCGTTTAACTCGTCCTCTGGCAACTCGCTTGACCATTCCGATACATC
This sequence comes from Paenibacillus sp. FSL W8-0426, assembly GCF_037969725.1. Taxonomy (NCBI): domain Bacteria; kingdom Bacillati; phylum Bacillota; class Bacilli; order Caryophanales; family Paenibacillaceae; genus Paenibacillus; species Paenibacillus sp. FSL W8-0426. The sequence continues at coordinate 3,124,806 of NZ_CP150203.1, read as the reverse complement.
CCAATTTGGTAGATTGGCAAAGAATTTTTTTTTGTTCTCTTGGTTGCCCAAACTAGCTATAAAAAAGTGGTACCCTTGCCGTTCCATCTTTTCTTGCACATTCAGAACTGCAGCATTATTACCCGAAACAACCGCTACCTTTTTTCCCTGCATAACCGCCAAATTCGCAAGGATGTTTAAGATCGTCTGAGTTTTACCCGTTCCCGGAGGGCCTTCGATAATACTGATGGTGCTTTTTAAAGCCTGCTCAAGTGCAGTTCTTTGACTCAAATTGTACCTAAACGGGAAAATCGGCTCCCTTGTATCCGAGATATGGCTCTTTATAGGTTTTTTCAGAAGATATTGACTTAAAACACTATCTGGATCTACATAGTTTAGTTTTGCAAATTGTTTTGCTAAAAAAGTTTCCTTGTTCTCGTATTCATCCTCACTCTTCACATGTTTTGAAATCGCACGCCAATAGTCCAGCATCTCACGCCCTTCAGCGTTTTGAGTACTACTATTTCTAACTTGAATACGCTCCCTATCGTATGTACGAATACTCTCATTGTTGAAACACACCCTAATCTTTGGACCGAAATCTAGCACTCTTTTTACATTATCAAAAGGATATCCATCGTGAAAAACAGCCATATCCTCCGTTATGTCCTGAATAGTCGGCGTCAGTAACTGTACATCATTGAGTCCATAAGAATAAGCCTTAGAAGAACCTTCGTATTTAATCCATACTTTTGGAGGATCCATTTCATATGAGGATACATCCCGTGTCCTGTCAACCCCTTTAACGATGATCATAAATCTCTCTTGGTCCATAACAGCCTCCTTTGTATGTGTAGTTGATATTATATAAAGAGGGTTCTATAAATTTGGAAAGTATTCCTTTTTCTGATTCAGATTTGCTACTGTAAAGTTTCGCCGACACAGATTCTCCGCCACATGCTCCCCAGTGTGGTATGTCTTATTAATTTGGCGTTTGTGCAAAGCGTATCAGCTTTTTTGTGATTCATCCATAGCCGTTGTCATCCTGACACAAAAACACACCCCTAAGAATTCATCGGAATAATCAAGGTGTTTTCCAATGTTTATTCGAAGGGGGCATTTACGCGTTTTGTGGTGTTTATATATTTACACTTAATAAGTCACGTCCATTACGTATTGTTTTATCAATTTATTAGTCGATAAACATTCTGCTTGTTTCTGTAAAACTCTCTTCACCTCTGTAATATCGTGTTTAGAACTTTTTCTTTTGCGCGGATCATTAGGGTCCCATTTATCACTCTCAAACCATGCTACCAAATACAACCCATACAGTGTCTTTCCTTCTTTCAAATATCTGTTGGATAGCTGGTCTTGCATAGCTTCAAAAAGCTCTGGATGCCAATTCCCTTTGACCTCTATTATAACTGTAATCTTCTCATATTTATTATTATCAGGTAAAACAGCATCTACATGGATGTCCGTTCGTTCTCCTATTTCCGATCCTAATGTAGGTTGAAGTTCAACTTCGCGATTTGTAATGATTCCTCTCCCTCTTAATTCATCATCTAGACGTTGTTTTATATAATTAGAAAACTCATTTTCGTTCCAAGGAGTGAATTTACTATTCCCTAAATCATTCCATAAAGAACGTACTTCTGGGGTGGCGCCATGAAGCCTTTTTTCAATTCTATTTAATGCTTCAAGAATGACATCAAGAAGCTCTTCACCACTCCGTACGAGTCTCTTTTCTTTATTACTTGCAAATAAAATAATATCAATAGGTCGAGGAGGAGTCCACGTATTGCGTCTAGCAGCCAGATCCGCCTCAGCTAATCCCCATTTCAGCCAACTCAAATGCGGCAATTCATCAATAACTCTTTTATATTCAAATTGTGATTCCTTAGTTCCACGTGTTTTCAAAAGCTTCAACATATTATCTCTAAGTTCAGTCAGACTCTCTCGTGGGCCTACAAAATGGGCCATTTCATCGTCTTCATATTTTGGATCCTCTTCATGTGGAAAATGATTCACCAACCATATATATAAATCAGCAAGCAGTGTTTCTTTTACAGAGTTAAGTTTTAGCGACGCTTGGCTCTCATTTGCTACTGCTAAAAAAAACTCTTTTAGAAACTCTGTTTGAGTATTAAAATTCCAAACTCTTTTCCACCCTTGTGTAGAATAATTACAAAGTGCTACTGCCCCTAAAATAGCTACACTTTTCTTCTCCATGTTACCATTAATCAATACAGATTCGATCTCAGTTAGTATATACTCTTCTACTCCATGTACTTGATGTAAAAGTAGATCTTCAAGTATAGCTTTTTTAGACTGAGGAGCTAAATCATAGGATATAAAAAAATTAAAGATGGCGCGTTTCATTTTTTCATCCCAACAATTTGCAATTAGTTTATTCACAAAAATGTTATTAAGAGATTTGTTTTCCTCTTGCATAACGATTAGCAAATCAGATATTACCTGATCAGGAATTCTAGAATATGCTAATTCAATAAGCTCTAGTTGAATCGACTTTTCTTGATTTGAGTCAGTATACTGCGTTACAAGCACTGGTGAAAAATTTGTCCAAACATCATTGTTTAGTTCGAGTATAACATTATACTTAGAACCGTAGATTAATCTTATTGCTTTATAAGCGGCCATAAATGACTTATTGTATTTCTCTCCAAACCATTGATCTCTTTTTAATTTCATATGCTTTATATAGATTTCAGAACAATTAATAATTCTTTTCCGATCATTTTCATTTAATTCTAACCAGCTATCATAATTCTTTAAACTTGACTCCAGCTCATTTGAACCACCACCATCCTTATCAAAAGAAAGTTCGTAACAAAGACGTCTCCATGCCTTAATATTTTCTGATTCAATTTGCGATAGATATTTATTAATTCTTTGTGATAGAGGTGGTATCTCAACTCTCTCTGTTTGACGGCTAGTTCTTAAAAAATAGTAATTTTCTTTTAACTTTATTCCTTTTTCCGATTTTAATTGTACACTCTCAAAATAATATTTAAATTCTTGGGCTATTATATCATTCTCTTGAGCTGCAACAATTAATAAATGTACCTGCTCGTAATTATTCGGGTTAAATACTCTGTTTATAATCTTTGCATATTCTCTTTGAATTTCAATTTCTTTTATCATGAGCATTTTTTCTAATAGCCATGGAACATCCGAGGAACGTAAAAACGCCGATGATGAAATATATGTGGCGTCCGAAGGAGTTTCAATTTCTTTAATTAATGTGGTGATAATTGCTTTTCTTAAAACCTCATCATTATTGAGTCTTGGTAGGTATTCAAAATGATCAAAATGTTTAATCCTCTTTTTCAACACTCTCATAAATGGCACCAAAATAGATGGAATCTCTATAAGTTCAGTAGCCCTTCCCATAATTTCATGGAATAGTCCCTGTATGGTTAACTTTATTCTATGAACATCAACGAATTGTTCTATCCATTCTAGTGCGAATGGCAGGTCCTCATCATGTAGAGTGGTAATGATATCATGACTTATAAAATCTCGATATAATCCTATCAAATTACTCCTCTTTGGTAAATTCAAATTTGAAAATAGCTCCTGACCAGAAATGTAATTAGGCCACAAAGCCTTTAATACCATCCCTTTCAATTCTTCGTCAGGATGGTCATCATAGTCAAAACGAATTAGGGGGAGCAACTTTACAATCTCTTCGTCATCACACATTTCTATATAAGCACTACCTGCTGCTACACGTAAATAGTACTCTTCTTTTTTATTGAATGTAAGATCAAGAAGATGTTGCTTTACTTCTGTTATATTACACGCCTTGGCTATACGTATCGAAACTCTTCTAACTATTATATCTTTGGAATTATCCACTATATAGGGTTCTAACTGCGATCCCAAGTCATTATGCCATAACTTATCGAAGTAACGAATTATCTCGTAATTTCCATCATGCATTAGACCAGAATTATATCTATCTAGAAGAGCTGTAACCAATTCCTTTTTTGCTGTATCGCCTGTGCCTTTGATGTCACTTCTTAGTAGCACTTCTGGATCGCGACCAGATATACTTGAAAATATCCATATTAAATGAAGCCAACCAAGAAGCTACTTCATACAGCTGAGGAACTATATGCCCGTCCTCTGGGTGGCTAATTAAGCTAATTATCTGCTCTAATTCCAGTTTATTCTCTACAATATATAAAGCTGCTAAATACTCTGCGTAAGTTTGATGAGCCCATCCCAGACGATTAATTCCTCGCGAAGTAAAAAGTCCTGTTGAGAGTACTTCAAGAACATCACTTTCATTCAACACTAAAACATCTTCCAGGGTTCTATTTGATCCATCTATAATATCTGATATTTGAATATCTTCTTCTGCTGTAGTTCGAATACTTCTGCTATACCCTATAGCGTATTTATTTGTAAATACAGTTAATGCAGCTATTCTAGAAGCTATAGTCAATCTTCTCCTTGGATCAACATGAGTTGATCTTTTACGGGTCTCATTCGGTTCTTCACATAGGATTTGACATCCTTGAAGATATATTTCACTTTGTGTTTCTGGAAATCTCCCTCTGTTCTGACATATATCAATTAGCATCTGTAACGTTATAGGCTTGATTGAAAAAGGGACAATATCTTTTTCAGATAGTGCAGTCATGAAGTTATTGATTTGAAAATCCTTGTCCTTTACTGCCTCGATAACATCCTTTTCACGTAATGGTAATAGCTCAAGTGCCAAGAACTGTTCCTTCCCCCATAGCTCCGCAAGGTCCTTTTCTAACTGGTGTGGCCAATCTGAGGTGCGGCAAGCAATTCTTAAGTAAATGCGTTGCACATCATATTTCTGAAGTTCATCGGCCAATATGGAAGAAACATGATTAATCCTCAACAAACACTCGTCCAAACTGTCTAAATATAGATATATATTATTTTCTTTAGTCTTTTCCCATTCCAAAAATAAAGGGCTTTCAAACAAATTTTTGATCAATCTTTCTTCTGAACCATACGATCTCAAATTTATACGCAAAGTTTTGCTGTGATTATCCTCTGTATTCACTAAATTTTCTATACTTTCTGATTTTCCGATTCCGGGTTCACCTAATAAAACAACACATTTAAAACGTGAAATATCTTCAGTTGTTTTTATATTATGATTAACAAGCTTCCCATACTCGGAAGTTGGATCCATTAAGTATCCCTTTTCAGTCAAACTATATGATTCTGTACGTTCACACCAAAACCTCTCCCATTGGTAGGATTTTATCGACATGTATACACCTCGATCATAATAAATTGCTTAATCTATTTTAGTCAATTTTAGATATATTATCAAAACTACGTGATCTGCGGCATTTTGCAAACGTCCTATTTTAACATTGCGATTCAGGTATCCCTGAATTACATCAGTGCCGGCTTAACGTCCGTGCTGACCTACAGCATGCCCTTGTTTCTCTCCTTAATGGCACATTACGTCATTCCAAGCGACCGGTTAACGACCCGCAAATCCATTGGAATCATCGTTGGCATTCTGGGATTGGGACTCGCGATGGACATTCGTTTCTCCGGGAATCCTTGGATTTTACTGCTGGCTCTTTCGTCCGCAATCTCTTGGGCAATCTCCAACCTGATCATCAAACAAAAGCTTCAGGACTGTGACAAAGTGCAGTTCACGACCTGGCAGATGGCATTCGGAACGATCGGTCTGTTCATTTGCTCCCTGCTGTTCGAACATGGGACAACCCACTGGAATCTGAACGCTGTGTTGTACTTGCTGTTTTCCGGCATTGTTGCGTCCGCGCTTGCGTTTGTATTATGGACCAACATTCTGTCCAAACTTGAGGCCAGCAAAGCATCGATTACATTGTTGACTGTTCCCATCATCGGGGTGTTGTCCGGTTGGCTCTTCCTACATGAATCCTTCAAGATCGCCACGCTTGGAGGCATCGCCCTCGTCCTGTTCGGCATTTGGATCGTAAACAGCAAACCTGCGGCGCCTAAAGCCGCTTGATGATCCTCTCATGCTCTTTTTTGATCCAACTAAACATTTTACTTTTCCCTAGAACATTTTCCAATTGGTCAGCATTATACGAAGGACTTCCTAAACCTCGTTTTAGGAAGTCCTGTTTTTTCATTTTATTAAAAATTGAAAAATATTTTTGTTTTTTTGAATGTAAGTTTTTAGTAATATATAGGTTGATACTATTTTTAAACGAAATCAACAAGAAGACCCGGACACCCGGTCTTGAATACATATTTCACAGCGATAACCTGATCGTCTGCAACTATATATATTTGATATTAAGGAGAGTTACATTATGAGTCAGCCCATCAAAGAATTTCCTTTTTATACAAATTTCAACGAGGTCACGCACGATATTTTGGAAATGGCCAATCAGATTCTCCGGGATAAGTTTTTATTCCTGAGTTCCCTCACCGACACAGAGCAAGTCATCCTGAAAGTGTTGGACAATGATAAAACGATCGGAATTCATGAAGGGATGACGATTCAAGTCGACTCCACCGTATGCAACCGGATTGATTTCTCATGCGATGCGCCGTTGGTCTATGAAGATATCACCCAAGACTCGGCGTTGGATGATCTGCTGCCTGCTTTAAAGGAAGCCAGTATCGGTTCCTACCTAGGGGTTCCCATAATCCTGAGAAACGGGGATGTATTCGGCACGTTATGCGCCGTGAATTCCACGGCTTCGGTATTTGACCGCACAAGCGTGAATTTGTTTCAAAAAGTGGCGAGGCTGTTTTCATATTATTTGGATTTGGAAAAATTGGCCTTCAGGGATTCGTTAACGGGGGCTTACAACAGACAGTTCCTGCATAAATACTTTGATGAACATCCAACAGCATATGGAGCTTTGTTGTTCCTTGATCTGGATGGCTTCAAGAATGTAAACGACTTGTTCGGCCATCATGCGGGAGATTTGGTATTGAAGGAAGTGTCCCTTCGTTTGGAAGAGCTGATGCTGCACAATGACGGGTTTGTCGTTCGGCTTGGCGGGGATGAATTCGTGGTTTATTATCATCATTTGTCGGATCAGCATCAGATTGTGAAGCAGGCAGAGTTGATTCTGGGCCGGTTATCCTCCTGGGACAGTCTCAGGGATAAGGAGAAATTCCAATTATCGGTGAGCATTGGCATCATTCCTTATACCGAACAAATGAATATCGATCTGTCCACGCTGCTTGAGCATGCGGATGCCGCATTATATCAAGCCAAATCAAGCGGCAAAAACAAGTATCAGTTTTATGAAGGCGTGGGTCTTGAAGCCTGAAATCATTGCTTATCGGAGCAATCGATGACATTGAACGGAGCAAGCTTGTCCGCAATCTTGCTCCGTCATGATTGCTTTCAGCATACGATTTACGCGCTTTTTCAGAGAACGGATCAGGCCAGGTTAAGCTGCCACGTCACGCCGAATTTGTCTCCGACCCAGCCGAATTTGGAACTGAATGGATAAGCGCCAAGCGGCATGTACACGGTTCCTCCATCCAGCAATTTGGCAAACGTGCGTTCAATTTCCTCATCCGATTCACACTCCACAAACAGGGAAATGGCAGGCGTAAACGAAAAAGCATGCTTCACGTAGCTGTCGATACACATGAACGTTTGCCCGGCCAGCTTGAATGTTGCTTGATGCAAAGAACCTTCCGGACCATCTTCATTCGGGCCGTATCGTTGAATGCTTGTGATTTCAGAGTCTTCGAACAGACTCACGTAGAAGTTCATCGCCTCTTCTGCCTGACCTTCAAACATCAAAAACGTTTTGATTTTAGGGCCGATTTTTGCCATGACGGGATCTCCCTTTTTATTTTTGTAGTGTGCTTCGAGCTTGCTTTCTATTTTCTCCAAAACGTAGTGCACTCAGCCTTGTCCAATATATTGAACTCGATCAGTTTCGCAAGCAAACCAAAATCGACTTCATTTTTCCACGGCATACGAATCAGTTCCTTGGTATGGGTGTAGCCCGCTTGGGTAATGTCATCCGCAAAACGTTCAATGACCACCTTCTCGGGAGCTACGGCGATGTGCTGTTTGGACACGCTAAACCCGATAATAAACGTATCGTGATCGGTAAACATGGGCTGATTCCATGCAATTTTGGGCGATAAGACCGGATAAGACTCCTTTACCCAATTCAATACTTCTTCCATTCGGGCACGGTGCTCCGGATGATCGATGCGCGTCAAATATTCCGCAAAAAATTCCATAATCCCCCTCCTCAAGAGCAATATTTTCAGTTGACGATGATAATCGCCTTTCCATTTTACCATGAATCGAAACCGTACACGGATGAACATATTTACTTTAAAACATTCGGAGATGCCAGCACGACCGACGTTTCAATCTGCCTTTCCGGCACGTCCCAATATCGCTGCAGCAGCTCCGCTTTTTTCTCCGGCGGAACCAGGGCGAAGCCGTTTTTCTCATAAAACGCGATGGCCCACGATGCCGCTTCCCATGTGCCGATCAGGATCGGTTTGTCGGTAAATCCAACGATGTGATTCAGCAGCATGGTGCCAATGCCGCCCTGGCGGCTTGTCGTTTGTACGTAAGCATGACGGATTAACGCCACATCCCCTTTGTCTTGGATACCCATGACGCCGACAAGTTGTCCGCCAAGCTCGACGCCCCAGAAGTTTACGCCACTGTTCATCTCCTGCTTCAGCTCTTCCAGGCTCATATACGGCACATGATACCGATCTTCCGGAATAACCCCTTGATAGGCGATAGCTGCATCGTTAATAATGCGGAAAATGGCAGGTTCATCGCTCTCCGCACATGGTCGAATGACGGGTGTCGTATGTACGATTTCTTGCAGCCGTTCCTTCACATGATTCGTGACGGCACCGCCATGATAAGCGATCACTGCATCCACGTCGAGCTCCAGCAATTTCGCGATCGACTGCAAAGCGGTGGATGGATCTAACGTATGTTGGGGGTCAAAGGAGAGAAGATTGCCTTCTTGCGAAGTCAATGCGTCACCGGCGATCAGCGTTTTGCTCGGAATATGGTACAGTGACATGTGATCCGGCGTGTGCCCCGGCGTATAGACGACCTGAATGCCGCCGGCCAACGGAAGAATGTCGCCATCCTGAAGTGCCGTATGCACCTGCACGGACGGTGCAAAAACCTTGCTTTTGATGAGCGGGATCGCTGCGGTCAAATAAGGGACGGCCTTCTCATGCGCCAGCACCGCGACCTGGCCTTCCCTGGCTTGCACCACTTCCGGCAGACTGCCGATATGGTCGCGGTCTTGATGCGTGATGATGACATGCGTCAGATTGTCCAAAGCAAACCCTTCCTTTTCCAGCATCGTACGGATCAGGTCCAATTGCCCGGAAATGCCGGTATCGACGAGAACGACATGCTGCTCGTCCCACAACAATGTCGGATGTACGACGAACGCTTCCCCATTCACGTCCATCCGAAGCTCCATCGCTTGAATTCCTGCAGGGGTCAGTGGCATCATTTCATCTTCCTTTCTTCTTGCGGATATGCCTTATTGTATAAGGTTTGGCAGGGTATTAAAAGTGTAAGTCGTTCCTTCGGCATTTCCCCTTTTCGTACAGTTGCCCTGCGTAAAAAGAAGAAGCACCACTCCATAAAGAGTGGTGCTTTCTTGACCTATAGTCCTCCACGGTCACACACCGTGGTCTTGATGATCTTACCAGCCGCGGTCCGACATGCGCTCCGACGGTGCAAGCGTGGCAATGTCGATGCCTTTCATCGGCGTACCCAGGTTTTTGGATACTTCGGCGATCAATTTGTAATCCGTGTAGTGCGTCGTTGCTTCCACGATCGCACGCGCAAACTTCTCAGGGCTGTCCGATTTGAAAATGCCTGATCCTACGAATACGCCGTCTGCGCCCAGGTGCATCATCAACGCCGCATCCGCCGGGGTGGCTACACCGCCTGCCGCAAAGTTGACGACCGGCAGTTTGCCGTTTTCGTGTACATCCAGCAGCTGCTCATAAGGAACGCCGAGCAATTTGGCTTCATGATACAGCTCGTCTTTGGACATGCCCGCCACTTTCTTGATCTGGCTGTTGATCAAACGCATATGACGGACCGCTTCAACGATATTTCCGGTTCCCGGCTCGCCTTTGGTACGGATCATCGAAGCACCCTCTCCGATCCGGCGCAGCGCTTCACCCAGATCCTTCGCGCCGCAAACAAACGGAACGACGAATTCGCGTTTGTCGATATGGTACACCTCATCGGCTGGTGTCAACACTTCACTCTCGTCCAGGTAATCCACACCCAGGGATTCCAGCACTTTGGCTTCCACGTAGTGGCCAATGCGTGCTTTGGCCATAACCGGGATCGTTACCACTTTCATGACTTCTTCCACGATCGTTGGATCTGCCATCCGAGCAACGCCGCCTGCGGCACGGATATCCGATGGCACGCGCTCCAGCGCCATGACTGCCGTTGCCCCGGCCGCTTCTGCGATCTTTGCCTGTTCGGCGTTCATGACGTCCATGATGACGCCGCCTTTTTGCATTTCTGCCATGCCTCTTTTCACACGATCGGTACCTGTATTCATCTGTAGTCCCCCTATCCGAATTCGAACGAACCATCCAAGCATTGCATGCTTTTATTTCGTCTCTGTTAACTGGCTCTTATAAATTAAACCATTCCGGGAGTAATGGGTAGGGCCAGATTTTAAATTTTATATAGGACCACAACGCGTTACCGTGCAAAACCGGGACAAATTATCGTCCACGAAACCAAGCCTCGCAGAGCAGAGAAACGCCTTCGCGGATCCGTTCCTCATTCAATCCTCCGAAACCAAGCAGGACCTGCGCGTTTCCCGAATGATGCTTTTTCTCATAAAAAGCAGACATCGGATAGACCAAAACGCCATTATGCTGCGCGGCGGCGATAAGTTCTTCCTCGGTCATGCCGTTGCGCGGCTCCAGCACCAGGTGCAGCCCTGAAGCCGAACCGATGATTTGAACGCTGTCCTTCATGTAATCCTTGATTGCCGTCAATAACGCATGATGTCTTTTTTTATAAATGTTTCTGGCTTTGTTGAGATGTTTGCTCCATTCGCCGCTTTCCATGAACATCTCCAGCGTATGCTGATCCAGTTTGGACACGGTTTGTTTGTAACCCGCGTACCGCTCGTTGTACGTTCCTAGCAGTTTTTCCGGCAGCACCATGAAGCTGATTCGTATGGAAGGCATCAACAGTTTGGAAAACGTGCCTAAATACACGGTGTTTCCATGCATATCCAAACTATGCAGTGACGGAATAGGCCTGCCTTCATACCTGAATTCGCTGTCGTAATCGTCTTCGATGACGTACCCGTCGTTATTTTTTGCCCATTCGATCAGCTCCAACCGCCTGGAGATCGGCATGACGGTACCTGTCGGGAACTGATGCGAAGGCGTAACATATACGGCCTTTACGTCCGTGTTCATCAGCTCGACCACGCTCAGGCCGTGTTTGTCGAGAGGGATCGGTTCCACTTGTTTTGCGTAATCCTTGATGACCAGAAGGGCCTGATCGTACCCGGGATCTTCCACCCCGAAACCATGCTCCCTGCCGATGATCTTGCATAGCATGCTTAACAGATACTGCGTGCCCGCACCAATAACGATTTGTTCTTCCCGGCAATTTACGCCGCGGGATTGATAGATGTACTCCGAAATTTGCTTGCGCAGTCCAAGTTCTCCTTGCGGTTCCCCGGCCAAAATCACGCTATTTTGTTCGGCCATGATGCTTTTCATCATCATTTGACGCCATAGCTTGAAGGGGAAATGAGTCAGGTCCACTTCCCCATATTTAAAATCGAATGCGTACTTTTGCGCCGGTCCCTCGAGTCCGGCAGCTTCACCTTCGCTTCCGGACTGCAGTGCATCATGCGGAAGGCCGGCCAGCAGAAACGTATCCTGCATCTCGGCGACGAACAGCCCCCGGCGTTCTTCGCTGATGACGTACCCTTCGGCAACGAGCTGCTGGTATGCCGCGTCTACCGTATTGCGGCTGATGTTCAAATACGAGGACAAGCGCCGTTGCGAAGGCAATTTGCCGTTAGCCGGAATTCTTTTTTTCTGTATTTCGTCTTTCAGGTATTCATATAGCTGCAAATACATCGGCTCATCCGAGGCCGGATCAAGATTAGGGGTAATTTCGAGCATATGTTCCATCTCCCAAAGATCATTAAATCAAAAATTCTGGCCCCCCTAGTTCTTGTCTTTGTCATTATTTCAACGAGGCCAAAATCATATTCATCTTAAATGGGATCAGGTTGGATGTAAAGATCCATAAGCGGGAAAAAGCCGCCATTAAGGACGGCTTGCCGAATACCTTCGTGCAAACAAAGCAGCCCATTCAATCTCCGGATGTGCGCTGGGCTGTTTGTTTACACGGGCAAGAAAGCACGCGCCTGTTGTCGTTATAGGCCTTGCGCAAAACGTCAACTGGACAGTCACCATTTTCCTTCTGGGCGATATCCTATAGAGAAAAGGAGGACTGTTCATGTCGCTGCTGTTCGAACATACGGAGATCGAGCGTGAAGAGCTTTCACTGGATGACTGGAAAAAAGACGCCTGTAAGCGATTCGCTTCCAAAATGGGCGATCGGGAACACCGGTTTCCCTGCATTCCGGCAACGCATGCCTTCGCACTGGGCCACCTCCGTTATGGGTTCGTGTCCAATTCGGGCAATGGGTCTGCAGGCAGCCAACTGGCAGCCATCATTGCAGAATATGGACAATATTCACGCTCTTTCGGCGATTATTCTTCCCTGGTCGTTTTTTTTGAACCCGGGGATAATGTTGAAGACGTATTGAGTTATGAAACGTTATTCTGGAATCTGTTAAGTGAGGTCAGCGGTCTCGATGATGCATCCTGGCCGTCCGACATTCCGGAAGATCCGGAAAATGCCATGTGGGAGTACTGTTATGACGGAGAACGTTATTTTGTCTATTGCGGCACGCCGGCGCACGTCCTTCGCCAAAGCCGCAGCTTCCCTTATTTCATGTTAGCCTTAACGCCCCGTTGGGTGCTTGATCGCTGGAATGCCCATCCCCAAAAGGCTGCTGCCATTGCTCCGAGAATCCGCGAGCGCTTGGTCAAATACGATGCTGCTCCCGCCCACCCGGAATTGAAACCGTACGGATCGCAAGGAAACCTTGAATACAGGCAGTATTTTCTGCGGGATGACGAGACTTCTTTATCCAAGTGCCCGTTTCATCGCGCCCTGCAAAAAGGACAGCGGCAGGAGTGATTCGAAACGTGCTTGTCAACGAATTAACAGAACCTTGTCCTAGAAGGACCCTCCTTCGAATAAGATGTTAAAAGCAGTCCTTTCGAAAGAGGGCTTTTGTCATGCCTTCATCATTTCAGTTTGTTTCTTCGCTTCGCAAATGTCGGCATCCGTTCGGAAAAATGCATCGCATCGGCATTCCCTGGATGGGGCTCTGACAGACGCGCCCTCTTTTTGCGGACATGCTGGACCATGAAGTCGCTTGCACCAATCAGTGCAACAAGCAGCAGGCTGACGAAAAATCCGGGGCGGCTGAGCGGATGGAACAAGCTTCCCGTAACGGCCGCTCCGATGAGCAGCAATCCGACCCAGCGCTTGATTTTCGCGAAAACCGTCGCCTTTACCAATTTGCCCGAAGACATCAAAATAAAGGACCAGTTGTACAGCAACATTAATCCGGCTGCCGTCGTGACGTATTCATACACTTTTTCCGGCAGCATTATGGAAACGGCAATGGTTCCGATCAAGCCGCAGCCGATGAGGGTTAACGCAAACAGCGGATATTTTTTCTTCCATTTTCGCGAAAAAAGCTTAGGCGCATCCCCCTCCTGTGCTAGGGTGATCATCATCGACGTAACGGCGTACAGGGATGCAGTCATGGTGGAAAATCCGGCAATGATCAACACTCCATTGAACACGTGGGGGATGAATTTCAGATGATCGCTGCTCAGCGCCAACACAAACGGGCTTTCCTTCGGATTAAACGCGCTTAATGGAACCATGCTTACGGCAAGTCCGATGGATAAGGCGTAGACTGCCGCAAGGGTGATCAACATGACTTTCCCGGCTCTGGGCGCCTGTTTGGGGTCTTTTAGCCGATAGGACAAGATACCTAACACTTCAATGCCGCCATAAGCATAGAACGCAAACAGAAAAGACGACCACAGCCCGTTCCATCCTTTGGGCAGGACCTCTGCAGCATCGAGGGGCATATCGGCATTGAATTTCGCTCCCCCGATCCATCCGGCCAGAAGTGAACATGCCAGTATCAAAAACATCGCAATGGCAGCAATCTTGATGATCGCCAACACGTGCTCGACCCGGTCGAATCCTTTATTGCCGAAAAAGACGATGCACATGCCTGCCAGTCCGAAACCGGCAGCGAACAGCCAGAGCGGAACTGCAGGAAACCAGAATCGCGAGAAAATAGCTAATGCGGTCAGTTGGCTTCCCATGATGAGCAGCTCCGAAAACCAGTAGATCCATCCGCTCGCAAACCCTGCCCAGCTGCCATACGCGTTCTTCGCGTAGGAACGAAAGGAGCCTTGCTCGGGATGACCGGCCGTCATCCGAGCCAGGGCATCGAACACTACATAGGTCCCCAGCGCCGCCAAAACATAAGCAAACAATACCGCCGGTCCGCCGATGGAGATGGCCAGTCCCGATCCCAAAAAATAACCCGTACCGATCGTGCCAGCAACGCCAAGCAGGCTTAGCTGCCACCATTTCAGTTTTTTCTCCTTATCTGATGCATTTGATGCAGTACCCATGGATTCATTCCTTTTTCATATGAGTGAGTGATGTTGCTTCAAGTAGCTTGCCCATCCAGTCTTTTTTCATGTCTCCGCGTGGATTCCCGATAGTGAAAGGAGCTTTTTTATGGAAATTTACATCAAATATGTTTTAATCGGTCTCGCCATAGCCATGCCTGTCGGCGCTATTACGGTCGAGATGACGAAGCAAGGATTAAAAAACGGGTTCGTTCACGGGTGGGCCGTGGGTCTGGGCGGCATGACGGTCGATGTTTCGCTGATCCTGGCGATGTATTTCGGGTTTGCTTCCTTGCTTGCATTGCCTTATGTGCAAATTCCGCTTTGGCTTGCGGGCGCAGCCGTTCTGGCCTACCTGGGCTATGATTCGATCCGGAACGCAGACCAGGACATCACCCCGGCAGATGAAAAAACGAAAAAATCGTTCTGGAGCACATTCTTCAGCGGACTGCTGGTTGCTGTATCCCCCGGCAATCTGATCTTCTGGATCTCCGTTTTCGGAGCCGTGTTATCGGCTTCTTACAATTCAGGCAAAGAAAGCTTTGCCATTGCGGCCATCGGCGTGTTATGCGGCATTGTGATTCATGACTTGGGCTTGATGTCCATCGTTTCCGTTTCGCGCAAAGTGATGAGCCGGGCCATGATTCGTTTTGTCTCCGTCATTGCAGGCATACTTTTATTGGGATTTTCATTCTATTTCTCCTATCAGTTCATATTGGCACTCTGGCACATGTTCAGTGTCTGATTGGTTGTATGTAACGTACGCTAGCAATAGACGTATGTGACTTGCATGTGAGACCTTGGGCCCTCAGCCTTATGGTCTTTTTTTCATGCAACTTTCTCGATTTTAAATATTGCACTTTAGGCAAAATTGCACATTGGGCAATTAATTGATATGATTGAGGCATCTTTCCCACATTTTTATGGAATCGGAGGTGAACCATCGTGAACCGCAGTTTACGCGCTATCAAAAAAGAAGCCACCGCCAGCGCTTTGGCTGAAGCCGCTTTTCAACTTGCCCTGGAACGCGGGCTGGATGGTTTCGTGGTCGAAGATATCGTGCAGCGCGCAGGATATTCCCGCAGAACGTTCGCGAATCATTTTTCGTGCAAGGAGGAAGCCGTAGTCATGGCGGGCGAGCATTTTCACGGGATTGACGAATATTTGGACATGATTGAACGGCTGCCCGAAGATACGACGCCGCTTGAAGTCATGTACCAGTTCATCAAAATGCAATTGACGGAAGAGGTCCTTCGGAGAATCCATCAAATTCTGGAACTGTCGAAAACGTATCCGACGCTGGCTCCTTACACGCTCAGCCTGTTGCACCGATTGCAGACCGCTGCCCAGGAAGCGCTGAATGGACTGTTCGAAAACCGTTATCCGGTGGGCTATAACCATTTTCTTGCCGGCGCCGTTTGCGCGGCGATCATCCCCCTGCTGGATGGGAGCGTCCCTGTTAACATTCCTGGGCTGCCTTCCGAGGATACGCCGGGTTCCGTTTCATTCGATGAATATATCGATTCCGCGTTTACTTATTTGCGCAATGGATTCCAGATTTAACGAACGTTAGGAGAGAACGAAAAAACGATGTCAAAACTACTTTATAGACTTGGAAGGAAAGCTTACGACAAACCGTGGTACTTCATCTTGGGCTGGGTTCTGATTCTGGGCATCGTCGCAGCGGCCTTGGGCATGAACGGCGTGCATGTCTCGTCCGACATCAAACTCGAAGGAACCCCTTCCCAGCAAGTGCTGGACCGTTTGGAAAAGGAATTGCCCGAAGCATCGGGAGGCCAAGGCAGCGTTATTTTCAGCGCTCCCGAAGGAGAGCGTTTGGATACGCCCGATAACCTTAGCGCCATCACCAAAGCGGTGAATGATGTATATCAATTGGATTACGTTATCAATCCTGCGGAGCTGGCCGCTGCTGCCGGTGCCGACGCTTCAGCCATGCAGCAGCAGGCTGCGCAGGCCGCCGCATCCCGACAAACAAGCTCGGAGCAAACGGAGTTACCGCCTTATGGGCCTCTTATAGTTAATGGCATGCCCGTACCTGGCGTGAATATTTCCTCAGACGGCAACGTGGCATTGTTCCAATTCCAGTTCACGGTACAGCAGAACTCCTTGCCCAAAGGCGTCACGGATTCCGTCATTCAGGCGGTATCGCAAGCCGAACAAGGAACGAATATAACCATCCTGCCGAGCGATTCGTTGAAAGAAGTCGGCATCCCGATCGGAAGCAATGAGATTTACGGCCTGGTTATTGCCGCA
Organism: Paenibacillus sp. FSL W8-0426; assembly: GCF_037969725.1. NCBI lineage: Bacteria > Bacillati > Bacillota > Bacilli > Caryophanales > Paenibacillaceae > Paenibacillus > Paenibacillus sp. FSL W8-0426. Next base: position 3,107,754 of record NZ_CP150203.1, on the reverse strand, counting down.
ATCGTTCTGTTTATGACGCTGGGCTCCGTCGTTGCGGCAGGTTTGCCAATCGTCATCGCATTGTTCGGTGTAGCCGCTGGTGTAGGCGGTGCCTTCGCCATCTCGAATTTCGTGACGATGACCTCCTTTACACCGGTATTGGCGCTTATGATCGGCCTCGCCGTCGGCATTGACTACGCACTGTTTATCGTCAACCGGCAGCGGAGACTGATTTTTGACCAAAACCTAAGCGCGCGCGAAGCGGCGAGCCGGGCCGTCGGCACCGCAGGCAGCGCCGTATTCTTCGCGGGTCTGACCGTGATCATCGCGCTGTGCGGATTGCTGGTGATCGGCATTTCCTTCCTGAGCATGATGGCGCTCGTCGCCTCCGTTACCGTACTGTTCAACGTGCTGATTGCCTTGACGCTTCTTCCGGCCTTGCTCGGCCTGTTGGGCGAACGCATCTGCTCCCGCAAAGCAAGAGAAAAGAATCATACACAAGGGGCTAAACAGGCAAACAAACTCGCGGATCGCTGGGTTTCCGGCGTCGTGAAGTTTCGCTGGCTCGTCATCGTCGCCGTCATTGCCATTCTCGGCACGGCTGCGCTCCCGGTTGCCAAAATGGAACTTGGCATGCCATCAGGCGCTACGGCCAATCTGGATACAACCGCGCGCCAAAGTTACGACGCCATTACGAAGGGATTCGGAGAAGGCTTCAATGGGCCTCTGCTCATTGTGGCCGAGCCTAACGATGCGTCGCAGACGGTCTCGCTTCAAACGTTGGGCATGCTTGCCCAGCAATTGCAACAATTGGACCACGTTTCGGTTGTAACGCCTGCCGGTGTGAGCAAAGACGGCAAAATGGCCATTCTAAGCCTCATTCCTGAAACAGGCCCAACGGATCAGGCGACCAAACAGCTGGTCGAGGAATTGCGTTCACCAGATTCTGCGATTGCACGCGATCAGGATATGAAGCTTGGCGTTACAGGACTTACTGCGGTCAACATCGACATGTCTGCCAAACTGGCAGAAGTTTTCCCGGTATATATCGGAATCATTGTAATCCTTTCATTGGTCATCCTGCTCCTGGTCTTCCGGTCCATTCTGGTACCCATTAAGGCTACCATCGGGTTTTTGCTGAGTATCCTTGCTACGTTCGGGTTAACTACAGCCGTGTTCCAGTGGGGTTGGGCAAAAGAATGGTTCGGGTTTGACACGGGCGGTCCTCTGCTTAGCTTTATTCCGATCATGGTTACAGGCATTCTCTACGGATTGGCCATGGACTATCAGGTTTTCCTGGTATCCTCGATGAGAGAGTCCTATGTGCACGGACATCGCGGAAACGACAGCGTCAAACATGGTTATCAAATGGCAAGCCGCGTCGTTGTCGCAGCAGCCATCATTATGGTATCCGTGTTCGCCGGATTTATTTTCACCCATGATATTATGATCAAACAGATTGGATTCGCGCTTGCGCTTGGCATATTGATCGACGCCTTCGCGGTCCGTATGGCACTTGTGCCTGCGGTGATGTCCCTCTTTGGCGACAAAGCTTGGTGGCTGCCGAAATGGCTGGATCGCATGCTTCCAAACCTGGACGTCGAAGGAGACAAACTGATCGCAGAACTGAATGCACAAGAAAAACGCTGAAACTTATGAAAAGCACCCTAGAGAATTCCCCGTTGTCTCTCGGGCAAGGAATATTCTCGAAGGTGCTTTTTGTTATTAGCCGATCGAAGCAATCGACAGCCATGCCGCAAAAAAACCTTCCAGACCTAAAAGTCCGGAAGGTTTTGATTTTGTGGTTAACACGTTACGACACGTCACAGCACTTTATCCAAAAAGGTGATGGTACGTTCATTTTGTGGATTCACAAAAATATCTTCAGGTTTGCCTTGCTCCAAAATATAGCCGCCATCCATGAAAATGACGCGATCGGCTACTTCGCGCGCGAATCCCATCTCATGCGTTACGATCATCATGGTCATGCCTTCACGGGCAAGATCCTTCATGACGCCAAGCACCTCGCCGACCATTTCGGGATCAAGCGCGGATGTCGGTTCGTCGAACAGCATCACGTCCGGGTTCATCGCAAGCGCGCGGGCAATCGCTACCCGCTGCTTTTGTCCACCCGAAAGCTGGCTCGGGAAGCTGTCTGCCTTATCCTTCAATCCCACTCTCTCCAGCAAACGAAGCGCGGTATCACGGGCCTTTTCTTGGCTGAGCTTACCGAGTTCCATCGGCGCAAACATGATGTTTTTCAGTACGCTGAAATGCGGGAACAGATTGAAATGCTGGAAGACCATGCCGATATTTTCGCGTGCTTTGTTAATGTCCGTTTTTGGATCGCTCAAGTCTTGGTCATCCACGATGACCCTTCCTTCGGTGATCTCTTCCAGTTTGTTGATGCAGCGCAAAAACGTGCTTTTTCCGGAGCCGGACGGCCCGATGACGCAAACCACTTCGCCTTCGTTGACCGTCATGTCGATGCCTCTCAACACCTGATTCGATCCGTAACTTTTTTTCAATCCTTCGACTTTGATTTTACCCACGGCGAAGCTTCACCTCCAGATAGCCTGACAATTTGGTTAGTATGGTGATCACGATCAAATACATAATGGCAACCGTCAACCAGATATCGAACGAAGCAAAGGTTCTGGCAATGATGATTTTACCGGATTGCGTCAGCTCGACCAGACCGATGACACTCAGAATAGACGTATCCTTCAAGGTGATCACGAGTTGGTTGACAAATGCCGGAATCATAACGCGAATCGCCTGAGGAATAACGATCTTGATCATTGCCTTGCGGTAAGGCAGACCCAGGGAGCGAGCCGCTTCCAATTGTCCGCGATCCACCGACTGAATTCCCCCGCGAATGATTTCGGTGACGTAAGCCCCAGCATTCAAGCTGAGTGTCAGAATCGCAGCCAAGAACAACGGCATCGTAAATCCTAATGCCTGCGGAATGCCGAAATAAATAAAGAAAGCCAATACAATTAACGGCACACCGCGGAACAAATCGACAAACACCGTAGCTACGCCCCGCAGAAATTTATTCTGGCCAACCTTCATGAAACCGAAGATCAGTCCCAGAATGAACGCAAAGAACAACGATACGATCGTGTACAATAACGTCTTGCCCATGCCCTTAATCAGCGCAGGCAGCGATTTCTGGATCAATTCCCAGCGGCCAAGCGCAGCCGTGGAGGAACCTTCACCCAAGTATTTTGCGAGGATGGCGTCATATTCGCCACTTGCTTGAATATTGGTCAGACCTGCATTGAACTTCACCAACAGCTCTTTATTCTGTCCTTTGCTGACCGCAAAGCCATAAGAACCGCCCGGTTCTTTATCCGTCACGATCTTTAATCCGTTATTTTGGGTGACTCCATAAGCCATAACGGGATAGTCTTCAAAACACGCGATCGAATTTCCGGTTTTGACATCATCGTACATTTGCGAAGAGTCGTCGAACGGAACGATCGTAAATCCGTATTTCGAAGCAATCGATTCTGCAAACGTGTAACCTTCCGTCCCTGTTTTAACAGCGACTTTTTGGCCACGCAGATCTTCATAGCTTTTCACGGTATCATTGTTGGCACTTACGCCCATAACAACGCCCGATTGGAAATAGGCTTCGGAAAAATCGAATTTTTGCTTACGCTCATCGGTAATGCTCATACCCGCAATCACGCCATCGACCTGATTGGATTCCAGTGCCTGAACGGCTGCGTTAAATCCAAGCGGTTTAACTTGTACCTTGAAATTTTGATCTTTGGCGATCGCATTCAACAGGTCCATATCGATGCCGACGAAATCACCGTTCAAATCCTGGAATTCGAACGGAGCAAACGTAATATCCGTACCGATGACGTACGTTTTGACTTCATTGGATTGTGCGGCAGTGGTACCTGCCCATCCGGTTAATCCCGCCACCAGAAACAGCAGCATGGATAGTAATGCAAATGAGACCTTTGTTGTTTTCATGTGTCCTCCTTCTTCTCGGCCCTCACCGGATAACATCTTTCTTTCCCGCTTTAGCGTGACATGTTTGTTCACGTGTATTGCCCATTATACATTCCAATTCATTGCATGAAAATGAAAAATTTCAAATTTTAATATTAGGATTTGCAGCACCGGACTTATTGATTCGTTTTTTTGTTATGATTTTGGCAGAAAAACAAATAACTTGCTTATTATTTCTTGAAAAAGGAAATCCAATTTCCTGAGTTCAAAGCCTCTCTTATTAATCCTATATACATTGCCTCTCCGTTAACGTGTGTATGTTTTTTGCAGTTTATATCGTATTAAATCATTATTATTGATGCGAAACGAAATACATAATATAATCAATATGTAAAATTAAGGACAAAACAAAGGATGGTGACCTGTTTTGAAAAGGCTTTCAATTTTATTGCTCGCCGCTGTGCTGTTTTTGTTGAACTTCCCCGCAAGTTCACCCTCTTATGGTGCAGCCAGTTTTCCGAACACCGGCACAACGGGACTTACCGGTTTCGCCGGGAACGCCAAAAACGAAAATGGCGTTTCCAAGTCGGCCGTCACCGGCGGCAAAAACGGTCAGATCGTCTATATCAGTACCTTGAGCGACCTGCGAACCCAAGTTGCAGATACTACGCCGAAAATTGTTGTCATTGAAAAAAACATTTCTTCATCCACATTGCAAAAAGTGAACTTTGGCGCCAACAAAACCATTGTTGGTTCGTACAACAACCACACGCTCACCAATATTCATTTCCGCTCCACCTCCAGCTCAAGCAACGTCATTTTCCAGAACCTCACGTTTGAACATTCTGCCAGCATAAACGGAAATGACGACATCCAGATGTACATTACCTCCGGCACGAACTACTGGATTGACCATGTAACCTTCTCGGGGCATGCGTACAGTTCCAGCGGCAGTGATTTGGACAAGCTGCTTTACATCGGCGATCGTGCCGACTACATTACGATCAGCAACTCCAAATTCGCGAATCACAAATACGGAATCATTCTGGGGCACCCTAATGATGGTAACAGTGCTTATAATGGCGTGCCTCACGTCACGATGGCCAACAATTACTTCGAGAACCTGTACGTTCGCGGGCCCGGTCTTATGCGATACGGATACTTTCACATCAAAAATAACTACGCCAACAACTTCAACCAGGCGATGACCATCGGCGAAAAAGCTCGCATTTACTCGGAAAACAATTACTTCGGAGCAGGTGCCGAAAAAGGCGGCATTCTCGATGACAAGGGCAATGGCGAATTCACCGATACAGGCAGTACGCCAGCCTTGACCGCTCCCAAATCACCCAAAACCAATTGGAGACCCAGCAGCAATTACAGCTACGAAGTGCGGGATGCCAGCTATGCCCGCGAATTCGTGACCAAATACGCCGGATCATCCAATACCACGCTCGTTTTTGGCAAATAAACGTTGGATCAAGTTCTTGTCCGCTTGTTTTTGGCAAGAACTTGATTCCGTTTGATGCAAGCTCAAGCTGCCTAACAAAAAAGAGCCGCTATAAACGCGGCTCCCGGGTTTAACTTTTAAAGACCAACAGCTGGACTTCAACATATCTGCCCGTGGGCAGCAACAATGTCGCTCGGATGCAAGATGGCCGCGCGAATGCCTGCTTCCACTCCTTTCAGGATCATCTCCATGCCCATGCTCGGTCCGCTGCGCGATACCGCTTGTTCCGGAAGCATCGGGATGTGGATGAAGCCTCCCCGAGCGCGGCCTCCGCATTGTTCGAGTTTATGCATTAAACCGTAAAAAACATGATTGCACACAAACGTTCCTGCCGTATTGGATACCGAAGCCGGGATGCCCTGCTCGTTCATCGCATTCACCATAGCTTTAATGGGAAGCGTCGACCAATAAGCGGCCGGACCGTCCGGAAAGATGGGCTGGCCCGGAGGCTGATTGCCTTCATTGTCCGGAATGCGTGCATCATCCACATTGATGGCGATCCGTTCCACCGTAATGTCAGGTCGGCCCGCAGCCAAGCCAAGGCATATCACCAACTCCGGCTTTATTTCGTCGATCGCTTCGCAAAGCTGCTCGATCGACGAACCAAACACGGTCGGCAGTTCCTTGGCATAGATCGAATAACCCTCGATGGATCGCCCTTCAAACCATTCGAGTACCTTTTGCGCCGGATTGATTGCATCCCCGCCGAAAGGCTCAAAACCGGTTAACAGAATCGTTCTGCTCATAAGTTGATCTCCTCTGCTTGATTATGCTCGGCACAGGATAATATTAACACAAGCAGGGATCAAACGGGCGTTCTATCCTTCCTAAGCCGGTGAAGCGCTATTCACGGTGCCTATCGTGGAAACCGTTATCCGCTCTTCGTTTTATACCGGATCACTCTTGTCTTCAGCAATGCGACGACGATGGCGTCCATCACGCCTGCACAGATATTATGGAAGAAACGACGTTGTGTGCTGCTCCTCGCACGATTCCGTTCAACCGTGACCTCTATCACGGAAAATCCATGCATCCTCGCCATCACGGGCAGAAATCGATCGATGCCATTGAAGAAAAACAAACGATCGGCTACTTCCCTTTTAAAAAGCTGCAGCGGACATATCGAATCTATATTTTTATGGCCTGTAATCCAACATCGGATGCGGCTTCCCAAATCCATGGACACTTTATTCAGAAATTTGTCGTCGCATGTGCGCCATCTTCCGTTCACAAAATCTTTTCTGCGGATAAACGGCATTAATTTGAAAATATCTTTGGGATGGGTTTGCATGCTGGCATCCATCAGCGCGATGAGCGGATAGCTGGAATGCAGGATGCCTGCCTGAATGGCCGCGCTTTTCCCGTATGTCCGGTCAAGGCTGATCCTTCTCACGCAAGGATCGATTTGCACAATTTCACGCAATACCCGATCGCTGCCGTCCTTGCTCCCGTCATTGACGAAAATAATTTCATAACGTTCCAGCCGCTCATGAAAAGCGTCCTTAATATCCATATACAGGTCATAAATATTTCGTTCGTCATTGCAAACAGGGATGATTAACGAAAGATTCATCATGGTTCGCTCACCTCCGGTAGAACGTTTTTCATTTCATGGCTGGAGACACTTGCGACTAAAGAAACCGCACTAATCAATCACACTCGATCACTGCGAGTACAGTACCGTCTTCCGATCGCCATTATCCCCGATTTTTACGAATGTCCTTCTTCGAAGGGAAAATCTGGGATTGGTTCTGCCTCTCCGTTGACGTGTGCATATTTTTGGCGGTTTATACAGCCGCCTTGTCCTTACGCCGCTTTGTCCCGTTCAAGTTCCTGCAATACGCTCTCGCCTTCAATATCAAGGTTCGGTATGAGGCGATCAAGCCACTTCGGCAAATACCAGGCAGACTTCCCAAGGATCGTCATGATGGCAGGCACCAGCATTAAACGCACGACGAATGCATCGAACAGAATGCCGAATGCAAGCGCAAACCCCATCGATTTAACGATCGGATCTTCAGCCATCATAAACCCCGTAAACACCGAGATCATGATCAGGCCGGCAGACGTCACGACAGCACCGCTATTTTTGATTCCTGCCAAAACGGCTCGTCGCGCATTCCCCGTATGTTTATACTCTTCCCTCATCCGGCTGACCAAAAACACTTCGTAGTCCATGGCGAGCCCGAAAAGAACGCCGACGACGATAATCGGCAGGAAATTCAGCACAGGCCCGGGAGCTTCGAATCCAAACCAGTGGCCCAGCTTGCCATCCTGAACGACATAAACGACGAAACCCAGGGTTGCCATAAAGGAGAGCACAAAACCCAGTACTGCCTTGATGGGTACAAGCAGGGAACGGAATACAACCATAAGCAGAACAAAGGCCAAACCGACAACAACCAACCCAAATTTCGGGATTGCATCATTCAATTTCTGTGAAATATCAATGCTGACGACCGTGCTTCCGGTCACCATGACCTGCACGTTTTGTTCTTTTTGCATCTCAGGGGCTTTGCTGCGAATCTGTTCCACAAGCTCTTTCGTTTGAACATCATGCGCACCTGTGGAAGGAATGATGCGGATCATGCTGACTTCTCCCGACGAACCTGGGATTGCAGGGGACACACTGGCCACATTCGGAAATTTTTTAAATTCGCTTACCACCTGATTTATCTTTTCCGTATTCGAATCGTTCTCTTCATTGCCCGACGTTTTCGCCAGCACAATAATCGGACTGTGGTATCCGGCACCAAAACCTTCGGATAACAAATCGTATGCCCGACGCTCCGTCTTGGCCGTGGACTTTTGCGCATCATCCGGCATGCCCAAATTCAAATGACTGAATGGTGAAGCAACAATGGCAAGCAGGCCGGCCCCGATCACCAGAATGGACCAAGGTCGTCTTGTCACGAAACTTCCCCAGCGGCTATCTACGCCCGTTTTTTTGGACTTGCTCACAAACAGGGATAAGAAACGGTTTTTCTTTTCCGGATCCAACCGTTTTCCAAGCAGCCCCAGAATGGCGGGCACAATAACAATTGCTGTGATGACCGCCGTGAATACGCACAATGCACCTGCAATCCCCATTGCCGTCAAAAACGAAATCTGTGCGACGGAAAGCCCAATCAGTCCGATGATGACCGTGATGCCCGCGAATACGACGGAACTACCCGCAGTAGCATTGGCAATCGCAATGGATTCATGTATGCCATATCCTTCTGCTCGTTGCTGACGGAACCGGGAAACGATGAACAGCGCATAGTCGATGCCCACGGCCAGTCCAAGCATGGCTGCCAATGAAAGCGAACTTGAAGTCATTTCCGTTACATTCGAAGCCAAAAGCACGCCCATCAGCCCAAGTACGAGCCCCACAATAGCAGTAATAATGGGCAGCATGCCTGTCAGAAACGAAGTGAAGGTAATGGATAAAATGATAAAGGCAAAGAGGATGCCGATGGCTTCGGTCGCCCCGCCGGTTTCCATCTGCACGTACCCCGTGCCGGTTAGCTCAACTCCCCAGCCTGCATCGCGCATCGCATGAGCAACCTGTTCCACCCGTTCTTTGGACTGGTCTGTAACTTCGTCACCCGCAACCTTGTAGTTAATTGTCGCAACCCCTATGGTTTGGTCTTCGCTAATGGTTTTGGTGTCATAAGGACTTACAGTCGATTGTACGCTTGTATCCTTGGCGATTATTTTCAAATTCTGCTGAATGAACTGCCGGGCTGAACTTGCGGACAGATCTTCATGCCAAGGCGTTTTCATCACCATTTGAATCTTTCCGCCATCATCTTTCGGTGAAGGGAACTCCTTGGACAGCAGTTCCAATGCATCCTGTGATTTCAATCCAGGCATGGACGAACCTTCACCAAACGCCGGTCCGATGGATAATGCAAAACCTGCGGTGACCAGCAGGCTCAGTAATCCGATCCATATCACTTTCAATCGATTTTTGGCCGACCACCATCCCAGTCGATACAACATTTTAGCCATTCCGCCAACAACTCCAATCCAATAACATTAAATTTCTTGATCTGTTATTAGGTTAATGGAGATTGCGCGCAGCAGCATCGTACCATCGGGCATGTACCTTTGGGCAAAAACGGGCAAGCCCGTAACCAACCAAAAAACGATCAGATGGCCATCTGATCGTTTCGCATTCCTTTAACCCTCTATGATTTTAATATGCCGCGTTCCATGGCGATGGCAACGGCCTGTGATCTGGAATCGACGCCAAGTTTATTATACACGCTCGTTAAATGCGCTTTGATCGTACGCTCGGATACATCCATGGCTGCAGCAATTTCTTTGCTTTTATATCCTTTGGATACAAATTGCAGAATCATAAGTTCTTTGTCAGTCAGTGCCAACTTGCTGCTTACCGTGGTGCTTTCGCTTTTGGGCTGCATCTTGGCCTGGATGACCTTCTCCAACATATCCGAGGAGAGCAGCGTTTCACCTCTCACTGCGGATTCAATGCTGCGGAACAGGCTTTCGCGGCTGGTATCCTTAAGCAGATACCCCTTGGCGCCGAGCGCAAGCCCTTTAATCATCAATTCGTCCTCATTATAAGTGGTCAAAATGATGACCGGCACTTCACAGTTTCGATCCTTGAGGATTTGCATCGCTTCCAATCCGCCCATGACCGGCATGTTCAGATCCATCAAAATGATATCCGGCAGCTGTTTCTCCAGCATTTGTACGGCTTGTTTCCCGTTTTCCGCTTCAGCGATGACCTGAAATTGCTCGCCTGTCTCCAGAATAAGCTTGAGACCTTCACGGACCACATAATGATCGTCAACAATCATGATTTTATACGTATTCATCATTCATCATGTACTCCCTCATCCAATGGGATTTCCAATGTAATGCATGTTCCGTCTTCACTGCTGGACAACGTAAGCGTTCCGCCCACTAATCTGGCCCGCTCTTGAATGCCAAGCAATCCGTAATGCCCGGAAAGTTTGCCGATGGTGTCCACGTTAAAGCCGACCCCGTTATCCTTAATCTCAATGGTTAAGGCACCATGCTGATCGGTCACCGTCAATAATACCATGTTCGCCTTGGCGTGCCGAGCAATGTTCGTAAGGCATTCTTTAACGATGTGCAGACTATGCTCCATGATGAGTCTCGTTAAAGGTCTGCTCCATCGAATAGTCGCTTCGATCGGAATGCCGGTAGCATGTTTGAAATGAATCATCTCGTCTTCGATGCTTTCCTTGAAATTCATATCAGACGTTGAGGTTGACCTCAGGTCATCGATGGCCCTTCTTGCCTCAGCCAATGTTCTTCGTGCCTGCGTCAGCGACTGCTGAACAATTTCGTGAGCCCGCTCGGTGCGTCCTTGCGCCAAATGCGCATTCGTCGCTTCCAGCCGCATGATGATTCCCGCAAGTCCTTGTGCGAGCGTATCGTGCAGATCCCTTGCCATACGCTGCCGTTCATTGGAAAGGGTCAGCTCCTCCACCTTTTTATGCGCTTCCTGCAAATCCATGAGAAAGCTTCGAATACGAAGCCGTTCATGCACTTGGCGAAAAAACAACACCGTATACGCGATGACGATAATCAGCATCATAATGAAGATGGGGATAAATAAAAAGAGCTCTTGTCGCTCTCCCACCGTTAAGGCAGAATCAAAAAAGATCATGACACTAATGATGGAAACGAACACGGCTCTTTTGACGCTAAAGGAATATCCGAGCGTTTGCGCAATCAGCGCCGGAAGCAGCCCGATCAGAACAGGCTGATACCCTTCTGGCATAATAATGGCGCAGAAGTAAATCAAAATACTTTGTAAAAAAAAGTATAACCAGAAGTTTTTTTCAAGGAAGCGATAAGAACTGAGATGAAGATAGACATGAATGATAAACAGTAAGGAAAAACACAATGACGAAACGATCATGGGTTCCTTGATCGACTGCATGATTATCGTAGCTGCGTATACCAGTCCAAGCCAGATCAGAATGGGCAGCCTGAACGCAAACAGTTCATTTGTATCCTCTTTATTTTTGAACTTGCCAAACATGAGGTTCCCCCTATAGTCGTCTTATTCCTTTATCATACAACCGATCCACATTTAATACATTGTCTGAACGGGCAAACGCGCTTCCCTTTTGGGCAAAGTGACAGTTAAATAAACGCACTAAAACGCGTGTGTATGTCTTTTTCGGTTATATATAAGCTAAAAAAGCTGCCAGCAGGCAGCTCTTTAGGAAATTCATACGATATTGTGAAAAGGATCGTTCTGTTACTAATTTCTATGGATAAATATCACTTTGTTGTCGTAAGCGGAATACGCAGCTCATCCTGTTTCTGTCTGGTGGTATAGTTGTGCACATACAAATCCAGCTCAGCAGCGTGTACGTTTTTGAACACATCTGTATGCTTGTTTTCGGCATCGTTATAAAACTGTGGCGTCGAATACTGTTTGTCGCCCCCGCTCAGGAAATAGGTTTGGTTGATCCCGCCAAAGGTATCGTCCGTGCTTTCCGAATCGACATACAGATTCCCGTCCTTGCTGTAATAGGTCCACTTGACCGAAAATCCTTCATAATCCATTGTCACCGTCCGGGGTTGTTCTGAAATATTTTGCAAACGGATGGGCACTCCGCTCCCCGCATGTTCGTCTACGCGCTCTTTCGCGATCAATGTCATCGGTTTGTTGACGAGTTCGTCCATGTCCATCAGGATGGAGTCGTTCTGTTCAAACCTCAACTCGGTCTGGTGGGGATCGGGTGTTCCCTCGACATTGACGTAACCGTCCATGATTTTTCCGCCGACCTCCAGTTGATAAGTCCGGTATGGCAATCTGAAGTATTCTTCATCATGGTTCAACGTTACGCGAATCTGCGTTGGCGTCACAACAAGTTCGTTGATGTCCACTTTGGAAGGATGGTCAAACAGCGGTAGGTTCAGTGCCTTCTTAAAAGCCCCAGTCTCCATTTGCTGCCCCGACAAAGACAGATCCAGGCTCCATGTGCCCTCCGTTCGTGCCTGTTCATGTGTGTATGCAAAGGTGAAACGGTTTCCCTGCTGCTGCCATTTCTGTTCATCGAATATCTGCCTGCTGAAGTATTCCCCCGTTGGGCCGTCCGTGCCATAACCCGGGCTTTCTGTTTCTTTGATGAGGCTCTGATCCTTGTCATAGGCCATAATTCTTGCCCAGGTCTGAGCCTTCAATTCGGGTTGAGCAAAGATCACGCTGGATTGAATTCTCGTCTCTCCTTCCGCATGTTTGAAGGACTGCACTTCAACCGATAAAATTCCGTCTTTCTGAATATCGAACCTCTGTGTGCCCGAATCCGCAGGGTCCAACGCAATGGATTGCTGCACATCTTGAAGATAACGTACGTTGGTAATGGAGAATTGAAGCTGTGACTGCGGCTTGTCCATCACCTGCTCTGTTTCGTAATAACCTTGATATACGCCCTGCTCCGCGTTCCACTCCTGATAATAACGTCCTCCAAGCGGCGTCCCGTTGGCGTCTTTAAGCACGATCTCGTCATATCTGATTTCTTGTCCGTTCATGTGTGCTTCCGGCTTTAGCGTATACAACAGAACGGTTCTGTTTTCATCGGTAAAAGCGGTGTGAACCGTTAAAGTAACTCCATGGTTCGTCACGCTTTGTTCGATGACTTGTCCGTAACCGGCCTTTAGCGCGGATTCGATGCCCGATTTGCTGGAAAGGATGCTGCTCCAATCGTATTGGAAGGCCGCATAGACGGGAGTTGCAAGCATGGCAGCCGATAAACCAAGCACGATGGCCGTTCTCGTTTTTGACCTGTTGCGTGAGTCAACGCCCTCAATGCCCATGCGCAACTGATCCTTTTGAATGCTGGCAAACATTTGATCAAAATCAGGATAATTGACGTGGTTTGCATGATTCATATGGTTTTTAACCTTGGTTTCAACGGAGTCCAACATAACTCTCTCCTCTCATGGTGCGTTTTTCGTAACTCTCCATCTTCTTTCGGATCAACTTCAGAGCCTTGTGCAGCCTTGAATTTACCGTCCCTTGGGGTATGCCTAGCGCTGCCGCGATCTCGGCAATGGTAAGATCACCGATAAATCGCAGCGTCATGACGCTGCGCAGCTTGTCCGGCAGCATCTGCAGTTGTTTCTCCAATTCCTCGTTCGAAAATTTGGTCATGACGATGTTGTCCACCGCATCGGTTTTTTGGCTCATCTGGTCGTGCAATGCTTGCAATTGATGCTGCTTGTCATGTTTGACTTTGTTTTTTCGGATCACGTTCAGACACTGGTTCATCGCAATGCGCATAATCCAGCTTTTCAGATAGGTCACGCTTCTCCAGTCCTGGCGGAACACGATGACGAATACGTCGTGGCAAGCGTCTTCCGCATCCTGGCTGTTCTTCAGCATGTACAGGCAGGTACGATAAACATCTTTGCTGTAAGTTTGAAACAGTTCATGCTCGTTCACCCCTGACGCTCCTTTCTGGATGAGATATCTAGTAGACAAGCGAGAGCGAATTTTTCTTCACTTTTTTTATTATATAAGCTGGAACCATTGATTTTTACACCGAGTCACTACGTGGTCAGAACCATCTTCCGATCGCTGTTATCCCCAGATTTTTGTGATCCCCTTATTTCAAGGGCAAAATCCGGTGATAAGCTTATGCTTACGATGCAGCTTTCTTTCAGAAAGCTTTTAGAACGCTTCGCTTCTCCAGATTCTTTCTGACCTCTCCGTTTTGGTGTAAATGTCTAATTCAATCTATATATGCCATGATAATGGTAGAGGGTATATTTGCTTTTTTGAAAGGAGTGTGGCACATCATGCGGTTTTTCGATGGGCGTGGGAATGTGTATGGATTCGTAATATGATGAGCGGAGATTGTTTTTTCTGTTGTGAATTTTTCATATATTGTAATAATATAAATAGCGATTAAAAAAGGTGAAACCAGCCCAATTTTACGCCGGTTTCACCTTCGTTGTTGGAATAATTAATCGATTAATTCCACATTCCCCTATATTTTAACAAAAACAAGGTGAAAGAAAGTTAATGATGGTGCCTCCCAATGCGCCGGCAACAACCACGACCCACGGCGGTACTTTCCAAAAAACGAGCATCAGAAATAAAAAGGATGCCAGTGCAAAATCAACAGGGGCCACAATCGCCGTAGTCCAAAGCGGATCATACAGCGCCGCCAACAGGATGCCTACAACGGCTGCGTTAATCCCGGTTAAAGCTCCTTGCATTTTTGAGCTTTTGCGTAAAGAATTCCAGAAGGGCAGTGCACCTACGACCAAAAGAAAAGCAGGCAAAAATATAGCGAGCGTGGCAATCAAAGCGCCTGTAAACCCGCTTATCATTGTTCCCAAATATCCAGCAAAGGTGAATAGTGGTCCAGGTACAGCCTGTGCCGCACCATACCCTGCCAAAAAGTCGGACTCGCTGACCAGACCTGTAGGGACGACTTCACGTTCCAACAGCGGAAGAACGACGTGACCACCGCCAAACACAAGCGCTCCCGATCGGTAGAAGCGATCAAAGAAAGACAGCCAGCCCGAGCGATCCAACGGGCTAAGCCACGGGAGAAGAATAAGAAGTCCAACAAAGGCAGCTATACAGAAAAGGGCGAATTTACGGCTAACGGGTACGGACAAGTCTGTCATCTCAGAAGTTGCTGTTTTACGATATTGCATCATTCCAAGGATGCCTGCAATAACAATCATCAGGATTTGAGTGAAGGCCGTTTGCCACAAGAGGATTACGGAAGCGGTAACCATAGCAAGGGTTGCCCTGCTGCGGTCAGGCGTCAGTTTTTGCCCCATCCCAAGCACGGCTTGTGCGACAATGGCAACAGCAACGATTTTAAGACCATGAATCCAGCCTGCACTTCCAATATCCATCCCTTGCAAAAGGAGAGCGAACAACATCAGAGCAATGACTGATGGAAGCGTAAAACCCAGCCAGGCCGTCAATCCCCCAAGCAATCCGGCACGGATGACGCCAATGCCAATCCCTACTTGACTGCTGGCAGGGCCAGGCAAAAACTGACACAATGCTACTAAATCCGCATAACTACGTTCATCCATCCACTTTCGGCGGCGCACGTATTCCTCATGAAAATACCCCAGATGGGCAATCGGTCCTCCGAATGAAGTCAGGCCGAGTTTGGTGGATACGGTCAACACTTCAAGAAGTGCTTTGAGTTTGCTTTTCGGTTCATGCGGGGTTACGACTTTATTGTTTTCCACGCGTTTTTGATTCCTCCTGTACCATTCGTTTGCAGGATCCGATTCATTTCACAGTGTCGGAGAAGTAAATCTATTCCCTTTTCCCGACAATATAAAGCGCAAAAAACATACACACGTTAACGGAGAGACAGAACCGATCTGAAGAAGCAAAGCGTGCGCTAAAAGCTTTCTGAAAGAAAGCTGCATCGGAAGCATAGGCTTATCACCGGATTTTCCCTTTTGAAAAAGGGATTCAAAAAAATCTGGGGATAATGGCGCTCGGAAGATGGTACTGTACTCGCAGTGCCCTAGTGTGATTGATTAGTACGGTTTATATACCCACATTATAACGATCATTTTCGCATTCCATTTTAACTCGGGGTTAAATAAAGTGGATAAAGCTTCATAACCGCAAACAAAAAGCCCGGTTCATCACCGGACTTAAATGGCAGCCTAAATGGGATTGCATTTTTTAAAGGTCTGTCCGCGAATTCAGCAGCTCGGCAGCAATTTGCGTACGGTTCTTTAGGCCCGTCTTTTGCAGCATCGCATTCAGATGTTTCTTGACGGCCGCTTCGCTAATAAACAGCGAGCCGGCAATTTCCTTATTCGTGGACCCGCTGGCAATGCGTTCGGCTACTTCAAGCTCCCGCGGGGTTAGTCGGCTTATCAGGGAGCCCTCCGCTTTTCGTCGAGCCGAATGAGGATGTTCTTTCATTGAACCATTTTCCGTTCGTAAACTTGCCGTCTTCTCCAAAAATGCGTGCAGCTTGTTCCCACGGGTATCCAAACGGTACGCTGCGGCCTGAACGCCGCCGTTGTAAACATAAGGACATTCTATGCCGAGTAAGGGTTCAAAGCCCATGCTGATATGGGAATCCCGGTAAAAGGGCAATGCCGGAGGGCAAGCGATGAGCAAAGTCCCTGATAAAACGTGTTCCATGATCAGATTAACGCTGTCCGAACGCAATTCGCGGCTTTCCGGGTCCATCACATCTACGGCGAATATAAATTTGCATGTCTCGTTCTCCTGCGGATCATGTGCCTCCGTTAACAAACGGAAGCAAGGAGCCGAAAGCGGGTTCCGCAGTAAATACGGCAGCGTATCGGCCCGAACGGACAGCATTGCCGCCAGCCCGAGAACGTCGCCATCCGGTCCCCGCAGCAGACGGAACGAATCCAGCCCAAATGCGGTCAATTCGGCTGGATGCCATCCGGTTAACCGGAGCAGGCTCTCTTGCCCCGTCAACTCATATCGGAACCACTCATCACTGTCCGGATCGGAGCATACGATTCTGGCCGTCTTGGCCGCGGCTTTCCGCCGTTCGATATACTTCTCCATTTCCGGCAGTGTCTGCTCCGTCACCGGCTCCCAATAATTTGCCGAGCTGCGATTGTACCGAAAATGTGCGCGCAGAATCGGATGGCCGGTGTGGCTGATCAACTCGTATATATCCGCAGCGGCGCTTGACCCCCCCTCCATTTTTGAACGGATCCGTTCGTTAAGAACCGCGATCAGCCGCTCAAGGTACAGCGCGAACGTATCCGGCTGCCGTTCCCGAAAACTCTGCCGGGCAGCGTCACGGACAAGGTCATGCAGCTGCCATCCTCTCGCAGAGCTTCCGACAAAGGAAAGCTTGATCAAACGTTCGAATACTTCGCGAGGCAGCTCTGCCTCCATCATCCGCTGCAGCATTTCGAGATCGAAGCTCCGTGGAACGGATGCCGCATATACCAAGGACCGGAGCGTTTCGTCAGGCACCTCCTCAAGCCAATATTGCAGCAGTTCCGCGTGCGTTTCCCGCTTAGCGCTGCTGCGGAATTGGCCGCTTCCCGTATTGACAGCGAGCAGCGACAAGGAAAGCGGATGCCCTGATGAGATCAGCCACAGCCGGTCGATCAACGACTCGTCCGTGATTCCCTGCCGCCGGAGATAGGTCCTAGCCTCCTCATACTGCAATTCGGTCAGCGGAAGATTAACGATCAGCCTCCTCCATAACGAAGACAGCTTCCAGGGGCCGCCCAGCGGGTACCTCCCCGCAATGACGATCAGCAGGTCGGACCGGAGAAGGGGGAAAAAGGTTTCACGGAGCCAAGAATCAATGCTTCCGGCCTCCTCGTATTGATCCAGTGCGAGCACGATCCTTTTTCCCGCTGTGCTGTTGTGGAGATGCTCGATAATTCGTTCTGCAGTCACTGTCCCCATAGGTCTTTGCCCATCCGAGTCCAGTCTGGACGCCAGATCCTGCATAAAAAGGTCCGGGCTGCCCATATAATCCTGCATGTCCATCCGCACGAACCCGGCACCGACATTGTCCGCCAAGCGGCTAAAGCGCGTCAGCAGCGTGGTTTTGCCGATTCCGCCCGTGCCGTGCACGTTTAATATTTGTGCCGTTCCCTCCCTGCCGGCTTCCAGCATCCTGCCGAAATATTGGCATTCGAAGGCTCTCCCCGTAAATTCCTCGGCACCAAGCCTGATCATGACATCCCTTATCGTTTCCATGTTCGGTACGCTCCCGGTTAAATTATTAGCCAAAAGTATACTATCAAAGTAACAGGATGGGTAGTACTCTCCTTCGTTTCCGCATGTTACCGTGTAAATGAAGGGAGTGAATGTGCATGAATCCAACGGATCGTGAACGTTTGTTAAAGAGAGACCGAATCAGCGGATCGGAGATACTGCTGCGCACCCTGCTTCTTGAAGGGGTTGAATGTGTCTTCGGGTATCCTGGGGGCGCCGTGCTGTATATATATGATGCGATGCATGGAAACCCGGATTTCAAGCATATCCTGACCAGACATGAACAAGGAGCCATTCACGCCGCAGACGGATACGCCCGCTCCACTGGCAGGACAGGAGTTTGTCTGGCAACATCGGGACCTGGTGCAACGAATCTGATCACCGGCATTGCGACCGCTCATATGGACAGCATTCCGCTGGTCGTTATAACCGGCAATGTGGCTACGTCGCTGCTCGGCACCGACGCTTTCCAAGAAGCCGATATCGTCGGTATGACCCTGCCGGTGACCAAACACAGCTATATGGTACGTACGGCGGATGAACTGCCCCGAGTGCTTCGTGAAGCGTTTCATTTGGCCAATTCCGGACGAAAAGGACCGGTGCTGGTCGATATCCCGAAAGACGTTTCCGCTGAGATGACAGAGTTTATATATCCTGAGGAAATCTCCATACGGGGCTACCAACCGCTTCCCTTTGTCCGACCGGATCAAATCGGCAGGTTGGCCGCCGTTCTGCGGAGTGCCAGGAAACCGCTCATTCTGGCGGGGGCAGGCATTATCCACGCCGGGGCTGAACAGGCGCTGTCGGAACTGGCTCGTCACTGCGGCATCCCGGTGACGACCACGCTGCTCGGAATCGGGGGATTTCCTTCCGATGATCCTCTTTCGCTCGGCATGGCAGGCATGCATGGAACGGTTACCGCCAACCGGGCTTTATTGCAGTGCGACTTGCTTGTCGCCGTTGGTTCCCGGTTTGATGACCGGGTGACCATGAGGCTTGACGGCTTTGCTCCGCAGGCGGTCATTGCCCACATCGACATTGACGCCG
The DNA here is from genome assembly GCF_037969725.1 of Paenibacillus sp. FSL W8-0426. NCBI lineage: Bacteria > Bacillati > Bacillota > Bacilli > Caryophanales > Paenibacillaceae > Paenibacillus > Paenibacillus sp. FSL W8-0426. The sequence goes on along the minus strand of NZ_CP150203.1, from coordinate 3,088,525 downwards.
CCGAGATTGGCAAGCTGGTGCCTTCGTCCATCTCGGTTACGGGGGATGCCTGTACGGTACTCCGCGCACTGCTTGATGAGCTGCGGGCAGATTCAGGTACGTACGGCCATGCCAACCAAACCGCATCGTGGGTTTCCGAGCTGAACCGGATGAAAATGCTTCACCCGCCGCGTTACCGCAAAGACGGACAGGAACTGAAGCCCCAATATGTCATCGAGATGATTGCCGAAACCACCGGGGGCGAAGCCATTATCACGACGGACGTCGGACAGCACCAAATGTGGACCGCGCTGTTCGGCCGCTTTAACCACCCCCGTACGCTGATCACTTCAGGCGGCCTCGGTACGATGGGATTCGGCTTTCCCGCTGCGATTGGCGCTCAAATCGGTAATCCCGGGCGCACTGTCATATCGATCAATGGCGACGGCGGAATGCAGATGTGCGCACAGGAACTGGCGGTGTGCGCCATCCACCAAATCCCGGTGAAGATTGTTGTGATCAACAATCGCACGCTGGGCATGATCAAACAGTGGCAGGAGCTTGTCTATGAAGGACGCCACAGCCATATCGATTTGTCCGGCAGTCCGGATTTCGTCAAACTCGCGGAAGCTTACGGCATAACGGGATTAAGGGCGCAGAACCCAGAGGAAGCACAACGGGTGTGGCAGCTTGCAATGGAAACGGAAGGACCTGTTCTGATCGATTTTGTAGTCGATCGGGATGAGCTAGTATATCCTATGGTGCCGCAAGGGATGGCGCTGAGCGATATGATGACGGGGGAAGAGATAACCAATGGATAGACATACCATTTCCGTATTGACCAATGATCATCCGGGGGTGCTGCAGCGGGTCGCCAACTTATTCAGCCGCAGAGGATATAATATCGAGAGTATTACGGTAGGCGGCTGTGAGCTCGAAGGTTTGTCGCGGATGACGATCGTCGCCGCGGGCAACCGTCAAATGCGCGATCAGCTGATCTTGCAGTTGAGCAAGCTGGTCGACGTAATCCAAGTCCATTCGCTTGATCCCGCTCCCAAGCTGTCGCGGGAATTGATGCTCGTGAAGCTGAAGGCGTTGCCTGTCCAGCGGCAGGAAATTGGCTCGATCGCGGAAACGTTTCGATGCACCATTGCCGACGTCGGTCTGGACGCGCTCGTTGTGCAGGTTGTCGGCGAGATGGCGCAAAACAATGCCCTGCTTCAGCTTCTCGAGCCATATGGCCTGCTTGAGCTGACACGAACCGGGGAAACCGCGATGAGCCGGCCGTAAGTTGGATGACAAAAGGCAGCCAAGGACAAGCATTTGTCCTTGACTGCCTCCTCGGCTAACAGCTATCGTCCTTTAAAGGCACGGGAACCAAGTTCCTGTCCTCAACATATAAAAATCGGCAGGACGGTCCCTTTTTTTCAAAGTGTCCATCTTGAGGGTTACCATTCACTTTTTTGCGGGGATTACTAGCAGTGGCTCCCAGGTCAATCCTTCCTCGCCCATTTTTTTGCGCTGGTCGGAAATGTTTTGCAGCGTTTCATTACGCTGCTTCTCGAGCGCCTGGATGGTTTCCAGATAAAGCTTCTGAATCTTCAGATCGGCGGATGCGACCTTTTCGGCGATCTCCTTTTTGTAAGCCGCAGTATCCCTGGAAATTTGGGCGGTATAGTCTTTATACAGTTTGCTGTATTGCTGCTGTGCTTTGGATTTGCTGATCTTTCCGATCGAATAACGATACATCGGGCTGGTGAGGTAGTCAGTGCTGGAGTTTTTCATTAAAAGATACATCGGGCTGGTGAGGTAACGATCCGATACCGTTTTTTTCAGCGCAAAAGCGGGACTGGTTAAACTGTCTGGATCAACCGCTTTTTTATATTCGGCCATGTAGCTGGTCAGTGCGTTCTCGTTGATTGCGCGGTCATATATGCCCATCGTGCTGCTCAGGGAATTGCGGTTGGCCGCCCGGGAGTAAAGACCCATGGGGCTGCTGAGCGAGTTCGGATTGATATCGCGTTCGTACTGATTCAATGCATCCCGCAGCTCGCGGTTATCCCCGTATTTTTCCGTAAGTTTCGCCAAATCCGCCTTCAGCCATTCGTTCCACTTTTTTTGGTCTTCCAAAACAATGCTTTCCAGTTCGTCCAGGCGGCTGTTTTGTTTCTGAAGATAGGCTTTGTATGTATCCGTCGCCTTTTTCATATAAGCGTTATAATTTGAGACCGTTTTCTTGTTATATGCCTTGTATTTGTCCCATATCTGGTTGATCCATTTGCTGTCTGCAGCCTGGGCGGAACCCGCCGGCAGAAGGGCCAGGGACATCAGCAGCAAGCTTAAGGCCAGCAGCCCACCTCTTCGTAGAATGGTGCCTTTCCTCTTCTCGGTACCCGTCATCTTGTATTTCTCCTTCCAAGCGAATGTGATTAGAATCAAGGATATTTTATCCAAATCTGCCTCCTGTTCCAATAGTTCTATTGAACCTTCCTAAAAAAATACCTGATTTGGCGACTTCACCTCGATCCACACGCCCCATTCAAAAAAACCTCGGCATTACGATGATCGCAACGACAAGCACCAGCACAACGATCAAGGTTCCCTTCCACCCCAAACCGCGCATCAGTTCCGACAGGCTGCCGCCCGCAGCCCGATCCATACCGTCCTTAAATACCACCATCGGAGAATCTTTACGTTGTTCTTCTTGAATTAAACGTTCCCTCATGTATTCCGGCGTTTCCTTGTTTTCACTCACCTTGATCCCTCCCTTAACTGCTCCTTATACTCTGTGGGACTGAAACCGGTGTATTCCTTGAACACTTTGGAGAAGTAATGTTGATCGCTGAATGCCAGCAAATCGGACAGCTCCCTGAATTTCATGTGCGGTTTGCTCTCCATCAGCCGGCATGCTTCTTTGATTTTCAACCCTGTATAATACTGAACAAACGTACTCTGGGTAAAGTTTTTAATGACTCTGCTAATATATGACGGACTCACGTGAAATTTTACGGCAAGGTCATTGATCGACAATGACGAGTATCGGTTCATTTTCATATATTCGTCAATCTGTTCGAACAGCACCTCCCTGCTTTTGCGGGAATGCGATTGCAGCATGTCGAAGCATTGTCCCGTCCACGCCATGAACGCAATGCCAAAATCGGCATAATTCGTTTCTTCAAGCAGCTGTTTAGCACGTGCTTCAAGACCAAGCCGAATCCCCGACCCCCGCTCCTCCAGCAAATGGGCAAACGTATCGACCAATAAACCGATGAATCGTTCCAGCTCCGCCAGCTGTACATTATGTTCCTTCCATTTCACCAGCAGCTCGGACAGCTTCAGTTGAAAACGTTCCTTCTGATTCCGTTGGATCATGCGCACAACGTCCGTTTCCGGAGCGATGCCCATGCTTCCTGTTTCCGAACGGGCAAGCGAAACGGGATTCCCCGTGTCCAGCGCACATCCCTGATTGATCCGCTGCTGCTCCCCAATAATTCCGGAGATCCGATGGTATAACTCCGGCAATCTGCCGGATTCGCCGGTTAACAGCTGTCCTCCGATCATTACGTCCATGCCCTGCTTCGATAAGTGCCGCCGAACGGATTCGAGGCACTCATACACGGATGAGTAACGATCCAGAACAGCACGGTTTACGAACGCAATGATTTGTTGCGAGCTCTGCGCCGGAAACGCCTTGCAAGGATAAGGAGCCAAATATTCCGTCAGCGCATACAGGATCGTCTCTCTTCCCCACTGTTGGCCGCCGCCTGTGAAAGGCTGTCTGCGAAGAACAAACATCACCTGTCCGACCAAGGACAGGTCTTCTCCCAGCTTGAAGTTCGCGTATAACTCGGGGGCTACGATATCCTTCAACAGCTCCGCATCATTGGGCATTTGCCGGTTCAACTGGTCGATGACGCGAGCCATGACCTCTTCCAGCGCTTTGCGATCCACCGGTTTGAGCAAATAATCAAACACCTGCAGATTCAACGCTTTGCGCGTATATTCAAAATCGCTATAACCACTGATCAGCACCACTTTAAGATTCGGGTGCAGTTGTTTGACCTGTTCAATCAATGATAATCCGTCCATTTTGGGCATCCGGATATCCGTCAGCAATATATGAATGGACTCATGGCGTATCGCCTCAAGCGCCTCCTCTCCATTCGTTGCCGTGGCGACGACCCGAAGCGGCATGTCGAGCGCATCCAACAGGGTCTTAATGTTGCGCAAGATCGGTTTGCTGTCCTCTACAATGATGACGTTGTACATCTCTTCCGCCTCCTACTCTTGGTAAAAATCTTGGCTCATGGAGCCAATAATCTGTACCGTTGCGCCTTTTTCCTGATCAGAATGGTGATTGAAAATATTAAACATAAGCCGATTGGCATACATCAGCTGGAGCCGGTTGACGCTGTTGACGATCCCCATGTTGCCCAGCCCGGTATGCCGGCTTTGTCTTTGACTCGCATTCGAAGCGTTCTCTCGAATATTGTTCATAATTTCCTGTATTTTCTCCGCCCTGAATCCGTCCCCGTTGTCTCTGATCTCCAAAGCCCATAAACCGTTGAATTGTTTTACGGTAATCCGGATGCTCCAAGGAGGAGCCGTATTCATAAATGCATGCTCAATGCAATTTTCGACAAAGGGCTGAATCACCAGTCTCGGCAATTGAATTTCGTTGGACAAATCGTCCGATACGATCTCCCATTCCAAATCTTCCTCGTACTTCTGTTGAACCAACGACAAGTAATGCCTCGTATGTTCAAGCTCATCGGCTAAAGTCACATGCGCGTATGGAGAAGATACGATATAACGCAAGCTGTCCGACAAATGTTTGCACATATCGGAAACAACGTTCGTTTTGCCCTCTTGGGCTGCAATGCTGATGAGGTATAACACATTATGAATGAAATGAGGTGCGATCTGCGCCTGAAGCGCCGAATTCCGGGCCATGACTTCTTCATGCAGCGCCACTTTCTCCCGGTCGATCGATTGCTGCAGCCGCTGCATCAAATCCTGGAAGGCTTCATTCAGCAGCAGCAAATCGTTATTTTTGGGACGATCGTCAACCTTTAAATTCATATTGCTATAATTGATGCGCCAGATCTGGCTGCGAAGCTTGCGGATGGGAAGCAGCAGGTTCCGCGTCGAAACTAAAATGTACACAAAAGAAACCAGCATAAGGGAAGTAATGAGCAGGATCGAAATCAGCTGCACCGAATTCACCGATCCAAATACGGATTTTCTCGGTGTAACGATATACGTAATCCATCCCGAATGCAACGATTGGGAATGCGTTATGTAATTGCCTTGCTCATCGACATCCAGCCCCTCGGACGACGACGGTTCAATTTGTTTCACTTGCTGAGCGCCCTCATCCAAGCCGGTCATCTGCTCTCCGTATTGATTAAGGATATAGACCTCTCCAGCCGTTACTCCTTCGGTCAGCTTTTGCACGTAATCCTGGTCCATCTGAATGTTCAGATAACCGTATATTGTGCCATTCTGATCATTGATGGAGCGGATGAACGAAATGGTGTCCGCATGCCGGAGCAACACGAATCCGCTGCCTGACCACTGCCGCCCCGCCTCACTGCCCTCCAGCGTCCGCTGCAAGGACAACTCCCGATTGGTTGCTCCCAAGTACGAAGTAAGCATGACCCCTCTTGGATCATAAATGGACATGTCCTTGATATTCATGCTAGGCCCAATCGCTTGAAACATGATATCTTTTAACTTGCGAATTTGCTTTAGTCTCTCATAGCTGTTCTGGGCCTCATAGCTTTTGTCCATGGTAGCGAAAATGTCTTTATTCGACAGCAGCCGCTGTGACAGCTGGTTCTGATGATCAATATAAAGGTCGACCTGCTCCCTGACTTTGGTCGCCGTCATCAACATATCCTGAACCGTTTTTTCTTTAAGAGGCCGGATGACCACGACATTGACGTACACCAGGAAACAACCCAGCACAAACAACAGCAGTGCCAGAAACGTCAGAAACACCTTGGTTTGCAAACTGAATTGCGTTGCGCGATGCATGAACTTGGCCACTTGCGAGACCGCCTCCCGTTCTGTCTTGTTGTCGAATCCGTTTGCATTCATTCCTTACTGTATCACGAGTGATCATGAAATGATAGCGATTTCAAGTTCAGAATTTTACACATCAACGCTCAACCACAGACATGTACCCTGCATGGAGGAAAACGTATAATCAGGTCTGTAAGCGGATTCAATCAAACGTTTTAGAGGGGGATTTGCATTGAAGATTCATCAAAGAAAAAAAACGGCGTCCGTTCTTCTGGCCGGATTATTGTCCATCGCGTTGACGGCATGCGGCTCGGGTAGCTCGGATTCAGGATCGTCCGCAGGCGGCGAAAGCAAAGGTGGCAAAGTCACGCTGGAGCTGGCCATCTCCAAAAGCTCTCAAGATTCGGCCTTTATCCAGCAGGACATTTTGGACGAATTCGAAAAGCAAACCAACATCGCCGTGAATTTGCAGCTTATTCCGGCCGAACAAACGACGACCGTCCTGCAAACCAAGCTGGCCGTGGATGAAACGCCGGATATTATTCAATACAACCTGGCCAGCGCCGTTACGGACTTAAACCTGGAACGCAACTTCGAAATTCTGGATAACGAGCCTTGGGCAAGCAGAATCGTGAACAAAGACGTTCTGTCTGCAGGCGGCCATATTTACAGCTTCCATGTCAGCCAGGATACGGGTATGCAAGGCGTTGTGTACAACAAACAGATCTTTGCCGACCTGGGCTTGTCGATCCCGAAAAATTTTGATCAATTCCTGGAAGTCAGCGAAAAAATCAAAGCGAGCGGCATTACGCCGGTCTTTATGCCATATAAAGACGCTTGGGCAGCCAACATCTGGCCTGCGGCAGCCTTTGCCGATTTTGTGTCCAAAAATGATCCGACCTTCTTCGATGACTTGAACAGCAACAAAAGAAAATGGTCTGACATCCCGGAATTCAAAACCTTCCTGGAACAGCAGTACGAAGTGTATAAAAAAGGGTACACCAACGCAGACGTGCTTAGCGACAGTTACGACATGGCGGTTGGCAAGTTCCTGAACAAGGAAGTCGCCATGATGTTTATGGGTGACTGGTTGATCGAAGGCGTGGCCCAGCAAGACCCGAGCATGGAATTGGGCGTATTCCCGATCCCTTCATCCGAAGATGCTAGCCTGGGAGCAAGCCCACTCGGCGGTCAGCTGTTCATTCCGAAAAAAGCGAAACATTTGGAAGAAGCCAAAAAGTTTCTGGACTTCATCGCTTCCAAAGACGTAGCGCAGAAAATCGTAGATTCCAAAGGCTACGTATCCAATCTCAGCGACGTAACGACGCCGGAGCTGCCGGCTTACAAACAAGACATCGTAGACAACTACATTACGCCGAAGAAAACCGTGCTGACGACGGATGCATACATGCTGGTTGACCGCAGCGAGCTGTACCGTTTGCTGCAGGATCAGTTTGCCGGCGGCATGACGCCGGAAGAAGTGCTCAAAGCATGGGATGAGAAATTCAGTCAACTGATGCAAGACAAAGGCGTAGCCGGTTTCTAAGAGAGCGAAATAAAGGGCAGCATGACATTCCAGATGTTGTGCTGCCCAAGCCATAACGGAGCGTGAGACATGAAAAGGGCAAAAAACTTATATTCGTATTACATGATACTTCCGGCAATCCTCATCTACTCCATTTTTTTCGTCATTCCGGCCCTTGCGGCCTTCTATTATTCGTTTACGGACTGGCGGCTCGACCGGATCGACCTGAAATTTATCGGCTGGGCCAATTTCGAAAAAATCTTTTCCGACAAAACGCTTATTCTCGCGCTGAAAAACACGGCCATTTTCGCCGTAGTCACGGTTGCCGGCAAAAACATCATCGGTCTTCTGCTTGCGGTAGCGCTGAACATGCGATTGAAAACGAAAAACCTGCTGCGCGCGATTTTCTACTCCCCTTCCATTCTCAGCATTCTTGTGATCAGCATTTTGTTCACGCCGATGCTGCGTACGGAAGGTACGATTAACAACGTACTTGATGCGGTCGGCCTGCATTCGCTTAGCCAAGCCTGGCTGACGAATCCTTCGCTCGTCATCTGGACGATTGCCATCGTGTCCATCTGGCAGAGCGCCGGGTTTCAAATGGCCATCTATCTGGCCGGATTGCAATCCATTTCCCAGGAATACTACGAAGCGGCCAGGATCGACGGAGCAAGCTCCTGGAAAAGCTTCTTTAAAATTACGCTGCCCCTCCTGCTGCCTGCCATCAACATCAACGTGATGCTGACGCTGATTGGCGGACTCAAAGTATTTTCCGAAGTATACGTCATGACCGGCGGTGGCCCGGGCAATGCATCGCAGGTCGTCGGTACGATTATTTTGCGTTCGTTCGGCGAAGGCAACTGGGGACTTGGTACCGCGGTCAATACGCTATTGTTCGTGGCAGTCACCATCATCGCCATTCCGCTTCTGATTTTCATGCGGCGCAAGGAGGTTACCGAATAACATGGGATACACACGCAAACTCGCCATTCGCAATTATATTGTGGAGGGCATACTGATTCTCGCTTCACTGCTTATTCTTTTGCCACTGATCATCCTGATTTCCGGTTCGTTCAAAACGAGTGCCGAAGTGCTCAGCTTCTCGCTCAGTTTCCCGAAAGAGTGGCAGTTCTCGAACTACGTTAAAGTATTTCAAGAAGGCGGATTATCCCGCGCTTTCTTGAACAGCATCTGGATTACGGGGATCTCGTCCATCATTAACATCGTTGCCTCTTCGGCAGCATCGTTCATTTTGGCACGCAGGGAAACGAAGGTTTCCGGCGCGATCTATATGTATTTCTTTATGGGATTGATCGCCCCGATGTCCATCATCACGACGATTCGCGTCGTGCAAGGACTTGGATTTTACGGCAGCATCACCAGCGTCATTCTGATCTATGCCGCGCTGAATACGGCATTCAGCGTGTTCCTGTACAGCGGTTTCATCAAAACGATTCCGAAAGCGCTGGACGAAGTGGCTTTTTTGGAAGGGGCGAGCGTCTTCGGGGTCTTTTTCAAAATCGTCACGCCGCTGATCCTGCCTGTTAACGCCACCGTTGCGATCATGGTGTTCATGTCCGTGTGGAACGATATCACGATACCGGTTTATTTCCTGACGGATAGCTCCACCTGGACGATGCCGCTTTCCATCTACAACTTTTACGGCAAGTACAGCCGGGACTGGAACTTGATTTTCGCCAACCTCGTGCTGACGTCGCTGCCCGTGTTCATTCTTTATTTGTTCGGCCAGAAATATATCGTCAGCGGCCTTACTGCCGGTGCGGTGAAAGGTTAACTCATGTGGTTGGCTATATAAACCGCATTAATCATTCACACAAGGGCACTGCGAGTGCAGTACCATCTTCCGATCGCTGTTATCCCCAGATTGGTTCTGCCTCTCCGTTAACGTGTGTATGTTTTTTGCAGTTTATATATTTCAATTTATATAAACGCAACAAAGAGGTCTGTGCCTTTCGGCATGGACCTCTTTGACATTTCGTATTGCAACATACTCTGTTTCATTTAGCATCGTACTGCACATGGATTGCGTGAATATGTTTTCGCTAAATTATTTAGATTCCTTGCCAGTGCTGCTGTTGTTACTGGTACTGGTACTGGTACTGGTACTGGTACTCGTGCTGGTGTCGGTGGATTGTTCAGTTTGATCCTTACGCTGGCCGCCGCCAAATCCTCGTCCTCCACCTCCCATGCCATCACTCAATTTGGACAAGTCGATGGATGAAGTGTCAATCAGGGAGTTCGAATTCGCTTGCTGCTCCTGAGTCGTGGCAGGGATATCTCCGTCCAGTTGGCCTTGGATGCTTTGCGCACGCAATGTGCCCAGTTTGGACAATTCCGCTACAGCTTCTTCGTATTTGTCATACGTTACGAACGCCGTAGAATCTGCCTTCACGGATTCTGCGATCAGGTCGTTCAAACTTTGCACTTTCTCCTCAAATTTCCCATCTGCGAAGTAGCCGTCCATGATTTGTTGCAAGTATTCATGATACTTCTCCTTATACTCCGGCACCTCTAACAGTTTGCTCAGGATCGGCCGTTCTTCCATGCTGACGCCGGACACCGGCGTGTCGATCGGCTGATTGACGACATCGGACGCGCTGCCCGACTGGAAGCCACCGAACGCCATATTGTAATCCCATGGCAGCATGCTGATTTTACCGTCATTTTCATACAAATAATAGTTATGTCCCATACTGGACGTATAGCTGTCCATATTTACGACGACCGTATGCGCCGCAAAATATTTCAGTACGGCATCCACATCCACGTACTTCTCCAGATCCGTGCCTGTGCTCAAGTTTTTGAGCGCTTCAATAACGCGCTGTTCATCCTCTTCCGTTGTCTTCGTCTTGGCATTGTCGAAGATCGCAGAATAACTGGAGATTTCATCATCGGTGTATTCCAGCGAAACGCCGTTGCCTCCGCCGTTCATGCCGCCTCCGCGGCCACGGTTTCCCCCCATGCCACCTTGCGGCCAACCATTCTCGCCATATCCGCTTTGCTTCCCATACATATCCGGAAATTCAGCACCATCGGGCGGTTCCATACCAGCCGCCCGTGCTTGATCCGTCTGTTGATCGCCGTCAGACGTTGTTTCGTTTGGAGTTGGCGGGTTACCTCCTGGTTGACCCATGCCGCCTCCGCCCATATCATTATCATCATTGTTCGGCTTGTATATTTCGCCTTCATCATTTTTGGCACGAGCCTTATATGATCCATCGATGTCTTCGACTGCCAGATACAGTCCCCAAGTGTTCCCGTTAACGCTAATGTTGGCGAACGAGAACAATGGTGCATCCACGCCGATATAACTCATGATGTCGTAGCTCAAATATTCTTTCATATAGCTGCTGTCCGAAATCATATTGTTAACGACAAGTTTGTCAAGCCCTTCCCACGTTTGATCCTCAACGAATTCGTCGAACTTAATTTTAAAACTGTAACGGTCCGTCGTATCGTCTGACGCCACTTGTCTAAGGCTGGAGTTACCCTTTGGACGGATACCGACATTTTTGATCGTTGTTCCGTTAATCGTGATGTCTGCAGAAATGTACTCTTCATTCGTGGCATTGTCGAGCATTTGCTGCCATGCATCTTCATCTGCGTCGATGGAGATGGACATGATCTTTGTTTTATCGATCTCCTCCGCATATGAAGCTGTTTGCGCAGTTCCGTCAGATGTACTTTGATTATCTGTACTCGCTTCATTGGTTGTGCCAGTTTCGCTTGCAGTTCCTTGGCTGCCCGAACTGCATGCTGCCAACATGGATGAACATAATATCGCCACCCCGACCAACTTGGTCCATTTGTTTACTGTCATGATTCATCCACCTCTTTGCTTTTTAATCTGTTTATTGAAATTCATCTTAAAAAACTTTTCTTAAATGAATCTGAAACAGATGACAGCATAATTGTTCCAAAAGGCCAAAAAAGCCGCCATTGTGGCGACTTCCTGGGTTAATTTTCACGATCCGAGTAATATCAACTGCTAATAATCCAACAAACGACCCTGATCATTCCACTGACCATACATGATGTTTTCTCTCGTGTTCGCAATGAAATTGTCCAATCGGCTAGTGTATATTTTTTGGCTGGCTTTTATAGCTTTGGATCGTGTTGATTATCGCTCCCTTCGAGTTAAATGGATTCACGCCAAGCCTTGATACCAATACAAAGCATAGTCATTCATCGTTGAAGCATGACCCAACTGACGCAGCATTGTGGATATGTTCCCCCTATGGTAAGTCCCATGATTAACAAGGTGCAGCACCATTTCCGATAGACGCGTTTCGCGGATGCCTGCAAACGGATTATCGAGCAAAATGGTTTGTTCCAAATCGTTTTGGCCTTGGAGCCATTGCTTCAATCGTTCCGCCAACTCGGCAAAAGCCTGGGTATATTCTTCGATGGACGGCAAAATCTGAGCGTTTAGCGGCATACCTTCCTGGAGCGCCTCTTGCATGCCCATTCCTGACAATACCTTGTACCACATCGTATCCACCGCATAAATATGGCTGAGGGCATGGGCGATCGTGGGGTACGAGCTGTTCACTTCCTGATGCAGCACCGAGGATGGCAGCTCGCCAATTCTCCCTAAGATCGTTTGGTTCGCCCAAACATGGTAATGATACATTTCCGTTGCATGATTTGTCATTCGTAGCGTCTCCTTTGAATTAGCAATGATTTTGTTTACGTTTCTGAACATGATTATAAAAAAAGAAGTTTGACAACAGCGTGTCAGCCTTCTTCATAAAGTTGGAGCGTATTTTGAAGTTGTTTTTTTAAGATGCCCCGCAATTCATAGGGTTCAAGCACCTCTGCCCTGCTGCCGAATCCGAGCAGAATGAACCAAAGCCACTTCGCTTCCAACGGTTTATACACGGGAATTCGCATCGTCATGCTGCCGTCGGCATGAAATTGCTTGTGCATGTGATGAAATTGATCCAACGCTTCCGCCAAAGCTTCAGGTCCTACGCGAATCACAACATCCTCCAACTCGCCTTGCCATGCTTGGGTCGATCCCCTTGTTTCTTCCGGCTGCTCCTCATGCGGTTGAAAAGTTTCTTGAGTCAGAACCAAGTTCATCAACCTGGATAACCGAAATTCCCGGCAGTCGTCCCGAGTCCGGCAAAATCCGTAAATGTACCAATTTCGATATTTATAATGAAGCCTCATCGGTTCCAATTCGCGAAGCGTACGTTCATTGTTGGCATTGATATAGTCAAAGCGAACGACGCTTCGATTCGTTATGGCTTTACGCAAAAGCTCAAGTGCTTCGGGTGCCGTCCTGCGGGTTTCCAAATCGACCGATACATTCGGCGTCCGATGTTCAGGCCCGATCGTTTGCAACCGTTCGATGGTTCCCTGCGCACGCTCGTCGTCAAACACGGTGGACAGACTTTGGAGCACGGTGATCAAGGTACTCACGTCATACGATCCGAGCAGGCTTTTATCCATTTTGTAGCCCTCCATCATGCCGTACCCGCCCTTGGTTCCCTGGTGCGATACAACCGGGAAACCGGCAGCGCAGATCACGTCAATATCCCGATAGATCGTTCTTTGCGAGACTTGAAACTCTTGGGCTAATGTGGAAGCCGATATCACTTCATGATTGATCAACTTATAAATGATGGAGATCAATCGTTCCAACTTCATAGACATTCCCGCCTCATTCTTTTTTCATATAGTTAGATGTTAGTACATCACGGATGCTTTCCTGCTTTTACGTTATCTTGCCTCAAGCCGGGCCGGCGGGGTACCTTTCCTTCAAAAAGCGGACCGACTGTTGGATTAAAGCTTCCAATATCCCGACGTTAATATCGTCCACCTTGTTAATGTAGACGCATGCTTTTCCTGTCGTATGTTTGCCGAAATCTTTCAAAAGATGTTCCCGCTGCGGGTCTCCTGTCGCAAAATACAAGCTGATTTTTGCTTTTCTTGGGGAGAATCCCACCAGCGGCGCATGGCCTTCATGGCCGGATTCATACTTGTAATGATACGCTCCGAATCCGATGATGGTCGGGCCCCACATCTTGGCTTCATCTCCCGTAGCCTTCGTGAATATATCCAGCAATCGATAGGCATCCTCCCGTTTTTTCGGGTTGTCCACGCTTTCGATGAATTCAACGACACTGCAATCGGTTTGTTTCGTCTTTTGTTTATACATGAATGGTCCCTCGCTTCTCATCATCGATAAGCAGGCGTCCTCCTGCACCATACAACATAGCACAGGAGCAGCCTATACATCTAGGAGAGAATTATTCAAAGATCCAAAGCCCTTTTTATACCAATCAAGCATGCTATACTGACAGAACTTCCCATCAAGAATGGAGGCATTGCCAAAACAAACAAAAAAAGCAGCACAAACCATTTTCAGGTTTGTACCGCTTTTCGGCTTCAAATGCTATAGATCGGGTAGTTATTGGGCCAGATATCCGCCGTCCACTAACACGGTTGTTCCTGTAACAAAATCATTTTCAGCCAGGAATACGACGGCATGAGCAATCTCTTCCGGTCTGCCCAAGCGGCCCAGCGGATGTTTCGCGACCAAACCGTCGTAGAATTCTCCCAGTGCCTCTTTGTTGACCATGCCGCTCTCGACGAATCCGGGAGCTACGGCATTAACGCGGATGTTACGATCCGCATATTCCAGAGCAAGCGATTTGGTGATCTGGTTGACGGCACCTTTACTTGCTGCATAAGGCATGGACGTGGGTTCACCCACGGAACCAAGAATCGAAGACGTGCTGATGACAGAACCTCCACCTGTTTTCAGCATTTCGCGGATGGCATATTTTGAACCGTAGAATACGCCGTCTTGGTTGATGGAAATGACACGTTTGTATTCTTCGTCCGTCAATTCATGCGAAGGTTTCTGCACGCCAACGCCGGCATTGTTAAACATCACGTCCAATTTTCCGAATTGTTTAACTGTTTCTGCCACCAAGTTTTCGACTTGTTTCTCATCGGCTACATTCGTTTTGATAAAAACAACATCTTTATAGGTCTGTTTCAGTTCTTGTTCCACGCTTTTTCCGTGCTCCTCATTGTAATCGGCGATCACGACTTTCGCGCCTTTGTCCAGAAAAGCTTTTACCGTTGCCAAACCTATACCGGAAGCCCCGCCCGTAATAATGGCAACCTTGTCTTTAAGATCCGTCATGTTGATTCCTCCAGTATAAACGATTTTGACGAAAATCAAGCTACTATACACAAAATAAACGCTTGGAATATGTAACCGTTCCGTCTTAGATTTGAAACATTGATCGTATCCCCATAACTTAATTACGAAAGTTACTAATTAAATGAATAGTAACTTAATATCGTAATCCCCCCTCTATTTCGATGACTATTATGCCCCACAACCATTGGTCCATTCGTGATGCCGATCTCCCGTACATTTCCGAAGCTTCTTCAGGTTCGCTCCATGCAGTCATCGTCATTCCCACTATAGCTTTTAGCTATAGCTAGATATAATTTTCTGGAATTACATGGTGCCGGGCATTCTATGATACCTTTTCTGTAACACATTTGTAGAGGGGTTATGAGCAATGACGAAGAGCAGTGTATTGGGATATCCGCGAATCGGCGCGGACCGTGAATGGAAAAAAGCATTGGAAGCCTTTTGGGCGGGAAAACTGGAAGAAACGGAATTTTTGCAGCGGCTGCAAGACATTCGTTTAGACCATTTGCGCAAACAGCAGGCCAAAGGCGTCGATCTCATTCCCGTGAATGATTTCAGTTTCTACGATCACATGTTGGATACGGCCGTCATGTTTGGCATCGTTCCGAAACGCTTTTCTTACGACGGCGGCGCCGTTCCGTTATCCGTTTATTACGGCATTGCCCGCGGTACGAAAGATGCGGCAGCCAGCGAAATGACAAAATGGTTCAACACCAACTATCACTATATCGTTCCCGAGCTGGATGGCGCCGAACCGGCGCTCACCGAGAACAGACCGCTGGTCGCTTACCGCGAAGCCAAAGCACAGCTGGGGATTGAAGGCAAACCCGTGATTGTTGGTCCGCTGACTTTCCTGAAATTGTCCAAAGGGTACGACAAATCCGAAACCGATGCTTGGCTCGATCGCCTCCTTCCACTCTATTCGCAGCTTCTTAAAGAGCTTGCGGACGAAGGCGTTCAGTGGGTTCAAATCGATGAACCGATTCTGGTCACTTCCTTGGATACAGCGGATATCAGCCGGCTCAACAAAATCTACAAGACATTTGCCACAGCGGCACCAGGCCTGAACATCATGCTGCAAACCTACTTTGAATCGGTGGAACATTATGACGACATCGTGGCATTGCCCGTACAAGGCATCGGTCTTGATTTCGTTCATGGACTTTCCGGCAATCTGAAGTCCATCCAAACGTCCGGTTTCCCGGCAGACAAGGTGCTCGGTGCAGGCGTCATCGATGGGCGTGGAATCTGGAAGGCTTCCCTTCAGGACAAGCTGCTGTTGCTGGAGTCTTTGGCCAAAATCGTGCCGTCGGAACGCATCATCGTGCAGTCCTCTTGCAGCCTGCTTCATGTGCCGGTTACTACGGAGCGAGAGACGAAGCTTCCGTCCGAGTTGAACAACGCGCTCGCTTTTGCCGATGAGAAGCTCCATGAAATCGTTCTGTTGACCAAAGCCCTGTCTTCCGGGAAAGCAGAGATCGAAACCGAATTGCATGATGCAGAGCAAGCCCTTCAGGCTCTTCAGCAATCGGCAGAGCGGAATCGGGCTGCCGTTCATCAGGCGGTGGCTGCATTGAGTAAGCAAGAGCCGAAGCGTTCCCTTCCTTTTGCGGAACGTTACGCCTTGCAGCAAGCCAAATGGCAGTTGCCTCTTTTCCCAACGACGACGATCGGCAGCTTCCCTCAATCCGCCGAAGTGCGGAAAGCACGCCAATCGTGGCGCAAACGCGAGCTCAGTGATGAACGATATGCCGACTTTATCCGGAAACAGATCGATGCTTGGATTGAAATTCAGGAAAATATCGGGCTGGATGTACTCGTACACGGGGAGTTCGAACGTACCGACATGGTTGAATTTTTCGGTGAAAAACTGGCCGGCTTTGCGTTTACGCAATTCGGCTGGGTCCAGTCGTATGGTTCCCGTTGCGTAAAACCGCCTGTGATCTATGGTGATGTCGCCTTTATCGGAGAAATGACCGTTGAAGAAACCAAATACGCCCAATCCCGAACCGATCGCCCGGTCAAAGGCATGCTGACCGGACCGATCACCATCATGAACTGGTCGTTCGTGCGCGACGATATCCCGCGTGAGCAGATCGCTTATCAACTGGCTTACGCGCTTAGACAAGAAGTCGAAGCTTTAGAACAGGCAGGCATTGGCATGATTCAGGTCGATGAACCCGCAGTTCGCGAAGGTTTGCCGCTTAAGGAAGCGGAGCAGGCGAATTACCTGGATTGGGCGGTCAAAGCATTCCGAATCACGACGTGTACCGTGCAGGAAACAACGCAAATCCATACGCATATGTGCTATTGCGAATTCCATGACATGATCGACTCGATCGAAGCGATGGATGCCGACGTCATCTCGATCGAAACGTCCCGCAGCCATGGCGAGCTGATTCACAGCTTTGAGCTGAACACATACAAACTGGGCATCGGTCTCGGGGTCTATGATATCCATAGTCCGCGCGTTCCAAACGTCGAGGAAATGAGCACCATGATCGACCGTGCCTTGCGGGTGCTCGATCCGAAGCTGTTCTGGATCAATCCGGATTGCGGCTTAAAAACCCGGGGACAGGAAGAAACGATCGCTTCCCTGCGCAACATGGTCGATGCCACTAAAATTGCCCGTGCCAAGTACGTTTCAACCACTGCTGCAAATTAAGACCATGATGAAGTACACGAACATGTAATAACCGTTTGATTCACATGCGCTGCTTTTATCGCGTATTCCTCAGAAGCTGGTCCCGCCTGCAACAGGCGTGTCCGGCTTTTTTTGTGTGCGTTATGCTAAAAGCAGTCGTTCGCTTTCATTCCTTTTCGGCTAAAACAAGAAGATGTATATCCGTTTTTTTCTCTTTTTCTGCCTGATCACATATATTATGATGAATGGGCTATGTAAATAAACCGCAAAAAACATACACACGTTAACGGAGAGGCAGAACCAGTCTGGAGAAGCGAAGCGGTCGCATTTATCACCGGATTTTCCCCTTAGAAAGGGGATTCAAAAAAATCTGGGGATAACAGCGATCGGAAGATGGTACTGCACTCGCAGTGGCCTTGTGTGATTGATTAACGCGGTTTCTATAGACATTAAAACGAATGAATGACGTCATGTCATCCATCGCATTCAGGCAGTGCATCGGAAGGAGCACAACCGTTTTGAAAGCTTTCATTCAACTTTTCCATTTTGGATATCATCAGGCGATGAGCTGCATTTTCCCGGTCGCCATCTTTGGAACGCTGGCCCTGACCAGCATCATCGAGATTCCTTTCCTGCATCGTTACGATGCGATCCTGCTCATATTGCTCGGCGTGCAGTATGTTATGTACCTCAGCGGACTGGAAACCCTCGACGAAATCAAAGTCATCTGCGTCTTTCACGTCATCGGCCTGGCACTTGAATTGTATAAAGTCTGGATGGGATCTTGGTCGTACCCTGAAGAAGCGTATACCAAACTGTTCGGAGTTCCGCTCTACAGCGGGTTCATGTACGCGAGCGTGGCGAGCTTCATGTGCCAGATCTGGCGCAGGCTGCGGATGGATATGACCGGATGGCCTGGAGGCGCGTCTTCCTTCCTGCTTGGCGGAGCGATATACCTCAACTTTTTCACCCATCATTTCATTCCTGATTTTCGCTGGTGGTTGACGGCGTTGGTGTTTATCGTCTTCTGGAAAACTTGGATCATCTATAGAGTACGTACCAAAACATATCGCATGCCGTTAACGATCGCGTTCCTCATTGTCGGATTTTTCATTTGGGCAGCCGAGAATATCGCTACCTTTTTTAATGGCTGGAAATATCCGGACCAGCACGAAACCTGGCATCTGGTCAGTTTCAGCAAGATCAGCTCCTGGTTTTTGCTGGTCATTATCAGCGTGATCATCGTTGCACAGCTTAAATATGTGAAAGCTGCACGGGCAACCAAGGAACCGCGTTGAATGCAAAACAACTCCCATGCATACATCATGCTGTAGAGTATCCATGTTAGACGATGTAACAACCTTCAAAAGCCCTGCCAATCCATGGATTGGCAGGGCTTTGGTCATTTTCCAGAGGGCTACGAGACGGCTTAAGTTCATTCTGCGGGTTCGTTATTGCGGTTCATTCGCGGAGGATCGCAAATGTTCGTTCAGCGGATTTTGGTCGAGCACGTCGTAATGGCCGTACACATTACAGATGTGCTGTTCCCCCCATGCGCATAACGCATCGAGAATGCTTTGCAGGCTTTGCCCGTATTCGCTCAATTCATACTCCACCTTGGGAGGAATTTCATGGTGCACGATCCGTTTGATAATGCCGTCGGCTTCAAGCTCGCGCAGCTGCTGCGTCAGCATTTTTTGCGTGATGTCTGGCATGAGCCGCTTCAACTCGCTGGTTCTTCTCCGTCCATGGGTCAGATGGCACAGAATGACGCATTTCCATTTCCCCCCGATGACGTCCAGCGTTGCCTCTACCCCGATGTTATATTTTTTGTCCTTCATCTTCATCTCTCCATTGCGTAAGGTAGGCACCAAAAAGTACCTATCGTACTTTCAGGTTCCTATAGTACAAAAAAGTACGTACTTCCAACCTTTGAATTCATCCTCCATAATAGCATTTGTCGCCGAGAAGTGCCACGCTTTACGGATTAACAAATCAAGCTGGCATCTACTTTGCATCATAACCTATACAGGAGGGAACATTCATGTCTACGGACAACAAACGCAGCCTGCTTGCGCTGTTGGCTTTGGCCATTAGCGCCTTTGCCATCGGCACCACCGAGTTCATCAGCGTCGGGCTGCTGCCCCTGATCGCGGAGGACATGCATATTTCCGTCACAACGGCAGGGCTGACCGTTTCACTATATGCGCTGGGCGTCACGTTCGGAGCGCCCGTACTGACGTCCGTCACTTCGAAAATACCACGCAAAACGTTGCTGCTGTGGATTATGGTCGTATTCATCATCGGCAACGCGCTGGCGGCGTCGGCAACCAGCATCGGCATGCTGCTGGCCGCACGGGTCGTGTCCGCGTTCTCCCACGGCGTGTTTATGTCGATCGGGTCGACGATCGCCGCGGACGTCGTGCCTGAGCACCGACGGGCGAGCGCCATTTCGATCATGTTTACCGGCCTTACCGTGGCTACGGTAACCGGAGTGCCGATCGGTACCTTTATCGGGCAGCAATTTGGATGGCGCGTCGCATTCATCATTATCGTCGCCATCGGTGCAGCAGCATTTGTCGCAAACGCCCTGCTCGTTCCGTCCGATCTGCGCAAAGGCGCGAAGGCTTCTTTCCGGGATCAGTACAAGCTGATCACGAACGGACGCTTGTTGTTGATGTTCATGATTACCGCTTTGGGATACGGCGGCACCTTCGTGGTGTACACGTACCTGTCGCCAATGCTTCAAACCATTACGGGATTTGGAGAAAGCACCGTTGCCATCATTCTTCTCGTCTACGGCGTTGCGATCGCCATCGGCAACATGGCTGGCGGCAAACTGGCTAACCGGAATACGCTGCGCGCATTATTTTTCATGTTCATCATTCAGGCCATCGTCCTGTTTGCCATGTACTTCACAGCACCGTATAAGGTTGCCGGTCTCATAACTTTAATTCTCATGGGCTTGTTCGCTTTCATGAACGTTCCCGGCTTGCAGTCGCATGTCGTCGTGCTTGCAGAGCGTTATGTTCCATCAGCGGTGGATGTCGCGTCCGCGATCAACATCGCGGCATTTAATGCAGGCATCGCCATCGGCTCGTATCTCGGCGGCGTGATCACCGATTCGATCGGCTTGATCCACACCGCCTGGATCGGAGCGCTGATGGTCGCAGGCGCGGTTATTCTTACAGGCTGGAGCCGGCTGCTTGAAAAACGCGACGCCCGAGCCGATAAACCGCAACAAACACAATACCAACAAAACCATTCATTGGAGGCACAATCATGATAAAAAATTTGCAAGATACAGTCACGCTGCATAATGGAGTCAACATGCCAGGCCTGGGCCTCGGCGTATTCAAGGTGGAAGAAGGACAGGAACTCGTTCATGCGGTTCAATATGCGATTGGGCAAGGTTATCGGAGCATCGATACCGCTGCTATTTATGGCAATGAATCAGGAGTCGGCGAAGGCATCCGCCAAGGTATGAAAAATGCCGGAATAAGCCGTGACGAATTGTTCATCACTTCGAAAGTATGGAATGCCGATCTTGGATATGAGTCCACTCTTGCCGCATATGAGGCAAGTCTGCAAAAATTGGGATTGGATTACCTGGATCTGTACCTCATTCATTGGCCGGTTGCCGGAAAATATAAAGAGGCCTGGAGAGCATTGGAGACGCTCTATGCATCCGGCAAAGTGAAAGCGATCGGTGTCAGCAACTTCCAGGTTCATCATCTGCAGGATTTGATGAAGGACGCCAAAGTTGTGCCCATGGTCAATCAGGTGGAATACCATCCTCGTCTCACCCAGCAGGAAGTCGGCGACTTCTGCCGCGAGCACGGCATTCAATTGGAGGCGTGGTCACCGTTGATGCAAGGACAATTGCTTGACCATCCGCTGCTCCGGGAAATCGCGGACAAACACAACAAGGAAGTGGCCCAAGTCATCATCCGTTGGGATCTGCAAAATGGCGTGGTGACGATTCCGAAATCCACCAAAGAGCAGCGGATCGTTTCCAATGCCGATGTGTTCGACTTTGAACTGTCCGCCGATGAAATGAAGCAAATTACGGCGATGAACGAAAATCTGCGCGTCGGACCCGACCCGGACAATTTCGATTTTTAAGCCTTGTCATTGCACCGATAAACATTGGTGATTTCAAAAAACCGGCCTTCCCCACATTAGGAGAAGGCCGGTTTTCGTTTTTGATGGGATTTGCAATTTGAAACTAAGTCTACTCTTTGGCAATTGCCTGCAGCAGGGATGGCTTCTATTTCCTTAAATCCGTTGTACTTGGCGTGGGTGAGCGGCGATACGCCGCCTCGGTCCGGAATGTTTACGTCCGCTCTCTTACTCAAATGTCGTCGTTACCGAAACAGCGACTGCCCATTCACCGACAGGTGCCACGGTGTACGTTGTGCCAGTTACCAGCTTGCCGTCGCCAGACAGGTCAAATACGCCTGTCGCGCCTTTGCGGCTCGAATATTTGTATGTCGCCGTCAATACGTCTCCTTCCGGCGATGTCAGCGTGACGCTGCGGCCGGAGAACAGTTCATCGCCAGGATCTTGGGCCAGCGTGACTTCCACGGACGTTTCACTCAAGGCCTGCGCGCTTTCAATCTGGAGCGGTTCGAACGTTGACGCCACGAACGAAGGATTGGCAATGTTTGCCCAATCGGAAGTCACCGTATATTTCACGCCAGGTTGCAGCACCTGCCCTTCCGGCATGCGGAATTTCGGCTTTTGTTTGCCATCCGTCGATTGGGTGAACGGAACGTATTTCGCAACAATCGGCTCGCCGCCTTCCGGTGTGATCACCACTTCTCTTGCTTGCATGGAAGAGATGATCTGATACGTTTTTCCTGCTGCTTCTTCGCTGTCGTCCAGCACGAATGCGTTTGCGCCACGTCCGCCGCTGTATGCGGAAATGACGTACCCGTAGTCGACGACGCCATTCGCTTGCAGAGCTTCAAGCTCAAATGTATCGTTCGTGATCTGGGTTGCTGTCGTCATATTCAGTTTGGTGCCGCTGCCCGTGAATGTGCCTGCAGCTTTCCCTTTGTATGTAAGACGATAGAATTCGCCCTCGTTCTGAACGGACGTCGGAACGATATAGGTTGCGATCGACCCTGTTTTCAAACGAGGCATGTTGGTTAATTTCAACCCTCCGCTGATCGCCAAATCCGTTTGTGCTTTGGCAAAAACTTCATCCGCTGCTGTCAATGGTCTGTCGAACGTAACGATCAGCGTAATGGCGTTCAGCGATCGAACGCTGGTCACCTGTGCTTCTTCGGAAGGAATGGCCAAACGGGCCGTTTGCAGCAAGACCGCCGTTTCTCCCCGCGTTACTGGGCTGCTCTCCACGTAAAATGCGTTCATCCAGTGCTGAACGGATTTGATGTCCCGCTGCAGCACCGAGGAAACGGCTTCAGCGAGCTCCGCATCCGTTATGGTGGCTTGCGGATTGAACTGACCGTTGTCGGCTTTCATGATGCCGAGTTCAACAAGCTTCGATGCGTATGGCGCATACCATGCATTGGCATTGACGTCGGACAATTGCACGCCTTCACCCGACTTGTTTTCCAGTCCAAACCCTTTATATAACAATGTGGCGAGTTCGGCGCGGTTGATTTCCCGCTGCTCTCCCATCGAGCCGTCTGCATATCCGTTCATGATGCCGAGATCGTTCAATTCCTTAATGGCGGCTTCAATCTGTGAGGCCAACTGCAATCCTGTCGCCGAGACGTTCACGGTGCTTGGAGCTGCGTATGCCTGATGATAAGAGGTCGGAAGTGCTGTCGTTCCTAATGCGGCTATGGTTAACAATGCGGCGAATTTTTTGGCTGTGAGTTTCATGCTGAATTTCCTCCTCTAATGGGTTGTTATTGCCTGTATTCCTATCATAGAGGATAGAAAGAAACTCCCAAGGGCAAAAAGATTAACAAAAAATAAACTTTGGCGAATTTTTATCGAAACTCAGACCGTAAACCGGTACCCTGCTCCCCATACCGTTTCGATATACTCCGGATTCGACGGATCAGCCTCAAGCTTTCCGCGAAGCTTGCGAATGTGCACAGTCACCGTGGCGATATCCCCACTGGAATCCATGCCCCAAATACGTTCGAACAATTCGGTTTTTCCAAATACCCTGTTAGGATGGCTGGCCAGGAAGACTAACAGATCGAACTCCTTCGTAGTGATCGCGATTTCTTCGCCATTCGCAAACACGCGGCGGGATGCCTTGTCGATGTGCAGTCCGCGAACATGAATTTCATCCTGCTCCGCGGGTTTGCTTTTGCCGAGCAGCCGCTCGTATCTCATCAAATGGGCTTTGGCTCTGGCAACCAATTCGCTTGGACTGAACGGTTTCGTGATAAAATCGTCGACGCCCAGATTGAACGTCCGGATTTTGTCGATCTCTTCCTTTTTGGCGGACACGACGAGAATAGGCACTTCCTTCACCTCGCGAATGCGCCTGCACAACTCGAAACCATCCAATCCCGGCAGCATCAGGTCAACAACGATCAGGTTATAGTCTTCCTCCAGCCCCAGCTTCAGCCCTTCGTTTCCGGTATGGCAAAGATCGACAGCGAATCCGTGAAGCTCAAAATAATCCCGCTCCAATTGCGCAATCGTCGTTTCGTCCTCAATGATCAATATGTTGGCTTTCTCCATGCCGTACCTCCTCTTCCGTCAGCCGTTTCAATTGGATGAAAATCGTCGTCCCTGCCCCCTTCTCGCTCTCTGCCCAGATCAAGCCGCCATGGCCGTCGATGATTTGACGGGCGATGGCAAGCCCTAGTCCGCTCCCTCCCGTTGCGGAATTGCGGGATGGCTCCGCACGGTAGAAACGCTCGAAAATATGGGGCAAGGCCTCTTCCGGTATGCCTTTTCCGTTATCCATGAACGCCATCGTGATCCATTCGCTGTCCGCATCCAGCGTAATGCCGAATCGCCTCTGTCCGTCGGTTTCCATATATTTAAGCGCATTGTCCACGATGTTGACCACCGTACGCTGCAGCTTGTCCAAATCCACTGATGCCATGACTGGCCCGGCCGCATGGTTGAACCAACCGAAGACGACGCCTTTGCCTTCCATGTCGTATCTTAATTCCTCGATGCTGTCTTCCAAAAAATCGACGATGTCCACCGTTTTGAACAGAAACGGTTCTTGATTCAAGTCGAGCTTGGAGTACAAGAAGAGCTCATCGACCAGCTTGTCCATGCTAACGGCTTTGGCGTGAATGATGTTGACGTAGCTTTCCATTTTCTCAGGGGTGTTGGCCACGCCGTCGCGAATGCCTTCGATGTATCCTTTAATGTTGGTGATCGGCGTACGCAAATCATGCGAAATGTTGGAAATGAGCTCCTTTCGGTTCTGTTCGTCCAGTTTCCGGAGCTCGTTCGAACGCTGCAATTGGTTGCGCATGCTCTCGAAAGCTTCGCTCAATTGTCCGACCTCGTCATTGGAATTGCGCTTGAGTTGGAACGCGAGGTTGCCCTCCTTGATTCGCTCTGCAGAGTCTTTCAGTTGATTCAACGGCTTAATGAAACTTCGAGTGATCCAGCGGTAAAGCAGCAGGTTCGTAACGATCAGCACGCCGATCAGCAAAAGCGACATAACCGGAAGCAGTTTACTCGTAAGTTCGGCAACCGGGCTTCTCTCCCGAATGACGAACACGCTCCCCCGCTCACCGTCCGAAAATGTGAAATCGAATTTGGCGTAAGCATAGAATCGTTCGCTGATGTTAAACGTGCTGCGGATTTGGTTGTTGTTCAGATCATAGGGAGGCAGCGCCCTCCCCAGTTCCGGTTGATTGAACGTCAGCGATTCGAAAATCTGATGACTCTCGCGCCTGACGAACAGCCCTGATTTCTCGACTCGCAGCTTCATGTCGTACTCGCGCAGCAAAACGACGTCCTGAAGGTCGTCCGGGCTGTTTTTGGCTGTATATTTCAATTCCTGGAAGATGGCTTCTCCTTGATCGGTTAGCGGGTTGACTTGGTAATGTACTTTATAAATATCGCGGAAGCTTTGCAGATCCCCCGTCGCTGCAATGGTATAGAGACTTGCCGTAAACAAGACAAACAACAGGCTTATGACCACCATCCCCGTAAAGGACAACAGCATTTTGATTCGAATCGACATGGGTTCACCTTCTTCATGTTGCTATGAATGCGTTAGTGCACATGTTAACACAAGTTTGATCCGGTTGCCCATATGCGGCATGCCGATGCAACAATACCGGTTTTAACGCTCGCGGGATGACCTGTCCGATATCGAATCGATCAGCAGCATGGCCGCTTTGCTCAAATAATGGCGTTTCAGCCAGACTACGGCCGAACCGGATACCGCCTTTGCATCATCGATGCGATACGTTCGCAGGCGATGATCCATATATCTCGCCAGTGACGTCTTGGGCAATATGGACGCCCCGAATCCGGAGGAAACGAGTTCCAGCAGCATGCCGATGTCGGAGCATTCTCCGATAATGTCCGGCGTTAGCCCTTTGGAGCGGAATTGCTCCAGCAACAGATTGTATAGTCCGAGACCTTCCGTACTGGGGAGCAGCAGCGGATAGCCCGCGATCGTTTCGTAGGATACGGCCTGAGCAAGGTTTGCTACGGATGCCGGTCCGTTCTCCCCGACAACGAATTGAAGAGGCTCTTCCCCGAGCAGCGTGTAGTCCAGTCCTTCCATATCGACGGGCATGCGGACGATCGCCATGTCGAGCATCTTTTCCCGGATCAACCGGATGAGCGTATTCGTTTCGTTCTGCTGGATCTTGAACGTCACTTTGGGATATTGCTCTCGAAAACGGCTTAGTGCACCCGGCAGCCCCGGATCGGACAACGTATTGACTCCAATGGACAATTTCCCCCGAATATCCGTGCCGGATTCGCGCACCTCTTCTTTGGCTTCCTCCATCAGGCGGGTAATCGTCAATGCATGCTCGTACAACGTTTTCCCGGAAGCCGTCATCTCCAAATGACGCCCGTTCCGGTGAAACAGCCGTACGCCCAGCTCGCTTTCCATCAGCTTCAGCTGTTGACTGAGCGGGGGCTGGGACATATGAAGCCTGCGCGCTGCCGAAGTCACCTGCTTTTCCTCGGCAAGGGCGATGAAATAACGCAACTGTTTGATATCCATGAGTTCCTCCATACTCGGTAAATGCGTACATGAATGGTTGACGGCGTGATCAAACATACTTTTTTCATATACTTTCGCTACAAATTTAATATTTTTCATATAGATAAATCCCATGATAACATAAAAACGTTACCTATTCATGGAGGGATAATGTGAGTTATTTAACCCAAGGCCTCTTGGCTGCGATAGTTATCATTCTGGCAGGTTGTACGGTTAACACGAAAGGAGATCAAGTTATGCAAAAAGAATGGTTCGCAGCTGCCGAACAGGGCAACACCGCAAAGATCCTCGCCCTGCTTCAGGCCGGCGCCGACATTAACGCTACCGACGAACGCGGACGGACCGCAGCATTAGCTGCCACCCATGGCAACCATCCGGACACGCTAAAAGCGCTGATCGATGCGGGGGCCGACATCAACCAGCGCGATCATCGCTTCGATAACCCGCTGCTGTACGCAGGTGCCGAAGGCTTGCTGGATATCGTCAAACTGACCGTGGAGGCGGGAGCAGACACGACGCTTACGAACCGGTTCGGCGGGACCGCACTCATTCCGGCCGCCGACCGCGGACATGTGGACATCGTGCAGTACTTGCTTGAGCACTCCGACGTCAACATCGATCATATCAACAATCTGGGTTGGACTGCTCTGCTGGAAGCCGTTATTTTGGGTCATGGCGGCACCAAACACACCCGGATCGTGCAGCTGTTGACCGAGCACGGGGCCGATGTAAACCTGCCCGACAACGAAGGAGTAACGCCGTTGGCACATGCGGAAAAACGCGGATATATCGAAATGATCGCGATTCTGAAAGCGGCGGGCGGCCGCTAATACGCTTAATCAAATATGTTTATAGAAGCCGTATTGATTAGTCGGTTTGTATAGTACAGAAAGATGGGAATGAATTATGGAATTTGCACAGTCTAAACATGCCATCAGCACCCTTCTAGCAGGCGTGCAGTGGCTTTTCTTTTTGTTTACCAACACGGTGCTTGTGCCGCTGTCGATCGGCCATGCGCTTGGGCTGAACGCTCCGGATCTTGCTGCTTCGATGCAGCGTTCGTTTATTTTGACCGGCATATTATGCATCGTGCAAGCTCTCTGGGGACATCGTTTGGCACTTATGGATGGACCTGCCGGGGTTTGGTGGGGGCTTGTTTTGGGCATCATCGCTTCCGCCCCGACCATGGGCATGGATGCGGCCACCGTTGCGGCGAATTTGACAGGCGGGTTTATTTTGTCCAGCGTCCTGGCGATGGCATTGACGTTATTCGGCTTCTTGAAGCTGCTGCAGCGTATATTTACACCCATCGTTATGGGTGTTTATCTGCTCCTGCTGACCTTCCAACTGGCGAATACGTTTTTTAAAGGCCTGATCGGCTTCAACGAAGAGGGCAAATGGGATTTGAAGCTTGCGGGACTGTCGCTTTTTGTCATGGTGGTTGTATCGCTGATCCACATGAAAGGAAAGGGCAAAATCGGCCAATTTTCGCTGCTTGGCGGCTTGGTTATCGGTTGGATCGCTTATGCAGCATTGTTCGGCCAGCATGACGGGACGGCATCAGCGAACACGGGCAGCATCGCTATATGGAACTGGATGCCTTGGGGCAAGCCTTCCTTCGAACCGGGAATTTTGCTCGTCGGCCTCGTCGCCGGCCTCGTTAACATGACCAACACCTTAACGAGTCTCACGGCGGCGGGCAAACTGTATCAGCAAAACATTGAAAACAAGCGATTTGTGCGCTCGTTATTGTTCACCAAATCGTTTTCGGTGATCGGTGCATGCTTTGGCTTGATACCGTTCGGCACGTTTGCCTCCTCCATCGGCTTTCTGGAAAATACGAAAGTGCTGCGCCGCGCCGCATTTGTGCTGGGGGCAGCCTTACTCGTGCTGGTGGGGATCGTTCCGGCCCTTAGCCACTGGCTAGCCACACTTCCGATGTCGGTGGGCAGCGCGGTGCTGTTCATTGCGTATCTGCAAATGTTCGGTACGGCAATCCGCTCATTCACGCTGACTTCGTTCAACGACAAAACGATCTATCGCGTGGCCCTTCCGGTATTGACCGGGATCGGCATCATGAACATTCCTGCCTCCGCATTCGCGGATTTTCCGCCGCTGTGGTCGCCGATTTTTTCGAACGGGCTCATCGTCGGAGTCATTGTAGCCATTGTGATGGAGGTTGCCATACGATGGGAAACCTTCGAATCCAAACCGGCAAAACAGGCCAACCAGTAAATACTGGCTGGCCTGATCAAACGAAAAGCCGCCAATGGCGGCTTTTTGATGTGTAATCATATGGACGGATGCATGGAAATTACTCGAAACGAAAGGTCCAGAATGCTTCCCGGCCGTACCTCCCGCGAATTTCTTCATCGTCCAGCTCACGGTTTCCGAAAAGCTCTGCTGCCTGGAATTGCGAACGGTGCGCACGAATCGAATTCACCTTGTTGGCCAGAAAATCACTGACGTCCACCAACACGTCCGGTTTTCCGATCGCCTCTTCATGATTGCGGGAAAACGCCACGCAGTATACGAGCGGTCTCTCTTCTGCCGGCAACCGTTGGATCGTACGAATGACGGCGGCACCGGTCGCATCATGATCGGGGTGTACGCTGTACCCTGGATAGAAGGTAATGACAAGTGCGGGATTCAGTTCCTTGACCAGTTCCATGATCTGACCGTCGAGCAGGTCTTTGTCTTCGAATTCGATCATTTTGTCATGGAAGCCGAGCATTCTCAAATCCTGAATGCCAATCGCCTCGACAGACTCCCTCAGTTCCTCTTTGCGAATGATCGGCAGAGTGACCCGGTTGGCGAACGGCGGAATGCCCATGTTGCGACCCATCTCGCCAAGCGTAAGGCAAGCATAAGTTACCTGCGCACCTCCGGCTATGTACTTGGCCAACGTTCCCGATGCAGCGAATGCTTCATCGTCAGGATGGGGAAACACGACAAGAATGCGTTGATTTTCATATGTTTTATTGTTCATGTTTGCTTGATCCTCCGCTTTCTTCAAAAGGGTTCCCGGCTCAACTGCAGGGCGACAACCAATTTGCCTTGGCTATCGTGCCCGGCCAGGATCAATCGCTCCTGCTCGTTTTCGTCGACGTGAGTAAGTCCTTCGGCATAGATCCAGCCTTGCGTTGTCTTCAAACCGACACGGTAAGGGTTTGTACCGGAGATGGAACCTTGCGTATATCGAATAACCGCATTGGTAATGAATGCCGAAGCCGGGTGTTTCGAGCTGTCATAATGATTGGCATATGCACCTGACGTCAGTTCCAGGTGTACGTACAGATCCTGATCGGCCAGCCGATCGATCCGGGATTGGATATCTTGGGGTTGTATCAGCTGCATGTGGGCCTCCTTATTTGCTAAAACGTAAGTACTGTTCCATTTTAACATATGTTCGCAAGAATAGACATGGAGTGCCCAGCGGCGCCAATGATAGTCACAATCCACCTTATTCACCCTTCGATTCGTTAAGCCCCATTGTATTCAATGCTACGTTCGCTTGCCTTTTACGAGGCCAGAACATAATCGGTATCAGCAATGTCGATAGCGCGCTTCCTGCAAAAGATAAGGCCGCATAACTGGTATGTGCCAGCATCATACCGGACAGCGCTCCGCCAGAGGCACCCGCAAGCGCGATCAATACATCCACAGAACCTTGCACTTTTGCACGATTCGTCGATCTCGTTGAATCCACGATAAGTGCCGTACCACTGATGAGTCCAAAATTCCATCCGAGCCCCAAAAGCGAAAGGGCAATGATTAACAGTGTCATGGAGTCGGCTGGCGCAAGCGCTGCCGTGATTCCCGCAAGGAGTAACGTTACCCCCGATGCGATGGCCATGGTCGTTCTACCGATTTTATCCACCAAAATGCCTGTAATCAACGAAGGAAAATACATCGATCCAATATGGAAACCAATGACAATCCCTACCTCGCTTAACCCGTGCCCATGATGTTTCATATGTACCGGGGTCATCGTCATAATGGCAACCATAACGATTTGAGTCAGAATCATCACGGAAGCACCAAGAATGATTCCTCTGCGTTCAAGCAGTGTTTCCGTTTGTCCCGCAGATGTTGTATTGTGCACTGTTCGCGTAGCAGCAGCTTTCGCAACTAAAAGTGGATCGGGTCGAAGAAAGACCAGCAGTATGATCCCAGCCAAAAAATAAGCGGCCGTAGCCAGAATAAAGGGTCCCGCAAGCTTAGGTACACCAATCGTAAGCGCAAATTCGCCCATAACGTCGACCAGATTAGGTCCAGCAACCGCACCAAAGGTCGTGAATACCATCGCCATGCTCGCTGCAGTTGCTCTCTGTTTCGGTGATGCCAAATCTGTTCCTGCATAACGCGCCTGCAAATTGGTCGCTGTCCCGGCACCGTATACGAGCAACGAAGGTAAGAGCAGCCAAATGCTGTTCAGGAGTGCCGCGAAAATCACCCCGATTGCGCCTATGCCCCCGATTACAAATCCCAGACCCAGGCCAAGCCTTCTCCCTTTTTTCTGAGAATACCTGCCGACCATGTAGGCTGCCGCAGCCGATCCCAACGTAAACAGTGCCGTGGGTACACCCGCGTAACTGTCCGTACCCAGCATGTCCTGAGCCAGCAAAGCGCCCACCGTGATTCCGGCGGCAAGGCCGGCACCTCCAAAAATTTGCGAGAAAATCACTGTTGCAAGTGTACGCCGATACAGCTCCCGTTGTTTCTCCGGGGACTCCGCATAGCTATTAATCAATTCTTGTTGCCTTGTGACAGAGCTTGCCATTCCCATCTTGTTAACACCTTTCCCTGAATCAGGCTGATTTTTCATATCGGTCAGACCTTGCTGATTGGTTCCAAGTTTATGAAGTGGTTGCTTCCTTACTCACGTAATCATTCCAATCATGAACACTTCGATCAAGATGGAAGGCCTCGTAACCCCGAGCCTTGAGCATTTCAATAGCTTTGATCGCCATAAGGCAATATGGTCCACGACAGTAAGCTACGATGGCGGCATCTTGCGGCAATGAGGATAATTGCTCGGCTAATTCTTCAATGGGGATTGATACCGCCCCCGGAATATGTGCCGCTTCGTATTCATCTATCGGACGCACGTCCAAAAGCACGACTTCTCCTGCATCCATACGCTTTGACAATTCATCCAGTGTGACGGCCTCCACATCCGAAAATTGCCCCATAAATTGCTCTTTAATATGTTGGACTTCGACCAGCTTTTTCTCTGAAAGTCCGTAAAGAGAATGGAGAAAATGTAATACTGCCGGATCGGAAAGCTCGTAAAACACATAATTTCCACGTTTCTTGGATACGACCAATTTAGCTTGATGTAAGGTTTGCAAGTGCTGGGAAGCGTTCGCCACAGAAATCGAAGTCATTTTGGAAATGCTTTCTACCGATTTCGGTCCCTGCGTCAGCACGTCCAAAATTTCCAACCGCTTGGGACTGGATAAACACTTACCAATCCGAGCGAATTCAATAAACAAGCCGTCTCTAAATTCTCTTTCGTCCACTCTCGGCCACCTCTAAATCATTCAATTGATTTATTTAATAGATAAAATCTATTGCATCTCTCATCACATGTCAAGAAAAAAATGAATTGCGCATCTTAAACTTCCATCGGCAACCCCAACACCATCCTGATTCATAAAAACCAAAAAAGCCACCTTTCGGCGGCTTGGCATCTTTTATTCCTTACTTAATTACACATCCACCTTATAATCAAGATCCAATTCGTCTCCGGGTAATCCCCGTATGCCCCAGTTGGATTTCGGCGTCTCGAAGATCGTGATTTCAACATCCTGAACGGCAATAGCCAGCTCTTGCTCGATTCGTTCGAAAAGCGAACGAAACAGCTGTTTCTTCGCCGCTTCCGACCGGCCTTCGAAAATGCTCAATTCAATGATCGTATACGCTTCCGTGCGTCCGGGCGCATAATGAAAATCCTCCCGGTCCATGGGGAAAAACCGATGGAATTTTTTACTTTCAGGCAAATCGAAGCTTGCGACAACGCACTCATGGACGATGTCCGACAACCTCGCTTTCACCGGATTCAGGCGTTCCTTTATCCCGAAAATTTTGACTTGAGCCATGCTCCTCATCTCACCTTTCCCTGCTCTACTCAGCTAATGTATTAAAACCAAATTATAACATCCAGTTCATCATTTTGACATCATGCCTGTTCAACCACAAGCCTCTCCCCGGCTTCTAGTTGCAGCTTATACTCACCCGGCGCCGTTGGTCCCGAAATGCCATCCTTTCGTCCATAGGCATGAATGCCTGGAACCCATGGCGGCAATTGAAGCTTGGCAACCATCGGACGAAGTGCGCTTATTTCTGCGCGGAATGCTCCTGCTGACCGATCCCAGTGGAGAGACAGGCTTCCTTCCGGTATGCGCCAATCGCGGAAAGAACCCTTCACCCATGAGGACGGCAATGCCGGCAGCAGTTTGATCCACTGCGGTGAAACGTAAAGCAGCATTTCCTGTACCGCATTGACCCAGCCCAAATTGGCATCCAACTGCACGGGTGCAGCAGGCATCGTCATACTCACCCCCATTTGGCGCCAGTCATTATGCAGGGTAAAACCGTTATGGAGCACGCAGGAGCGCGCGAGAACGTCCAGACACTCCAGTGCCCGATCACCATCGCCCAGGCGTGCATAGACGGAAGACATATGTGCAAGCGACCAGCCGCTCTGGGCGCCGAGTCGGCGCTGATGCACCGCCGTTTCGAATGCTTTGAAAAGCTCCGGCTGCTGCTCACGGCTCATTTCCTGTCCCGGAAAAACCGGATACAAATGCGCAAGATGACGATGATCCTGCCGATCCTCGAACGCGGGATGCAGCCATTCCTTCACTGCGCCGGCCGGATTGACCATATACGCAGGCAAACGGCCGAGCATGGCTTCCCAGCGCGGGATGTCTTCTTTGTGAATGCCGAGCAAATGGCTGGCCTGAATCGTATGCTGAAGCAATTCCTTCACGATGGCCACATCCATGGTAGCATTCATAGCGGTGGGCATTGGATGTGCAAGCTGCTGCCCGTCTTTGGGCATGAAGTTCTGCGGCGTGTTCTCCGGAGAGACCGATGGATAGATGATATATTTCCCGTCCGGGCCCGGCACCAGAAAGTCCTCATAAAACAGCAAAGCCTCACGCATAAACGGCAAAGCTTCGTCCCGCAGAAAATGCAGGTCGCCGGTATATCTGTAATGTTCGTAATAATGCCTGGCAAGCCAGCCCGCTGCTCCGGTCCAGTTCATGATAACCGGCACGATCTGGTTCGGCACACCGATGCCCGGCGTCGTTCCGGCAGGGATATAGATGCCCCGGCAGCCGTAGAGCTTGCGTGCATTATCCCGGAAATCCTCCATTAAACCGTTATAGTAACGGAACAATGCCCGGTTCAGGCAGGACAACCCGCCCACATTGGAATGCCAATGCATCATTTGCACGTTTTCGTTGGCCATGTGATGGCCCCAGATCAGCCGGTAATCCCCGCCCCACAAACCATAAAGACCAAAAGGCGTTTGCCCGTGCTCATGCGTTCCACTGATGAAAAGGTACCTGCCGAAAGCCCAAAGTTTGCGAACCAGCCCCGCAGGAGCGGTACCTTCGTAGGCTGCCAGAAGCATCTCTTCATTGCAGCGGCCATCATCGCCTTCATCATCCAGATCAAGTCCGACAGAGCGGAATAGCGGTTGATGCAGCGCAACATGCCTGGCGAGCAAAACATCGTAATCGGAGGCGAGCTGCGACAATTCCTCTTTTAAACGAGACCATTGCCGCTGCCTTTCCCCGGTCGCAAACACTTTGACCAAAATCAGCCATGTGCCTGGCATCCGAAAATGGAGATGACCCGCAAGCGCTTGGCCGCTTCCTTCGTTCTGATCAGCTTTGCCTGAACCTTCTGCCTGCTTGTCACTGCCCTTTTGAGCAGTACTGCCTACATCCGTTGAATCCTTCCTTACCGTGTGCCCGCCATCTAAAGGATTCAATACAAGCACCGCGCCAAAATCTTGCCCGTCATCGTTGCGGCCGCCGTAATAAATCGTGTTGTCTTCTACTCGTACAGTGATCGAAGACGCCAAAGCCTTGAATTCGTCATCCTCCCGCACCTTGTCGCCGGGGTGAAACCGCAGCCCGATCATTCCTTCGATCCAACCTTCGAGCGGACCTTCAGGCGGTGCTTCAGCCCGGTTTTCCGTACCCTTTATCGGGTTTGTTCTTTCCAGCTCTCTCCCTTCCACCTTGTAGACGATGCAATCGTCCGCCCGGGAGACGAACAAACACCTGGAGTATTCCCGCTCGCCGTCTTGCCAGCGAACCTGAACCTCACCCGTGTCCATCTCCAGTTCCCGGCGGTAGCTGCGGAAAGCACGGTTGCCAGGCATCGTTACCGTCAGCGCTGCGAGCGGAAACCGCGAAGACAATCGGGAGGCATATCCAAGCGACTGCAGCGTTCGCGTCAAATGCCAGCTCGCCTCCAAATAACGTTCCTCATCCATCAGGCGACGCGTCTCCGGCAGCGTATGACTGACGTCAGGCAGTTCGTGCTTTTGGCCCCAATGCCATAGATCGGCATGCTGCAATAACACAATTTCCTCCTGAACTCCTCCCTGAACGGAAGCGCCAAGTCTGCCGTTGCCCGAAGGAAGCGCTTCACGCCACATGCCTTGCCACCACGATGCAGGATATTTCAACAGCAGTCTGTTTTGGTCCGGTCTGGCGGCATTCGAATCTCCTGCCAAGCTGCTCATGGTTCTCCTGCCCCGAGCTTCTCCATTTCAATGCTTGCCAGCAGGAACGGAGCAACGCCCATCTGCGCATCACTCACGATCTCTTCGCTAATGTAATAAGCGTATGAGCCGTCCCTGTATTTCTTGCCGCCAAGGCCTGCGCCGTGGCAAATATGGTGCAGGTGTATCCCCTTTTCATCCTCGGTAACCAGCCTGTTCAAAATTCCATCATACGCACGTTCAATGACGCTGCGATCCAACTCGGCCAAATACCGAAGCCGCAGTCCCTTCGCCAGCGCATAAGTCAGCATGCAGGAAGCGGAAGCTTCCAGGTAATTGCCTTCCCTGCCGTTCTGGTCCATGACCTGATACCATAGCCCGCTGTCATGGTCCTGCGCGTGGGCAATCGCATAAGCCATCCGCTCGAAAATGCCCATGATCTGCCCGCGCTGCGAGTGATCGATCGGAAAATGCTCCAACGCATCGACCACAGCCATCGCATACCAGCCCATCGCCCGGCCCCAGACATGAAAAGATTGGCCGGTTTCCTTGTCGCACCAACGCTGCTCCCTGCTCTCGTCCCAGGCATGATGCAACAGCCCCGTCTTGGAATTGCGCGTTCTCCGCTCGATCAGCAATATTTGACGTGCCGCTTCATCGAAGCTCTCAGGATGATCAAACGTACTGGCATATTCGGCCAAAAACGGAGAGGACATGTACACGCCGTCCAGCCACATTTGATACGGATAAATCTTCTTATGCCAGAACCCGCCCTCGCTCGTGCGCGGCTGTCCTTTCAACTGCGCGACCAGCCGCAATATCGCCAGGCGGTATTTCTCGTCGCCCGTTTTTCTCCACTGGGAAAAGAGGTTTTTCCCTTCATTGATCATGTCCAGGTTATAGTCTTCCAGACAGTAGGTCCGGATCGTTCCGTCGTCGCCAATCAAGCCGTCCATGTGGCGGTGGACCATTTCCGCATATTTCGCTTCTTTATTCCAGGCTGCCGCACGCTCTAGGGCCATCAGCGTCATTCCGGCAACGTAGCCCCATTTTCCCGCAAGCTTCGGGTGGTTCCCGTCCGTGCACTCGGACAGCAGCGTATCCGCGATTTTGGCGGACATTCTGCTTTGCCGCTGTATTGCGTTTGCCGACATTTCGCCCATATCGCTCTCCCCCTGTCGTGTTCTTCAACGATTGTCCGGCATGTGCCAGGTGTTGTTATGAATAAAGATGAAACTGGTCATCAAAGCAACGGTTTAAGCCCTTCCCACTTCACGCTCCAGCTCCCGTCTTGCGGAAACCCCGGATTCTCCCGTTCAGCGGCTCCCGTCCATCCTGCGGCCATCATCGCCACCGCCGTCAGCAATCCGCCATTTCCGGGCAGGTATGCCCATAGTCCGGGTCTTTGATAGTTGTGTCCATTTGGCAAATACGTGTTCTTCGTCGCCTCCATCAGCAGGAAATCGACGGCGAGCTCAGGTTCGTTCAGCCTGGCCGCCGTCATGGCGCACATCGGGAAATCCCACCCCCAGGCAGACTCCCAGTCCCAGCATTGCTTTACCTTGAGCAGCGTTTCTTTCATGATGCCTTTGTCGACCAAGGAGCCAGGCAGCAGGCCGAGCGCTCCGAGCATCGATGGATGATCCTGATTTTTGGCGGTAAAGGTGTTCGGGCAGTGTTCATGCGCTAGGTACACGCCTTCCTCGTGCCGCGGTTTCGCCATTTGAGAGGCCACATCGATCCATTCCGGCGGAGCTGTTATGCCCAGCCGTTCTGCCCATCGCACCGCAATGTCCAGCCCGTATTTCCAGTATTCCAGCTCATACGGCGGATTCAGGCTTTCGGCCATGGCATGGTTTTCCTGTGCCGGAATGAGCGGCGGACCCAGAACATACGCCTTCTTTTCGTCATCCCAATGAGCATAGGAAACCATAAAATCAGCCGCCTCGAACACGATGTCTTTGTATCGTTCCAGCAACGATACCTCCGGGCGTGCCGCATAACACATTTCGGCCAGTGCTATCGGATGCGGCTGCTGCCAGATCAAACCCGGTGCGACGGGCGACGGCGATTGCTGCCCATCGTACGCGACCATCTTGGGCCAGCGGGCACCCGCATAGCCCTGGGAACGAGCCAATTTGCGAGCCTCCGGCAGGATGGCCACATACCAATCCATGCTTCTCAGCAGCAGATCGGCACGCCCCCACAGCGGAAAATGCGCCGCATGCCACCAATGCATCTCCAGATGCATTTTGCCGAACCAGCTGTTGTACATGTACCCCGTTTCCTGCGGCGGCATGCTTCCTGCGCTGTGTACGGCAGAGAGGAACTGGGATAACACGATCCGCCGTTCCAGTTCGGCAGCGCGCGGGTCCGTGCTGCCGGACAAATCGACGGCGGCCCCGCCATTCCAAAATCGCTGCCAGTGATCCGAGCTTGCTTGCATAATGGCATGCGCCGGCTGCGGCTCCGGATTACGGGGAGCAAACGCGATGCTGCATTCCCAGCTTTCCGAGTCGGAATCCATGCGCGGCATTAGCGTAAATTCGTGAGTTCCCGTTTGCGTCAGCCGCCCTTCGTCCCACATCCATTTCACGGCATATTCGTCTTCATCCAGCAAACGTTTCCATGCAGCGGAACCATCCCTTGTTTCGATCAGCGCCGTGCTGTGCCTGTCATCCCGGTTCCATTCCGGAAAAACAGACTTCGACCAGCTGCGGTGAGTCATGTCCGGTGAAGGGAACGCAACGAACAGCTGCAGGCGATTTTCGCGAATCAAAGCGGAGTGCACGCGAATGCCGATGCAATCCCGCTGCGGATCACAGGTCGTTTCCACCCTGACTTCCGTACCTTGCACCGCGAAGATGCTGTGAAGCACGCCTGTCCAGAGATGCATCTCCTGACGGATCGGAACAACGTCGCTCAACTCCGCCTCTTGTCCGTCTTGCCGTAACAGCCGAAACGAGATGCGTCCAAGCTGGAGACGATGCGGATTTTGGCGCAGCCAATGATAGGCCTCGTCTTTGCCTTCCGGTTTCATCGGATATAATACTTGCCGGCCATAGGTATCGAAAGGCTGGAAGACGATATGCTCGTCACCGAATACATGGCGGCCTCCGGTTGAATGCCAACCCCAAGCGGATTGGGTTCCCAAAGGAATTTCGTAGGCTTCCGGAAAGGTCTGGAGCCCTGTGAAATCGGCGCTGAATCCAAATTCCCCGTTGCCCACTGATAAAGGGGATAGAGGTTCGATCCGCGTCAGCACCGGATGGTTTCTAGTGACGATCGATTGGCGATCCATCATATGTCCGCTCCTCCTTTTCAACTCCGTTCAAAACAGAGAAATACACAGCAAAATCTTCAAGGTTCCAACAGGGAATCCCTTCGGGTGCGCATCATCTCCCTGTATTTTCCCGGGGTAATGTCCTTCGTTTTGCGATATACGCGAATAAAGCTGTTCTCGTGCTGGTACCCCACCATGGAAGCGATTTCCGAAATTTTATAATCGGTGTCCACCAGCAGCCTGCATGCACGCTCCATCCGCAATTTGGTGAAATATCCATGGATGGTTTCGTTCATTTCCTGTTTGAAAAGCTGGCTGGCCAGGCTGGTACCGATCCCGGCGTGCTCGGCAATGTCCTGAATGCCTATGGGCTCCTCCAGATGATCGTTCATGAACGCAATCATCTGCTGGCACAGAACGAAATCCTTGCTGAGCAGCATGCCGCCAAACCACGCGCACATCGCCTCGACCTGCTCTTTAAGCAGCGCCCGGACATCCTCCAGATGCATCGTGCGCAAGCTGGACAATTCGAGATCGCGGCATTCCGCGGCACGACTTAAACGAAGGGTTTCCAAGGTTTCAGCCACGGATCGCAAACAGGCCATGGCTCTCGAAGGGTGCGTATTCTCCTGCTGCAGGCGAGAGAGCATTTTATCCAACACATGGAGCGCCGCCTCCGCCTGACCGGCTTCGATACTCTCCGTCAAAGGAGCCATCGTCTCCTGATCTTCACTAACACCATCGTCCAATGGCGCAGCTGCCACCTCACGAAACGGAATCGCTTGTTCATACCCCCGATAAAGTCTATAGTCCAAGGCGAGCTCGGCTTCCTGCATCGCTTTTTGCAAGTGCATATATCC
The DNA here is from genome assembly GCF_037969725.1 of Paenibacillus sp. FSL W8-0426. NCBI lineage: Bacteria > Bacillati > Bacillota > Bacilli > Caryophanales > Paenibacillaceae > Paenibacillus > Paenibacillus sp. FSL W8-0426. The sequence goes on along the minus strand of NZ_CP150203.1, from coordinate 3,049,100 downwards.
GTCGTGATTCGCGCTGACCCCTGCCGACACCTGGAATTTGAGCAGCCTGCGAATCATCGGGAGCGTCTCTCCGATGGCAGTCACTGCGTCGCCGTCACTGAAACGACCAAGGGGCTGAAGCATCACCATCATGCGATCTCTCCCAAGATCGGCGGTCAGCACGCGCCATTGCCCGGACAGCAGCTCGGCTGCGATATTGGCGATGGCGAACTTCAACAGGGAATGATCCGGTTTGTTGAATCGTTTACACCACGCCTCATAGTCGTCGATCGACAACATTGCGATGATGAGCGGCGCTGGATCCCATTCCCTGAAATATCGCTCCCACTTCTCGCTGAGTTCCCGGGTCCCGGACATATGGCCGGCATGGATGTCCATCAAAAATTTGCTCGAAGCCTCCGGCAGCGTTTGCCGCAAATTCATCGCCTGCTGGGCATGGTCCGTGAGCAGCTGGCTCGTGATTTTCTCCAGATCGATCGTGCCCGTATCCATCCGTACCCTGTCATAACCGCTGAGCAGTTGTCGCATCCGCTTCACCGGCCTGAAGGCGGATGCATTGTAGAAGGCAATGGCCGCCGCTCCGGCCGCAAGCGCAAGCAGCGATACGACAAAAACGGTATTGCGGATCTTCTGCGCGCTCGCGAGCAGGCTGTCTTGCGAAATGACGGACAAGTAGCGCCATCCGGTATACGGGGACACGATTTGCGAAGCAAGCAAGGTTTTGCCTTCGTGCTCGAATTCCCCGATCTTCTCCCCATCCAGCTGTGCGAGAACCTGATCCACCACTTCTGCCCCAACGCGATAATTTCCCAGCTCGTATAACGGTTGATGATCTACATCCAGAATGAAACGGCGGCTGTCAAGGCGGGAGACCGACGATTGCAGCATATGCCTGAACATCTGCTCCGATTTGAAATTCACGGCGATGATGCCCTTGAACTGGCCCGATATCATGATTTTGCGATAAAGCGTGATTTGCCTGGCGGGTGGGCCCGAGGCCGACGGGATTTCCCGCTGTTTGACCAGCATGGGCCGGTCCTTAAAATCATCGGCAACGTCTACCCAATCGGAATCGGGAAAGTTGGCTTTGCTTGAACTGAATCCTTGGGGAAAAGCAACCATGCTTCCACGTTCCACGTCATAAATGTAAGCGCTTTTAATGAAAGACGTGCTGCTGATCAGCGTTTCCATAAACTTCAGCAGCTCCGTGATGTTTTGGTACGAAGCCTGGACGTCGCTCGTCAGAAATTGATACACGTTCCCGTTCAGGGCGATTTTGACCGCGATTTGGTCGCTTTCCCGCATCATCTCGTCAATGTCGTTCATGCCGATGCGCAGCATCTGATGTTGGGGTTCGCTAAGCTCCTGCTGCAGCACGGATTTGGAGGAATAATACGTCGTCATGCCAACGGCGATGATGATGGCGAACACCGCAATCGTCAAAATCAGCAGCAGCCGGGTTTGGGTATTGGTCAAATTAAATTTCAACCATTTCAAAAACGAAAGGGGCATGGCCGTCTCCCACCTTATTTGCGTGATAACGCCATTATACAGCGGTGATGTGACCAAGACGACCCGGCCCTACCTCCTAATTTTCCTCCCCCGTCCCGTCATCATTTCCCGCGTTTCTACGAAATTTCGCCTTTTTTGCCATCGAACTGCTCGCAAGCCATGGGGAGGTTAGCGAATGCATGTTTTTAATTTTTAACCTTCTCATACCATTCCTGCACTCGCTGGGTCACGGCTTCACCGCCGGCAGCATACCATTTGTCCACATAGTCGTCATAAGCCTCGATCGGGAGCTCACCAATGACGATTTTGGTCAAAACCTCCTGGAACAACTTATGGGACTGGATATCCGGAAATCCTTCATATACCGAGGCCGGGAGTCCGTCACCGGCAATTTGGCGCGCATCGGCGGTGCTGACGACGAACATGTCTTTGACCATCTGCTGCTGGTCTTCCGGATACGTTTCTTCGATCCGTTTGTCCATGTCCTCTGCCGTCGTCAAATTTTTCATGCCCAGGGCAAGCGGTTTGTTGTCTGCGGGCGGAAGGATCACTTTGCGTCCGTTGACGACTTCATGCTGTTCGCCCTCGAGGCCGAAGCGCCCAAATTCATCGTTTTCAGCATTGTAGAAAAAATCCAGCAGTTTCAGGGCATTGGGGGCATTGTCCTTGTTTACGGTCGGAATCATCCACTCCGGCTCACCCATGCTCTTCTGTGTAACAAATGCTTCGAACCCCTCTGCTTTCGGCAGCGGCATCGCTGCAATGTAAGCATCCGGCGCCTGCGTCAGCATGGCATTGTACCGATCGCGCACGTTCGCAGGCAGATGATACCAGCTGCCCACTTGATTGTTGTTGATTTTGGCCTGCCATACTTCCCCTTTGTTGAGGAACGTTTCGTTGTCCAGCAATTTTTCTTCGTATAACTTCCGGATGAACTTGATGGCCTCGCGCATGTTGTCCGTTACGCCTGCGTACTGGATTTTGCCGTCATATTCGTCCCATTCAGGATATCCTTCCCACATGGCTACCCCGTACATCGCAAACAATTGGTCCATCCATCGGCCGAACTCCCTGCCGCTGGTAGGCAGCTCATCCGCTTTGCCGTTGCCGTTCGGGTCTTTGTCCCGGAAAGCTCGCAGTACCTCCACATATTCATCGGTCGTTTTAGGCATCTCCAATCCAAGTTTATCCAGCCAATCCTTGCGAATGAGTGGCGCACGCTCGGGAACCAGAAATACTTTAGGCACATAGTAGATTTTGCCGTCAGGCGAAGCGGAGCGCACGATATCCCACGCTTCCTGGGGAATGCTCTCCCAGACATGGGGTGCGTACTCGGGCAGCAGTTCATCCAATGGCAGCGCACCGCCCTGCTGAATCAGCGTTTGCTCCACGCCTCCGATCGGGCGCAAAATATCCGGCAGCTCATTCGAAGCGATCAACAAATTCAAGTATTCGGACGGCTCCGATCCGGGAGGTGTCGTGATCAGTTCATATTGGACGCCGGTTTTCTCCTCGACATACTTCACATGCGGATTATCCGCAGCAGGCAATGTGCCTACGCCCATGTGGCTTTTGAATACTTTGACTTTGGCAGCACCGGAGCTTCCTCCTTCATTCTCGCCGTCCTGCGATCCGGCATTCGGGCTGCCGCTTCCACAACCTGCGATCAGCAGCAGCGCCAGACTAAGAAATGCCGGTACGATTTTACGTGTCCATTCTTGTCTCATGAAATTGTCCCCCTCAATCCTCGTTTATTCTTTGAGCGACCCCAAGAGCGATCCTTTCACGAAATATTTCTGCAAATAAGGATACACCAAAATGATGGGAACGCTTGCAAAAAGAATCGTTGCTGCCTTCAACGTCGTCGTATTGAAGTTGTAATCACCGAGAAACATGTTCACCTGAGCCAATTCCTCCGGGCTGGTCAAATACGCACGCAGCTTCATTTGCAAGGGCCATAACCCTGGATCGCGGATAAAAAGCACCGCCCGCTGGAACGTATTCCAGTACCCCACCGCATAGAACAAGCTGACCGTGGCCAGTACCGGTTTGGAGAGCGGCAGGTAGATCTGGAACAAAATGCGGAAATCATGACATCCGTCGATTCGGGCGGAATCGTCCAGCTCCTTGGGCAAATTCATGAAAAACGTACGCAAAATGACCATGTTGAACGTACCGATCACCCCAGGAATGATCAAGGACCACAGTGAATTCATCATGCCAAGCTCCCTGACCGTCAGAAAAAACGGGATCATCGGAGCATTAAAAATCATCGTAATCACGATGCCAAGCATCACTTGTTTCCGGAACAGAAATTCCTTGCGGGACAGCGGGAAGGCGGTGAATACCGAAAAAAGCATGCTGAGCGCCGTACCTGCTACCGTAATGAAAACAGTTACGCCAAACGACTGCCATAATCCTGTGCTTTTCAAAATATGTTTCCAGGAATCCAGCGTAAATTCGACCGGCCACAGGAAGACGGCTTGGGAATCGGCTGCAACCGGCGAACTGAGCGAAACGGCCAACAGTTGAAGCAAAGGCAAAATCATCGTCAGGGCGGCTGCCGTAAGAAAGACGTAGTTGAAGACCTGAAAGCTTTTTTCTCCGAACGTCTGCTTCATCACCACAATCCCTCCCCGGATTTTTTGGCCAGCCGATTGAAAATCCATAGCAGGATGAAACCGATCACCGACTGAAACAGGCCGATGGCCGTCGTTACGCTATATTGCCCTTGCAGCACCCCTGAACGGTATACATACGTTTCAATGATATCCCCTACGGAGTACGTCATCGGCGTCAACAGGTTGTAGATCTGGTCGAAGCCAAGCTCCAGGAAGTTGCCGATGTTTAACAGGAACAGGATCAGAATGGTCGGAAACAGCGCGGGCAGCGTAATATACATCGTCTGTTTCCACCGGTTCGCCCCGTCCATCACGGCCGCTTCATATTGGTTCGGATCAATGCCGCTGATGGCAGCAAGGTAAATGATCGTGCCCCAACCGACTTCTTTCCATATGGACGACAACACCACGATGGAGCGGAAATACTTTTCCTGCTGCATATACAGAATCGCTTCAAAGCCAAACCATCCTCTCACCATGTTGACGAAACCGCCGGAGGACAGCACTTCAAACACGATCCCGCCGACGACGACCCAGGATAAGAAATGCGGCAAATAAAACAAGCTTTGCAAAAATCGTTTGGCGAGCATTTTTCTCACTTCATTGAACAGGAGTGCCAGCAGAATCGGAGCAGGAAAGCCGATCACCAGCTTGTAAAAAGCAATCAATGCCGTATTGCGGAGAACGTGATAGAAATCCTGATACGTAAAAATGAACTTGAAATTATCCAGTCCCACCCACGGGCTGTTCCAGATCCCCCTCATGATTTGATAATTCTGAAAAGCGATGACGCTTCCCCCCAGCGGGATGTATTTAAAAATGATGTAAAACAAAATGCCGGGAAGGATCATGACATAGAGCATCCAGTGTTTTCTAATGTTCCTCAAGTAACCTTCACGGATGCTTGGGTTAATGCTGACTCCGGGGTGCGGCGTCGATGCTTCCGATCGGTCAGCCATACCTGTCTTTGCCCCCTTTTGCAATGGATGATGGGATTGATGAGCTGGTTCTGTGGTTCACATGTTAAGGGTCCGATACCTGCGCATCAATCGTGCAATCCTCCGCCGCATGAACCAATTCACCTGGGCACCCTGTTCTGGAAGATCGGTTCATTCGGTGGAATATCGGTTGGTCATGACGCCGAGCAGGCAGACATGTAAAAAAGACATGCAAAAACACGGCTGCTTCAAGCAGCCGTGTTGGACATGGGGATTTGCGAGAGCTTTTTAACTTTAGGTGCGTAGAGTTTCAACTATTCGTTCAAAGCGGTTTTGATCAAACCGTTCACCCGCGAGTTGAACAGCAGTCCGACATGGGACACGAGGGAAACCGGAATGTTCGTAGCACCTTCCAGCCGGGAAAGCACAGGCGACACGATCGTGTCGTTCAAGGAATAGATCGAGGTCACCGAAATGCCTTGCGGCGCGGTATTGGTCGTAAGGCGATTCGCTCCGCCAAGGGTTACAAGCTTGTCGACCTTGGACGCTCCGCCGCGGTTCAATATGTAATACAGACTGTTCGCTCCGCCCATACTGTGAGCCACAATGTTCACTTTCGAATGGCCGGTTTGGCGCAGCACGTCATCAACGAATTGGCTGATCGCTGCCGAATTCAACAGTTGGTTGCCCTGTTTGCTCGGCAGATCAATGGCGAACAATTCGTCTTTCGCCCAGCCTTGGCTGCGCAAATAACTTTCAATGAACGTAAAATTGCTATCCGAACCTGTTAGACCGTGGACAAAAACAACGGGCGTTCGTGCCGTTGCCGCCGCTGCCCTTTCGGTCTGGCCCAGCCCGGTGAAAGCCAAGACCAACATCATGCTCATAAAAACAAGCATAAATTTACTTTTTTTCACTTATAACACTCTCCTCCTTTATTTTTACATTTATATACTATAAGTAAATATTTGGAATTCAAATAGTTCAAACGCCTTATTTTTCAACAAGCCATCCTTCGTCTACGATCTAACTTTTTAGCTTTGCGAAACCGACCCGCTACATCGAATCAGGCACCGACTTCACAGCGGACTCCGCATGTTCGGAAGCCGCACCCGACAACTTTTTGTACTTTTCCCCCCAGATTTTCATTTCCGTAATGATCGGCACTAACGTACGACCGAATTCCGAAAGCGAATATTCCACTTTGGGAGGAACTTGCTGATACACTTCGCGATGCACGACGCCATCTTCCTCGAGCTCCCGAAGCTGAAGGGTCAACATTCTTTGGGTAATGGCAGGACAAATCCTCCGGAATTCATTAAATCGTTTGGGTCCTTCGATCATATGGTACAAAAGCACCCCTTTCCACTTTCCGCCGATGACGTCCAACGTATATTCCACCGGGCAGCCTTCTTCATTCGGGCAATAGCCGTATCCGGATTTGCGGTCACGCATTTTGCAGCCTCCTCTTTTATTGGTATACAAATGTATACTACATAACATTAATGTGCGTACTATTCATGGTAGTTGATATGCGTTATATTTACAACCATAAATCAATAATACATGCATATCCGAGGAGGAAACCATAATGTCAACCAAACAAATGAAAGCCGTTGGACTGTTGAACTATTTGCCTATCGAACACCCTGAAAGCCTGCTGGACGTGGTGATCGATGCACCTGTGCCTACAGGGAGGGATTTGCTGATCCGAGTCAAAGCCATCTCCGTCAATCCCGTCGACGTTAAAGTGCGGGCACCCAAAAATCGGACCGAAAGCACGCCAAGAGTTCTCGGCTGGGACGTTGCAGGCGTGGTCGAGCAAGCCGGACCGGAATCTTCGCTGTTCAAACCCGGCGATGAAGTCTATTACGCAGGCAGCATTGCCCGCCCTGGAGGGAATAGCGAGCTCCATCTCGTCGACGAGAGAATCGTCGGCAGCAAACCGGCAACGTTGGATTTTGCGCATGCAGCCGCTCTGCCGTTAACTGCCATTACCGCATGGGAAGGACTATTCGACCGCTTGGGCATAACCGCAGACAAAGAGCGCAACGAAGGCAAAACGATTCTAATCATCGGCGCGGCGGGCGGCGTCGGTTCCATCGCAACGCAGCTGGCCAAATACGCCGGATTGACCGTGATCGGTACGGCTTCCCGCCCCGAATCGTCCGACTGGGCCAGATCGATGGGAGCCGACCATATCATCAACCATTACGAACCATTCGTTCCCCAGCTTCAAGCGATGGGCTTCGAACACGTTGACTACATTTTTTGTCTGAACAGCACGGAGAAGCATTGGGCCAAAATGGCCGAGGCTATTGCCCCGCAAGGGAAGATCTGCTCCATTGTGGAGACGGATGAGCTGCTCGACCTGACCTTGCTCAAAAACAAAAGCGCAACGTTTGCCTGGGAGCTGATGTTCACCAGACCGATGTTCCAGACGGCGGATATGATAGAACAGCACAACCTGTTAAACGAAGTTTCCCGCATGGTCGACGAGGGCCGTTTGCGGACTACGGTGGCAAAAATCTACTCCCCGATCAACGCAGCCAATCTGCGAAAAGCCCATGCCATATTGGAAGAAGGCCGTATGACAGGCAAAATCGTGATTGAACGCTTCGAGTAACACTCCCTTCGTTCCTGTCCTTGTCTCTGGAGTGCATCTCCTGACCAAGGGCAGGAACGATTACACTTGACGGCAAAAAGCCGCCATCATGGCGACTCCCCAAACGGATCCTTGATTTCTTCCCACTGCCCGGTGAATACATCCAGTTTAATGATGAATTGCCGATCGTTGTGCTTCACCCGCCCGAACAAATATCCATCACCGATGAATCCTTCGATCCATTCCCGGTTAACCGGCTGCAAATCGGCAGCTTCCAGCAAAGGCCCGGCCAACTTATACAGCTCAGCCTGATACCGTGTGCCATTCGTGATTTTCGCAAGATCTGGCGCATCCTTGTTGACAAGGCTTTTCAGCGGGCTTCCGGAAGTGCTGTCATGCACCGTGCCCGTCATCGGATTGACCTTCATCACCATGGCCTCGGCATCCTGGTCTTTTTTGACGAATGTCACGGTATACTGATCATCCGTCTGTTTGACCTCCCACTCATCGTTCGGCAGCCAGTGCTGCAGCAAGACGTTGATATCTTCCTCGTTTAGCGGCGTCTCCATAAAGTAAGCGCTATGGAGTTCTACATTCGCGATATGAAGATCATGGCCGTAATCGACCACAACCTGCAGCGGAAATTCCGAAATGGAGGCCTGGCCATCGAGTTTTGCCCGCAATCGCCCATCCACCACCTCATAATATACGATGGAGCCAAAACCGACCCTTTTTCCCCAAGCTCCCTCTTCATAGTCATACACCTTGCTCAAATGCTGGCCGTTCAACTCTGCATGGACAAACGTTTTCCCGGACTCATGCTTCACGGAAGAAATAACCCTCTTATTTAACGCTTGGATGGGGTCCTCCACCGCCAGTTCCTCCAGCGTGTTTGAATTCAGAATATGAATTTCATAGATGGAGATCCCGGTTCCCCTGCCGGCATTCATATTTACGACAATCTCCCGTTCTCCGTCCCCATTCACGTCAACTTCCTCAATCGTCGGCGGGCGATTCGCGTCCATATCGGCGTTCCAGACAAACGTTTTCTGGACATCTCCCCGCAAATCCACCGTAATTTCACGCTGCATCTTGCTCCCTTTCTTGGCCGGCGTCGTGATAACGATCCCGTTATTCTCGCCTAAAACGACCGAATCAACGGCAGCATCGTTAGGCTTTCTCGTCTCGGGCTGGGTCACCTCACGTTCTGTTTCTACCTGCACCGAAGTCGGTTTCGCATTGGACAACGAACAACCGTTTAATACCAGAGCTAGAGCAGCCGCTCCGCACAACGCCTTTTTCCATCGTTTATTCTTCGACTCGTCCACGATCATGATCAACTCCATACTAAGAAATCGACTTGCATTATATTCCATTCCTTTCTATATAATGAACGTCTGCAATCATGAAGTGGTTGTCTCTAAAGTCGGGAACATGTCGAAAAAGTCATCGGATCGGGATTTGGCATTCGCCCGGGACGATGCAGAATCAAAAAAACGACAGATATCAGGCAGCTTTCTAAACAACCCCCTTCAACGTTTCAGCGTTTTTTCAAACCATGAAATCATGCTGCCGCTCCAATGCACGCAAGACATCAGCGGCGATAGGCAACAGGCAGCATGACCAGACCGAGCACGGCACATACGATGAACATTTGGGCATAATTGGCGGCATCCGCCACCATTCCCATCACCATGCCGCCAAGCGAAATGCCCAAATCGGCCGTGGCGATGAATAAGCCAAGCAGCACATTCCGATCTTCTGCAGGGAGCACGAACGATAAATGCGTGGTGAGTGCAGGGTAAAGAATCGCTTGCGCGATGCCCATCGGCACTGCCCCCAAATATAAGAAGGCAGCACCGCCGCCGGCAGCGTAACTAATGCTCAATGCCGAAAGGGAGATTAGCGTCATCATGCCCATGATCAAGGGGGCACTCCACCGTGCCCCGGAAGGCAGCTTTTTCCCCCAGAACAACCGGGCGGCAACGACGACCGCAGCCTGTATGCCGAGGTACCCACCCGCATTGGCCCCGTCCACCTCTTGCGCGTATAACGGCATAAAAGCCGTGACCGCCCCGAACACGACGGATGCCGACAACATCAGCATGCCGCAAGTTCGCAGTGCAGGCTGCTTCACCAGCTGAGCGAACATGCCCCACATGCTCCGTTGTTCCGTTTCTCTGCCAAACGCTTTGCTATTCTTGTCAGGGTGCTCCTGTTGGTCCGAGCGAATCGTATATCCGAATATCGCCGTCGCCACGGCAATCACGATCAGAAGCACCGAAAAAGACGGCATGCCTCCGCTTTGCCACAAGGCAATAGCCAGAAAGGGAACCATGATGCCGGGAATGTAACTGAACAGGGAATACATCGAGATGCCTTGCGCGCGATCGTTGTCAGGCAAGGCTTCGATGATGCCGATTTGCAGGGCCATGGAAAAAAAGGCCGTGCACACGCCCTGTAACGAACGGGCAGCTATATAGCCGCCAATGCCCGTAAATGTATACAAAATCAAAGCTGCTCCGTTGAGCAGCAGAATCATACGAAGTATTTTGACGGCCCCGTGCCTCTGAATGATGCGGCCTGCCCACGGGCGAAAAAACATCGTGGTCAGCATGTACGCGCCCATGATCAGGCCAACCGTCGCGCTGCTTGCGTCCCATGCGGCGCCTTGGAGCGGAATGATGACGTTCAGCACCGCATTGGCACTGAAATAGAGCAGCGTGAGCAGATACAGGCGCATGAAAGGCCAAGCTAAAGCTCCATTCACCCATGTTCCTCCTTCAAAATGGTTGACTGTGATTGCGCCGTTGCGACTATGCGCAAAACTCGAAGGAAATCCCCTGCGGCCCCGCTCATAATACGATCGAGGATGCCAACAGCCGCCGGGCGTAATCGGACCGAACCTGTCCCAGCTTCGACACGTCTACCGTTTCTTCAATCCGTCCCGACTTGAGTATCACAAGCCGCTCGCACAGATAGGCCGCCGCCTGAATGTCATGTGTGATGAAAACATAACCCATGCCATACGTTTCCTTCAGTTGTTTCAACAGCTCGAGCACCTGTGCCTGAACGGATACGTCCAGCGAACTGATCGCTTCATCCATGACAACGAATTGCGGCCGGGTCAATACCGCCCGGGCGATACAGACGCGCTGGGCCTCGCCGCCGGACAGTTCATGCGCATATTTTTTGCGGTATGCCGGACTTAACCCCACCTGTTCAAGCCAGAAGTCCAGACGTTCCGGCAGCTCCTGGCGATATGCGCTTGACCGTGGAAGGGCGGCGACCGGTTCGCATAACGCTTGTTCCACCGTATAAAACGGATGGATCGACGACGTGTAGTCCTGAAAAACGGCGCTGACCCTGCCCGCACGCACGGACCTGCGGGAGACGGGGAGTCCCTCCAGCAGCACCTTGCCCGAATCGGGGCGTTCGATGCCCAAGAGCAGGCGTCCGATCGTGGATTTGCCGCTGCCGCTCTCCCCGATTATTCCCAAGCACTCGCCTGGTGCAACGGATAGATGGATGTCCCTTAAGATGTGCTGACGCTTTCTGAATAACATTCCCCCAGCACTATAATACTTTTCGACGCCGTTCATGCTCAGCATATCCGCCCTCCTCCAACATCGTTTTGAACGGTTCCGTGAGCTGGCGCCGGGTATGAATCAGATGCTGCGTATAAGGATGGCGCGGATGAGACAACACATTCCCGGCATCCCCTTCCTCCACGATTCTTCCTTGTCTCATCACTAAAATCCGGTCAGCCATCGTGCGCACCACACCCAGATCATGCGAGATCAGCAGCATTGCGCAGCCGATGCGCGCCTTCAATTGTCGGAGCTGCACCAGCACCTCGTATTGGGAAAGGGCATCCAGCGCGGTTGTCGGTTCGTCCGCGATGATCAACTCCGGTTCAAGCAGCAGGGATAGCGCAATCATCAGACGCTGCAGCATGCCTCCCGAAAGCTCATGAGGGTATTTATTCAGAACGTCCTTGGCAGGCCGCAGTTGGACCTGCGCCAGGGCGATTTCCGCCCGTTCATCGACTTGCCTGCGCGTCCAGCCCATGTGCCGCCCCAGCGTTTCCCTGAAATGAACGCGAACTTTGCAGGACGGATCGAAGGCATTCATGCCATTCTGCATGACCAGGCTGATGCGTTTCCCCCTTCGCTCTCTCATGTCCCTCTCCGGCAGGTCAGACAAGCATTCGCCTTGAAAACGGATCTCGCCGGATTGCCGAATGGACGGATCATGGAGCCTCAGGATCGAGCGGCAGGTCATCGACTTGCCGCTGCCGCTCTCGCCCACGATGGCCAGGCATTCTCCGGCGGCCAGCCGGAAAGAACTGTAGTGCACGATGACGTGTCCGCTCTTCGCGTCCCATACGCGCAAACGATCAACTTCCAGCATATTCATACGTTCCACGCTCCTTTTTTACTTCTTTCCTTTGCCGGGAGGAAGCCAATTTGGGATCCAAGGCCGCCTGTAATCCATCTGCCGCAAAATTGAACGCACAGACGACGAGAATGATCGCAAGTCCCGGAGCAACCATCAATTCGGGCTTCGAAAACATAACATCCCTTGCTTCACCCAGCATCATCCCCCATTCCGCCGTCGGCGCCTGTACGCCGAGCCCGAGAAACGACAGGCCCGACACTTGCAAAATCATGGAGCACATCGAACTGCTGGCGACCACGGCGATGTCGGCCAGCGCCATCGGCAGCATATGTTTGCGTAGAATGCGGAAATGCCCGATCCCCGCAGCCTTGGCGAACTTTACGTATCCCGCTTCCGAATGCTGCATGACGGATGTCCGAATTACCCGTGCGAACCAAGCCCATTTTGAAATGACAAAGGCGAGCAAAATGTTTTCCAGGCCAGGCCCGAGCAGCCCCACCACCGCCAGCGTCGTGACATAACCCGGAAAGGAAAGCATGACATCGCATGCCCGCATCACGATGCTGTCGATCCTTCCCTTGAAATAACCGGCGGCCAGACCCGCGAACGTTCCGATGCCAAGCGATATGCCCAGCGTGGCCAGCACCCCGAGCAAACTCGGCCGAATCCCATAGATAAGCCGCGACAGCACGCATCGGCCCAGATGATCGTTGCCGAGCGGATATGCCCAGGAAGGCGGCGCGTAACGCAGGCTCATGTCGACGGCATCCGGCGCATGCGGCGATACCCACGGAGCGAGCAGTCCCGCCAGCATGACCAGGCCCAACCATGACAAACAGATGCAGGCAAGCTTGTCTTGGCTCAAACGGCGAACGATGTTCATGTTTATGATGCCTCCTTCCGCCACCGCGGATTGAGAGCGGCATGGATCAGATCGGACAGTGCGTTAAACGCGACAAAAGTGACTGCCAACACGAGCACGTAGGCCTGAATCACGGGCAAGTCCCTGCCCAATATGGCTTTGACGGCCAGTCTGCCCGCTCCCGGCCAGGCAAACACGTTTTCGATGACCACGGTACCGCCAAGGATGATGGGAACGGACATGCAGAAGATCGATACGGCCACCTGCAGCGAATTGCGAAGAACATGTTTCAGAATCGTGCTTTCGGACAATCCGCAAGCACGGCCATACCGAACGTAACCTTCATGCAGGTTGGCAAGCATGGCGCTGCGGACGTTGCGAAAATACAAGCCGACGTACCCCGAGGCAATGACAAACACGGGCAGTATGTAGCTAAGATACGAATCCATGCCGCTCGTCGGCAGCAAATCCAGCTTCACGGAGAAATACCAGATGCATAGCGAAGCAAGCCAGTACGAAGGCATTGCCGTCAGCAGAAACGTCACTCCCCTCACGGAAAGGTCCAGCGTTCGTCCTTCATTCAGCGCGCAAACGACACCAAAGAACACCGACAGCAGGATGATGAGCAGGCACGATATTAACGTCAGTTTGACCGTATTCCACATTGCTGGTCCCAGCATGGACCAGACCGGCTGCCCGGACACATAGGATTCTCCGAAGTTTAGCCACAAGCCGTCACCCAGCCACTGCGCGTACCTGACCAACAACGGCTGATCCATCCCCAAACGTTCGCGCGTTTGTTCCAGCAGCGGTTCCGTAATCTCCGGAACTTCTTGCGCCCGCAGCACCATTTCCGCCGGATCCATCGGCGAAAGATTCACAAGCAGAAACGCAAGCAAAGAGATGACAAACAACAGCGGCACGGTGAGCGCCATTCGTTTAATCATATAACTCCCCATCGTCTGCGGCCTATCGTACGAACATCTGCTCAAAAGGCAGCTCGTATTGGGACTGTTTGAAAGCAATGCCTTGAAGCTCGCTTGGGGCAACGATGCTTACGCGGCCATAGGTCAGCGGAATGAATACGGCCTCGTCGTGCACGATGCCGAGAATGTCGGCGTATAGCGATTTCCGCTTCCCTTCCTCCGTGGACACCATCACATCGTCGATTTTCCGATATAGCTGTTGCGCTTCCGCGATGCCGCTGGTGGCATGTCGGTACGCAGACGCCGACGTGAATGCCGCGATCGTGCTCTGCGGATCATACGCGAGACCCCAAGTCTGGTTGAACAACAAATCATAATCGCCGCTTGCCCTGCGGCTTGCAATGGACGATGACTCCTCGCCCACAAGTTTCAGTTCCATACCCACGCTTTTAAGACTATGCTGGATGAACTCGGACATCGCTTTCTGGGCCGGCGCATTGCTGTCATAATACAAATTCATCGTCAGCGGCGCACCTTGCTTCGTGCGGATCGTGCCGTTCGCATCGGCTTTCCATCCCGCTTGGTCCAGCAATTCCGCCGCTTTCGCTTGATCAAAGCTTCTTGCCTTCAACTCCACGTCCGCATCGTTGACGTTGGGGGAGAACAGCGTATTGGCAGGCAGCTCGGTCCCTTCGGTCAGCCCCGAACTGATCGCTTCGCGGTCGATGGACAGCCAGATGGCTTGACGCACGGCCGTTTCCGCGGCAGGGCTGCCGGATTTTCCCGTGTTGGCCACGATCATGCGCGTGTTCATCGGCTCGCTGCGAATAATCTGGTACGTTCCAGACTGGATCAGCTGATCCATCGCCTGCACGTCCAAACTATCCGCTCCCCGATCGTCGGTAAAAACAAAATTGACTTCGCCCTTTTGAAGGGCAAGGAACGTGGTCTCTCCCGCCGGAAGCACCTTTGCCGTAATTTTTGGGATTTGCGGCGCGTTGCCCCAATAGTTTTCGTTGGCTTCGAACACGGCATATTCATCCGGTTTATGCTCTGTGATCCGGTAAGGGCCTGTTCCATGAAATCCGTTTACGCCATCTTTCGTCTCGCCGTCCTTGAAATCGTTGGGCGACAAAAACACGTATGGACGCGTCATGGACAATTCGGCCAATGCCGGGTAATACGGTTCGCTCAATTTAATCTTGAGCGTGTGTTCGTCCACCGCTTCGATGGTTTGAATTTTGGTGGATAATTTGATCCAGCTGTGCTTCTCGGCGTTGGCCTGCACCGCATCCATATTTTGCTTTGCGGCGTCCGCGGTGAACGGCGTGCCGTCATGGAATTGAACCCCTTTTCTCAAATGGAACGTATAGGTCAAGCCGTCTTCCGTGATGTCCCAGGACTCCGCCAGCAGCGGCTTGATGCCCTCGGAGGTGTTCTCCACGAGAGATTCATACACCATGCCCTGCGCCGACATCGACCCGGTGTACAGGTGAGGGTTCATGTCCTGGATATCCTTGGCAGTCGCGTAGACCAATTCGAATGGCCGTGCGGCATCCTCCGGCGAACTTGCCGTTTGGTTGAACGTCTCTCCTTGTCCTGAAGTTGTACCGCACCCTGCAAGAAATAGCGATGCGATGAGCAGCAATGCTGCTAATTTGGGGATATGCCTGATTGATAACACCTTGATTCCTCCTGATTCGATTTCATGATAGGTCATGGCTGCCGTGACCGGCAGCTATATGGATTGCGCGGAACCATCGTTCTTCCTGATCATCGGATCGCTGTAGATCATGTCGACGTGATCATCGAAGCTGCACGCAGCAAAGGCTCGGGATAACGGAAAAGGGGCATGAATGGCCGCAGCGCGTTCCAAGGCAGATTCGTACCTTGCGATCAAACGGTCCATCACCGGACTGGCTGCGCCGAGGCGTCGGGCCATGCCGCGAATGATTTTGATGCGATAGTAATCCTCCTTCGGCATTCGGGGAATATCCAGCTTCCCTTCCTTGTTTACGTAAGTCTGGCGAATCGGCACGGCCGAGAAATCAAAGTATTTCCCCTCGGGATCGGGATCGGAAAACGGATCGATCAGCAATGAGGCATAACGGACGTACAGTAGATATTGCTGATGGATCGGCTCCAGCTCCGTAAAACGTTCGATATCTTCCCGCGCCAAGCTCTCCGGACGGACAGGATAGCTGTCCTCGTTCATGCACGCGAGCAGATTCAATTTTGGAAGCGATAAACGCTCCGTGATGTCCATGATTTCTTTCCAATAGTCCAGCATTTCTTCAATCAACCGCATGGTGATCGGTCCTTCCGGAAAAAGCTTGTAGACGTATCGCCTTGGAGCGGATGCGTGAAATACGGCTTCCAAAGCGACATCGTTCATAAACAGCGGCGGATGAACGTACAGCGAAATGTTGCGCGTCTCGGCCGCAAGCGGCGTTCCTGCATTCTGCAATTGAATGCCGAGCCGCGAAAACAGCCCGGTCAAGCGTGCCACGTTAGGCGATGCCGGGGCAGTTGAGCCGATGTATACCTTTTTCTTAATACCTGCCGTCAGAACCTGGAAAGAAGGGGTGCCTTCCTTCCATCGCGTATCCCCGAAGTATGTGGAAAAACTGATGATCTCCACTTGATCATGGCCCCTGTTACGCATATAATGACTGACCAAACTGCCCGAACCGAATGTGGGCGACACCAGAATGACGCACCGAAGCTGGCGCAGAACAGAAGAATCCATCTGCTCAAGTACTTCGCAGTAGGCATCTGTCGTAACGGCTAGAACGAGCACATCCCACGGTTCATCAATGTCCGCATAGCGCGGATACACCCGGTCAAGCCTGCACTCTCCTTGCATTCGGCGATGCGATTCGTTCTGTGTTTCCGCTCGGACGGTCCCACGACTCTCCGCCAACGCCGCGAACAGGATCGACGAGCCTGCAGACTCCCTGCCTGCCAGTGCAACGGCGCAGCTGCCTTGCTGGTTCATGGTTACAGCCAGCTGAATGGCGGCAGGACCCGTTCCAGCGATCAACACACGTTCAAATGGATTCATTCGAAACCTCATCCATCCTTTCTTGGTCTATTTTTTCTTCCTTAACGTTACGGAACCTTTCGATACAAGGCGACATCGAACACATCGCGGGGTTGCAAAATGCAGCCTTCGAGCCTCCACGCCCGTTCATCCACTTCCTGCATCGGATAATTAAACAGGGACTTCAGCCCGTCTCCATAGCGCATTGCAACCACGATTTCTGAAGAAGTCAGCGGGTGGAGCCGATGGAGCATTTCGTATTTCTCGGGCACGGTGGAACTGAAAATAATATGCGTAATCCGGTCCATACCGGCCAGGTCATCCAAGGGCGATGACGAGAAGGAGACGTTCAGCTCCGGTCCAAGGGTATGGATGACATTTTGGCCAAGCGCAAGCGCATCTTCATCGATATCGATGCCGACGACCTCGGCTCCGGTTCGTCTCGCAATCATCAACGGGGTCATAGGAAATGCGCCCGAACCGACCATGAGCACTCTAGATTCGGACGTCAGGCGAAAACTGCCGAACTCCTTTTCGATGCAAGCTTCGATGTTTTGGAAGTAGTCGTCGATCCGCATCTCCCCACGCTCCAGCTTCCAAGCCCGATACTTTTCCATCATGCTCACGCAGCGTGCGGAAATTTGCCTGAGCTCTGCCCCCAGTCTTCTTGACGTGGCCGGCTTCTCATACAGCAGCCTGGTCCACAAAGCTTCATTTCTTTCATTGGTTATAAAGCCCGAATATTCATTGATGATGTGCTCCAACCGTACTCCATGCCCTGCGCTTCCATCAAATTCGCGGGCCAAATCGGTGAATGATTCCATGAAGGAATGCAGCTCGCGCTGAAAATCGATCATCGTTGCCATGCGATACCGACCTCCTCCTTTTCTGCTGTTTCGCCGACATGAACATATGCTTTCCCTTGTGCAACG
Organism: Paenibacillus sp. FSL W8-0426; assembly: GCF_037969725.1. Classification (NCBI taxonomy): domain Bacteria; kingdom Bacillati; phylum Bacillota; class Bacilli; order Caryophanales; family Paenibacillaceae; genus Paenibacillus; species Paenibacillus sp. FSL W8-0426. The sequence goes on along the minus strand of NZ_CP150203.1, from coordinate 3,031,260 downwards.
ATACCTACGCTGCCTTCGATGCGGACGGATGTGACCTCACCGTCCGTGTACGAAGCCTCCGCTTCAATGATGCCGCCAGGCTGCTTGACTTGCACGCTGACATGACTCCGAAGCTTCCATGCCAGGTACGCTCCTATGGAAGCCGTCCCGGAGCCGCATCCCCGTTCCCAGACCAGGCTGTCGAGCGTTCTGACATAGATCAACGGGGCCATTTGCCTAATGTCGGCTTGATACAGCATGATCCCGACAAGCGATTGACCCGTCGTTTTGCCCAGCAAACGAGCCAACTCTTCCGCTTGGGACCGGATTGCCTCATTGAAAGATTGGATCTCCATAATGATATGGATGGCATCGCTATAGTTGAGCTTGACCATGTGCCATATCCTGCCGCCATACGAAACGTGGAAGGCTTCAAAGCCGACAGGGACAGGCATTTCAACCCGGCAGCGGTAATTCTCGCCTTCCCTTCTGACCCGGCAAGCCACCAAGCGATCGGTTCCCGAAACTTCCAGCATCAGTTCACCTTCATTCGGCCGGTCATCGTTGTTACCGGACCACAGCCATGCCGCCAAGGCCATACAGGCATTTCCGCAAAACTCGCCACCGGCCATTCGAAGAGCCGCGCTAGCCGAAATGATGCGAGGTTTCTCGATGAATCCGACCTGTTCGGCATGAAGATGGCCATATGCCATAAGTTCTTTGGCCGTTTGCAGTCGTCCAAGATCGTCTTCATAACTCGTTGTTACAAGAATCGTCATATTTTGCGTTGGATTAAATTTGACAAAATCGACTATTTTGTTCACCATATGACCTCGATTCTCCCTGCGCTTAATCGTAATTATTACTATTAACTGGTTGTAATATAGCATAGCGGCGGCAGCCCGTCAACATAAATTTCCATATATTCTTCTTATCCCCTCAAGGCAGCATGTTGTTCCGAATCGAATTTTTCTGATCCAATGAATGAATACCGAGAAGAGTGAACTCGGGAGCATGAATCGCCGTAATAGTTTCTTGGCCCTGTATTTTAATCAAATTTCAATAAAACGTAGAAAAATATTCCTAGGTCTGATAGACTATACAAATAAATATTTCCAGGAGGACTACATTACAAAATGAAAATTGCTACAGGAATTTTATTAGCTGCCACTTTATTGACGCTTACAGCTTGTTCTTCTACTCCAAGTACAGCAACGACAAGCACGCCGTCGGCCACGACTACGGATGCTTCAACAACAAGTGAAAATCAGACAGAGAACTCGAATGCGAGCGACACCGAAGAAACGAAACCAGAAGAAGTCGTTGAACAGAAACAAGAAGAAACGGTTACCCCACTCAAGAAAGGAGAAAAAGTAACCATTGAAAAATTTGCCGACATAACGGTGAGCGGAAGCAAAATTGCAAAAAAAATAGAGCCTTCCAACCCAGGAACTTTCTATACATATTACGAATCGAAAGAGGCAGACTCCACATACTTTGCCTTGACCATCAAAGCGAAAAACCTGAACACTGAAGGAATCGGTGCAGATGAAATTGCAGAGGTCAATTTGAAATTCGACAATCAATATGATTACAGAACGTTTAGTACCATTGAAAAGGGTGGCGGTGAAGACTTTACTTACACGAACATTACTACGATTGATCCGCTCAAATCAGGCACCCTTCTTTATCTTGTAGAAATTCCTAACGAAGTCGCCAAAAGCGACAAGCCGTTGAAGGCTGAAATCAAGATCCAGGATCAACTTTTCGAATACACCGTGAGATAGTGAGCTACTGGAATCTAAAAAAAAAGAATACCTAATGCACAAAAGAGCAGCGAGGTTTTCCTCCTGCTCTTTGTTTTGCAGTACGAATGAATGAACAATCGTAATAACCACCACCCTTAACTCATCTATTCGTGGAAATGGTAGTTGATACTTCTCTTATAGTTCGTATATAATAAAACAAAGAATTTGTTCTATAAATATAGAACCAATGAAAGAGAGGGCAACCATCCGCATGAACGACAACGTCGAGTTTGACTTTGCACCGATTTATGAATGTGTCAGCAGCATGACCGCTTTTATGAACAAACAAAATCATGGGGTTCTCGATCTAGGAAAACAATGGGTGCGTGATGTGCAAGACCGATTTGCACCGACAAAACTGCAGCAAATGCGGGAAATCATGAAGGCCACCGACGATTTCAGTCTTGCGCCTTATATCTGGAGCTGCCCGGGAGATCGATCGGTAGATGGCTTTTTGAATTGGTTGGAGGATTTGTCCACAGGGCAACTGTACGATATCGCTGCAAAGCTACAGTTAACCGTCCCTTCCAATCTGCCGGAGCTGCGCAGTCGGACGGCTGAAGCCGTACGGGAATGGGACCGGCAATATTTTTCGCAGATTGACCCTGCCATTTTGGAAGGACTTGCGCGGGAAGCAGAAACGAGACGTTCCACATTGAACGGAAGCAATGGCCTTGAGGTTTACGAACAGGTTACCGCGGGCATGAGATTGTATCCTAGCGATGCACTGAAACAAGTGGTCCTGATTCCTCAATATCATGCCCGTCCCTTTGTTATTTCGGCGTTCTATGATGAAGTGATTTTCAGCAGCTATTCTTGCGATATTATGCCACCCGAACCGGGACGGCCGACAGATGCCCTTTTACGTCTGACGCGTGCATTGTCCGACGAAACCAGATTGTATATCCTGCGCCTGCTGGCTGGACAACAGCTGACCTTTACCGAGATCGTTCGTGACGTTAAATTGTCCAAAAGCACGATACACTACCATCTTATCGCTCTGCGGGCAGCAGGACTGGTCATCGTTCATTACGACCAAAAAAATACCGCGTACAGTCTGCGCCTTGAAGCACTGCATGATCTCCCGCAGCAAATCGGTTCATACATTCAAGGCAAATAGGAGAACATCCCGCCCCTTTCTGTGCAATACAACCAACTGGAGGAACCCGCATGCTCAAGCGAAGTTATTACGGCCTTCTGGCCACCATTACTCTTAGTTCGTTCGGTGATGCATTCGGCCTCTTGGCCATGGAATGGCTTGTGTACGAATTGACGGCATCCAAACTGGCTATGGGTGCCTTGGCACTCTGTTACGGCATTCCCGAACTGGTTTTTCGGCTGATCGGCTCCCCCCTATCCGATCGTTTGCACCGTGGCCGATTCATGGCCGGACTGGCTGCTGTACGATTGTTTGCCCTGCTTTTTCCTCTCGGCTTGGGCCTCGCAGGACAATTGCAATTATGGCAGTTATTTCTTGCTGCCGTATTAAGCGGTGCTTGTTCCGCATTGTTTATGCCTACAGCCATGGCAGTCGTCCCTGGAGTGGCGCAAGAACGCAAACTTGTACGGGCATTCGCCGTGATCGATGGCTGCCGTAATGCGGCAGCATTGTTGGGGCCTTCTTTGGCAGGGGCTGCCACCGCTGCCGCTGGGGCATTGCCGACGCTGGGCATCAATGCCATTTGTTACATGATGGCCATTGGCTTCTTGTTATGTCTGCCTGCCATGCAGAAACCAAACACAATAACAGATAAATCCTTCTCGCTGCGGTCGTATATCAAAGACATTGGAGAAGGCTTCACGTTTTATCTGCACTTTCCTGCCATGTTATCCATCATGGGGATGGTAGCCGTCAGCAACATGTCTTCCATTGCCATTTCGACCATGATGGTTCCTTTTGTCCGGGAGGTGCTGCACCGTGACGCCGCCACCCTTGGAACGCTGAGTACAGCTTCAGCCATCGGTACATTGGCAGGGCTGACCATCATCTCTTGGATGGGCGATGTTCAAAAAAGGAGGACCGTTATGCTTGGCAGTTTGGCTGCGATCGGTTTGTTCCATGTTTTGCTTGGGCTGTTCCCGACGTATCCTTCTGCGCTTGTTCTTCTATTTGCAACGGGTGTGGCCATCCCTTTCTTCGGATCGCTTAGCTCATCGCTGCACGGTACGCTCGTCCCCCGGCAGCTGCAAGGGCGCGTCAATTCCATCCGTTTTTTGATTGGCGGAGGATTGCAGCCTATTGGTGCACTGGCAGGCGCAGCAATAGCCGAGCGTTATGGTTTGCCTTTTTTGTTCATCGCCTTTGGACTTCTTCCTTTGGTATGCGCAACTTTAGCGATATGGCTGCCGAGTCTGAAAAAACTGGATGGAGACTTAACTAACCTACGGATTGTCACAGACGACAAGGTGCATATAACAAGGAGTTAATACAAATCAAATCTTCTTGTTCTGTCTTATATCGCAAAGTCATCCCCTTCCCTTTCATAAAAAGGATCAACAACAAAAACGCCGTTCGCATGCAGGAACGACGTTTTTGGTGCTTCGGTCTTTCCCCTAATCCCAGACCACTTCCGTGCCTGCGATAAAATCGTGAATGGCACGTTTATCCTCGCGTAAACCTACCATAAAGGCACTCACAATGATTCCGATTCCAAACGTAATGGCATAAACGATCCCGGCGACGAGGACGCGCAGCAGCATCGTGCCGATGGTCGGCGGCTCATGCGAGTCGTATTTCCGAATTCGAATTCCGCATATGCGCTTTCCAATCGTCCGGCCCTGCCAAAATACCGGCAGAAGCATCGAATACAGCCCGCTAAGAAGGTTCGCCACCGGGTTGTTGCTGTCATAATCTCCCGTAAGGATGCCTGCAATGACGGCCAAAGGCAGCGTGATGATGATGCTATCCAGAATGCTTGCAGCGAGTCTGACCCAAAAACCTGCTTTATACAATGGGATTCCTCCAAACTTGAAGTACTAAGGCGTACCTGAAAACTCATCTTATAGGCAAGTTTCAGGTACGCCCTAATCATAGTATAAATTTGTATTCCGAGGAATGTATATCAATAACACCCATTTTGCAAAATCAAACATCGACGGCTCCAAAACGATTGTTTTCTGCACAGCACTTCAGCTTCATCCGCAGCATCTAAAGGTAACGCGCAATCGTACGCACCAACTTGGCCGGGAATTCCTTCAGATCCGTAATGTCCAAAAATCGTTCTTGGCCATAAATGTCGCCGATGAGCTCTTTATCATGCCCAATGGCGGCAGCCAGAAACGTAATGCCTTTTCGTTCATACTCTTCGATGGTTTGCCGCATGTCTCCCATCGCATAGCTGCCCGTGTAGTTCTCCATCGCTTTCGGTTGACCGTCGCTAATGCTGATGAGCAGCTTGGTTTGCTGCGTGGAAGCCACCAGTCGTTCGGAAATGATCCGCAACGCAAGGCCGTCCCGATTGTTGCTTCTGGCCGCGATGGTCATCAACCGAAAGCGGTCGTTATCATCTGTTCTGTCACCATCCGCGTACGCAAAAACGGACATTTGCTCCAGCCTGGATACATCCGCCGTATCCCCGTAGATCAGCACAGGCACATCGCACATGCGGCAAAATTCATACACTGCGAGGACTGCGCGCTTAGCGGCTTCCAGCCTTCCGAACGCAGACATGGAGGCCGATTCATCGACCCTGAGTCCAACGACCAGGGATGGAGATTCGGAAGGCGGACGTTTTTGGGCAAAATATCGATAATCCCCATAGGCCACGTGGTCCGCTTGAAACCTGCTGCCATAATAGCGATTCTTTGAAAAGTCAGGTGACTCTTCATGCTGGAGCAGCGGAAGCGCCTTCCTGGCGATTTCCCTAATGATCGGGAACAGCTCTTTGCTCATGCGAAGATACGCTTCCTGATCCTGGACACTGTAGTCGGGACGATGGACGATAAGCCGGATCCCTCGGTGGACCGAATCGGCAGCGATCTGCCGTGCATCCCGGTTCAGTCTTGTGCGAATATCCCGCTCTTGCTGTTGGGACTCCTCCAGTACTTGCCTATGATCGACCTGATGATACTGCGGTTCTGCTTCGCCCTCGGTTTCCGATCGCTCGGTGTAAGCCGCGTCATCCGGGACTTCAGTGCTTCTCCCTTCGTGGTCTGCCGACGTTTTGAACGAAGCGCCTTGCTCCCCGGAGAGTTCTTCAAGTTCATTGCTTTGCTGAAAAATATCTCCCTCCAACTGAATATCCGCCGCTTCGCTCAAATTCCGTTTTTTTTTTCGAAAACGTCATCCAGTTCCGCGAGCAGCCCGCGTTTTTCGAGCGCTTCCTCCAATAGCCTGATTTCTTCGGCATCTGTCGTCATTTTGTATATCACTTTATAGTACATTGATTCGCGGGCAGAAGCCCCTCGGGCTACGGCATCGGTCCAGTAAAAGAATGAGCGCATGCCGGCAACGCCTTTGATGGCATTGGCCCGAGCCGTCTGATCCAGCAAAATAATGATTTCCGCGAGCACGCTCAATACCGCTTCATCGTGGAATCCAACTTTCGCCCTCGCCCGTTCCACCATGACCTCTTTAGTCGGCAAATCCATTTTCTCCGAATGCTGCACCCTGTCTCGCAATGCTTCGTTCAGCGGTCTGGCGCCCGCATAGCTGCGGTTCGCGGTAATCACCGCGACAAAATCCGGATGTCTGCGGATGATCTCTGTCGGGAGATTGATGCTGCCGTCCAGCTCCAGCGCCGAATTTAATGCCATCAGCACCGCGGCATCGCGAATGACGTTAGGCTCCTGAATTTCCAGAAGATAACCGTTTCGATAAGCTCTGACGATCTCGGAGGGATAGAAGCGGTATTCGACCGTTTCACGTTTGGCGTGATCTTTAACCTGCTGTAACAACCGTTTCATTCGGGCAGAAGCCTGCTCCTGCGTCACTCCCCATGCCTCTGTCAGCACTTCGGCGATACTTCGGAACCCATCGCTCTCGTACAAAGCCTGAAGCGCTTTTTGATCCGAGGAATCGAGCTGTTCCATCTGCTCCGGCCCGATGACGGGAAGAATGGCGCCAATGATATCCGACTTATCCATATCGGCAAAACAGGTGACCTTCGTATACGGCAGCCCCAAGTTGGCCGACAGCGCCTTCGCCAATTGTGTTTTGCCCGATCCGGCATCGCCTTCCAGCAAAATATTGGCGATCTTCATCTCTCCGCGATGCCAATTGCGTTTGATTTCTTCGGTGATCCGCAGTTCCTCCTGACTCGTTTTATGGGAATCCGGTTTATGCCATACCAGCTTTTGCTCCGCTTCCGTCCATATCCTCTCCGGCGACAGCACGTAAGCTCCTTGATTGTTCATGTAAACTCACCTTCCTTTTTAAACCTGTTGAATCTTGGCCTGTTTCTCCTTCTTGCGGGGAAGGATCGGAACAAGCAATAGTGCCCCGACGATAATCAAACCTCCGCTCACCGCATAGACGGCCAGCAGCGAAAACGAATCCTTCATATATCCGGATACAAGCATGCCGACGACCATCATGCCCATAAACACAGGCGTAATGGTCCCGGATACCCGCCCGATGTAAGCCGCTTCGCTGTTTCCTACGATTAATGTTTGGATACCGCCTTGAATGCATGGGTAGACCAAACCGCTAACGACAAGCAGCAGAACCGTGAGCCAGATCAAAGTGGAGGCTCCGATGCCGATCGTGCAAACGGAAGAGACGAGCAGACCTGCCATAAGCATCGTTTGCGGACTCATCTTCCTGGCCTGGGAAATGATAACGGCACCGCCGATCAGCATCGCCGCCCCGTTCGCCATAACGAACCATTGCAAATAGGACACGTCCAGCCTTAATTGCTCGATCACGAGAAAAATTTGTAGCGGCTGCGTTAATCCCGAGGCCAATCCGACGGCGGCAAACGTCAAACTAAGCGTCCTTAACGATCGGTTGGCACCAATGTACTTCAGTCCGGCAGCCAATTCCGCCATGAATTTGCCCGTTTGACCGGAATGGTTTTCTTCTTCGTCGCGAGGCAGTGAGGACAGGATCAGCGCAGATCCCAGAAATAGAACTGCCGTCAAAACAAGGGACACTTCAATGCCGAACCGGATGAAAATAAACGTCCCGATCACCGGACCAAGCACCATGAATGTGGCCACCAGCGTTTGCGACATGGCCATCACGCCCTGAATTTGTTCTGCCGGAACATGGCGTTTGTACAGTTTCATCGCAGAAGGCTGCGAAAACTGGGACAGGCTGGCGGAAACGAATGATCCGATGAGAAGCGCGATCCATCCCCCGTTCATCACGGTCAACAATACGGCCACCACCGACAGTGCAGACCATAGATCGCTCCACACCATCGTTCGTTTCGGCTTCCAGCGGTCGGCAAACGTGCCTCCAATCAGTCCGAACAGAAAGATCGGGGCAAATTCCGCGACCGAAATCAGGGAAACGTATACGGGATTGTTGTTCGTCCATTGCGTCACGAACAGCAAAACCGCGTAGTTCCGAATCCATATGCCCAATTGCAGCAGCACTCGGGAAAGGATGACGGTCCGAACGTATCGATTGGAAAACATGTCAATACCCCATTTCCTTCAAAATGGCCGACAACGTACGCAGCCGTTCGCCGATCATTTCGCCGTTGTCATTCAAAATCCGGCTGAACGCCTGAATATCCTCGCGAATGCTGTCATTTTCGGTGCAGACCGCCACCGTCATGGCACTGCCTTGCAGACCAATTTTTTGGATCACCGGTTGTGCGGGATCGTACAAATGCTCGTAGCGGTAGGCTTCCTGAAAGTACTCCAACGATTGGCAAATCAGGATCGACAGGTCAAGCACCCGATGCATCAGCATCGGCTCGGATGACTCTGCAGCATCTCCACCAAGCTGGCTCCATAATATCGCGGAAATTTCTTCCCTGCCCGTGCCGGCTTCCCGACTGACGCCCAATGTGAGACGTTTGCTTGCTTTATTGCCTGCCCTTACACCATCCACCTGCTCATAACGATCCGAAGCAATGACGGGTTGGTGATGGAGCTGCGTGGGTGATTTCATAGTTCTCCCCTTCTTTCAGATTTACTAATTTACTAACTTAGTAATTTACTAAATTACTGCATCAGTTTATCCTGCTTTACCATGCAAGTCAACCTCATTTCTCGTTTTTCCAGAGCAGCCCAAAACGAAAAGAAGCCGAAATCCCCTTTATCTAAAAGGAATTTCGGCTTCTTTTTTTATCATGAAATGGTACTCCGTGAACACGCAAAAATGGGCTTAGTACCCCATGTCGCGAAGAATTTTGGACAAGGTGCGCAGGCGTTCCCCGATCATCTCGTCGTTGTCGCTCAGTGCTTGGCTAAACAGCTTGATATCGTCGTTGATTTTCTCGTTATCCGTGCAGACGGCTACATTCAAGGCGTCGCCTTGCAGCCCGACGCGATCAATAACCGGGTTGTTCTCGTCATACAGGTGTTCATACTGGTAAGCTTCCCGGAAATGCTCCAATGAACGGCAGATCAAAATGGACAAATCCAGCACACGATGAAGCGGCAGCTCCTCGGATTGCCGCGACCATTTCTCTCCCGTGTATCTCCATACTTTGGCGGAAATATCCACCTTCCCGCGATCATTCCATTGGGCCAGTCCAAGGGAAAGGCCTTTGGCATCGCTGTCTGGACCAAGCCGGCCATCTACGCGCTCATAGTTTTCGGCTACAACGACCGGTTTATGTTTCAAAGTAGTTGGAATTTTCATGCTTCTCCCCACTTCTCCTTTACTAATCCACTAATTTACTAAATCAAATTATTCTATCTTGAATTATTGGACAAGTCAATTCAGCCACAAAGCTTGCTCCCTGAATACAGGGGCTATTCGTAAGCCCCCATGTTCACGCCGAACCCGCTGACTCTTGGATTGCCATCCAGATCGAAGGTCCCCAGCATGTCCCCAAGCGCTTTTCCCGTATCCATCGCCGGGGACGCAGCCCGCAGACGGAAATCGCCCTTGCCTGCATGCATGAATTGGGGATCCATGAACCGGGAGTGTGCATCGTTCCCGCTTCCAGCTTGGTACGCCGCGAATCCGTTGTACCCTTTGGTCATCCATGTCCACTCTGCGTCCTCCGGGCCTCCCTTGGCAAAATACAAATTATGATCCACCACATTCCCGGCATTTTCGGTGTAATCGTTAGAAATCAGCACACCGGAGGCGCTTGCCACGAAAATATTATTTTGGATGACATTGTTCCGGGTATCATACTGGACGAAAAGCTGTCCACTTCCCTCTTCCAACGTATCGTTGTTGTACAACGTGTTGTTCACGATCTTCGCATGGGACGTCGAGCCCCGCTCGTCGTCATATCCGCCGATGGCGATCCCGGCAAGACGGTTGTTATAAACCAGATTGCTGCGAACCGTAATATGGTCTGTCGTTCGTCCAGCATGTTCTGAGGCAATCTCGATCCCGATATCGTTATCATAGCTGTAATTTCGTTCGATCACGCTTTCTTTGCCTCCATCGACGTAGATGCCTCCCGCAGAAAAACTGCCGTTGGGCAGCTCCTTTCCGTAGGAAGGATTGTTGTTCGCTGAAATGTTGTACACATAATTCTCCTTCACCACGCCGTTCCGTACCTGGTCATACTCAGCATCTGGTGCTATGCCTTCAAAACCGATCAGGTCGATGCCGATATTGTCGTTATCGTGGATTCGGTTGCCTGATACGACAAAATGGTCCACGTTGCCGTTCAACACCAGCGATTCGCTGGAACCAAGCACGAGATGATGCAGTTCGTTGTCCGCAACGGTAATATCATGAATTGATTCCGGTGCTTTTGTGCCGTAAACGGCGATTCCATGCGCATCCCGCCCATGCAGATCGTCACCCGCAGGACTGGCCGTGTTATGAATGTCGTGAATGTCGTTGTTCACTAACTGGATGAAACTGCCGGAACCATGTACGTATATCCCCATCGGCACCACATCCCTCGATGCCGTCGAATAATTTCGAATTTCGAATCCCTGGATGGACACATACTCTACATCGCTCAGTTCGACAAGACCTTCGCTGCCTGTGACCGAAAGCCCTGATCCGTCAATGATCGCCTTGTCCGATCCGTCGCTCACAAAAGCAATGGGTCCTTTCGATGCCGAACCGGAGCGCGTCATTTTCAGTTTTTCGTTATACACTCCTCCCCGTACATGCACCGTACCGCCTGCGGGAACCGTATCCGCTGCGTGCTGCAGCGTTTTCCACGGCTTGCTGCTCGTTCCCGGGTTGGCATCGCTGCCTTCTTTGGAAACATAATACGTCGAATCGGCCGAGGCTGCCGGTGCAGCAGGTTTATTTCCCGATTCCGTTCCCATGTCCGCAGCCATGCCCAATAAGAGCAATAAACATTGGATCCATTCCATTCGTTTCCTCAACTCCTTGCCTGCAACATATAGTTATATGTAATCCCTCCATTATACCGATTTTTACGAGAAAACTCGAAAAAACCGCCCGCCGGAAGGCTACGAATCGCTATCTTGGGGTTTGTAAATGCACGGTTCGTCTTGACTGGCTGAGGCGTACGCATGTGCGCCGTTGCTACCCCATCAACGTTGGAGCGATGAAAAAAATAAACGGCCTCCGTCCGAATGATTTCAGGACCAAGGCCGTTCAACTGCTTTTTATCTTTTGCATGGTCTGCCAGAGATGGAACACATTAAATCGTGGATAACCCGTGTTTCCGAATGAACAGCCGTCAGCGGATCCCCATCTTAAGAGCTCTGTTCGCCGTTTCAGTAGCAACAAACATGATGCCGAAGAGCGCGAGCAGAATGACGGGTACCCAGGACATCCCGAATCGGCCGGCCACCATGCCCGTCATTAACGGAATAAGCGTGGAACCCGTGTATGCGCTGGCCATCTGCAGTCCAATCACGCTGGATGAAGCCTTTTCTCCAAACCGCTCCGGCGTAGCATGGACGATGCTTGGATAGATCGGCGCACCGCCCATGCCGACAATGAACAAAGCGCCTGCCGCACCCCAATGCGGGACAGGCAAAACAAGGACAAGGAGGCCGAAGCAACCGATAAGCCCGCCATATCGTATCAGGTTTTTGCTCGAAACGCTCGTCGAAAGAAATCCCGAAAAGACACGACCGATAATGATCCCGATATAGAAAAGGGACGTATAGGCAGCAGCCTTAGCGGGATCAAGCCCTTTGCCCGCGATCAAAAAGGAGGCGATCCACAATCCGGCAGCGGTCTCTGACCCGTTGTAACAAAGCATGGCCAGCATGGACGATTTCACGCCGCGAATGCGCACGGCTTCCCTGTTGCTGACCAGCTTTTGCGCACTACCCTCTTCGATGTTGCCTTTTTCGTAAATCCGCCATAACGGCAACGATGCCAGCAGTGCGATGACGATGACCAGCAGAAGCATTCCGACTGTGAAATATCCTACACGCCAGTTGTTTCCATGGGTCAGCCAATAGGACATGACAAACGGACCCGTCATGGCCCCGATCCCCCAAAAACAATGCAGCCAGCTCATATGCTTTGCTTTGAAATGCAATGCGACGTAATTGCTCAATGCCGCATCTACGCACCCAGCGCCAAGTCCCAACGGAATGGCCAAGAGGATCAAAAACACAAATTCGCTGGATGCCGCAAAGCCAAGCAGCGCCATCGTTGTGAACAAAATGCTGATGAGCGTAACTTTTCCCGTGCCCAGCCTGTGCAACAATCTGCTTGCAAACAAACTGGAGATGACGGTACAGAAGGAAACGGTTAATGAGATGTAACCCGCCATTTCCGTCGTGGCGCCGATATCCTGCTTCATGACGGACCATGCGCTGCCAAGCAGCGCATCCGGAAGTCCGAGTCCGATGAATGCAAGGTAAATCAAGATGAGCAATAATGTAGCCATTTCAATTCTTTCCTCCATCTGTATCGTGATCGCTGTTAACAATCCTGTCACCCGGGCGTGATTCTATTGTTATAACTACAAATGTAATGATATTGATATTTTCTGTTGCAATCTCTCTATATTTTGACGTATATTATCACTATTTTGATATGTGTACAAAGATGAACGCTCAAGTATGTATATCCGTCCTCACCCTAGAAACTATACGGATCAATCACACTAGGGCACTGCGAGTGCAGTAAAGCAAAAAGAGAACTTCACGGATGGAAGTCCTCTTTCTTTGCCCGTTCTGTATCGGTTCAAGTTAAATTCCAGATGCTCCGAGCATCAATACCAAAAGGTTGGATATCTGCGCGATTTATCAAGGTTGTTGATCACCAGCGCGACCAGCACGATCAGAATCGAACCCGTCAGCACCGGCATGAACAGGAACGACCAGCCGGTTCCGCCCAGCATGATGGCCAGCGGATTGGCGCCTGCAGGCGGATGGGTCGTTTTGGTGAGCATCATGACAAGAATCGATAAGCCCACACTTGCGGCGATGACCCAGTTGCTGTTGCCGAACAAGTGATACATGATCAGTCCTGTTAACGTGGAAATAAAATGTCCGCCGATAATGTTTCTCGGTTGGGATAATGGCGCATCCCACAAGCCAAAAGCCAATACGCAGCTCGCACCGAACGGAGCCATGAGCCACTCGCTGGAGGTCCAGCTTGTCAGGAAAGACAAGATGCCGATCGTCACAAAACCTCCGATGCCTGCTAGAATTGCGCTTCGCGGATGTACTTTCAGCGTACTCCTCCCCGGTGCTTTCATTTTGGCAAAAAAGCCTGCTTCATCGTTGTAATTCATTCACTGCCCTCCGAGAATCATGTTTACATAATATTTTAGTTATAAGTTTGTCAGTGACTTTTGTCAATATTATTATGACAATTTTGTCATTACAAAAGAAAAACCGCTGCACTTCTTTAAAGAAGTGCAGCGGCCAATTGTTCGTCAAACTGTAAGTATGTGCGTTATTTCAATGATGCCGGAAGTTTCACGCCGAGCAGTCGGCCTTCCGCCTGAATGATGATCATTCCGTTTGTTTTCAAAGTGGATTCATGCAGGTCCGCCCCGGTTTTGACGCGGAACACAGGCTGATTCGTCAGCATGTTGATCGCCAGCAGCGTCCCGTTCCGTTCTGCCCGGTACATGCCCTTGCCGTACACGTTAACGTTAGATATCGGTGCATCCCCGTTCCATTGCACTGCCTGCCCGTTCGCCAACTTGATGCCTGCCAACTCCCCGTCTCCCGATTTGTAAATTAGCCGGTCCTGCGCAACGGTGAGCAGTTCCCAGCCCTCCCCATAGGGGCGTTGGAATGTCCGCAAAGGTTTCTCCCCTTCTTTGAACGCATCCAGCGGATACTCAGCCACCTTGTTGCCCTGCTCCATGTACAATTTGTCCCCGCTGGCCAGCACGGCTCCGTACCCGTACGTGTACGGTGGTTCGCCTTCCATTTTCCAGCGATATTCACGAGTGCCTTTTAAAGCTCCTGTCTTCAGGTTGTACGCATTGATCTTCATCGCGCGATCAGGCGATGATTCGTAATCGGTTAATCTCGAAGAATAATAATCGGCAGTATAGACAAGGCCGTTTTTGATATGCAGCGCTTCCCCCTGCCCGAACTCGTCCCATAATTTTTTGCCCGTTTTTTGGTCGTAAGCGTTCAGCTGAACCGATGTGAGCGCCCCCTGAACCATGAATGTCCGAAGCACGACGCCGTCCGCGATCTCCAAATATTCGGTGCCGTTTCCTTCCGCGAGCGCTTCATCGGCCTTCCAGCGCAGTTTTCCTGTTTGATTGTCGAAGGCAAACGTCGTGCTGCCGTTGATCATATACAGCGTATCCGCAGTCGGGACCAGCTTCTCGGTCCGCAAACGAGCTTCAATCCACGTGGACGAGCCGGATACCCATTTGGCTTTGCCCGTTTTGGCATCCACCGCATACGGTTTATGGTCAGCCGTCAAGCCGTATACGACGCCGTTCCCATAAGCAACAATCGGAGTCAATTCTTTGCCATAGGCCCACAAGCGTTTGCCTGTTTTTGCATCGAGCGCAATGAGTTTTTTGCCGGAGAAAACAAATACCTTTCCGTCCTCCGCAATCGCCTGCTGTCCGTAATAAGCTTCATTTTTCAAATAGTTGTCGACTTTCGCTTCCCAGACAGGTTTCAGTTCAGGTACCTGCAATTGAGGATATCCGTACCAATGGCTTATGGACACATCGGCTTTTTCGGCGTATGCATGGGACGGCCCCATGGCGGCAATCCCGCCGGCCATAAGCACTGCCGCAATGATGCCTGACGCTGTACGCCGAACTATTCTTCTATTGGACCCTTTAAAGTCCCGTTTGGTTTCGGTATTGGGCATGATCAGACCTCCGTATTGAAATCTTATAATGGTAAACCTCTCTCTTCATTAACCAACGTTCCCAACATCTGAAAAGTTGCATGCAAGAGCCAATGCTCATAGCGAAAAACCACGGCACCGAGTACGGCGCCGCAGTTCCATTCCGTTGAACGCATATTATTGAATTTGCTGCATGTACGCCTTAAATTCCCGGGCAATTTCTTTGTATTTCGTATGGCGCAGGTAATGCTGCTAGCCTTCCATCGGGATGTATTTACCCTGTGCGGAATTGTTCGGCTTGCTCCTCAAGGCAGCTTCAAGCGTTTCGAATCCGTTGTTGCAAAAAAACAAACAAACGAGCTCGCGAATGTTCGCGTCGTCGTCGGCAACAAGTGTCGCAGCCATGCCATCCCTCTTCCCCTGCTGTAAAATTCCAGTGCATGAATCGTTCAACTACGATAAATCATACAACAAATATCGCTCCATCGTGTTATAGCACGATAATTGAGCCGGAGCTGCTATCTGTTAGATATCCATGTGGTTCTCCTAACTCCATATGTCGACGATCGAAATGCCGTTTTCGATCCTAGCCCTGCTTTCTGTTATCCAGTCCTTGAACCACTGGTTATTCGAACTGCTGAAGGTTTCGTCCCCGTCCCAGTTTCGAAATGAACCGATATATACGATGATCTCCCGTAATTTCAGAAACAGCGGAAGCTTCCGCAGCCAGTATTCGTCCAGATGATGTTCCTCCCGATAGCCCTTCATAAAAGGATCCATGAATCGCCGTGCCTGCTGTGCACGTAGTTCCGCCCCTTGTTCCCCGCCATAGACATACACCAAATAATACAGTTGTACCGCGATGTCCTCCACATACCAGCTGTACTGCGCTTCATCAAAATCGAACAGCGTGATCTTCCCTTGCCCGCTTACCCTGAAGTTGCCGACATTGATATCGCCGTGGATCAGCCCATAGGATTGGGCATCTTTCGGTAATGAACCGATTTCGCGGATCAATGTGCTGCATTGGCGACGCGCCTTAACATGTGATTGCGGCAGCAAATCGAGATGCTGCAGGTACCAGTTTTGATGCCACTCATGCCTTTTGAGCTGGTGTTTGGCCGGCACATATTCCCTCGACAACGCATGCATTTTTCCCGTTAACCGGCCCAACCGTTCATATAAAGCGTTATCCCCCAGGCATTCCGGATACTCCACTTTTCTTCCCTGTGCTTTTTCAAATACAACACAGATCGCCCCACCTTCCATGGAGTAAACCACTTCCGTTCGTTTCCCCTGAATCGAAGGTATGGGTTTGGACAACGAAATGCCTTTGTCCGCTAAAAAAAGGAGCCAATCCAACTCACCTTGTACCATCAACTCCGAACGATTGGCGATTGGCGTCAATCTCAAGATGAGATTTCTATCGTCCTGTTTGTACTCATAGGCCTGATTCTGCGATCCCCCCAAAAATGTAAACTGAGGCAAACTCCCCGTCGTATACCGTCGCAATGCTTGTTCCACCATCGCCTGATTCTCTTGCTGTTTGTTGTTCATATCAACGACCTCCGTATGATTGGATTTTTGCATGAGATGAAGGCCTGTATAACAAAACAGCCCAAACCACAGACACCAATTTCCCTGTCTGCCGGTTGGGCGTATGGATCAAATGGACATGCATGAAATTCATGAGTTCATGTTATCCAAATGTTGGAACAGTGTCAATCGTTTCATGTCGGGAATAACGCGAACGATTAGAAAATCGTCGGCACCATTCCTCCATCCATGCGGATCGGGGAACCCTTGAACGGGGTCGCGTAGGGACTGCATACAAATGCCGCAAGCCTGCCGATCTCGTTCGGTCTGATGAACCGCTGCAATTCGGATTGCGGAAGATTGGCGGCCATGAAGGTTTTTTCTTTTTCTTCGAACGTCATGTTCTCGTCCTGAATGATGCTCTCGATGATCTGCTGCACGTTCTCGGAGAGCGTCGGTCCAGGCATGATCGTGTTGACCGTTACCTCCGTGCCTGCCGTCAATTTGGACAAGCTCTTCGACAAGGAGAGCAGCATGGATTTGGTTATCGCATATTGCGGCATCTGTCCGGACGGCATCACCGCTTCTTCGCTCGCAATAAAGATGACCCGCCCAAAGCCGTTGTTCAGCATGCGGGGCATATACAATTTGGTCAGCGCGTTTGCGGCAAGCACGTTGGTCTGAATATATTTTTCCCACACGGCCTCGTCCGCATCATCGTATGACATGATCTCATAAATGCCGGCGTTGTTCACTAAAATATCTATCTGAGGGAACTTTTCGAACAAGGCTTCGCGCCCGGCGGCATTCACGATATCGGCTGCCGCATTTTGTGGGGACGTATTCGGATAGGCAGACTTGATTTCGCCGACTACGCGTTCTACCTCTTCAGAATTTCGTCCATTGATGAGTACGTTAACGCCTTCTTTGGCCAATTCAATGGCAATAGCTTTGCCGATTCCTTTCGTCGATCCTGTTACTAACGCGGTTTTGTGGTTCAATCCCATATCCATAGTGCATTTCTCCCTTTTCTGTTCTCGTCGTTTAATGGAAATCCGGTCGATCTGCAGGCGTGGATGCGGCTTCGTCATGCGTCTCTGCATGCGCGCTGCGCCAATGAGCGGGGGTATCGCCTTCCCAGGCGCGAAATGCGCGGTAAAACGAGTTCTGGTCTTCATATCCGATTAAAAAGGCTACTTCCTTGATATCGAGCGATGCGTCTGCCAAATACATCCGTGCCTGTTCATGTCTTGCTTGCGTAAGCAAATGATTGAAACTTGTGTTTTCATCGGTTAGCCGGCGCTGCAGCGTACGATCGCTCATGCCTAATTCCTTGGCAACCGTCCGGATATCGGGACGCCCCCCGGATAGGCTGCGCTTCATGATCCATTTGGCCATGTCCGACACGGAGCGACTTCCCTGGTGTTCATCCAGCGTGCGGTCCAATGCAGGGGTCAGAATCTCCAAAAGTTGTTCATTGTAGGTCAAAAAAGGACGATCCAGATCGTTCCGGTGCAGCGTCAACCGATTGTGATCGGCATCTGTCCGGACTTGGCATCCAAAGTATGCTTCGAGCGCATGCATATCCCCCATCGGCTGCGTGAATTCCACGGCGCGCGCCGTCAAAGGCTGGCCTGTGCCCCGCCGTCCCAATTCAAGCAGGAATGCCAGTGTGATGCCTACAAGCAATGGCGGGCAAGATTGGTCGGCAACGAGCCACTCCAATGTAATGGCACATTCCTCGCCGTTCTCGCTCATGCGCAAGCTTTCGGGAGGACAGAGCTGTTTATATCGGACCATCCGCTGCAAGGCATCCCGATAATCCCGGGCATGGTATGTCGCTAGCACGGTTGGCGGATATTTCGCTGTTTCATAAATCGTGGCAAGTTTGATCATGCCTTGGGCAATATCGCCTGCCAGGTCGGAATACGCCTGCCAAATTGCGTAATATTGGGCGGTGTTTACGGCTGGTTCGGAAATGATCGTGAGCGGCAATCCGGCTTTACGAGCTACGTCCTGCGGAGCAATCCCCAATTGACGCAGCCCTTCCCAGAAACCCGGCGGCATTTTGATGCGATCAAAGGAATCGGTTGTCATTTGTTTGCGCCTCCTTCTGCGGACTGACACATTCGGATGTAAAGCAGCTTGCTTATGAGCCTACGGTACTTATCATATCCTTTCCGTAATGCCATGTAACTAGCAAAGCACGACAGCATGCTTGCTAATCGCGCCGACTTCCAATTGCCTGTTGAGCCTGCACATGTAGAAAATGGGAGAGAACGAACATGCCATCGCCTAAAAAAACCGCATCTTATGCGGCTTTTTTAGGCGATGGCATTGAACTTTGGAATGACAATCGATCAAGATTGCGTGTCTTTAGTGTTTAATCTTTCAACAGCCACTGCTGCGCGTCGTGTTTATGTTCAAATATGCGAAATGCGCTGCTGCCGCTGGATTCAGCGGCCATTTCTTTAAAACGTCCCTGCTGGGCCAATTCCGCCGGGATGACAGCAGCCGTTTTGACGCGGTAGTTGATCCATTTTTGAATCATTTTGCCGGCCACCCCTGTTCTCAGCTTGAAGAAATCGTCGGAAAGAGCCTCGCCATGCAGCATAAGCAAGCTAATCTCTTTTTCCATGCACAACCCGATCAGGTCAAGCGCATCCTGTTCCGTGCCAAGGGGCGTTTCGGCGGATAATACTTCGATATACTTTCGTCCGTCTTGTTCAACAATGGTATGATTCATTCGGGTCATCTCCTTGCTTGTTTTGGTTTGGTGAAGTTCTTCGCGGACGCTTTGGAGCCATTCCAATTCATGGTGATAGGACGACAACAGATTTTCGGAGATTTTGTTCCATATGAACGTTTCGCGTTCGCTCCGATGAGGTGCCGGGACGCCCCGGTTCAGTTTTTCCTGTTGGTACAGAAGCTCTGCCTGGATTCTGCTCTCATACTGCGACAACAACTCAAGCAATTCCTCGTCACTCAACGCTTCAGACCATGCCAATTGAATCAGGAACGTGTTTTTGAACTCGGGAAGCTCCGGTTCGGTAAGGACCCATTCTTTCAATCTGGACCATCCTGCATCCGTGATGCTGTACACTTTTTTGGATGGGGAGCTCTCCTGGTGCTGAACTTCATTGGTCACGTAGCCTTTGTCCAGCAATTGGACAAGGGAGCGGTAAATTTGATTGTTGTTGCCGGACCAATGCATGGTCGGGGACTGCTCGATGACTTTTTTCAGCTCATAGCCCGAAGCCGGTTTCCAGCTCAGCAGCCCGAGTATGGCATATTGGATGGACATCGTATCCTCTTCTCCCCATTCTTATGTTATTTGAAACTTGTGTTAACTGTAACATAGGTTACTCGTATAGTAAATATACGATAAAGTTGTTGGATCACTTTTATGAAAAAAAACAACCGCTCCCCGATCATCAATCGGAAAACGGCTGTTACACATGTGCCACTAGTTATACTTTCAGTATATCCATAAAATGCCGCAAGGCGTTGGACACCCACTTCTTGGGATGCAGAACCAGCTGAATCTCCAGCTTCAGCTCGGGATGATCGAAAGGCAGTGTCATCAGTTCCCCGCGTTCGATCTCCTCCATGGCTGCCATCTGCGGCAAGATGGATATGCCTTCCCCGGTTTTGATGCTGCGCTTGATTGCCTCGGGATTGCCCAGTTCCAACCCTACCCGATACGGAATGCCGTTCGCGCGAAGCACGCGTTCCAGCAGCTGCCGGTAGTTGCACGTATGCTCGGGCATGATCCATTCCGCATCGTTCAGGTCGTCCAGAACAATTTCTTCCTTGCTGAGCAGAGGATGGCCGGGGTGAACGATGAGCACTAGGGGTTCCTCCCTGATCCTTATCCACTGCAAAGCAGGATCGCTGGAATCGTCCGCAAGAATCAGCCCAACGTCGGCTTCCCCTTCCTTCACCTGATGCAAGATCAATTCTTCCGAATCCGTATGCAAACGAATGTTCAGTTCGGGATACTCTTTTCGGGTTGCCTGCATATAGGTTGGCAGGTAATAGGAAGCAATCGAATCCATCGTGCCGATCGTCATGGAACCTCCGCCTTGCTTGGCCATTTTCTCTTTGGACTGCTCAAATAATTCCAGCATTTGCCCTGCGAGCTTGAACAGTTCCTCCCCTGCGGAGGTCAAGCGAATTTTATTGTTGCTGTATCGTTCGAACAGCTTGACGTCATAAGCCTTTTCGAGCTTCTGAATTTGGGTCGTCACGCTGGATTGCGCGTAGCCGAGCACTTCTGCGGCTCTTGTAAAGCTTTCGCGTATGGCCACCTCGCGAAACGTTTGAAGGTAGATGAAATCCAATCCGGGTCACCTCATCGAAAAAATTGATTAGAATCATCGTTTATTATAGATAACTCTGATATCCACTCCTATGTTACATTAGAATCAATCCAACGGGAAGGGATAACTGATCATGATGAACGAAAAACATATTCATGGGATTTTCATACCGGTGATTACACCTTTTACGAGCGATCATAAGCTGGACATCGAGTCTTACCGGAATTACGTCACTTATTTGGCAGAGCACGACATTCAAGGCCTTGTCGTAAACGGCACGACGGGCGAATCGCCGACCGTATCCTGGGACGAAGTTGCGCAACTGGTACAAACGACGCAGGATGTGCTCAAAGAGCTGAACAAAACCATTCCAATCGTCGTCGGCACGGGAACCAATGATACGTACTCTACGGTACGACGCACGGAAATGGCTGCCAAAATCGGTGCAGACGCGGCCATGGTGGTCACTCCATATTACAACCGTCCTACGCAAGAAGGCATTGTGGAGCATTTTCGCGCCGCATCCGGCACCGGCTTGCCTGTTCTGGTATACGAAATTCCGGCACGTACCGGCAGTCGGATGACGCTCGACACGATTCGCACCGTGCTTGACCTGGATGGCGTAATCGGCCTGAAAGACAGCTCCGGCGGACTGGACCTGCTCCTCCAGTTGACGAAGCATGATACGAAACCGATTCTGTGCGGGGAGGATTCCTATTTCCACGCAATGCTCTGCCAAGGGGCTGCCGGCGGCATGCTTGCATCCGCGCACCTGAACTTGCCGAAATACGTGGACATCTACCAGCGCTTTGCAAGCGGCGACGTTACAGGCGCCCGAGACAGCTTCAAAGAGGTGGAGTCGTTGATTCGCCAGGTCTTCTCGGAACCTGCTCCCGCAGCCATCAAATGGTGGCTGTCCCAGCAAGAGATCATCGCGACCGGACAATTGCGGCTGCCGCTCATGCCCGCATCGGATCAGCTCAAGCAAAACCTCATGAATACCATCGTTTCTTATGCATAAGTTGTTCTTTTAACGATCAAAACGAGCGTCTCCTGGCGGAGGCGCTCGTTTATTTAATGTGTATACTATCTTGCATTGAAGGGTGTAATGCGTCCATTGCCAGCAAACGGAGTCCCGTCTCGAAATCCTGCTGAAATGTTTGCGTCAGCACGACCTCGGGATAAGACGGCATCGGTTCGCCGTTTCCATAAACTGAATGTCCGCAGCGAAGGACGGCACACGCAAAAGCTTGTACATCATAAAGTGTCTTGTATGGGATCGTGCCCCATCAAAATGAATTCGGGTTAACGTCCAGCTTAGCCTTTATCCATTTCGTTGTCATTCCGATTCATCGAGGTTTCCTCGATCTTTCGAATCACTCTTGCAGGATTTCCACCGACGATCACGTTGTCGGGTACATCCTTGGTGACCACCGATCCTGAAGCGATGACGACATTGTTGCCAATGGTCACGCCCGGATTGATAACAGAGCGCCCGCCGACCCAGACATGGTTACCGATCGTTACCGGTTTGCCGTATTCCGGTCCTTGGCTTCTTTCGTACGGGTCAACGGGATGAGTCGCAGTGTACACGTGAACGCCCGGTCCGAACAAGCAGTGATGCCCGATCCGTACTTCACATACATCCAGAATAGTGCAATCGAAATTCGCGTAAAAATGATCGCCGACGTGCACATTGTATCCATAATCCACCCGCACATTCGGTTCCATGCTCAGGTTCTCGCCAGTCGAGCCAAACAGTTCTTTCAGAATCTGTACACGCTTCTCCTCATCCGCTTCGGTGGTCTGATTGTACATTCGGGTCAGTCTTCTGGCATGGGTCCGATCACGCGTCAATTCCGGGTCCCAGGCCTTATAAAGTTCTCCGTCCAGCATTTTTTGTTTCTCTGTCTTCATTCCGCTTACCCGCCTTCACTTCATATTATACTTTTAATAAGTATTAACATATATGAATTTAAACGGATTGTCTACCCTAAAAAATCCTTCATTTCTCTGACGCGAAAATCGTCATAAATCCAATCCATGCATACCAAATAGCGGCAGCCATGGTTCAGGGCCAAACCAAGAGCTGCCGCTATTCAGTTATCGTTTGGCACCGACGGGAATTTCCAGCGTCACTTGGGCCCCTCCGGTTTCATCCGAATTGCCGAGACGAAGCATTCCCCCGTGCATTTGCATGATGTGCTGCGAGATGTAAAGCCCCATTCCATAGTGGCCGGTGGAGCTTCTGGAGGCATCTCCCATATAGAATTGATCGGTGGCATATTTGAGCGCCTCGGCCGAAAAACCAGGGCCTTCGTCGATGATCGTCCATCGCACGCCTTGTCCCGCCCCCTCCATTCGAATCGTCATTTGTTGATGTTCTGCCATATGGTCTGAAGCGTTATGGACCACGTTCATCAACGCTCGCTCCAGCAAGTCTTCATCGGCATAAAACCTTGGAGGGAACGAAGAAGCCGCCCAAACCGCATGCTGTTTTTTGACTGCAACCAAGGCGTGGATCTGTCCTTTTACCCGTTCGACGAATTGATGCGCATCTACCTCTCTCCTGTTCAAAGACATGGATGTTTCGGTATTCGCTATATCGATCAAGGTTCGAATGTATTGCTCCATCTGGCGGACGCTATCGGTGATATAAGCGGTATATTCCTGCTGCTCTGCCGTTTGCCCGGTTTCGGACAACAGTTCGACGTTTCCCCGTACAATGGTCAGCGGCGTTTTGACGTCATGGGCCAAGGCGGAAATTTGCTCGCGGCGGCTCTGCTCCAACTTCCACTGCTGCTGAAGCGAGCTGCGAAGCGCTTCTTTCATCTGATGCATCGAGTCCAGGATCTGATCGATCTCGCTGACGCCGCTCATTCGAATCTCAAAGTCCAAGTCCTGGTTCTGCACATGCTCTGCCGCCTGCCTGAGCCCCCTCAGCTTGAGCGACAACGTCCGCCCAAAAGCCGATGCAAGCCACAGAACTCCGCCGATCAGCAAGCCGAGAAAGGCAGCAAAGAAAGCAATCTCTGCGCTCGGTATAACGTTTCGCAGCCATAAAGGCTCGAATTGCGCAGAGACGGAGTAACGGAACAGCATCACCTGATCCTGATGAACGGCTTTCACGTAAACATGGGTAAGGCTTGTGTTGACCATCCGTTCCTTAAGCTCGGTCCAAGCTTGTAAAGCATCCCTTGGGGATAACGTTCCCGCTGCCCATTCCCCATCGGATGACAACAAAGCATATCGGAACAACGCGTCATCAGAAGAAGGGACGGTTCCTTCCTGCTCGAATGAAGCGGCGGCAGCCGCCGCTTGCTTTTCCGCGTAATTGGCAGGAAGAATGGCTCCCCAGGACAGCATGGCAATGAAGAGGCCTCCCAACAGCAATCCGAGCACGATGATCCCTGCGCAGAAAAACATGAGGTATTTCATAAACAAGGAACGCAGCCTGGTCGGTTTCCGATTCTTCGGTCGTGTCGTCATTTCCATCGGTAACCGATCCCCCACACGGTCTCGATCGGCGCTTCGCCAACCCGGTTCAGCTTGGCGCGAATGTTTTTGACGTGCTCCACGATCGTGGAAGAATCGCTCTCTCCTTCATACCCAAACACCGATTCATAGATTTGTTCCCGGGAAAACACCTGTCCCCGCTTCATCGCGAGAAATTCACAGATGGCGTATTCGCTTTTGGTTAAAGGAACGTCCTGACCCCGAACCCGTATTTCCTTTCCGGACAAATTGAAATGCATGTCGCCGATGCACAGCACGTTACGCTTTTCGCGATTTTCGCGCCTTAAATGGGCCTGGATTCTTGCTCTCAGCTCTCCGGCGCCAAACGGCTTGACGATGTAATCGTCCGCTCCTTCGGCAAGGCCGGACATGATATCCCCTTCCATCGATTTGGCGGTAAGGAACAGAATGGGACAATCGACCTTGTCCCGAATTTGCCGGCATAATTGGAAACCGTCAATCCCGGGCATCATCACATCAAGCATGATCAAATCGAAGGTTCCAAGCTGTTGATCCTGCACGGTGGACGGGTCGGAAACGGCCGTCACCAGATGACCGTCCTTTTGCAGAATGTTCGATAGCAGCGCGAGCACGGCAGGTTCGTCGTCAACGGCCAATAGTCGTGCCATGTTCGGACCACCCTCCTTCTTTTTCACTTCATGATATCCATGGGCAATCCAACCCGCTGATCCTATTCAAGCGCATGCTTTCCTTCCCAACGCCATACCCATGCAACTGATATTGCAATCATCAAGAGGGTCCCCGCCGCCAGACAGGCGATTCCCATGCCCAACATCGAATGCGCAGGTACGGAGCTTGCAGCCTCGCCTGCAAACCTTGACCACAAGGTGATCAATCGGGATGGCCAGGCAAACGGAACGTAAACCCAATTGGCGTCCCCCAGTCCGGTCAACAGCAGCGCAGACACCAGACTCCCCGCGATGCCCAGTCCCATGGAAGCACCTCTTCCCCATCTCAAACTAACGATAAAATGAAATACGTAAAGGAATATGCTGCTGCCGAACAAGATCAGTCCCGCCAGTATGTAAAAAGATATATCCTGCATTTCATTTTGCAAAATGAATACATTTCCAACGCCGAATCCTACGGCCGCCGTTAGGATGCTTGCCAAACCAAACACCAGGAGAAGGCTGAGCTTGCTAAGAAAAGGAATCACCTTGACCGGTGATGTCAGCAAATGTTGAAAGCCTCCTGCATTATACTCCTGTTCCGCGGCAATTGCACATACGATGCCGATGATTGCAGGCAGTGCAATGGCAACGGCCTGCAGGTATCCATCGATTTTGGAGGCATCGGAATACGGTGTGAATGCATAATACGAAAGAAACAGCACGATGCCGATGAACGGGATCGCCAGGTGAATCCATGGCAGCGATTGTCTGCGCAGCTTGATCACATCGGCACGCATATAACGAATGAACATGCTCATTTTACTTCGACTCCTTGCCCTGGAATGCTTTGGCCGTTATGAAGGACAGCAGCACGAACCATCCGATGTTGATAAGCAATCCCGGCAGAATGACCGATTGATCCAGAAGCGGATCGCCGGCAGGCACCGGAAGCCCGTTCGGCAGCACTTGAATGATGGCGCACATCAACCGGCTGGGAATGCCGTAAGGAATCCACCATAGATCCGACGTCGGGAGAAAAATAACGCCTGCTCCGAAGTTGCCGATCATGCTTATGATCAGCGTAACGAAGGTGCCGACACGGTCTGCCAGAAAGAGGCAAAACGGAATTTGCCAGAGGAACGTGGCGAAAATGGCCAGCGTACCCAGCAGACTGTCCATGGCTGAGATGGTACCAGGCAAGAGCAATCCTACAGCGAGTAAAGCGACCCACAAAAACATCGACGCTCCGAAAAACAGAATGACCACTTCGCCGATTTTGCCCAGCCAACTCAGCGATGCAGGTATCGGCAGCGAAAGGATCGGACGATATCGGAGCTTTCCTCCATCCTTGCGAAGCACGCCGCTGCACATCAGCGTCAGCGCACCGGGCAAGATCATGGTATACCACCAGTTCAAGCTTCCGCTTTGAAAGAAACGCCCTCCCATTAACATGAAACATAGAAATAACGTAAGCAGCGGGGCCGTCAATATCAATTTGCGCGTAAACGTTCGTTTGAGCTTGAGATGTTCGGCTCGAAGAATACGAATATATTGGCTCATGCTCACGCTCCCTCCTTGCGATGTTTGCTGGCGATCTGCATGAACAACGGCTCCAGTTGTTGACCGGGTTTCACGGCTTCTTGATAAGCGAGAACCCCTCCGGCCATAATGCCGATATCGTCGGCAACCTGCTCCACTTCCGAGAGGATGTGGCTGGAAACGATGACGGTAATGCCTTGTTCGGCAAAAGAGCGGATCAATGCGCGCTGCTCCTGAATGCCGATCGGATCGAGGCCATTGGTCGGCTCATCGAGAATAAGCAGCTTGGGATGATTCAACAACGCAATCGCAATGCCGAGGCGCTGCTTCATGCCGAGGGAGAATTGGCCTGCACGTTTGCGTCCCGTTCCTGTCAGATCGACCTGTTGAAGCACTTCGTCAATCCGGGAATCAGGCAATCCGTAGAGCGTGCACCGGACCTTCAAGTTTTCGCGTGCCGTCAAATTGTCGTACAGGGGCGGCGTTTCGATCAACGCGCCGATCTGATGGAGGTCTGCCCGCGTCCAGGGCCGGCCTTCGAAACGGATCTCCCCGGAGGTCGGTTTCAGCATGCCGGTCAACATTTTGAGCATCGTCGACTTCCCGGCGCCGTTCGGTCCGAGCAGCCCGTAAACGGTATTGCGCCGGATTGCAAGCGATACTTCGTTGACCGCGATTTGTGATTTAAACGTCTTGCATAAATGCTCGGTTTGCAAAATAAATGGTTCCATTCTCGTCTTCATCCTTTTCGTATGTGTCCTTGAAAAGAATGTTATAAAACAATTCTAAGGATTTTATAAGGATCCCATTAGAAATCGAAATTTCAAACAAAAACATGCAAAAAAGGCCAGCCAGCAATAACTGGCTAACCCCATCATGCAAAACGTCTGTTCAATTGTATGCCATGTTTTACAGCCGAATTCCTTCCTTGCTTTCGATGTTTATTAATAACTCAACTTTCGCACCTAGAAAAATGGCTTAAACCATTGAGTGCGTAAGGATAATTCAGTAGATTTACTCGCATTGACAAAAAAACACCTCGCTTGTTTGGTATCATGGAAGTGCGACCAACCATGCCAACAAGAAAGGTGTGTAACCCTATGTTACAACAACATTCCCTGTCTGAACAGTCTCGTTTTTCTAAACTTTTTGCTACACTTCACATCGGGAAAGCCTTGCGGCATGCAGGCATTTCCAAATCATTTGGTCTTTCCAGTTTAGCCATTTTTCGAATCGTGTTCTCGTTGGTTTTTGAAGGAAAAAATTGGTTTCGCCTTCTGGAAAGTGACCGCGGAGCCGACCTGCCAGGAAAAGATGTTGTCTATCGATTCTTGAATCAATCTTCCTTTGCCTGGCGGCGATTTTTGCAGACATTAAGTCTTCAGGTCGTACGCTATTTTGAATCGCTCATTTCCTCCAAACGCGTGCGTGTATTTATCGTTGACGATTCAGTACTTAGCCGGAACCGGAGTAAAAAAGCAGAGCTGCTGGCACGTGTATTTGACCACTCCACAGGCAAATACATCAAAGGCTACACCATGCTCACCCTCGGTTGGTCGGACGGTTTTAGCTTTGCCCCGCTCGATTTTGTCATGCTGTCTTCCGCCAAACTAGCCAATCGCTTTTGCGAAATGGCCTCCCATCTCTCGAGGCGTAGCCATGGATACAAACGCCGAATGGAGTCTTTTTTCCGTAAGCCTGATGCGGTTGTAGGCTTGTTAGACCGAGCTTTAAAAGCCGGCTTCACTGCGGATTACGTGCTCACGGACAGTTGGTTTACGCAAGCTCCACTTCTTCGCCAGCTCACAGACCGAGGTCTGCCTGTGATTGGAATGATCAAAGAAATGAAGCAGCGATATCTCGTACAGGGACAGCGAATGACACTGAGTGCCGTGTTTCAAAGCCTGCCCAAATCGAGTACAAACGACATCAAAGGTTCTGTGGTTGTGCATACTTCGTGTGGTCTGCCCGTGAAGCTTGTATTTGTGCGCAACCGAAATAAGAGACGAGAATGGCTCACCATTTTGAGTACAGATGTTACGCTGGACGCCGCTGAAATTGTACGAATCTATGGGATGCGTTGGAGTATTGAGACCTTTTTAAAGTTACGAAGAGCTATTTGAAACTGGGAACCGAATTTCAAGGACGCTCCTTTGACCAACTGATTAGCCACACGACGGTGGTATTCAGCCGTTAGTTGGCGATGGAATATGAACGGCGCGAAACCAGTGATGACCGCACACTGGGAGGACTCTTTTTTCTCTTTGCCGATGAGGTTCGTGATCTGGACTTCCAGACGGCGCTTCTGCAACTGATGAGTTTATTTCTCGACATGTCTCAAGCAAAAACAAAACAGAACAAAACGGACTTTTTTTGTCAACGACAAGAATGGATCTCTGGTTTACCCAGCTATATCAAGGGTTTGTTTGGAGATTTGAGCTGCGAAAGTTGAGTTAATAAGTTATTTTTCTTTTAAAGTCAGTTTTTCTTCAAAGTTGTTACCATTGAGATCTTTCCACTCGATGACAATAGTTTGGTCTTCATTACTACTGACTTGGGAACCTTTTGTTCGCGTTATAGGGAACTTTATAACATTTGAAGCTAAACCGCCTTCTTCCTGTCTTTTATTTCTCCCTTCATTTATATCAATTTTATATCCTCTAATATCTCCCCAATTATCCTTTGTGTATAATATAGTATACTCTCCATTTTCTTCTCTTCCACTTGTTACTGCAGTATCGAACTCGCCTCTCCAATGTTCGCTCTCTCCCATGAGAATAATCCTTGTTTGAACTTTCAAACAACCAGTAAGAGACATGGTGACTACTAAAATAATTATAGATATAGACGCCCACAACACCTTATTATTTTTCATCATTCTCCTCCATTATTCATTTAATCACTTAGTATCATTATCATAGAATTAACATCCTTAAATATAAATTTGATATGTCCATATCATTTTACTGATATTCCCTTTAATTCAGTATACCTCATTCTTTCCATTTGTTTGAAAATATCCAAAACTTATTTCAAAATATACGATTGAATCCGTAATTAGAAGGAAGACGACTAATCCACTATGTTGTCCTCTATAAGTTATAGGAAGGGAATGTTGTTGCCAACAATATTCTCTTTACATGCCAAAAACCGAAGTGCTGGTAGCCCAACCCTTCGGTTCTTGTGGAAAAATTCAAAATTATCAATTTTCTGAGGGGAAACATTTCAGCCTTAAGCTCGCTGGCACCTGTGATCGACTTCTCTTATCTCATTGGTGCGAAATGACTGACTTGGGACAAAATTTCCTCCGTACGCGAAATGATATCCGGCGTTAGCTCCAGCTCCGTCGCTTTGATGTTCTCTTCGATTTGCGCGGGTCTGCTGGAGCCAATGATGGCCGAACTCACGGCAGGCTGACGCAGAATCCATGCCAAAGCGAATTGGGACAACGACGCCCCGATTTCTTCAGCCAGTTCGGAAAGCTGTGCGGTGCACTGGAGCACGTCGTCGCGCAAATAGCTGTTGATGACGCCATTCGTTTGATCATTCGCGGCCCGCGTGCCCTCGGGAATCTGCTGTCCAGGTTTGTATTTGCCGGTCAACACGCCTTGCGCCAGCGGAGAAAACACGATCAGCCCCAGCCCTTCCTGCTCGCATCGTTCAACAACACCCTCTCTTTCGATGTACCGCTCAAACATGTTGTAAATGGGCTGATTGGAAATAAGCGGCCGCAGATTCAGGCGTCTGCCGATGCCGGAAGCTTCCGCGATCTGTGCTGCCGTCCATTCGCTGACGCCTGCATACAAAATTTTGCCTTGCGCCTGCAGGTCATCCAGTGCCCGAAGCGTCTCGTCAACGGGAGTCTCCGCATCAAAACGATGGCATTGATACAAATCGATGTAATCCGTGCCCAGTCGCTTTAAGCTCGCCTCGCACTGCTCCATGATGTGTTTGCGGGATAACCCGCGATCGTTCGGCCCCGGACCTTGCGGAAAAAACAACTTCGTCGCCAACACGTAACTGCTGCGCGGATACTCCTTAAGGGTGCTGCCCATAACCGCCTCGGCTCCCGGATAGGAATTGGATGTGTCGAAAAAGTTGATGCCCAGCTCATATGCCTTATGCATACAGGCGCGCGCCGCTTCCTCTGATGTGGCCGAACCATAGGTCAGCCAGCTCCCCAATCCGATTTCGCTCACTTTCAGTCCGCTTCTGCCCAGTCTTCTGTATTTCAACAGAATCACTCCTCTATTGAATGGTTTGGTTAGTCCAGAGCCTCTTTCTGGTGAAAACGCTCTATTGAACAATCTTAGGATAGTGGTTAAACTTATGTTTAAGTCAAGCCCATTCAACCGATTTATTTCGAAAGGAAGATTTGCGTGGAATATACGATCAAACAAGCCGCGGAACGCACCCAACTGCCGCCTTCCACATTGCGCTTCTACGACCGGGCAGGATTGATGCCTTTATTGAAAAAGACGGAATACGGCACCCGCAAATATTCCGAGATGGATATATGCTGGCTGGAATTGGTCCGCTGCCTGAAGGACAGCGGCATGTCTCTGGAGGACATCAAAGCATTTATGCTGTTATGCCTGGAGGGTTCCTCCACCAGCGAACAGCGAAAGGAGATGCTGGAGCAGCATCGGCTGCACATTTTGAAGCAAATGGACATGCTGAACTGCAGTCTTGGCACAATCGATTATAAGCTGGAGCATTACAATGAGATTGGCATTTTTCATATCGATACAAATTAGTACATATATAAACCGTA
Organism: Paenibacillus sp. FSL W8-0426; assembly: GCF_037969725.1. Lineage (NCBI taxonomy): Bacteria > Bacillati > Bacillota > Bacilli > Caryophanales > Paenibacillaceae > Paenibacillus > Paenibacillus sp. FSL W8-0426. The sequence continues at coordinate 2,999,842 of NZ_CP150203.1, read as the reverse complement.
ATAATAAATCCCATCAGGGCACTGCGAGCGCAGTACCATCTTCCGATCGCCGTTATCCCCAGATTGGCTCTATCTCTCCGTTAACGTGTGGATGTTTTTTGTGGATTACATGGAATGCATCATATAGAAACGACCGTTTCCTTCATCGAAGAAACGGTCGTTTAAGCATGTCAAGATATATTAAATTAGGCCGCGAGCCGAGCCGTCCCCTTTGTCTCAGGAACGAGCTTGCCCTGCCTCCACCGCACTTTGCAAAAACGTCTCGATTTCCTCCCGCGATTTGCGCAACTTGTTGACGAACCGGTTCAACTCGACACCGTCTGCATAGGCAACAAAGCTGGGAATGCCCATAATGCGCTGCTCTTCGCTCACCGAACCAACCTGATCCACATCCACCTCGATCAAATTCAGCGCATCGGCGAATTTTTGCTCCACTTCCGGCATAAACGGATCGATAAATTTGCAATCACTGCACCAGTCTGCTTTAAAAACCGCAACCGTAAGTTTGGACGACTGGATCGCTGTATCGAATTCGGATTTCGAACTTATTTTTTTCATAGGAATACCTCCCTGTTTTCGTATGATCGTCATCTATCAAATATTCAATTATATAATTGAATATTACCATGTGAATGACCATTTGTCAATCCGCATCTCCCCCGCTTTGCTTGACTCTCTTCCGTTTCATGTTTAAAATTCTAATAATCAATGGATTGATCAACTTATGGGACATCCCCCATAGTTCACGATACGATAAGAATCGAGGCTGATCATATGGAAGACATGCTGAAATGCGCGCGACTTTTCAAAGAAGACCTCTATAAACAATTGGCCAGAATCGGAAAAGCTTTATCCAGCGACAAGCGGCTGGAGATGTTAAACGTATTGTCCCAAGGACCCAAAACCGTCGAAAAATTGGCTGGCTGCACGGACATGAACATGGCGAACGTTTCCCGTCACCTTCAGATATTGCTTGATGCCAAGCTGGTTAAGTTCACGAAAAAAGGAACCTACGCCATTTATTCTTTGGCCGATCCCGAAATTATCGATTTTCTCGGTTCATTATGGAAAATCAGCGAAAAACAGCTGCCTGATATCGGAAAGATGAAAGAGGATTTCCTGAACAATCTCGACGACATTCGCACGCTGACGATGGACGAAGTCATGGAGAAACTGCGTTCCGAGGACATTGTACTGGTTGACCTGCGTCCTCAAGAAGAGTACGACATGGGACATATTCAAGGGGCCATCTCCATGCCTATGGAGAATTTGGACGTTCTGATGAGCGAATTGCCCAAACATACGGAGATCGTTGCCTATTGCCGCGGACCTTTGTGCGTGTATTCTGCGTTAGCGGCGCAAAAATTGCAATCCGAAGGCTTCAGAGCTTTTCGTATGGAAGAAGGATTCAATGAATGGCAGGAGCATTTTGAAGTACATTGAAAATGAAACGTTAACCCGGGAACGGATTACAACCAAGCGGCGCAGACGAACAAACCGGGGAATTTCATCGATCGCAGCATAAAAAGACTTCAAGACTATCCCAGTGAATAGCTTGAAGTCTTTTTGTGTATCATCCGGCTAAAGCGTGTTATTCGGTGCGGGATAGCAGCTCCAGCCGGCTTGCCAAACCATCGAATTGAACAAAACGTCCTTCACGAATATACTCTTTCCCATCAAGAAATACCGATATGGCAGGCGCCGAGAAAATCAAAAATTCCCCCGCAACCTCCTTTACTTTGCCAGCATCGACCCGCCCCAGCTTGGCTTCGGGAAATTCATCGGTCAATTTCAACAGTTTCGGGTAAATGGCATGGCACACCGAGCAATCTTCCTGGGTCACATATAATATGCTCAAACGGTGGTTTTGAACGAATTCATGCACTTCACCAATGGAGCCCAGTTCCAGAACATGGCCCATACTGAATTATGCTCCCAATTCTTTAATTCGGTCTTTGAGCACCTGTTTGGAAGTAATGCCTACCATCGTTTTCATCAGCTTGCCATCCTTGAACAACAGCAAGGTGGGAATGCTTCGAACGCCGTATTTGGAGGCCAGATCCAATTCCTCGTCAATGTTCACCGTAGCCATCGTCGCTTGCTCGGCCAATTCGTCAGCCAGCTCATGCACGATCGGCAGTTGAACCTGGCATGGTCCGCACCAAGGTGCCCAAAAATCGACCAGGGTTACCCCGCTCTGGATCGTTGGTTCAAACGTATCTTTATTCAGCGCTGTTGCTCCCATAAATAAATCCCCCTTGATCATCATTATATATTCAATTAATTAATTGAATTATAGAATTAAGAGCAACTTCTGTCAACACCTCCTCTTATATTGTGTCTATTGTGTCCCCTCCTCACTTCTCTCCCATTAAACGTAATGAAAATTGATGCAGCTGTCCTGGTATTCCCCGGAAAACAAACACGCCCTCGCTGACTAATTTCCAAATTCGATGGGTTATGAACGTAAGGGTTACCCTTTGCCGGATCGAATTCAAAACATGAATGACCAGATCAGCAGCCTCAACAAATGCGCCCGAATTTTCCTGGTGGCGCTGCAGTTCAAGCATGGAAGATACAATAACATCATCAAGGTCTTCTTCCTCGCAACCTATGATCGACCCATTTTTCCATAAACGCAGGATATGATCCTGACCGGCCAATTCTTCCCACTCCGCTTCCAATGCGATCCTTTCGGCACGGTTCAGAGCGTACCCCTCCCCATAGTTTTTCACCATTTCAACATATGTATCACGTTCGATATGTGCCGCCGCATAGGGAACTGCTTCCTCACCCCAATTCGTTCCCATTTCCTTGCAAGCATGTGTCACATTCGCGATATGGATTACGTTTTTGCGCTCCCTAAGCACATACAATGCAAAACGGAGTCCGGTCTGATCATGGGCGTTATCCGCGCACCAAATGACCACCTTTTTGCTTTCAGGGATGCTTCGCAACGTATTCATCATCGCCCCGATTTCGTTAGCGGCATTATGTCGGACCGAGAAAAGATGCTCCGGATCATTCTTCGTGATCCAGGCTTGCCGAGCCTGCTGCCCTCTTAGGGTATGCAAATCCTTGATGGGGCCCACGGAAAACATGTCATTGAATGCGAGCACACGACATTCCTGCCGTTTTCCCAGCTTGCTCAGCGTCACTTTCAAAGAACCGGCATCCGAGAGGCTGAAAATGATGTGAACCGTCGTTTGCAGCTGTTCGGCTTGAAGTCGTTCTTGTTCAATCGCATTCACTTGTGCTTCGATGCATCGATATAGTTTCTCACCGAATACTTTATGTTCCGTACTGCCTTGTTCCATATGCTGCTGCGCCTCATCCACCAGTCGATGCAACAGAGAACGATAGTCGGAAACGTTAAACTTTCTTGTTTTTTGGTAGAGCTCGTCCACGGAAAAACCTCCCCGGATATTGAATGTTTTTTGCAGCAAAATTATCTCGTATCCAAAACATCATATCATCCGCTTAAACCTTGGGTATCCCGGCCGTTCCCGTAAAATAACGCATCTCCGCGGTCGAGACCTTGGGTCCGGCGCTCTCTCCCCCCGACTCCCCGGTAAAGCCATCCCCTTGAACCGCGGTGCAGTCCTTCCGCATCTTTCCCTGGTCAAGCTTCATGTCGATAAAATCGACGACCTGCTGCAGCGCCGCCATTTGGCTGACGATATTTTCCCTGTGCTGGACCAGCCGCTCCACGAGTTCAGGATAGTCCGCCGGATCGGCGTCGGCGTTCACCGTCAAAAACGGCTTCATTTCTTCGAGCGGCATGCCTGTTTTTTTGAGGCAGGAAATAAGCTGGATGGTGCTTATGGCCTCCTGCCGGTATTCGCGGTGCCCGTTTTCTTTGCGTTCCGCGCGGGGCAGCAGCCCGATTTTTTCATAATATCGGATCGTGTCTTGCGTGATACCCGTTAGCTCCGCCGTTTGTTTGATCGTATAGGTCTCTCTCGTTATCATTCCGTTACCTCCCAATCCTTGCCTGAGTGCATTATATATCTTGGAGCTGACTCCAAGTCAAGTTTTGAACCCTTTTAAAAAATAATTTGCCACACGCTTGACTTGGAGTCGACACCAACTTATACAATCGGCGCTATCAGAGGGAGCAATCCCTACACTAGGAGGAAACATACATGAAACAAACGACAAACGCTAAAGACCGACAACATATTGCCTTGATTACCGGCGCAAGTGCCGGAATTGGATTGGAGTTGGCACGCAAACTGATTTCCGACCAATGGCAAGTCATTGCCATAAACCGTTCAAACATCCCTCAAGAAGAAACTGGGCTTCACAAGGCCATCGCAAACGGATCGCTGCGCATCTACAAAACCGCCGATCTGTCCGATTATCGCAGCTTAAGAACGACGTTGAACGAGATCAAGACCAAAGAAGAACGAATCGATGTACTGTTCAACAATGCAGGCGGCTCCTTCCCCGAACTGGCATATTCTCCGCAAGGACGGGAAAAACACTATGAGCTAATGACCGTCGTTCCGTATATCATCATGATGGAGCTCAAAGCGCTTTTGGCGAACGGGGATTTAAAAACGGTGATCAATACGTCGTCTTCCGCCTTAAAATACGTGAAGGCGATCCATGTCGACATTCTGGAGCGGCCGCAAACGTTCAAAAAATTGCTCGGTCCATACGCAGCATCCAAGTTGGCTCTTTCCCTTTGGACCAAGAATATTGCGCCGCAGCTGGCGAAAGAAGGCATTTCCATTCGCAGCGTCGATCCCGGAAGCAACAACACGCTCCGAAAAGATAAAGATTCCGGATTGCCTTTATTGGTTAAACCGCTGATGAAGCTCTTTTTCTCGCCGCCAAGCCATGGGGCCGGCTTGCTCTATGACGGCGCGATGGGCCAACATCGCGGTGAGAGCGGCGTATTTTTGCTTAAAGGACGCATTGCCGACTTAAAATTCGAAGATCAAGCACAGAGCGTTTTGGACCGGGTGCAGGAAATCTACGAAACGGAGTACCTCGGTGTGCCCACGGCATAAGGTACGAGAGAGATCTTGTCGCGCAATGCTAACGTCGCTGCTGTTCATTAGCAGTGATCTTTGCTACTATAGATGTCACACTATTTTATATCCAGAGGTGAAAGCGAATGTTTCTAGCTCCTTTGCTCGAGAATGACGTGCCTGCAGGATCCTTCCGTCCTTAATGGAGCGAAGGTGATCCTCCTCTCCGTTAAGGCCTTCATAGACCTTAATCATACGGAGGGAAAATTGAAATGAACAAAACCTTATGGGGTTCTATTTATTTGGCTTCGGCTGCCAGCATCTGGGGCGGCATGTACGTAGTGGTCAAAGTGGTCGTATCCGTTGTGCCACCGCTTGAACTGGTTTGGCTGCGGTACTTGGTAGCAATCGTTGCGCTTATCATTGCCGGCGTGGCCACCAAACAGAACTGGCGGATTCGTCCGCGTGATTTCCTGCTCATTATGGCCATTGGAGTCATTGGACATGCCATTTCGATTGTGGCTCAAGAAGCCGGCACAATGCTGTCATCGGCCCAAATGGGCGCCATCATCACCTCATCAACGCCGGCATTTATGGTTATTTTCGCTTGGCTCATCCTGAAAGAACGCATGTCTTTGCGACAAGGGTTGTCCATTTTGCTTGCGACCGTTGGAGTCATACTGATTATCGGGGTAGGCGCATTGGAGTATTCCAGCCAACTCGGCGGAATTTTCCTGCTCGCTGCGGCTGTGACTTGGGCGCTTATGTCCGTATTGGTGAAACGTGTTCCGACGGATTATTCCCAGATCGTGGTGATTACCTACGCCATACTGGTGGCCATTATTATTCTGACTCCGTTTGTCATTCCACGATTGCATGAGCTGGATGTATCCCAAATGGCCCATCCGACCATATGGGGCGGCATATTGTACTTGGGGATTGTTTCGACCGCAGGCGGATTCCTGCTTTGGAATCGGGGATTACAGTTGTTGAACGTTTCGGGCGGAGGCCTGTTTTTCTTCTTCCAGCCTCTTGTCGGAACGCTGCTCGGGTGGCTTCTATTGGGAGAAACGATCGGTGTTATGTTCTGGATCGGAGCTGTCCTGATCCTGTTCGGTGCTCTGCTCGTCATTACAGAAACCAGGAAAACGAAATAACCGATTGCGCGGGAAACATTCCGGCATCCATCGGCCACAAAGCAGCCTCCTGGGAGGCTGCTTTGCTGCATGCGCATGTAAGCGCTCTGCTGACATTGTGCATTATCAACGGTATAATGTTTTCAAGTTATGAGTGCCAAAAGGAACATTTACCCCAATCAAAGGTGATGACATGTCAAATACGAAGCATTTTTTGGCGCAGGCCCATCGGCTTCCGGTGCTCGACTGGAACCTCAATTTTTTTGGCGCCCACTCCCAACAGGTCGATCCCGGATGGCACGTGCCCCCCGACTCCCATGCCGCTTTCGAGATCATTTACGTTTTGGCAGGCAGTCAATATACGACCTTCGATCATGATATGTACCATGTGCAGACCGGTGACGTGCTCATCATTCCTCCAGGCTTCGTCCACGAAATTTCGTGTGTTGACGAGAATGGCATGACATACTTTTGCGCCCACTTCAAAATTGACGATCCCGAATTCGTCAGGGACATGATTCAGCACTGCGAAATCCATTACAAGAACGGTTCCCCGGAAAATCGAGGGTTGCAGGACATTGTGCTGAAGTGGATCGGCATCATTGATGCCGGCAGCAGCAAGACTGGATTTTACACCAAAATGCAAATCCAGATCGTGCTTTCGGAGCTGCTGCTCATGCTTCACTCGATCACGAACCGAACCAATGAAGCAGCATCGGGCGCCAATGTAAACGCATCGCTCTACGCCAAGGAAATTGCCGAACGGATCAAATCCGCGTTCAAAAAACAGAGCCTTCAACCCGAATACTACGAGCTTAGCGAAACACTGCGCATTGAAAAGGTGATGCACTCCATTGGACTTAGTTCCGGTTATGGATATGAGGTGTTCAAAAATGTATATGGCATTTCGCCGCGCGAGTATTTATCCCAATTAAAGCTGAAAGAAGCCAAGGCGCTCATCAAAGATACGCAAATGTCGATCCAGATGATCAGCAAGCGGCTGGGCTACAAAAACGCGTCCCACTTCAGCCGCCAATTCAAGCGCTGGACGGGGGCATCACCGCTGCAATATCGCAATGACAAGTGATGCAGCTAGAGTTCAACAACAAAAACCATCGAAGCCTACGATTCGTAGGTTCCGATGGTTTTTTCGCTGCCGGTCTTATCCAGAATCCGGATGATCGTTTCCGGAATGATCAATAACAGAACGAGGCTGCCATACACACCGTATGTATAACTGCTCGCATAAGCCATGCCGAGGCCTTCATTGAACAGCAACGTGATCAGGTGAATCAGCATGTTCGTAAAACAGAAGGCATAACTGCGGATCATCCAATTCCGGTGCTTTATGATTCGTTTCTTTTTGATCTGCACGACGGCCGTAACCGTCATGATGGGCCAAATCAGATTAATGATATTAAATGCGATGCTGTTGATTCTGCCTCCAGTGGAATACGGCGCCATGTACCCGGACGTCAGCACGACCATCAGCACGGAAACGACATAGATGTACCCGTTGATCCGGTGAAACTTCCGCTGTTTCTCCAGCATGCGGCGAGAAAAATTGATCAGCCCTGCCGCCATCGCCAAACAGGCAAAGGCGACGTGAATGTACATGACTTTTAGCCATGCCGGGAGGTTCAACTCGCGCCCCAGCCCCATTTTGTGACTGAGAAACGCGGTGGCTTCCGGATCGAACACATAATGCCTAGCCAACGAATACAAAATGAAAGTGATGCTGACACCGGCCAAAAGGCGGTAAGCCATGTTTGTTTTTTTCATATATGAACCTTTCCGTTTCTAGTTATCGTCTAATGGCCCTATTGAAGCTCAACTCAAACCAAGCGATGGCCTGTCAGTTTGGATGCTGGCAAAAAACCGGCCTTGGCGGTTCCGCTCATAACATCCCCTTGCACAGTTACCTCGAAATGAAGCTGCAGCTTCATCGGTTTGTTTACCCGAAGGCCCCATACCAATTTGCCCTCCCGAGCGCGAGGATCGATGAGCTCCACAGTCTCGCCGTCCTGCGCAGCCGTCCCCCGAATGCGGCCGTTGTCCGTATGAATCGCAAGCCTGGATTCCAGTTTCCCGATCGGGGTCGCGATGATTACATCCCAATTTCCTTCATAGACGGACGCGGAGTCTGGTACGCTCTCTTCAGAAACTGGCGCGAACGCTGTTCCCTCATCTTCCCCTGTCGCGTCTGCGTCCTCCATTGGCGCCATGCCTTCCATCCTCCATACCGTTCCCCGCCGTTCGAATTCAAATAACTGTTCCACGGCATGCGCGATGCGCGGACCGAGCGCACGTTCCACCAAATATAAAGCAACGTCAAGCCCGGAAGTCACACCGCCCGCACTCACCAGGTTGCCGTCATCCACGATGCGCGCCTGAACAGGAACCGCTCCGGCAGCTTCGAGAACCTTCATGCCCATATGATGTGTCACTGCATGTCTGCCTTCAAGCAAACCTGCCATGGCAAGCAAAAGCGAACCGCCGCATACGGTGGCAACCAAGACGTCTTCTCGTTCCAATGCTTGTCTGATTCGGACAGAAATATCCGTGTTCGCAGCATGATGCAGAATGACGGGAATGGAATCCGGCCCATCCCCGGAAACTTTGCCGGACGCACCCGGCACGAGGATGATGCCGCCGCGTTCAGGCTCCAGTTTCGCGGTCGCCTCGATCTTTAACCCTTGTGTGCCGCTCGCGACGTGCCTGGGCCCTTCGGCAGTAACCAACTCGACTTGCAGCGCATCTTCGGCATACATGGATGCCGCTGCAAAAACTTCATAAGGCGCAATGGCATCCAAGAGATCAAAGCCATCGAACAGCACGATTTGAACATGTAACATCAGTAACGTCCTCCCTGTTATATCTCGATTTGTCATGCAGGGCAAGATCCCCCTGTGCCTTTGAAGATCATACCAGCGATATCTCTCGAAAGAAGACGCAAACCCGCCTCAAAACCATCAACGAATCATCACAAAATGATAAACTTCCACCGGTTTTCGCTGCGATCATGCTACACTAGGTTTTGAAGGTGGGATATTCATGACTGATTCAAGCACCGTGCTTGTTGTCGACGATGACCTTAGCATTGTCGAATTGTTAAAGGACTTTTTGGAAAACGAACAATTCCGCGTCATCACCGCTTGCAACGCTGCCGAAGCCTGGGACGCGCTCCGGCAGCATGCGATCCAATGCATCGTTCTGGACATCATGATGCCTGGGCAGAACGGCTTCGATCTGTGCCGCCGCATCCGCAAAGAAAGCAGTGTGCCGATTTTGTTCCTTAGTGCCAGAAGCGATGACGTCGATAAAATTAGGGGACTCACGCTGGGCGGCGACGACTATATCGTGAAGACGGCTTCGCCTGGCGAAATCGTCGCCAGAGTGAAGGCCGTATTAAGGCGTACCTTCTCCCCTCCTCCATCCGCGGCCGAACCTATGCTGGAATATGATCGTTTGCAATTGAATCTTGCATCCAGAGAAGTATTCGTGGAGGGCAGCAAAGTCATGTTCACGCCAAAGGAATATGATTTGCTGCTCCTGTTCGCTCAGCATCCGAAGCAAGTATTTACGTATGATCAATTGCTGGACAAGTTTTGGGGCGGCATCGGCGACAGGCACACGGTACGGGTGCATTTAAGCCGTTTGCGCGAGAAAATCGAGGCAGATCCCGCGAATCCGCAGCTTCTGGTCAACGTATGGGGCGTGGGATATCGCTTTGAAGGAGGATCTCGTGAGAACGCTTCGGATTCGTAAACTCATGCTGCTTTTTCTGTTGTTCATCCTGCTGCTGCCCTGGCTCCTGTTTGTGACCGCCCATTACATCGAATCCGGGACGTTCAGATTTTCCGTCGCCCCGCTGCCGAATGAAGAGCAGCAAAGGCAGCAGAACGAAATCGTTGAACAGATCGAAAGGAATACGGAACGGTGGAGTGCATCCGATTGGCAAGCCCAGCTGAAAGGCCTGTTGGATCACGCAAACATGAATGTTTCCCTGTTCTCGGCATCCGGCCAGGAGATCTATCGTTCCGATGCCAACCAAACCAAAAGATATGCTTCCGTTGAACGGTATACGCTGATGGAAGACGGCCGATTGAAGGGGAGGGTCGAACTGTATCTCCCCAAAACAAACCAGCTTCAAGTGTGGTCCATCTTCACGGGGTTTTTGCTGGCATTGTTCGTGATCGGCATGGAAATGCGGCGTTATTTGATCAAACCTCTTGAGAAGCTTAGCGCATCCGTGCGGCTGCTCGCCAGCGGAGAATGGGACGTGCCGATGCCTGCTTCCCGCATTAAAGAAATCGCCGATGTCAGGGATGCCTTCGATGAGATGGTGCAAGGACTGAAAAAGTCCAATCTCCAGCAAACGAAGCTCGAAGAAGAGCGTAGGTTCGTCATTGCCGCCGTGGCGCATGATCTTAGAACCCCCCTCTTCGCGCTGCGCGGGTACCTTGACGGACTGCAGCTCGGCATTGCCCAGTCGCCCGAGAAAACGGCGAAGTACATAGCCGTCTGCAAGGAAAAAGCGTCCCAGCTGCACCGTTTGGTCGAGGATTTGTTTACGTTTGCCAAAATGGATTACGGCGAAGGCGCGATTGTCAAGGAAATCGTCAACCTGCGCACGGTCCTGCAGCAATCGGCGGATAGCGTGGAGCCGTTCGCCCGGCAAAAGAACGTAACGCTCGCGGTACGTTCCGCGGAAGCGTGCATCGTTCGCGGCGACGCTCATCTGCTGGAACGTGCGATAAGCAATTTGCTGGATAATGCCGTGAGATACACGCCTGATCATGGAAAGGTCAGCGTGGAGTGCGGCTCCGCGAACGATCAGGTCTGGTTTACGATCCGGGATACCGGACCGGGGTTTGCCCCGGAGGAACTAGGTCGGCTCTTCGAGCCTTTGTTTCGGGGCGAAATGTCCCGGAACCGGGCTACCGGAGGCAGCGGCCTGGGCATGACCATTTCCGAGCGCATCATCCGGCGGCACGGAGGCGAGCTTGCGGCAGGCAACGACCCGAGCGGCGGAGCGCTGTTATCGGGCCGGCTTCCATCCGTGCAGCATGCCGAAAAAGCCACTGAACGTTAGCATTCAGTGGCTCCCTTTTTATCTCCTGACACATGAACGGTCGGCATTCGCGCCGCGACTTGTCCCTCCCTCATCTTTTCTTCGTTCTCCGTCCAGCCTCAAGCCGCGCGACCGAAACCGCCTAAAGCCCTTGAAATTCCAGCAAACCAGCCCGTTTCAGCTCTTCCATATGAATCTCCGACAATTCGGCCAACAATTCCATTCCGTGTTCCGTCAGCCGAATGAACGTGCTGCGTTTGTCCTGTTCGTTGGGGAATCGGCTTACCAGGCCAAGTTCCTCGCATCGTTTGACCAACTCGACGCAAGCGTGCGGCGTAATTTGAAGCCGTTCGGCCAGTTCTGTCGGCGTAGCATGCTCGCGATCAGGAAATCCCATAATCGAGAGCATTAATTGATGATACTGCGGGGTAAGTCCTTTGCTTCGTGCGGCCTCCTCGCTGAACCGAATGAACTTGCGAATGCGATAGCGGAACATGGCAAGCTGCTCATAAATATGTTTGGGCAATGGATTCATGGACATCGAAAAACTCCTTCAACCGAGATCATTATCTATATAAGTTGAACCGATGATTTTTACACGGAGTCACTACGTGGTCAGAACCATCTTCCGATCCCTGTTATCCCCAGATTTTTTTTGATCCCCTTTTTTCAAAGGCAAAATCCGGTGAAGCTTATGCTTCCGATGCAGCTTTCTTTCAGAAAGCTTTTAGACCACTTCGCTTCTTCAGATTCTTTCTGCCATCTCCGTTATCGTGTAAATGTCTAGTTCAACCTATATAGAGTTTATTTCATTTTCTTCAGTGACACAACTCAAACATAACTTATACATAACATATAATGATATGTTATTCCACCTACACAACCGCCTATCCACCCTCTCTAAACATTCATTTTTAAAAATCACAATTACCATGTCATGTAACATAACATTAATTTATTGACTTATATCGTGAAGCGATATATATTTTAGCTAAACAGTTCCGAATAAATTGGATTTTTAATAAACAACATTCAAGCCACAAAAAAATCCGTGTCATATACACGTCAAGTATGGTGATTTCGATGATGACTGAAAAAATAAAAAGCGTCTGCCCTTATTGCGGCGTAGGTTGTGGAATCGTTATGGAAGTATCCGGCAATCGCGTCATTAAAGTTACCGGCGACAAGGAGCATCCCGCCAATTACGGCCGCTTGTGCACCAAAGGGAACTCATGTGCCGAGGCCTTGGTTGAATCGGGCAGAATGGAGTTTGCGTACCAACGCCCTGCCCGCGGGCAAGCTCCCGTTCAGGCCGACGTGAAAGAAACCATTAAAGAAACGGCGCGACGGTTGCGCGCTATTCTTGACGAACATGGTCCTGACGCCATTTCGTTCTACGTGTCGGGCCAAATGTCGCTGGAAGCCCAGTACCTGGTCAACAAACTTTCCAAAGGTTTCATTCGCACCAACCACATCGAGTCCAATTCCCGTCTTTGCATGGCCAGCGCCGGCAGCGGATACAAGCTTTCGCTCGGCGCGGACGGTCCTCCGGGTTCTTATGAAGATATGGACCGCACGAATCTGTTTTTCGTCATCGGAGCCAACATGGCCGACTGCCATCCCATCTTGTTTCTGAGAGTCATGGATCGCGTCAAAGCCGGCGCCAAACTGATCGTCGTCGATCCACGCCGCAACGCGACCGCCGACAAGGCAGACCTCTACATGCAAATTAAGCCGGGAACGGATCTCGCCCTGCTTAACGGAATCTTGTATCTGCTCGTGCACAACGGGCACACCGATCAGGATTTCATCTCCCGATTCACGGCGGGCTGGGAGAGCATGCCCGATTTCCTTGACGATTACACGCCGGACAAAGTGGCCGCAATCACCGGCATTCCCGAAGCGGATATTCGCCTGGCAGCCCAATGGATCGGCGAATCCCCCGAATGGATGAGCTGTTGGACGATGGGCCTTAACCAGAGCACGCACGGTACGTGGCATACCAATGCGATATGCAACTTACATCTGGCTACAGGCAAAATATGCCGTCCCGGAAGCGGCCCCTTCTCCCTCACCGGGCAACCGAATGCCATGGGAGGCCGCGAAATGGGATACATGGGTCCGGGTCTTCCAGGCCAGCGATCCGTGCTTGTTGAAGCAGAACGCCATTTCATGGAAGACCTGTGGAACATCCCCCGCGGCACGATCCGTACGGAAGTGGGTACAGGCACGATATCCATGTTCCAGAGCATGCAAGCCGGCGATATCAAAGCATGCTGGATCATTTGCACGAACCCGGTCGCCACGGTCGCAAACCGCAGCAACGTCATTGCAGCCCTTCAGGCAGCCGAATTGGTTATTACGCAGGATGCGTTCCTGAACAACGAAACCAACGCGTACGCGGATATTATGCTTCCCGGCGCGCTGTGGGCCGAAGCCGAAGGCGTGATGATCAATTCCGAGCGCAATGTGACGCTGATGAGGAAAGCGGTCGATCCTCCCGGCGAGGCGCTTCCCGATTGGAAGATCATTGCCGAGGTCGCGTGCGAGATGGGATTTTCGGATGCGTTCACCTATGCAAGTTCGGCCGATGTCTACCGCGAAATCCAGCAAGCCTGGAACCCTAAAACCGGTTACGATATCCGCGGCGCTTCATACGAGCGATTGCGCGAGGCGCCCGTACAGTGGCCCAGCGCCCCCCAATCGGATCAGACGCGTAACCCGATACGGTATCTGAACGATGGAATCAGCCAGAAGCTGCGGGAAAACGAGGACGGGAGCCTCCCCTCCCTTTCGTTCGCCACCGACAGCGGCAAAGCCGTGTTTTGGGCCCGGCCGTATGCCCCGCCCACAGAGCTGCCGGACAGCGAATTCCCTTTTGTCTTAAATACGGGACGATTGCAGCACCAATGGCACACCATGACCAAAACCGGGAAGATCGCCAAGCTGAACAAGCTGAATCCCGGCCCTTTCATCGAAATCCATCCCGAAGATGCAGCAGCGTTAGGCGTCCGCGAATCGGATCGCGTCCACATCCAATCGCGCCGCGGGCATGCGATCCTGCCTGCCGTCATTACCGATCGCGTCATGCCCGGCAGCTGTTTCGCACCGTTTCATTGGAATGATGCATTCGGCGAACATCTCGCCATTAATGCGGTGACGAGCGATGCCATCGATCCGGTGTCTCTCCAACCCGAGTTCAAATACAGCGCGGTTTCCCTTACGGTTGTTGCGGATCAAACAACGAGTCATCCTGCTTCGCCCCGAGGCAGGGAATTCTCTCGCGATGCCGCCGACACCATGAACCATTTGCAAAAGGAGGAAAAGTATATGGCTAAGGTCGATACGCTTGCCGATCTATTGGGCATCCCCGCCTCGCCGGACATGACATTGGATGGTCATGAGAAAATCTATCTCGCCGGTTTCATTGCCAGTTTGCGCGCGGATGAAGCCATAGCTCCCTCCGGCGTGCCGGTATTGCCCCATACCGCCCCTGTCGAGCCTTCCAAAAAGTTATGGCTGGACGGACTGCTGGCCGGCATGTTCTCGCGCACCCAGCTTCCGGAAACGAACCTGCTTCCTTTAATGAGTCCTTATGCCGAAGCCTCCGCAACTGCCACAATGCCCGAGCAAACGGGCGAGACGGATTCCGCTAAACCCAAATTGACCCTGTTATGGGCCTCCCAAACCGGCAATGCGGAGGACGTGGCGAACGAGTGCAGCCGCAAATTCCGAGCAGCAGGGCTGGATACCCGGCTTGTATGCATGAACGAATACGCGATTGCAGACTTGGCCTCCGAACAAAACGCGGTGTTCATTTCAAGCACCTTTGGAGCCGGCGACCCGCCGGATAACGGCGAAGCCTTCTGGCATGCGCTGAAGTCGGATAACGCTCCGCGTTTACACGGCTTACGCTATGCCGTCCTGGGCTTGGGCGACTCCAGCTACGATGAATTCTGCGGGTTCGCCCGGAACCTGGATGCGAGGCTGGAACAGCTCGGCGCTTCAAGGCTGACGGACCGGGTCGATTGCGATACCGATTTCGAACAGCAGATCGCACCATGGATTGGACAGATCGAAATCAAGGTGAAGGAAGCTCCTTTGCACGAAGGCACCTTGAAAACGTACGATCGCAATCACCCTTTGCATACACGCATTGTTTCGAACCGGTTGTTAAGCGGCGAAGGCTCCGAGAAAGAAACCCGCCATTATGCATTCGATATTTCCGACACGGGCTTTCATTATGAAGCAGGCGATGCGCTCGGCGTCTGGCCCGTCAACTGCCCTTCGCTGGTCGAAGAAATTTTGCAGGCGACCGGGCTTGATTCCACAACTCTGGTGAATATTAAAGATCGGAAAATCCCGCTATCGGAGGCGCTGCTTAAACATCTTGAAATTGCGCGCATCACCCCCGGATTTTTGCAATTCGTGCAAGAGCGCTCCGGAGATGAGACCTTGAAGCGCCTTATCCAGGATGATGACAAGGAACCATTGAGGCAGTGGCTATGGGGCCGCCAGATTGCCGATGTCTTACAGCAATTTCCGATCCGGCTAACGACGGAAGAGCTGTTATCCATTCTGAAGCCTCTCCAGCCCCGTTTCTACTCTATTTCGTCGAGTTATCTCGCCGATCCTGATACGGTGCATATTACGGTATCCACGGTTCGTTACGAATGCAACGAAGCACGAAGGCACGGCGTATGTTCGGCATATTTGGCCGATCGGGCCGAGCAAGGCGGCGAGGTTCGCATATTCGTGCAAAAATCCACCCACTTCAGGCCGCCGGCAAATCCGGAAGCTCCGATGATCATGGTCGGTCCAGGCACCGGCATCGGTCCGTTCCGCGGATTTTTGCAGGAACGGCAAGCCCAGGAAGCCACGGGCAGGAACTGGCTGATCTTTGGCGAGCAGCGGGCAGCGGCCGATTTCTACTACGAGGATGAGCTGGAATCGATGAAGCGCAGCGGGTACCTCCACCGTTTGGATACGGCGTTTTCCCGGGATCAGGAGGAAAAAATCTACGTTCAGGACCGCATGCTGGAGCATGGAGCGGAATTATGGAAATGGCTTGAGGAAGGCGCCCACTTCTACGTTTGCGGGGATGCTTCCAGAATGGCCAAGGAAGTCGATGCCACGCTGCATAATATTATTCAGAAGCATGGTGGAATGAGCAGGGACGAGGCAGAATCCTACGTCAAAGACATGCTTCGTTCCAAACGATACGCCAAAGATGTCTATTAGAGCGTGATATGTAAAAAGGGAGGCTTGCGAACGACGCAAACCCTCCCTTTTCTTATTCCAACGTCATTGATTCACTGCAAACCGAACACGCATTCTGATATAATGATGATCAATCATCCTTATACATATGGAGGCGATCACCCATGACAAAAGACGAACTCGTCGAATATTGCCTGACCTTTCTCGGCTCTTACGAAGACCATCCTTTTGGCCCTGAATCCACTACGATGCGCCACGCCGGGAACAAAAAAATGTTTGCGCTCATTATGGAGCTGGGCGGTCGTCCATGCGTCAATCTGAAATGCGAACCTGAACGCGCGGATTTCCTGCGCGGCATGTTCAAGGACGTTACGCCGGGATATCACATGAACAAGGCGCATTGGAACACGGTCTATCTGGACGGCGAATTGCCGGATGACGATATACAAGAGTTGGTCCGGCACAGTTTCGAACTGACGAGACCCAAAATGCCCAGGAAGAGAAAGCTGGATTAGGGGATTAGCTCTCTTCTCCCTCGCCCGTGGGAAATTCAACGAAAAATCGAACCCCATCGGCCAAATTCGTTACGCCAAATGCGCTGTCATGCATGTCCAAAATTTGTTTGACGATGGACAACCCTAACCCGTTGCCGCTGTTATAACCACTTCGCGATGCCTCGATCCGGTGAAATCTTTCCCAGATCAGGTCCAATTGGGATTGAGGTATGGGCTGGCCCTTATTTTCTACCGTCAACCTCGTCGAAAGGGCGCTGCTTCGAATCTCCACGGTAATGATGCTATGTTCATCCGCATGCCGAACCGCGTTTACGAGCAAATTCCGGATCACTTGCTCGATCCAGTCCGGATCGGCCACGATGGGAAGCTCGTTTACCGGAACGACGTCGATGGCCAACCGTTTGCCGTCCAAGGCATGAATGAGCTTGCCGGCCACCCGCTCCGTCAGTTCGCTGAGCAAAAAGGTCGTCTTTCGAAGCGCAATCGATCCCGAATCAAACCGGGCCAAGTCAAGCATGTCTTTGATCAACTTCTCCATCTTTTCCGTCTCTTCGATAATGACGGATACATAGTGGTCCTGCTTTTGCACGCTCACGGCGTCATGCAATCCTTCGGCAAAGCTTTTAATGATGCTTAACGGTGTCTTCAGCTCATGCGATGCTCCTGAGAAAAAACGTTGCTGCATCTTTTCGAGCTTTTGCTTCTGCTCCATGTCCCTTTGCAGCTTCTCGTTCGCCTTGGTCACCTCATGCAATGCCGCGTCGAGATTGACGGACATCGTATACATGCTTTGAGCCAGGCTTCCCATTTCATCACGCTGCGGCAAAGGCGGCGGTTCCATGCTGAAATCAAGCTTGACCATTCGTTTGGCCATCTGATTTAACGTAATGAGCGGGCGGGTAACGACTTTGGAGAAAAAGAGCGACAAAAACAAAATGAGCACACCTCCTCCGATTCCCCAATAGATCGAAAACCATTGGAATGCCTCGTTCGTGTCGCTTACTTCCTGCAGCGATGTGAGCGAAAACAGCAACACCAGCTCCTGATCGGGTCGCTGTACAGGTTGAATCGTAATGATGTTGCGGGTACCGCTCCACGGTTCCTCCCATTCCTGTTCAACGCTTTTCATGCTGCGGAGGTCTTCGATCAGGGTATCAGGCAACGGGAATTGCTCATAGATCGCCTCCATCAGAAGCCCGTGCCGGTTGTTCCAGACTTTGGGCAGGGTAAGCTCAGTTACGGTGCCCGTGACCGTTTTGGACGAATCCCCTTGTTCGCCGATGAGCGGCAGGCCTTTCTTGGATATTTGGCCGGGATACATCACGTGATCGGGATTCGCGCGCTCCATCGCTTCGATGTCTTCATCGCTCCAAACGGTTAGACGATCCCCCACCTTAATGTCCAAACGTTTGAACTCTTCCCCGTACAGATTCATGAACAGCGAAAGAGACACGTTTGTTTTTTGACCGTCATCCTCCGTTATAATCATGTGGTAGGGGTCCTCCCATACCAAGTTTCCCTTCATATCCACAACCGTGACCTGGCTTTTGTTTCGATTCATGAACTGCAGCATCAGGTTGGAAAACCTCTTGTTGTCACCCGGCGTATCCTTATAATATTCGGCCAGTCTAGCCAGATTTTGTTCAACCTTGCCGAGCTTGTGATTTTCATAAAAGCGTTCAAAGAAAAACAGCTGGGAAAAAATAACGATCCCGTAAAAGCAAACAAAAAACAATGCCGTCACCAAAAATAATTTGCGCGTGATTCCCCAATTTTTCATGCATTCTCCTTACTTTACGATGCTTTGCAATCAGTTATGAAAAGGTATGAATGCCGTTGACGGGCGCCTCCATGACCAAACGTTTCTTCAAATCATTGCGTGCCCGGAACAAATAGGTTTTGGCCGTATTTTCCGGAACTTGGTTTACAGCGCTGATTTCTTTCAATGACATGCCGAGCACATAACGCTGATAAATGTAGGGTCTCCATTTCGAGGGAATTTTCTGAATCATCGCACGGATCTTGCCTGCTTCTTCCTTGTGCACCAATTTCTCTTCCGGCGTTTGCTCATCGGAGGGGATGATGTGAATCCATTCGAGAACATCCGGCTGGTCCGAGCCAAGTGAACTGACCGTTTTTCGAACCTTTCGGTATTTCAATGTGTCCAGGCAGACGTTCTTGCCGATTCGATAAATCCATGCCGTGATATTTTTTTTCTCGTCCATGCTGTCCATATTTTTATAAACCCGCAAAAACGTTTCCTGTACGATGTCATCGCAATCCTGACGTTCTTTGAAGTATTTGGAAGCCAATCGAAAAACCATGTTCCGGTAGCGCTCCATGAGCGTGGTGAACAAGTCTTCGTCGGTTCCCGCATGCCATGTCAACAAACGGCTCATTGTGTCAAACCCCATTTCTCTCCCAAATGGAACGATGATGATATTTTAAGTCATTCGGCCAAGCGCGTGGCCCATGGTTATAAAGATGGAACACCAGAGCAAAGCGCCAAGACTGGCGATGAAGAAGTAATTTCTGAACCGCATGCCGCTAATGCCCGAAAAATAACAAGTCAGGTGGCGTAATCCCGGAATGAAGTAGCCGATCAGAATCGTCCATCCCCCGTAACGTTTGAACCAATGGGCAACCTTATCCAGCTTGTCAGGTGTCAGAAAGACATATTTTCCGTATCGAATCAACAATGGATGTCCAAACGTTCTGCCCAGCCAGTAGCTCAGCATCATGCCGGTCATGGCTCCCAAAAAGCTGATCGCAATAGAAGGCATGTAATCCAGCGTTTGAATCGAAGCCAGGTAACCTACCGTTGTCATCAAAATTTCATCAGGAATGGGCAGTCCCACGATACCTACAGCGAGCAATATGTATATGGCGGCGTATCCGTATTGGCTAACCGTTTCCATGACCCAGTTCATGTGATCCCCCTCTTCATGGTGCATTTCATGATCGAGTTATCGTGCTGGTGTTGAAGGTTTCGTCGTATACTGAATGTTCGTTCTGTTAGAATATATAAAATGTGCAGTTCAACCTGTATAAACGCGCTTTCCTTTCAGTATCCCCAGGACCGCCTTTCAACTTTCACGGTAGATGAACCTATTTTATTGATTCCGTTTGTCGTTTGTGTGTCCAAATCGCCAGAAAACGGAATATTAGCTCTATTACACAAAGAAAGACACCACGTATGGTGTCTTCCCTTACTAATTTTATTGCTCGCGATCTTTTATTTTTGAAGATCAAGTAAATGGATCAAAATCGTTACCGCTTCGGCACGGGTCGCGATTTTCCCGGGAGCAAACCGGTTATTGCCTACACCGTTCACCAATCCGGATTCAACGGCGGCCGCCACATACGGCAGCGCCCATGCCGGAATTTCGTTTGCATCCCTGAATGCAAGCTGCTTCGAACCATCCGCTTTTAAGTTCGCTGCGCGCGCGATGATTGTCACGAGTTCCGCACGGCTCAGCGGTTTGTGCGGACCAAAGGACCCATCCGGGTAACCTTGGATGATTCCGGCCTCCATGGCACTGTCGATATAAGCTTTGGCCCATGCAGGAATCCGTGACGCATCCGCGTAGCTGCCGCTTGCGCTTGCCTCTTTGAGTCCCAGAGCGCGGCTGAGCATCGCCATAAATTCGGCGCGGGTGACCTTCTGATCCGGACGGAATGTACCGTCGCCGTACCCGTTTACGAACCCTGCACTGACCGCTTTATCGATGGCTGCTTTTGCCCAATGGCTCGAAATATCCTTAAGCGCCGGCGCATTTGCCGAACTTCCGCCGGAACTCGAACCTGTTGTCCCAGGTTGGGACCCTTGGTTCGTTCCACTGCCCGGCGTAGTGCTCGTTTTATCTTGATCTTTGTCCGTGCTGCTGCCTGGTTGAGTGGTTGTACCGTTTCCACCAGATCCGGTAGTTGCACCGTTTCCGCCCGATCCGGAACCCGTTCCCGGATTCGAACCCGAATTCCCCGGATTGCTAGGATTCGTTACAGCGGATTTCTTTACGATACCAAATTGGTCAATGACAAACGGCGCAGCGTCATGCAGATTTTGGTCGATCTCATAGGTCACTGCCGTCAGTTTGTTTCCTTCAATCGTAATGCCAACGAAATTCTGAACCTGGCTGCGCATTGGTCGACGGTTGTCTTTAGGATCCGGACCATACTTGGCCGCATGGTTCTCTTCCGCGCGATCAAAGAGACTGTAGTAAGCTTCACCCAAGTCAGGGCTCGGATTTTTGTAATACACCTTCGGTCCCGCGGTGGCCGGAATCAGGTAAATCGTCCCGTCCGGATTCAAGGCGTATTCTGTCTTTTCGCCATTCCGGATTTCGGAAATGATTTCGGCTTTCCCTGCTTTCCCGTCTGCACGGATCGGTTTGGTTCTTGCATAAATGTGATCGTGACCCTGCAGTACCAAGTCGATGTCCAGTTCTGCCATCAGCGGCGCGATCTTCGTCCGCACACCGTTTGGACCCATGATGTCGGAATCCGTAGCATGATTCGAGGTCGTATATGGACCTTTGTGAATATTGACGATAATCCATTCGGCTCCGTTTTTGCGAGCTGCCTCAACGTCTTTCTTCATCCACTCCACCTGTTCAGGCGTGAAATTGTCATATTGTTCGGAATCTTCATTGGAATTGAGCACCACGAAATGTGCATTGCTGTAATCATAAGAATAATACGCTCCCGTTTCGGTGGCAGCATTGTCCGGTACATCCAGATTGAAATGATCGATAAATGCATAATTTTCGTCTTCGTGATTTCCTGCGGAAGGAACCAGCGTTGTGTTCAGCAAGCTTTCTTGCGAATGGCCGAGCAGCCAGTTCCATTGTTCTTCTTTCACGCCTTTGTCAACGATGTCGCCATTGTGTACAACGAACTTTGCATGAGGAACAGTCGCAAGTGCCTTACGAAGCGTTTCCGAGGACAGGATGGCTTCTTCTTCATCTTTCGCCTGTGTATCCGCCAAATCAATGAACGTAAACGCGCCCTGTTTCGGCGCCGTCACAAACGTGCCTGTCTCGCTCCAAACTCCTTGCGCGGCATCTCCGACACGGAAATAGTAGCTGGTGTCCGGTTTCAGACCTGTCGCCACCGCTTTATGGACCAGCTCCGAAGGAGAATTGACAGCCTTGTCATGATTCCCTTGGTAAGATGTTCCTTTTGAAAAATCAGGTGCAGCGGACGTTTTCTCCACCACTTGAAGATCCGTTCCCGTCACGGCATCGGAAGTATACCATGCAAACCCTTTGCTCGCAGTAGGGTCGCCATGGAACGTAACCGTGACTTTGCTGACCTGCTCCGCAGGAGCTGGCTCCGCCTCTTTGATGATTCCGAATCGATCGATGATCGTTGGCAGAGCGTTATTGCTATTTTGATTAATTTCATACGTCAATGCGGAAAGCTTGTTCCCGTCCACCGTAAACGACACAAAGTTTTGAACCTTTCCTCTCGCGGTACTCGTTGTGTCGCCCTCTTCACGGGCATGGTTCTCTTCGGCCCGCTCGAACAAGCTGAAGTACGCTTCCCCCAGAGCAGGTTTTTGATTTTTGAAATATACTTTGGCACCTGCCGTGGCTGGAATCAAATAGATCGTGCCATCCGGTTCAACCGTATATTCAATGGTCTCGCCATTGAAGCTTTCCGTAATTTTGGACGCTTCTTCCGCCGTTCCATCCTGCTTGATCGGCTTGGTGCGTGCATAAATATGATCATGTCCTTGCAGTACCAAATCAATGCCCAGCTCGTTCATGAGCGGAGCGATTTTGTTTCTTACCCCGTTCGCACCGATGATATCGCTATCGGTAGCATGATTGGCGGTAGTGTAAGGACCTTTATGAATGTTCACGATCAACCAGTCCGCCCCGTTTGCCCGGGCCTGAGCGGCATCCTGCTTCATCCATTCCACCTGTTCATTCGAGAAATCGGCATACTCTGCAGAGTTTTCATTGGAATTGAGTACGATAAAATGTGCATTGCTATAGTCGTAGGAATAATACGCACCTGTTTGCGTATCCGCAGTTTCGGGCGTATTTACGTTGAAATGCTCGTAGAAGGCGTAATTTTTGTTTTCATGATTGCCGGCGGAAGGCACGATAGTTGTGTGCAGCAAACTTTCCTGAGAATGTCCAAGCAGCCAGTTCCACTCTTGTTCCGTCGTTCCATGCTCGACGACATCACCGTTATGCACTACGAATTCCGCATTCGGAACCGTTTGCAGTGCTTTGGATAACGTTGAAGCGGAGAGCAGCGCCTCTTCCTCATCTTTGGCTTGCGTATCCGACAAGTCGATAAAGGTAAATGCTCCATCTACGGGAGCGGTCTTGAACGAGCCCACTTTGCTCCAAATGCCAAGACTTGCGTCCCCAACCCGGAAATAATAAGAAGTGTTCGGCTTCAAATTGCTCGCTACGGCCTTATGCACCATTTCACCAGGCGAGTTGGCAGCTGTTGAGGCTTGTCCAACATAATGCGCTGCCTGTTCAAAGTCGGGGCCGCTGCCTGTGTTCTCGACAACTTGAACATCGCTTTGTGCGGAAGCCAGCGGCGTATACCAGGTAAATCCTTTTGTACTTGTCGCATCACCATAAAAAGTGACCGTGACTTTGCTGATATCGATCGGGGGAGCATCCTTGAATGCCTTAAGCTCCATATCAAAATAGAGATCGGAACTGCGATCGCTCTGCTGATGCACCTCGACGGCAATTTCATTGTTGCCTTCGTGCAGTTGGGCTTTCAACGATTCTGTCAGGTCCACATCCTCATACATGACAGGCAAATCATTGCCGGAGATCGCCTTCGTGGAGTACTCAATTTCACCTTCAGGCATGCCAAATCTGCGGATTTCCTCTCCGTTGACGTAGAGTACCGCACCGTCATCAATGCCGAAAGTGCCCAGAATCTGACCATATCCCTCCAATTCACCTTCGGAAATCGTCAGATTTGTGCGGAAATAGGTCGTGGGGTGCTTCATTTCAGGATCTTCGCCGTAGCTTACCTCGGTTTTGAGTGGGCCAAAGTAGCTCGTGCTTATGCCGCTTCCATCATCCTTGAAACCAAACGGTGCGTTCCCTGAACTCCAGGAAGTGTCATCATATGTAACTCGCCAAACGGACGATAGATCGTCGCCGCGATCGTTGAACTTCCACTGTGCGTTGCGATCCAGCAGGAAATTCGGCAGTGAATCCGACGCATCTTCAGCGGCATGTGCCCCATTAAAGCCCGCAGACCATCCAAACATGAGGGGAATGCACAACAACATGAGTGCTAATTTTCGGAACATTTGAAATTTCATGATTCTCTCCTTTTGCGTCAACATTTGTTTTTTTATGTAACCTCAAACAGATAAAGCATATCAGGGAGAGATCATGTGATCGTTATCCGAACGTAAACAATATGTAAAGCTTTACATTTTATATGAAGTCACATTGGACTTCTCATCAAAAATACGACAGCCAAGAGTGTACACACCTCTCTCAACTGCCGCATTCGTTTAGAACGGGGGTCATTTTCGATTCCGCTAAGCTGCAATTCACATGGCTTGATTAGTTGGATTCGTTCAAATACACGGCCTTGCCGGTACGTGCCGATTCATAGATCGCTTCCAAAATTTGCGACACGACCAATGCCTGCCTTGGCGTAACGACCGGATCTTCGTCTTTGTCGATCGCTTCGATCCATTTGCGCATCTCGACGTCCGGAGCGCTTTCGCTTTTTCCTTCATAGAACGCGACGCCATTGGCGCTTAACTCCACGTCCTGGGTATAGAGGCGGCCCAGTTTTTCCCCGTTGATCCGCAGTCCGTTCTTCATGTCCGCGCCTGCCTCGGTACCGCTCAAGCTGCATTTGGCCTCATCGATATCCATCGAGTTGAGCGCCCAGCTGGATTCCAGCATAATGGTTGCGCCATTTTCCATGACAATCATGCCAAAGGCGGAATCTTCGACGGAAAACTGTTTGGGATCCCACGGTCCCCATGCGTTTGCGGCATTTTCCCTTTGCGAAAGCTGGTGATGGGTCGTACCCAGGACCACTTTCGGCTTATAGTTGTTCATCATCCAAAGCGTCAAGTCCAGGGCATGAGTGCCGATATCGATCAACGGACCGCCGCCTTGCTTTTCCTCATCGAGAAATACGCCCCAAGTCGGAACGGCTCTCCGGCGAATGGCATGGGCTTTGGCAAAATAGATCGAACCCAGTTCCCCGGCATCGCACAGCTGTTTCAGGTAAAGGCTGTCTTCCCGGAAACGGTTGTTGTATCCGATCGTCAGCTTTTTGCCGGTACGCTCCGCAGCTTCAAGCATGAGTTTGGCCTCGGCAGCCGTTTTGGCCATCGGTTTTTCGCACATGACGTGTTTGCCTGCCTCCAGGGCCGCAATGGAAATCTCCGCATGCGAATTGTTGGGGGTGAGCACATGCACGATATCCAACGTTTCGTCCTGAAGCAGCTCGCGGTAATCCGCATATACCTTGGCATCTGAACTGCCATACTTTTGTTTCGCTTCTTCGGCACGTTCTTCGACGATATCGCAGAAAGCTGCAAGCTCAACCCGATCCAGCTTGCTCAAGCTGGGCAAATGCTTCCCTTTGGCAATGCCGCCACATCCAATGATTCCTACGCGGTATACTTTTTCCATATCCATTCTCCTCACACCGAAATAGTTTATGTTTATTTTGAACTTTGTTTCATTTTGCGATAAACCGCCGGAGTCAGACCCATGCGCTTGCGAAAGACGGCATGCAAATAATTGGCATTGGCAAACCCGGAAGCACCGGCGATCTCTTCAATGGAAAGGCTGTTTTCCTCAAGATTGCGACATACGTTGCGCAGGCGAATATCTTCCAGCACGCGGCTAAACGGCATGTTCGGCTGAACCTGGTAAAATATCCGCTGCAATTGCCTTGTGCTGATATGAAGCTTTTCTGCCACATGTTCCAGCGTCACGGCTGCGGGATGGTTGGCCTCCATGTATTGGAGCGCGTATTCATACCTGTACATGGTCATGTCCCGTATGGGCGCTTCCGCTTGGTACGGTCCGTTGTCGTAAGCCTGAACCGTCCGCAGCAAAATGCTGACGACCAGCTGTTTAATCGTTGTGTAATACCCGACGCGTTTATGATCACATGCTTCGTATGCTTCCAAAAAACAGCTCATGGCCCGATGGTAATCCTGGACAGGAACAAGCGGCAGCGCGCCGAGCTTTTGCACCGTTTCTTCCGCTTCGGCCGCTTCCCAAGGATCAACATCTTCCCTCCGGCGCGGGACGATGTCCACATGCAGGCATAATTCGTCCATGTCCTGTTCGGCATCCGCTTCCTGATAATGGACCACGCCAGGGCCTGTCAAATACAGCATGCCTTCGGACAAGGAATGCGGCTGCTCCCCAAGAATTACGATTCCTTTGCCGCGGGGGATAAAGTGAAACTCGTATTCGGCATGATTGTGGAAATCGATGACCCTTCCTGCGGGAAACGAAGTCAAATGAAATCGGAGGACCCGAATTTCGTAATGCCCCCATAGGATCGAAACATCCAGTCTCTCCAGCAAATCCTGCCGTTCAAGCATTTTTCCATAGGGATATCGGCTCACAAGCTCCACCCGCCTTCCCTAGTTACGCCTGCAGCTCGTGAAGCGAAATTTTTCGCCCTTCTTTAGCTGAAATATTGGATGCCTCCATCAAACGGGTCAGCTCCACGGCCATGTCAACATTATCCACCGCCTGGGTATCGTTAAGTATATGGGAAATCCATTGATTGAATGCGCTTTCTTTTCGTTCAGGCAGTGGGATTTCCGTCCACTCCCTATAAGCTTCAGGGCCATTGTTGGTGCGAATAAGCAGCTTGGCTTCAGGTGTACCGTATAACAGCGATCCTTCCGTGCCATGAATCTCTAACGTGAATGGGGAATGGCTGTTCACGAATCCAGCCTCGACCACCCCGATGGCGCCTGATTCCGTAAACAAGGTCACGACGGCGTTATCTTCGACTTCTTTGCCGGTCACGTATCCGAAATTCGCTTGAACTCCGGTAACTTCCTCCCCAATGAAAAGTTTGGCCAGGTACATCGGATGACACCCGAGGTCAATCAGCGCGCCTCCCAGGCAATCTTCAAGGCTGTAGAAGTGCTCTGGCAGCCATTCTCCAATCGCTCCATTATGCGATAACCTGACCCTGACATGCGTGATCTTGCCCAACAAACCTTGCTGGAGGATTCCAAGCGTCTTCAACGTATATCCCTCGTTCAAGCGAGGCAGCGAAACCGTCAGTTTAACACCGTGTTCCCGAACGGCCGCCAAAATTTCGTTCGTTTCCGCCAGCGTTGGAGCAAGAACCTTCTCGGTAAAAATATGTTTGCCCGCCTTGGCGGCGGCCACGATGACTTCACGGTGAAGGCGGGTTGGCGCATCCACGATTACCGCTTGCAGATCATCCTGTGCGAGCATGGTCCCGAGCTCCGGGAAGAAAGGTACATCCAGGCGCTCAGCCGCCTCTTTGCCGCGCTCGGCGTTTTCATCCCACACGGCAGCCAGCACGGTCTCTTCATGCTGCTCGGTTTGGCGGATGTAGTCCCAGGCATGCACATGCCATAAGCTGATTTTGCCAATTCGAATGGTCACGACGTTGTACCTCCGATATATAATATTCTGACATTCCACTATAAATTATCACAGAGTTCATCTTATTTAAATCGAATCTTGCGACAATTCATATATAAAATTACGACACAATTTAAACAACCCTAACTTCTGACGTCATTCCCTTGCATGAAATGCCATATTCGCACAGATATGATCGAGACCTGACTTCGGCTGACAAAGAGCTGAACCCCCAAATTGAATCCATCGTCGCCCATCGGGTGCAATACGATCCACCAAGCATCGGAAAACGCTCTAACAGAGAATAAGTTCTTGTTTAGGATCAATTACCGTAGAAATGACGAAGCAAGGCTTGAAAAACGGATTTACTCATGGCTGGGCGGTCGGCCTTGGGGGCATGACCATTGATCTGACCTTGATTATAGCGATGTATTTAGGATTTTCCTCCCTCTTGTCATTGCCATATATTCAACTGCCGCTTTGGCTTGTGGGTGCGGCTTTTCTGGCCTATTTGGGTTATGATTCCATCAAAAATGCGGACAAGGACATTACCCCTGCGGACGAAAAAACACAAAAATCGTTTTGGAGCACCTACAGAAACGGATTGCTTGTAGCGATATCGCCGGGCAATCTTATTTTTTGGTCTCTGTATTCGGCGCCGTCCTGTCCGATTCCTACAGTTCCAGCAATGCAGGAAGTTTCGCACTTGCGGCATGCGGCGTACTTAGCGGAATCCTGATTCATGACATCGGCCTGCTATCGGTCGTTTCCGTGACCAGAAAGGTTATGAGCCGCCGAATGATTCAATGGGTTTCGATCATAGCAGGGATCATGTTAATCGGATTCTCGATCTATTTCGTTTATGAATTTGTTGTAGGAGTCTGGAATTATATTAAATAGCATCTGCTTTATCTAAGCTCAAGAAAAAAGGAGGTCGCTGCTGGCGAACTCCTTTTTCTAATCGCTGCTGCTATTGCTCCCTTGCCCTGCTGATGATTGGCGGCATTACCTTGGGACCTCACCTGGAAGGATGTGAAGCCACGTTTCCGGCTTGAGCATTGTTCCTGTCTAGGATGAAGGGTAAGATAAGGCATCGTTATGAGCTGCGCTCAGCTCCATCCGCCTTCTTTGCAGTCGCGTTGAAACGATGCACAATGTTTTGTCGCAGATCGACCTTCCACTGGTTGTGATACAGATGCAGCAAATAATCCTCATACATCCTTCTGAAAACCGCATGATGCTCGTATTCGATCAGCACGCCCAGCCTACGGATCATACATCCTTCAAACCATCGGATGAATTTAGACATGATAATACATTCTCTCCCATTCAACAGCAAATGTTCGGCAACAAAGAAACTATACCGAAAAACCATATATTGATTATCCTACAACTGGCGTTTCGGGCTCTATCTCATTCGTGCTGAATCGTTGCCTATTTCTCCTATGTTGGCTCACTCGAACCACGCCTCGCACTTGTTGCGAATACGGCTACGAAACCAACGATGGAAATAGATTGATGATCATCGTCTTTTCGTTTATGGACATTTCGATTCTATTACTTCAAGCTCACTTGAAGTCAACACCAAAAAAGCCGCAGCTACGCGGCTATTAAGCATGTATGTTCGTGTCGTCTTAACAAATCAGATGTGTACAGTTAGTATATGGATTACCTTACAATTTCTATTTTTGTAGCAGTTGTTCGTCTAATTCTACTATCTTCATACATGCCATTTGTCCACACTTTGACATGGTCGCCAACTTCAAGATTTGCTTTTATATCACGTGTTGAAACATCATAAGCTTTTGGTTCATACTGAGTGATGATTTCATTCGTTGTTTTACCTTTTACTTCTTTTTCGGATAAACCAACTATAACAGTAACTCCTGAATTATTTTTTTCAACAATAATCCCCTGAAAGTCCATTCTTTCACCTGCTTGATACTGATATTTTTCTAGCGCGGATGTTTTTGTTAAGTGATTGTTACTGCTACTGCAACCAGTAAAGACAACAATGATCAGAATCAATAATATTGAAATATATGTTTTCACAACAATCCCACCTTGTTATTTGATAATTGACTAACCATAAGACGTAAACAAGGTTGTTTTTGATTCAAATTTTAGTGAGTATTTCAAAATATTCCTTTACAAACAGCAGGATAGGATTAATTTAATTATTTTACCAAGTAACAGGAGTTATACCAAGTCGATTTTGTATATGAGTTACATGGCTATATACCCGGTAGGTTGTTCCATTCTCTGTGTAGACGCCTTTGTGCACACCTTTTAATTCACCATTGTTGTTGTTCCAAATCGTACCACCACTGTCTCCACCATCTGATATATAATTCGCTACCCGCATCGAACTAAACCAAACTGTTCCATACACCGGATTAGTCCAATATCGGCTGCTATTTTTACTAAGAAGTGTACCGCAACTGTTCCCCCACATTCCAGATTTACAGACCCTCTCGCCCAACACATCGTTACCAGCGACTTGAACACTTGAAAATTTAATCGATTCAGAATAAACTTTACTACTCATTGAGTTGCTTGAATTTAGTCTAATCGCTGCAGCATCAGCTTCGTTTCCATAATTAACTTTACTGCTTGTGTATCCAATATAGTTATTCCCTTGATACACACCTGTTCCCGAAGCCTTCGGCCAACAATGTTCTGCAGTAACAATGTACGGATTAGATGAGGGATCAATTGCGGAGAATCCGATTGAACAATTCCCACCACCACCAGCTTTACCATCAATAACTAATCCACCTAGCATGTACGTATGAGTATCCGTTCGGGCATCTTCGGAGGTCTTATAGGTTGGATCAACTACTTCTAAATTAATGATGCTTGCATCAACATCTGTAACGGAACTAATTATATCCAAGGCAGACTCACTAATATGGTCGCGAATGCCTACAGTAATTTTCTGGTTAATAAAATCCAAATTAACATATTCTATATTAATTCCGTTCTCTCTAATTTTTGTGACACTTTCAGAAATGCGATTGGTAGCTTTATCAAGCTCCTCTTCTGTATACTCTGCTGTATAAATTCTTATTGGTAACTCGTTGTCTAGGCTCTTAGATATAAAATTTAGCTGTTTTGAGGGAATATCTTTCTTAAATCCAACGTTTATGATCCCACCCTGGTTTTGATCAATATATATTCCAAGGAAGTTCTCCTTTAACTCTTGATGAGAGCGTATTGTTTCTTTGAGAATTGGAATGAACTTATCTTGTTTATTGAATCTTTCATCCAATGCTTTTTCTTCATTAGCTGATAAATAAAAACCATATTTCTCTGATATTTTACGACTAGTTATTAAGGGACTCACTACAGAGTTTTCTGTTGTAAAACCAAAAACTTTACGTTGATCTATTAGAGCTTTGTCAAATGCCGAAACACTCTGAGGGATTAAAATATCTTCATTAACCGATGACTGCTGAATATTGCTAGAATTAGCGGAAACTACTCCTGTTAAAAAGGTGGATGTAAGAATAACTGCAATAATGAATGAAAAAAGTTTTTTGTTCATTAGTTTCTCCTCCAAATTTTAATGAATGATAGAACCTTTCAAACGACACCTTTAAGACATCGTACTTTAATTTGCATTAACGCCTTGTCCACCTCCTGATTCGTTAAATCTATAAATATATACTAATAATAACAACAATTCACAGGGAAATGTTTCAATTATATATAATATATTTCTCCATATTGTCAGAAGAAAACGCTGATTTCTCTAAATATGTATTACTGGATCGATCTCAAATGACTGTCTTCTTCTAACAACTCGGAAGAGCCAAGTTCTTTCTTTAATACCTGGTATAATATAACGATGATAAAATCATCGAACCCATTATCCTAGACAGCCAGCACATTTTAGCCTATGATGCTCAAAAAAGATGACTTGTTTTATCTTACCTTAAGGGGGGCGGCTCCACTTATCTGCCCGTTCGTATTGTGAGAATAACCAATTCTTTCTGGTTGATCCTTTTTGCAAGTTAACTTCAAGGATGAAGGGTATTCCGAGTAAACGTACCTCCCCGTGGGCCTAGACCCCGAGCGCAATAATGTTGACCCAACTTGTCATGACCATGATTAAGGCTGGTTGGAACACCATTGTCATTTATCCCGCCACTTTAGAAATGGAGGACTTCTGACAACTTCTTGTTAAATCACCTCAATGTCGTGTTGGCCAGGATCAGATCTGCCATGGATTCGGGCCCTCGCTTCATTATAGGTGTGAACTGCGGATGATTGTATCTCGGAAAAACACAATTGTACCGGTACAATTAAGATTTCGAACCAGTTTGCGTCGTACCAAAGCACCCCCATCCTAAAAAAAGCAGCCATCCATTGCGGACAGCTGCTCAGCGAATGATATTATGGAATTTGAGATGCTCATCCTCAGTGATTATCCTTTGACGGCACCCAATGCCACGCTGCCAATGATCTGCCGGGAGAATACAGCGAACACGATAATAATGGGAACGATGGAAATGGCCACGCCCAAGTAGAGCAACCCATAATCCATGCCATAATATCCCTGTACTAATGCAACGAGCACCGGAAGCGGATATTTATCCAGGGAGAAGAACAGCACCAGCGGCGTCAAAAAGTTGTTCCACGAGCCGATGAAGGTAAAAATGCCGAGTGCGGAGACCGCCGGTCCCAAGATGGGCAGCACGATCTGGTTGAATGTGCGGAATTCGCCAGCGCCATCCACGCGCGAAGATTCGACAATTTCGTCCGGAATGCTGGCCTCGATGAACTGTTTGATAAAGAACACGTTGAAGGCATTCGCCGCCGCAGGCAAAATAATTGCTGCATAACTGTCCAGCATGCCCAGCGTACTGAACAACCGGTACATCCCGATCAGGGCGAGCTGCCCGGGCACCATCATCGTCGCCAGCAAAAACAGGAACAGCCAGGTTCGGCCCTTGAATTTGAACTTGGCAAAACCGTATGCCGTAAGCGCACCCACGTACAAGGATAGTACGGTCGATGTTCCCGCAATGAAGAAGCTGTTGGCGAACCCGCGCCAAATATTGATTTTGGACGCCATGTTTACATAATTGTCGAGCAGAAACGGTCCGGGAAGGAAAGTAAACGTCGATGCAATCGTCGCATTGTTATGCGTGGAATAGATGAGCATCAAATAAAACGGGATAATGCAGATGCAAGCAAGAATGACGAGAAACAGATAAACCAACACCTTGCCTACCGTCAGCCTTCTGGCTCTGGCATAGGATTGGACGGCAGCACTGGAATGCTCCAGCGTTTTCGCGGTTTGCATGAAATCTCCTCCTTCCCTATGAACGGCTTCTGCGGGTCGTCATGATGAACGAAACGACGGACAACAAAATGATGATGATGAACAAACAGAACGCAATGGCTGCACCGTATCCAAAGCGCGTACTCTGGAAAGCGACATTGTACAAGTACATGATGCTGGTCATCGCAGCCCGGTCAGGCCCGCCGTTACCATTGGTCAACGTAAACGGCTGATCAAAAATCTGGATTCCGCCGATGATGGACGTAATCACCTGGAACAGGATAATCGGGCGCAGCATCGGTACGATAATATGCATGAAGATATGCCTTTTCTCCGCGCCGTCAATCTGGGCCGCTTCCTGCAGCGAAGGGTCGATCCCTTGTAAACCGGCCAAATAAATGACCATGGAATACCCGAAATATTGAAAGAACAGAATCGATGAGACAATAAGCCGCATGAACCAAGGATCATTCTTCCAGTTAATAGGGTCACTAATGATTCCGGTCTGCACGAGGAAATGGTTTAACCCTCCCGACTGCCAGTCGAAAATGAGACTCACCAACAGACCCAGCGAGGCTGCCGTAACGATGTTCGGGAAAAAATAGACGGCCCGGAAGAAATCTCTTCCTTTGAGCAGCTTGTCATTAAGGATAAAGGCGAGCACAAGCGACACCGTAAGCTGCGGAATGACGGAGACGCCCCAAATGAACAGCGTGTTGAACAACGTTTTGTAGAACAGGGGGTCCTGCAGAACAGCCACGTAATTGCCGATTCCGACGAAGTCCGGCGTAGTGATGCCATCGTAATTGGTGAAGCTGATATATAGGGAGTAAAGAATCGGATACAACCCAAAAATGGTGAAAATGATGAAAAAAGGAGCAATGAAAT
Organism: Paenibacillus sp. FSL W8-0426; assembly: GCF_037969725.1. Lineage (NCBI taxonomy): Bacteria > Bacillati > Bacillota > Bacilli > Caryophanales > Paenibacillaceae > Paenibacillus > Paenibacillus sp. FSL W8-0426. The sequence continues at coordinate 2,966,127 of NZ_CP150203.1, read as the reverse complement.
AGTAGCCGTAATGGTCTTTGCGCAGCGACTTGGCAAACATCGTTCCAACCTCCAGTCATCGGATTCGTGAGTCTTTCAGGCCTATGCCTAATCAACTTCTATATAAACCGCAAATTACATACACACGTTAACGGAGAGGCAGAACCAATCTGGAGAAGCGAAGCTAAAAGCTTTCTGCAAGAAAGCTCCATCGGAAGCATACGCTAGGCATTTATCACCGGATTTCCCCCTTGTAGAAGGGGAATCAAAAAATCTGGGGATAACGGCGATCGGAAGATGGTACTGCACTCGCAGTGGCCTTGTGTGGTTGATTAGTGCGGTACATATAGTTCCGGGAACCTTAACCGAACATCGCGCTTGATCCTCTCCACGGCTTCCTCTTTGGTGTTAATGTCGTTGTTGAGATACAGCTGGAGCACGTTTTTGAAAATGTCGTTGTTGATCGTGGTGTCATAACGGGTTCTCTCATACACGGGAACGCGTTTGGCCGCCTCGGAAAAAAATTCGAAATGCTTCTGTCCGCCGAGATAGTCTGATGTGGCCGTTTGCGCAAGCTTGTCGTTCACGACCATATTGCTCGTAAAATAATCCTGCTCGGTCGCCAGCTCTTTCAAGAAATCATGGTTAAAGTTATAAAACTCGATGAATTTCCAGGCGAGATCCTTTTTGTCGCTTTTGCTGTACATCGCAATATACGTCCCGCCGGCACTGAAATCGGTCGGGCCTGCCGCCAGTCCCCACAAACCGGAGGTGTCCGGCGCATTCGCCTTGAACGTATATTGGAGCGCCCAAGTTGCCCCGGGATAGAACATGACCTGCCCCTTTTGCATGGATGCGGCATAACCGGCGCTGCCTTCTTCGAACTCTGCCAGCACATGACGCTGGCGCGCTTCGCGGACAAGGTCCAGAATCTGCATGTAGACGGGGTTGATCACAAGCTTACCGTCCTCTACCCAAGGAATGCCGTCATACGAGTTGGAAATCGCATTCCAGTTGGCCAGGGCATGAACCTGATTGCCGCTCTCCCGCTGCACCCGCTCCCCGATCTCGAAAATTTTGTCCCAGGTATCGATCTGCGCACCGACTTTCACCGGGTCGTCCGTCCCCAAATACGTTTTGGCCAGATCCCTCCGATAATAAATGCCACCCGGCGTACCCTGGTATCCAATCGCTTTGACGTTGCCCTCGCTATCCTTCTCATTGGCCTGCACAAAAGCATACTGCTCTTGCAGCAAATCATCGGCGTTATACGGCGGGGCCGACAGATTTTCGAGATACGGAACATCGATCAGTTCCCGAATGCCGCCGTTTTCGATCATGAACACGTCGGGAGCCTTGGACGTGGTCTGCAAAGCCGACTTCAATTTGGTCATATAAAAGTTCCCTGGAATGTTGACGAAATTCACTTTGATGTCCGGATACGTTTCCTCGAATTTCTCGATGGCATAACCCGCTTCATCCGTAAAGCTCCAGACGGTAATTTCCTGCTGTTTGGACGCGTTTCCCATGCCGGGTTGACAGCCGGACAACATTAGCGTTGCGCTTAATAATGCGATCATTGAAACGGCATATCGTTTAAAGCTCTTCATGAGGGCCCTCCTCCAGAGAAAAGTAAACGCTTTCAATTTACTTGAGTATAGTGATTTTGGAGGAGGGCTTTCTCCACAAATATTGTTCATCAACCTTCATATGTTGTGATCTTTGTGCGATGCCGCTTCCGAAATTCGGAAGGCGTGCAGTCATTATATTTTTTGAACAGCCGATTGTAGGAAGTCAGGTTATTGAATCCATGATGGATCGCGATATCCAAAATGGTCGCTTGGCTGAACAGCAGCGCCCACTCTGACTTCACGATCCTGAAGTGATTCAAATACTCCATGAGCGTAATTCCTTTGATTTCCTTAAACAGCTTGCACACGTAAAATTTGCTGAATTTGATATGCTCCGCGACCTGATCCAGCTTGATCGGTTCTTCGTAGTGCGCTTCAAGGTATTCGCAGACCGACTCGACGAATTCGAACTTTTTGGATAAGGTACACGGCCATTCGCCGCTGCATTCCTCCTCCGCAGGCTTTTGCGTGCGCAGCAGATGAACGACAAGATCGTAAAACCTGGCAATCATGACCCACTGATAACCGATCTGCTCGTTTCTGTTTTCATTGGAAATGACGTCAAGATAGCGGTTGATGTCGATTTCTTTGAGCGTCATCGCGGGTAAATGCGTCGATTTGCCGAATAACTCCCGCAGCGGCTGGGTGGCTTTGTCGACGACCAAGCTCTCTGTGAACAGCTCCAAGCGGAAAAGAATGATCGTCAGATGCTCGGTACCGGGCAGAAAACAGTGCACGTCCCCCGGTTTGATCACCATGATGTCGCCCTGCCCCAACTCTACGACCCGGCTGTTGAGGCCAATTCGCGCCCGCGTTCCCCTGACAACGACCATCTCTACTTCTTCATGCCAATGTGCGGCAAAATTAAACTGCGGACCGGTATGAATGACCCGAATCGGAAAGCCTTCCTTCATGTGACCTGTTTCCAGAAATGTAGGTGCTCCCATCTGATCCACCCTTTCTCAGTTCCCGATTAAGAATCCTTTTCCTATCCATATTATGCATGAAGTTTCCGTCATCTTCAAAATATGGGTTCATATTCATAACACTCCTTCAAATCACTTGATGCTGGCAGAAAAAAATCCCCCAACCGGTTAGCAAAGGTAGGCTTGCCTTCCGTCCGAGAGATGTTTAAAATAGGCCAGATTCATCAGCCGCACACCAACGTGGTGCTAAAAGACGAACTGCACCAAGGCCATGTAAAGCAGCGTTCCGCCAGCAATGGACAATAACATGTTTTTCTTCCAATAATGAAGCAGCACAACAGCCAGGATCGACACCAGTTCAGGCACGCCGTGGTTCCCGGACAACAGATGAATGTCTTTGACGCTATAGATCACCAGCATGCCGATCGCCGCTGCCGGCAGAACCCTCCCTAAATATTGCACGTACTTAGGCGTAGTACGACCAGGCGGGAACAACAGAAATGGAAGAAAGCGCGTCATCATCGTGCCAAGCACAACCATGCCGATCGTAATGAGTTGTTCGGTTACCGTCATGGACATGTCGTTTCCCCCGCTCTCTGATCCAGTTTGGGTCTGATCAGCGTAAGCACGATCAGCAGTCCGGCCATGGAGGGAATGATAAAGCTGCCGCCTTTGAAGATGATGAGGCACAGGATCGAAATGCCCAAGCCAAGCAAGGCGCTGTGATGCGACCGTTCCTTGCTCCATTGCTCCATGAAAATGACGACGAACAACGCTGTCATGACGAATTCCAGCCCTTCCAGATTGAAGCTGACGAGTGATCCGAAGAAGCCTCCGATGGCAGCGCCAATGACCCAATAGCTATGGTTGAGCAAGGTGACGAAAAACATGTACCATCCCCGATCCACTTCTTCGGGAATGTCGGCCGTATAATTGATGGAAAACGATTCATCGCATAATCCGAAGATCAGGTACGGCTTCTTCCATCCGGTTCCTCTATACTTATCCAGCATTGAAATGCCGTAAAATAAATGCCGCGCATTCACCATTAAGGTCATCATTAGCGCACCGATCGGGTTAAATGCGCCAAGCAGCAGGTTTACCGCCACAAACTCCATCGATCCGGCAAAAACGAGCAGCGCCATCAGGATGGCATAACTCGCTCCAAAACCCGAGGCATTCATCAAAATGCCGTACGCAATCCCCAAAAATAAAAATCCGGCCAAAATCGGAAGCGTGGTCGGAAAGGCGGCCCGAAAAGCCGTTCGAAGCTTCATTCTGTCTGTCATCGTTTGCTGCATCTCCTTGCTATAATACGGTTCTACGTTAGTGTAGCAACACATTTCCATACAATCAATGTTATAATTGTATGGATTACAATGTTGTGAGGTGAGTGTATGCCATTCAATTCGTTCGACGAATATCCCATGTCATGGAAGCCGGACAAAAACAAATTGTCACGCCCGCTGTACCAGTCGCTCGCCAAAATGCTGGAGCATGACATCACGCATGGATTGCTTGCGCCAGGAACCAAGCTCCCACCTCAGCGTGAGTTGGCCGATTTTCTGGACGTTAATTTCACCACGATTACACGTGCTTACAAACAATGCGAGCTTAAAGGTTTGATCTATGGCGTAACGGGCAGCGGCACGTTTGTGTCGGCCAACGCAGCACGCTCGATTGCCATCGCGAAGGAACCGGGGATGAACACCTATATCGAATTGGGTTTGGTGGCATCCTTTGAGCAGACCAACGACCTCGTTGCCGAAGCCGCCAAAAACGTGATGCAAAAAACCTATCTCGAACAGCTGTTGAATTACAATGATCCTGCCGGTATCCCCCATCAAAAGCTTGCTGCACTGAATTGGATGAGCACGCTGGGCATCCATGCCGATCCGGAGCAGGTTGCCATCGTTTCAGGCGCACAAAACGCGCTCGCCATCACGCTGCTGGCTCTATTTGAACCCGGGCATCGCATTGCCGTGGACCAGTATACCTTTTCGAATTTCATCGAATTTTCCAACATGCTTCGCATCAGGCTTGTCCCCATTCCGGGCGACCTGCACGGCATGCGACCGGAAGCACTGGACGAGCACTGCCGTCAGGCCGACGTGCATGGCGTTTTTCTGATGCCCTCTTGTGCAAACCCAACGACCATCATGATGCCGGAGGAACGCAAAAAGGAACTGGCCCGCGTCATCCGCAAACATCAATTGATCCTGATCGAAGATGACATCCATGCTTTTCTGTCCGCAGGTGTGATTGAACACTACGGTCAGCCGATGTATCAGCTTCTTCCGGAACGCACGATCTATGTATGCAGTACGACCAAATCCATCTGTTCGGGGCTGCGCGTCGCCTATCTTGTGTTTCACGAGATGTACAAGGACCGCATCATGAAAGCGATTTTCAACGTCAACGTCAAAACGTCCTCACTGGACGCCGAAATTATTACCGAGCTGATTCTGTCGGGGAAAGCGAGCGCCATCGTTCAGCACAAAAAAAGGCTGGCCCGGCAGGCCAACCAGTTGTTTGATACGTATTTTCCCCAAGCTTTCAGTCAGGGCCATCCGCTCAGCTTCTACCGCTGGCTGCCCGCTCCCGGTCTTGCCGGAGGAAGACGTACCGAGTCGTATTTCCTGGAAAAGGGCATTCGCGTATTCCATTCCGACCGCTTTCTGAGCGGAACCAATACGGGAGAGAACTACTTGAGAGTAGCGCTATCTTCGACATTGACGTTGGAGGAATTGGAAAGAGGGCTGGAATTGTTGTCGGCTTCGATGAAGCTGAGCACTTCCTCATAGTCGTGAAACTGAACGTCCGAACATGAGTTGATCCGTTCTCTGTCGTGATCCGAATACCGGTCAACGATCGCTACGACCTCGATGCCGGCGTTGTTGGCAGCCTCCACTCCGATAAGGGAATCTTCAAAAATAAGGCATTCCTCCGGGGATGCCTCCAGTTCTTTCATCATCGTGAGATAGATTTCCGGATTCGGCTTGATCTCTTTGGCATCCTCACGCGTATAGACCTTGGAAAAATACTCATCGATGGCCGCTCAACAATCGGTTTTACTCTATCCCTCCTACTTTAAGGTGTAAAGCGATCCCTGGCGAGGGGGCCGCCCAATCTACCTTTCCCATCTATACTGCAGCGGCCGATATCCGATATCCCACAATCGCTCGCTTCCTTCAATCTTGATGGTCATCTGCCGAGCATGTTCAATATAGACTTCGAATTGTTCTGCACTCCCTTGATAATCATTCGCTTCTATTACTAATACCTCTTTCCCATCGACAATAATGGATATTTTCCCTTCAGGCGGCGCGTGATCGGGGATGCCGTAATTTCCGGTCAACACAAGTTCATCGTCTTTCAACGTAAACGTATAGGTTTGTTGGCCTCCTTGGCTATCATACATGTTGTGTTCAGGTATAATTTGTTCCTTTTTAATACTAAACCTCCCCAGCGCAGCACCTTGAGCATCCGTTCCTGCTTCACGCTGCGTTTCCAGCTTCATGGCCACAAAGGGGCCTTCGACTTTGGTGGCCAGTTGGTTGATCACGTTTCCCGTTCCCCACGTCATCAGGAATAACACGATACACGCCATAGCTGCAATCAGCCAACGTTTCCTTCCTTGCTCTCCCCTTTCTCCTGCACGATAGGCGGCATAACCGATGCATGCTCCGATGGAATTTTGAAGAACATCGTTGATATCCCCGCTGCCCAGCATCGTCAATTTCTGCAAAAATTCGATTCCGAAAATGATGAGCACAAACCATAACATAAACCGGATGAACCGAATGTTGTACAGCATGGGGATCAGAATGCCGAACGGAATGAATGCCGCATAATTCCACAAGGTAACCAGGTCCATTAACGTAATGCCTGAATGGAACGATAATGTTGGAAATTTGAAAAAAGAATCGGGAATCCATTGAAACGGATTATCCACGATGTGTTTTGCGGCGTCCAGTCTGCCAAAAGCCAAAAACAAAAAATACAACGTAATCAGGGTGTAGACGATGGTGGTGATCCATAGTACCCTGCGTCGGTTCATTGTCATCCTGCAATTCTCCTCTTTCTTTGACGAACTCTTGAGTCGCTCTCTTCAATATAAACGAGTTTACCGCATAGCCCCTTGATCTCCTATGTATCAACCTTACGCCTGCCTTACATTATTGTCATATTGTTCGTACACGAGTGGCTGAATGTGCATGCAAAAAAGCCTTCGATCGTATCGATCGAAGGCTTCGTGACACAAGTTATTCTATTATACGACCACGGTCATCAGGTAGTCCTGACGGCGCACTTCCGATTCGGACGTTTTCAGTACGTCCAGGTAATTGGCGGAATTCGTCACAATGACCGGCGTCGAAGTGACGTAACCTGCTGCCTGGATCTGTTCGATGTCGAACAGCAGGATCAATTGTCCCTTTTCAACGCGGTCGCCTTCCTGCACTTGTTTCTCAAAATGTTTGCCTTTCAGGCGAACCGTGTTCACGCCGACGTGAATCAAAAGCTCGGCGCCCTCGTCCGAAGTTATCCCGATCGCATGCCCTGTCGGGAACACGGTTGTGATCGTTCCGTTCACCGGAGAAGTCAATCGGCCTTCGGACGGTTCAATGACGATTCCTTGTCCCATCGCACCGGACGCAAAAGCTTCATCCGGCAGCGACTCCAGCGGTTTGACCGCACCTTGCAGCGGGCTTTCGATGATTTCTTTTTTCAGTACCGTGCTTTCTTGCACAGGCGTGGATGCAGGCGCTTCTTCTTTCGGCGCAGCCTGCTCCTGAACGCTATCTTTGAATCCAAGGACCATAACGATCACCAAAGCCAGCACAAACGCCACAACCAAGCCGATGATCACGGACAGGAAACCCGTACCGATATACGTTGGCAACGCCAGCAATCCCGGTAAAGCAAAGGCCACCGCTTGCGCACCGCCCGAGCCGATGATCGCGCCGCCCACAGCACCGGCGATGCAGGCATAAATGAACGGTTTTTTCAGCTTCAGCGTAACCCCGTAAATGGCAGGCTCTGTGATCCCGAAGACGGATGCGACTACGGAAGAACCGGCCAGCGCTTTAAGCTGTGTATCTTTGGTTTTCAGGAATACACCGAATACCGCCCCTGCTTGAGCCAGGATGGCCGCAGTCAGCATTGGCAGCATCGTGTCGTAACCAACTTCCGCGATGTTGCTGAGAATGACCGGCACGAATCCCCAATGCACGCCGAAAATGACGAAGACTTGCCAGAACGCGCCAGCTACCGCGCCGGCAAGCAGCGGACTCAGGCTGTAGATCCAGCCATAACCGGTAGCCAGTCCGCTGCTGATCATGGAGCCGATTGGACCAAACACCAGAAACGTCAGCGGAATGACGATGACCAGCGAGAGCATCGGCACCAAAATGTTTTTGACGGACGAATGCACGAACGAATTAAACCATTTTTCGACATAAGACTGTACCCAGACGGCAAGGATGATCGGAATGACGCTGGAGGAATAATTCATCAGCACCATCGGAATGCCGAGGAACGTTAATTTGTCGGGCGCGCTGACCGCGGCGATGACGGCCGGATAGACGAGCGCTCCGGCGATGGCCACGGATACAAACATGTTTGTTTTGAATTTGCGCGATGCGGTCACGGCCAGGAAGACCGGCAGGAAGTAAAACACGCTGTCCGAAGCCGCGTTCAGCACGAGATACGTTCCGCTCGAAGCATCAAGCCATTTCAGGAACAGGAAGAGCGCAACCAGTCCTTTCAGCAGCCCGGCCCCGGCAAGCGCGCCAAGCGTAGGCGAAAAGATGCTTGAAATGATATCGACGGCTTTGCCCAGAATCGTGCTCTTCTCGGAGGACTCATCCTTCTTGGATGCATCCGCGTTTCCGATGCTTGTACCTTCGATCATTTTCTCGTAAACCGGCCCAACGTTGTTGCCGACAACAACCTGAAACTGGCCGCTGCTCTCTACGACGGTAATGATGCCCGGCGTTTTTTGCAGCGCTTCTTTATCGGCCTTGTCCCGGTCTTTCAATTGAAATCTTAATCTTGTCGCACAATGGAAGACCGAATTGACATTCGATTCGCCGCCGACAAGCTCAAGAATTTTGGAAGATAACTCTTTGTCGTTCATATACAGCTCTCCTCTTTTTACGTGGATGATCGGCTTAGGTTTATGGTCCAGGTATGCCTGGTAGTATGCCCAATCACAGCATCCTACCGCCACAAGCAAGAAAAACCTAAACTCGTGGTGAAATAACAGCTTGCGGAATCGCTGCTCATTTCACCATCAGTTTAGGTTTTGCCTGCATTACCAGTTACACCCCTCAGCCGGATGGTTTGTTATTCGGTTGTTTCCAGATGATTGCGTTCCGTGACCCGATGAATATGAATGGTCAAATATACGTATTCATCCTTGCTTAATGATTGCTGATACGTTTTTTCCAGAAAGTCATTGATTTTGCGCGTGCATTCAAAGGCATTGGCATACGTCTTCTTCACTTGGTTATACAAAAAGTCTTCGCCTGTCTGCTGTACTTCATTTCGAAGAACACGCATCGAGAAATACTGCAAGTGTCTTAAAAATCTGGAATAATTTACGGAAGACTCGTCCATAATCGTGTTGTAATGATAGGTCACGATGTTCAGAATGGAATGAACCATTTCCGTCATTTTCATCGTCAGCTTCATTTCACTGCTGTCCATGCGCGCATTCACGATATGTAGTGCGATAAATCCTGCTTCATCCTCGCCAAGCTTCACCCCCAGGGAGTTCTCGATGTATTGGAGCGACTCCAGGCCAATCTCGAATTCTTTCTTGTAAAAGCTTTTGATTTCGAACAGCATCGCATTTTTCAGCTGCACGCCATTCTCGTGTCGCTGGATCGCAAAATGGATGTGGTCGGTCAGGGTCAAATAAATATTGTCGCTCAGCGTGGTGCCTAACACTTCATTGGCACGGGTAACGATCTCATTGACCACTTCCAGATGAGTAACGGGAATGTCATTCAAGAGCTCCATCAACTTGGCTGTGAATTCATTTTCGTTCAGCACAAAAATTTTATCGATTTTTTCATCCTCAACCCGGTCTCCGGCAGCCTTGTTAAAAGAAATGCCTCTTCCCATAACGATGACTTCTTTGCCTTTATGGTTTTTGGTTAACAATACATTGTTATTTAGCACCTTCTCAACAAACATCATCTCGGTTACACCTCCCCACAGGAACAGTATCAACAAAAAATGCCTAAATTAATTACAATACCATGCGCTGATGGTACTCTAATCAATTTAGGCATTGCCCGCCTTACCGGTCACAATCCTGTTATGTAAACTCAGTATACCATAAGTATAAGCGTTTGCAACCCCTTTTTTACGAAGCCTTGCTTCCGCTTCCAGCTGCCGGCGTCGACGATGAATAATCCCTGCTCCATGCCTGCCACGCGTGATCCCGGGGATACCACGAAAGCTGGCGTTGGCCAGCTTTCGTCCCTGCCTGATATGGATTAAGATAAAGTTTGCAGTGCTTCGGGGGTGAATGGAATCCATTCCTCCGTGCGGCCGTCCCGGATTTTGCTGACCCAAGCCGGGTCGACCAGAAGCGCTCTGCCGATCGCTACCAAATCGAACTCTCCGTTGGCGAGCTTCTGCGCCAAACCTTCGATGCCTGCGTTGCCTGCACCCTGTCCACGGGTGAACAGTGCCATGAAGTCGTCGTCGAGGCCTACAGAACCGACAGTGATGGTTGGCTTGCCCGTTATTTTTTTCACCCAACCGGCAAAATTCAAATCAGAACCTTCGAATTCAGGCTCCCAGAAGCGCCGAGTCGAGCAGTGGAAAAGGTCTACGCCCGCTTCAAGCAGCGGTGCCAAGAAATGCTCCAGCTCCTCCGGCGTTTTTGCCAGTTTGGCTGTATAATCCGAGCTCTTCCATTGCGAAATGCGCAGGATGATCGGGAAATCCGGACCTACCGCCTTCCGGCATGCACGAACCACTTCTTCCGCAAAACGAGTGCGCGCAAGCATGCTTCCGCCGTAACGGTCTGTGCGCTGATTCGTTTTCTCCCAGAAAAACTGGTCGATCAGGTACCCATGCGCGCCGTGGATTTCAATGCCGTCAAAACCGATGCGTTTGGCCTCGGCAGCAGCTTGGGCAAATGCCGACACGATGCCCGCAATGTCCGATTCGGAATAATCATTGACTTGGCCTTTTACGCCCATGTGCCAAATCTGCGGCATGATTTTGCCGCCGGCCGCATGCACTTCGGACACCACGTGGGCCCAGCCTTTGAGAGCCTCTTCTCCATAGAAATGGGGAACGTTTTGCTGGTCGGATGCATCTGCATGATCCACCACCGTGCCTTCCGTCACGATCAGACCGACGCCATTCTCGGCTCTGCGGCGGTAATAGCCTGCAACGTCCGGGCCGGGAACCCCGTTCGGCGACATGCCGCGGGTCATCGGCGCCATGACGGTGCGATTGGGCAGGACCAGATTTCCTAAAGTAATAGGCTCAAAAAGAGATTGCACGGAATTGGAATAAAGCATGTTAACCCTCCTCGGATATTTTGGAATGTTTGGTTAGTTTATTCGCAACGATCGTTTAGAATCCTGCCGAGTATTGCTTCGGAATCGAAGTTTCTTTTCTCAGATTCGATGCCGCTTCAAGTGCCCAATGCGGGTTTCTCAGCAGCCCTCTGCCTACGGCTACCAGGTCTGCGTCTTCATTGCCGATCACCGCATTGGCGAGCTTTGCGTCATCCAATCTGCCGACGGCGATGACGGGAACATCGAGCGCTTGCTTGATGTCACGGGCGAGCGGCACCTGATAGCCCGCATGCGTGCCGGGTCTGCCAAAAGCCGCAATCGGGCCTTCGCCGCCGGAGGAAACGTCAAACATGTCGATGCCGGCTTCCTGGTAAGCTTTGGCAAAAGCGATGCTTTCCTCGATGCCATATCCGCCTTCAACGTACTCTTTGGCGGAAATCCGCATGATCAGCGGCATGTCTTCAGGCATTTCGCCTTTAACAGCCTGAATGACTTCGCGGCCGAACAGGGTAAGGTCCTGACCGTACTCGTCGTCGCGTTTGTTGGTCAGCGGAGAATGGAATTGATGAATCAGGTAGCCGTGGGCACCGTGGATTTCAATGGCATCGAATCCGGCTTTCATTGCTCTGGCCGCCGCACTGCGGAATTTTTCGACCATGTCCTTTACTTCGGCCGTCGTCAGTGCGCGCGGTTGTTTGTAATTTTCGTCAAACGCGATTGCAGACGGCGCCACGGGTACCTCGGCATCTTCGGCTTTGCGTCCCGCATGGGCAATCTGAATGCCGACTTTGGCGCCGTAACTGTGGCAAGCATCCACGATTCGTTTCAACGCCGGGATCTGATCGTCCGACCACAGCCCAAGATCGAAATCGGAAATGCGGCCATCGGGTTCCACATCGGTCATTTCAATAATAATGAACCCGGTACCGCCCACAGCACGGCTTACATAGTGCAAATAGTGCCAATCCGTAGCAATGCCATCTTTGTTTTCAACAGAATATTGGCACATGGGAGGCATCACGATCCGGTTTTTCAAATCCAACCCTTTCAATGTATACGAACTAAATAGATCTTTCATCGTAAATCTCCTCTCACATCTCTGTTATCTATATAAAACATGCATGTACACGCATGTGAATGGGGATGAGACATTTCTTCTCATTCATTCCGTACCAGGAAGGAACACGCTTTACGATCCACTATCTCCTTCTTCGCCTCAACCGAGCTCGGCAACCAACGATTCCATTACCGTTTTCAACCCCTTGTTCAGCAGCTTTTCCTGCAATACTTCGTCAAACGTTTCAAGCGCGCCGCGCAGTTTCATTTCGCCCCGTTCGGTTATGCCGGTGTAGATCCCTCTGCGGTCATTCTCGCACATATGTCTTTCCAACGCACCGCAGGTTTCGGCCTCCATCCGTGCTACAAGCCGGGATGTTGCGCTTTGGCTCAAACCGATCTTCTCTTGCAGCTGTTGCAAGCGGAGCTCTTTATCATCGGTTTGCGAAATAAAATACAGCACATAAAATTCTTTTAAAGACAAACCGTATTTCTGTTGAAGCACCTGTTCCAGTTGTTCATTGATCTCGGATTGGATATGCGTCAATGAAAACCAGGTGTCCAAACGTTCGTCTGTTGTTCTCAATGCGTACACATCCATTCTATTTTGGCGTTGACACAACCGGCTTACGATCCATTTCTACAACGTACAAGGATTGAAACCCCTTTTTGCGCAAGATCCGCGCGGCCTTTTTGGCCCTGTACATTTCGTTGGACAAAATAAAAATGCGTTCTTCTCTCAACAGGTGTTTATGCCATACATACGGAAGGCGGCCCAATGAAATATTGATGGAATCCGGAGTCGGTTGGTGTTCATACTCAGAAGCGTCCCGGATATCGACAATTTTGAAATGGTGCAAGCTCTCCTTCTGATTGATCAAGCTCCGATAATGGATTGGCGTAAGATATGGGGCAGGCCATAATCGGTGAATAAGAACAACCAATCCGGTCAACACGGAGATCATCATGAACCAAAACATTTCCCTCACATCCTCGCTTCCGATGTACACGTTTGTGGCGCACCTCCATCGATTACAAAAAGCATGCGCATGCATTCAATTTAAAGGATCTGTTTTCTGCTGTCAAGCGAAAATTCATGCTGCCCAACACGAAATGCTTATAGGGGTAATTTGAAGCCGTTGATGGTTACTCCAGTCAACCGGCTTCACTTCTCACTCTCGGCGCAGTCCCTCATTCATTTCGACTTATGAACGTACTCCGAATTAAGACCAAGCGCTCTTTTATGCTCATGGAGTCTCTCCTTCTGTTTGAACATTCCCTGCACCTGCCTTGTCCCCCTTCCCCCTTTTTTTGCGAATCAGGCTTACCGACAACAGTAATACCGGAACAATCCCGAACAAAACCAGAAAGACGTTGTCCAGCTTGTTTCCTAATTCAATGGTTTCTTCCACATTTTCAGGAATCATCGCAACAAGATAAACGAAGGGGAACAACGTATAGATAATGCCCTTAACATGTTGGATTCGGAATACCACGCTCACTCCAATCGAAGCAGAATAGTGGGAAATCGCGAACACGGCATAAATTTGTATGATCCAAATGATGAGCAAAAAAGATTCGAAGCGCTCAAAAACGAGCCCCTCAATCTCAAAACTGCGGATCAGATCCAGTGTGGGCCAGGTCCGGTTCCACATGCCGTCAAGGGAAAGACTGCCGATAACCATCACCACGGTGATCAGATAAAACGCCGTCGTTATTCCGGTGCTCCATAAAACGGCCTTGCGTCCTTCGTTCGGCTTTTTCATGTTTGCTGCCAAAATGAACAACACCTCAAATCCGATAAAAGACAGCAAGCCGGGCTTGACTCCCTTCACGACAGGCAAAATGCCCTCTCCAAGCAATGGTCTTAAATAATTCAGATGGAACAGCTGAATGCTGAGCAGGACCTCTAGCACAAACAGCACCAGCGTAATCGGCAGAATAATCCCCAGCACACGTACGATGACCTTTAACCCACCCAGCAGCATGTACATCCCGATCCACATAAAGATCATGATAATGGCCCATAGCGGCGTACCCTCGAGCAAATACATGCCCGTCACCTCTGCCATGATTCTTATCTCATAAGCAGCCCTTACGAGAAAATATACGATCATGCAGAACCCGATCGGGATCGCGATCCATTTGCCCGTAATCTCCGGCATGAATTCGAACAGTGTTTTCCCCGGATATTTCCTGCACAGTCCAACCATAATGTACCCCATGCCCACAACGACGGCTCCTGACACTATGATGGAAATCCAAACATCCGGAGTTCCGCCGGCCAGGGCCGTTGAACGGGGAACCATAAAAATGGCCGCGCCGAGCATGGCATTGATCATGACCACAATCGTATCCGTTGTGCTGATTTGCGATGGGGATGGATTCACTTCCTTCACCTCCGGGGATGTTTTTTCAATTCAATGTTGCTTATGATCCAATGAGGCTGCATTCGATTTCTTGGTTGTAATCGCTCTTTCTCGAACCGGGTCAACATTTTTTCTGCATTGCGAGAGTTTCTATAACCTGCCTGCCGCCCCTTTTCTCGCAAAGCTGAGGATCAGGAGCATCAAGGGCATCAATCCGAACAAAAATATGGATATATCACCCAGTTTGTCTCCCAAAGACAAGGTTTCATCCAAATTCCGTGGCAAATAGGATAGCACGTACAGAACCGGAAGCAGCGCATACTGTATAACCTGCACGTTTTTGAGCCGAAATAATTCCCGCAATCCGATCGACGCAAAATAGTGCTTAAAAACATATGTGGCAAAAATTTGCGTCAACCAAAAAACGAGGAAAAAGGACTCGAAACGTTCGAAAAAAAATCCTCTGATTTCAAAGCTTCTAACCATGTCTAATGTCGGCCACGTTCTTGTGTGAACCCCCTCCAAAGACAAATTGCCAATGACCATCACAATCGTAACCAGATATATGAGAGTCGTCACCAGTACGCTGTAAATGACCGCTCGGCTTCCTGCTTTGGCGTTGGCCATAAAAGCCGTTGTTATTAATACTACCTCATAACCCGAATAGGACAGAAATGAAGGTTTGATGCCTTTCAACACAGGCATGAACCCTTCGCCCAGCATCGGCCGCAGGTTGTTGAGATCAAATAACCGCCCGCTCAAAAGGAATACCAGCAGAAACAGCGCCAGCGTGATCGGCAGCATGATTTCGAAAACCCGTATCATCACCTTCAGTCCGCCATTCATCATATATATTCCGATCCACATGATTACCATGATGGAAACCCAGCTTGGGGTGCCTTTTAGCAGGTACATGCTTGTAATTTCCGCCATAACCCTGATTTCAAACGAACACAACACAACAAAATAGGAAACGATTAACATCCCCAAGACATATGCTCCCCATTGCCCCGTAAGTTGCGGAAGGAATTCAAACACCGTTTTTCCAGGAAACCGCCGGCACAATGCCACCATCATTAGGCCGATCGCTGTAACTAACAGCCCTGACATCAGCACGGAGATCCATACATCCGGGGTCCCTACCGCCTTGCTGATGGTACGGGGAAGCGTCAAAATGCCCGCACCGAGCACACTGTTTAAAACGACGATAACGGCCTCGGATGTGTTCAATTTGGTGCCTGCTTCACGCATAAATAGGTATCACTCCACTCAGGAGATTTTGACCACAGTATCTCCAACACCCACCATTTTATGTAAACGAATCTTCTTTACCTACCCTTTGAAAATTGGAACTCTATGAAAATTTTGCTATACTATACCATGCTAGATTCGTAGTTATGAATACGATCTTCGTACATGCATTGGAGGTAATCAGTTATGTTCGCACATCGTGTCGGAAGAAACGCCCTTGCTGCGATTGTTGCATTATCCCTGTTCGGGGCTGCTCCGGGTGTCAGCCATGTACAGGCAGTTCCCGGCATTTCGGTCTTGCTTGATGACGTTGGCCTGCAATTCGATGCCGCTCCCCGGATCGAGAAAGGCGTTACGTATGTTCCGTTCCGCACGGTGGGCCAAGCTTTAGGCATCGAAATTGCCTGGAACGGCAAAACCCAAACCGTTCAGGCTGCAGGCAGCGTAAAAGGTGAAACCGTTGAAGTTCTGCTTCACGTTGGCAGTACGACAGCCACGGTGAACGGTAAACAGGTTAAACTGGCAGCTGCTCCAATCCAGAGAGAAGGACGCGTGCTGATTCCGCTTAGTTCATTCAGCGCCCAATTCGGCGTTGGCGTAAGTTGGAACCAATCGTCACGTACCGTTTCTCTCGTATCTCCGCAAAAGGAAATGCACCTTAGAGCTTTCTATGCCGTGCAGTCCTTCCAGGAAAGGGATTTGGTGTCCTCCATGAATTCGGTCGCCTACGGCTGGAGCCGCATCGACCGCGATGGCCAATTCACGCTGGAGGGCGATGAATACCGCATGCCTGCCGCTGCCGGAGAAGTAACGCCGCAGTCCCTTGTTCAAGATGCAGCCAATCAGGGGGTTCGCCCGTATCTGATGGTTTATGCGTTGGATGGCAGCGGGGAGTTAACCCGGATGCTGAGCGATAGCAGCATGCGTCAAAAATCGATCGATGGAATTGCTGCTGCCGTCATGGAGAACGGATTTGGAGGAATCGTGCTGGATTTCGAAGGCCTCGGCTTCAAACTGGATGCCGTTGAACAGCAAAAGTTGTTTAACCAATACGTCAAAGAGTTGAAGAATGCCGTTGCTTCCGACATCTCCCTGTCGATCGCCGTGCCTCCCTTGAACGGGGCTTACAAAGGCTACGACTACAAAACGCTCGCTTCGGTTGCCGACGATCTGATCATCATGGCGTATCAGTATAATCCCGTCGGCACCAAAGCGCAGGTACCCGAGCCGAACTCCCTTGTGGAGCAAGCGATCAAACTTGCGCTGGAAGCTGGCGTACCTAAACAGAAGCTGCTGCTAGGCATCAGTCTGGGCAGCGAGAAACCTGATTCCGTCGATGACAAGCTGGGGCTTGCCAAGCGATACGACCTAAAAGGGGCAGCATTCTGGCGACTCGGCTTGTTCCGCGCGTATAACAGCGGAATGGAAAGTGCCGTCCATGCATCGGCCATCAAAGAAACGGAATCATAATCTGCAGTGGAACCAATCTGCTCCCTATGGAGAGGTTGGTTCTTTTTTTCGCCAACCAATGAAAAAAAGTCGCCCATGGGCGACCTTGAGAGAGAGATTATGTTCATAAGTACAGCTCAGCACGGAATACCTGAACCCATATGGCTTGTGGAAAAGGATTAGGACAGTGGATCATAAATGTCCGCATCATGTTCCGTAACCCAGTCGATTTGTCTGTAGCCTGCACCAGCCAACGTTTGAGCAACGTCCAGTACTTCCAATACGGGAGCTTGCCACATTTCTTTTTTCGCTTCCATCTTAGCACCTCCTTCTTTGAAAGATTCAATGCTCATGATGCAACCTTGGCAATACATTATGTATCGCAAAGATATTATAAGATACATTTCGTATCCAGTAAACATTTAATTCCATTTTCCACCCCCGGCAATCTACTCATTTCTACATGCCAGGGACAATAGCACTTAACAATCCAAGGAGATCCCCATATATTGCATTATCAACAAGTTAGGGGGGATTCACAGTGAAGAAAAAATATTATTCTCATCATCATCACCATCACGGCCATAAGCCGAAATGCTTTGTCAAAAAAATCACCAAAACCGTCGTTACTAAAGTCAAATTTGTTCCGATCGCAAAGAAAAAGCACTCTCACGTGAAGATTGAAATCGTTCCTTGTAAAAAAAGAAGATACTACTAATTTCATCTAGCTTGGTATGCAGGATGCCCCATTATGTGGGGCATCCTGTATACGATTTTGAAGAACTACACCTTAACGGATGTACATAAAGCCCTGCCATGATTCCACTGGAAATGCCTGTTACGACCGTCTGATAGTCTACCAATGTGCCAAAAATAGTTATGGAGCTATTCACAAGGCCAAACAAAGGCGGCGGCATGGTTCTTATCCCCTTCCGAAGGATAAGGGCTTTTTTGTGCACACTAAAAAAGTCGCATGTTCTGCGACTTCATCGTTTAACCGTTCAATGTTCTTTGCGGCTGAAAAGGCTGCGAATGCCGCATTCTGAATTGTTCAAACACGCATTGAATGTCAGCCTCGCTCAGGCCATGTCTTTTGAAGTAATACATGATCGTTTCCAAATCGGTAGGATCGCCCGCATGGATTCTCTCCACTTTGTTCATAAAAGCTTGTACGGTTTGCGACTGTATACTGCCCATCGGTTCGCACAACCAAAAGTCAACGCGCTTTACTTCTCCGGTGGCCGTCCAGCGCAGCTGCTCATACTGGATCACTTCCCAATCATGATACCCGGCCTGAATTTGCTCATACTCCGTCTGCAGCATATCGTACAGCAAATGCTGCGGCACACTCCCATGCACACTGTAATAATCTTTTAAATTAAGACCATGCACGCGCTCCGTGAGCACGAACTTGCCTGGGGCATAAGCATACATTTTAGGGACATGGCGAAGATTCTGCATGGATAACATGGCATCACATTCCATCTCTCCGTCTAACTTCCCTCGAGCGGTATATACTTTCAGACTGTAATTTTCCAATTCGTACAGCGCTGAGCGGTCCCCCATCAATGAAGCCTGCATGTTCAAGTGACCGTTGCTTTCGTAATGTTCCAGCAATTGCACGATGTTGGCCGAAAGCGGATTTACAACCTTCATAAGAACTCACCTCGAATCTGTTCCAAATATAAAACGTTTTCTTAAATAGCTCAAGTTTTTATTTTAAGGGGTACAACCCGAATGAACATATCCAATTTCACCCGAACATGAACGATCTGCTCGAAATTTGTGCATTCCATTTCAAACTACAATTTGATCATATCGGCTGGAACGCGTTTCATGTCAATGGTGATTTTGGAGTGTGTTTAAACAAAGAGCCATTCACCCCCGGGATCCCGGAAAGGAGATTGGCTCTTTGTCGTGACGTTCGCTTACAGTTTTTGAATCAGCGACTGGATCTGCTGTTTGAGATCTCCTTGCTGCAGAGAGGTTTCCAGCATCTCGTTAAACGTAACAAGCGCTTTGCGGAATTTCTCTTGCCCCAGACCGGTAATGCACGTGTAGATCCCTCTGCGGTCATCCTCGCAAATATGCCGGTTCAAGGCACCGCAGTTCTCAGCTTCCATCCGGCCGACAAGCCGGGATATGGCACTCTGGCTCAAGCCAACCAGGTCCTGCAGCTGCTGCAGCCTTAATTTTTTCTCATCGGTCTGCATCAAAAAATAAAGCACGAAAAATTCTTTCAACGACAAACCGTATTCAGCTTCTAATACACGCTCCAGCTCATCATTGATGTTCGTTTGAATATTCGTAAGGGAAATCCACGTATTTAAAAGTTCGTTCGAGTTATTCGCTGCGTTCATTCAATCACCTGATCTATTCAGTAATATAAAACGAAACCCATTCGCCCATCCTGCATCCATTATGCGAATAACTAATTTTATCAAGCTTCCTCCATTTGGTCAAAATGTAAGCCAAAAAAGCCTTCATGAACAAGGAACGGATCGGTCCATCTTCATGAAGGCTTTTTCGATTTGCATAAAATGCACCGACCAGGGGCCCATGCCATATCCGCCCGAATTCATATGAATGAAGCGCTACTCCTTTACTGACCCAAGCGTAATGCCATGGATGAAAAAACGCTGCAGGAACGGATACACAATAAGCACGGGAAGCATGGCAATGAATATTTTTGCGGCATTCAGCGTTTGATTGGATAACTCGTTCATCCGCTTGTATTGGTCTTCCGTCATGTTGGACGCGTCGATGACGACGACGAATTGCTGGATTAACGTTTGCAGCGGATAATGATCCTGTCCGGAAGTCAGCACCAGCCCGTGAAAGAACTCGTTCCAATGATACACGATGGTGAACAACGTGACTGTAGCCAGTACCGGCACGGCCAGCGGAACATAAATGGTGATCAACATGCGCCACGGTCCGGCCCCGTCCACAAGTGCAGCCTCGTCCAGTTCCTTGGGCAGATTCCGAAAATAGTTCACGATCAGAATAACGTTAAATACCGGCACTCCCCCGCCTAGAACAAGCGCCCAAATGGTATCATACAGCCCAATCGCTTTCACGGTCATGTACCAGGGAATCAAGCCGCCGTTGAACAGCAGCGTGAACACGAGAATCCACATGAATACGTTGCGCATCCGGAATTCGCGCGGGCTCCTGGAGAGCGGATAAGCCATCATCGTTGTTACAACAAACGTGATGGCTGCCCCAAGCACCACCCGCTGAATGGAAATCCAGAAGGAATTGAAAAAGGAACGGTCTCCGATAATTTGCTGGTATGAATTGAAATTGAAACCAACGGGCCACAGCCATACTTTCCCGGCAGCAGCCGCCGATTTCTCGCTTAAAGATACCGCCAGCGTGTACCAGAGGGGCAATATACACAGGAATGCGATCAACAGCAGCACGACCAGCAGCGTGACATCGAACACCCGGGATCGCAGCGTCGTTTCTCTTATCATCTCGCTCGACTCCTTCTCCTTATCAGAATATGCGGTAATTGGCGAACTTCGAAGCCAGCAGATACGAGACGATGATGAGCACAAAGCTGACTACCGATTTTAGCAGGCCAACCGCGGTTGCGAGTCCGTACTGCATGTTCAGCAACCCTTCGCGGTATACCCATGTATCGATAATATCGCCCGTCGAGTACAGCAGCGGATTGTACAGATTGAAAATTTGATCAAAGCCTGCATTCAGCACGTTTCCCAAACTTAACACCGCCAAGAGTACAATCGTCGTGCGCAATCCAGGCAAAGTCACATGCCAGATTCTGCGCATCCGGCTGGCTCCGTCCATCGAAGCTGCTTCGTACAAGGCTGGACTGATGCCGGTCAGCGCGGCCAGGTAGATGATCGTGTTGAAACCGAATTCCTTCCATACGTCACTACCCACGACAATAAATGGGAATAAGTCTGCTCGGGCAAAGAATAACACCGGTTCAAATCCAAGGATGCTCAGCAGTCCGTTGACAGGACCCGTGTACGAAAACACGTCGAGCAATATGCCGGACAGAATGACCCAGGACAAAAAGTGAGGAAGATACACGATCGTTTGCACCCAGCGTTTGACCACCAAGAGACGCAGTTCATTGAGCATGATCGCAAAAATCAACGGCACGATCAGATTGCCGGCAATTTTCATGACGGCTATATACACCGTATTGAAGAAAATGGTCTTGGTATCGTTCAGGCTGAACATATATTCGAAGTTCTCCAGCCCGATCCAGGTCGATTTCCAGATGCCTTGACCCGGGTTGAAGTCCTGAAAAGCAATGGCAATCCCGAACATCGGTATGATGCTGATGAACAGCAGCCACACCATTCCGGGCAGCAACATGACGTAATAATGTTTGATGAAACTTCGGTTCCGCATCCGGTGTTCCTCCTCCGCAATCTCCATCACGTTCTACTCAAGAAGAAGCGCCGGATGAACCCGGCGCCCTGGACAGCTGCCCCCTTAAAATGACGTACTACTTCACGTACTCTTTGACTTCCTCGGTGATTTTGTCCCCGCCCTGCTTCTTCCAGTCGCTGACGAACGTATCGAACGTATCGAGAGGGGCCGCTCCCATAATGATCTTCAGGAAAGTTTCGTCCTCCAGCTTCTTCAGGTTGGACCAGCGGCTCTCCATCGTGCGGGTCTGGGAATACAGCAGGCTATATACCTTGTTGTAGTCCTGCTGCAAGGACGATGATCCGACCAACAGGGAATAGATGCGGCTCCATACGCCAAGGTCTGCCTGAGGGTCCCAATACTGGATGTCCATATTGTCATACGGCTCTTTCTTCACCTTTTTGACATTCTGGATATCTGCCGCAAGCAGTTTGTAACCCGGATCGGTAAAGTCTTCGGGTTTCTTCGTACCGGCGAGTACCTCTTGCAACGCTTTCGCCGAATATTCGCTCTCATCCATGTAAGACATCGGAACACGCAGCGGGTAGTGCCCCACTGGCACGGAGATATCGAACGTCGACTCGTCGCGAATGAGCAGGTTCAGCATTTTGATGACAGCTTCGGGATGCTCGTATCCTTTGCGAACGACGACGAATACGGTAGAAGGAGCGCCCATGTGGGCGTTGAATTGCCCGTCGGCATCCAGCGGCAACAAGTAGGCCTGCCAGTTGGCATTCGGATCGTTTTTGATGGCATCGGGCAGAGGTCCATACCCCATCCACCACGGCGCGAAAAAGATACCCGCATTACCGTTGACCACAGGCTCGGACGCGCTTTTGCGAATGCCGAGTTCCTTGTCGATTAACCCGTCAGCGTACATATCGCGCAGTTTGGCGAGCGCTTCCTTCGTTTCCGGCAAAATGGAACCATAGACCGGGTTGCCCGCATCGTCTTTTAACCAGTAACCGGGATACGCCTTGTAGGCCCCGAAAATCGGATCAAGTCCATACGTGTTGTTCGTCGACTCCAGGAAATTGGCGTATAACCGCCCGCCGTTCTGCTGTCCGGCAACTCCGATCGTATCATGCTTACCGTTGCCGTCCGGATCCTGTTCCACGAATGCTTTCGCGACCAGCTCCAGTTCCTCCATCGTTTTGGGCGGCTCAAGCCCCAGCTTGTCGAGCCAGTCCTTGCGGATCCACATTTGGTGAACGCCGTCGGAGTGTACTTGTATACTAGGAATGGCATACATTTTTCCGTCAAATGTGACCGCCTCGGCCGATACGCCGTTCGTTTTTTCCATATAACTCTTCATGGCCGGCGAAGCGAATCGATTAAATGCATCTGTCAGGTCTTCCAGCTGCCCCGCCTTCACCATCGCCCGCAGCTGAGTATCCTTGACCACGAGCGCGTCGGGCAAATCGTTGCTTGAAATCGCCAGGTTCACTTTCTGCTCGTAGTTCGTGCCGGTGGCCGCCTGCCAGGTGACCTTCGTATCAATGTTCAGGTTATCCTTCACATAACGCGAATACTGGTTATTCTCCGGGGTATCCCCGGCAGGCAAGCTTTTGTCCGTTGGATCGACCTCTTTGCCATACGTCAGGGTAATCGTCTGATCATACTTGCCGAACGGATCTGCCGGCCCTTCTTCCGTAACGCCTGGCGTGGTACTGTTCCCCGCCGCTTCGTTCTCCTGGCTGCCCGCGCTGCTGCAGGCGCTCGTGAATGCGAGCAGCAGCATCATCGCCACCATGACCATTTTTTTGCCCAAATGGATGCTCCCCCTTTATTGGAATGTCATTCGCGTCCAGCACCAACAATATAACACGAGCCTGAAACATCGATAGATAGAGAACCGAACGAGAAACAGGAGGTGAAACGTCCGATTTTGTTAACGCTTACAATTCATTTATCCCACCCAAGCTCCATCCGTCTACCCTCGTCTTGGCGCATTCCGGTATTCGCTCGGCAGCATACCCACCTGCTCACGGAAGATCCGGCTGAAGTACTTCTCGTCGGCATAACCCGTATGCTCCGCAATCCAGACAATCGGTTTGGCGGTTTGAGTCAAGTAATCCCGTGCTTTATCGATCCGGATTTTGCGCAGATATTCATTAAAAGAATAACCGACCATTTCCTTGAAGCATTGATTGAAATAACTGCGGCTGAGATTGACGCGCTTCGAGACATCGCTGGCGAACAAAGGCTTGTGTAACTCGTCATGTATGATTTTGACGGCAGTCAAGATGCTGCTGCTTACCTCTTTGCGGAGATACTGGCCCCCCGATAAACCAAGTGCTGCTGCGCGAAATTCCGCCATCCATTCCACCACGTCTTGCCAGGAGGCAAAATGAACGGGCGTGATCATTTCTGTTTGTACAATGCTTTTGAATATGCGGTTCCAGTCTACCGTGACGCCGTAAAGCAACTGCATCAACCGGGGCACGGGCAATTGCATAAGCCTCAATTCTTGCAGCATTTCATTCATATATCGCTCATCATGAACCCAGCGAAACGAGTGCAGCTTGTCCTTTATGCCTCCATCCTCCGCCTCAACCAAAGTTGCTCCGGTCTGCTCCCGTTCGCCATTCGATTCGTTCAGTGATTGTGCACCGCCTCTTTCAAGCTCTCCGTAAAACAGTGCATCCTTACCGGATTCCGATGCAATATCGTCGTTGGAGCGTTTACGCCTGTCAGCCTGAATACGGTCATGAATGCGTCCAAGCACTTCTTCGAACCGTTCCTTCTCCAACTGCACTTTGGCAATGTAATCAATGGCGCCCAAACGCAGCGCTTCCTGAATGTATTCGAAATCCTGATGCAGCGTCAGAACCGCAATTGGCAAATCCGGGTATTGCTTGCGCGCGGCACGGATTAACTCGATCCCTGACATGACGGGCATGGCCAGATCGGTAATCAACAAATCCACGCGGTTCTCCGATAAAAATTCAAGTGCCTTCTCCCCGTTCCCTGCTTCGCCAACCACCTTCATTTCAAAAGCATCCCAAGGCATCGCGAGCATGAGCCCTTTGCGCACCAATTGATCGTCATCGACGATCAGCACGTTGATCATGATGGTTCCTCCCCTTTGCATTGAATCGGCAGCCCAATGACGATCCGGGTTCCCTTCCCCGGCTCACTGGTGACGATCAGGCTGGCATGGCCTTCATAATAAGACTCCAGCATACGTTTGACATAATTCATGCCGATGCCCATGCCAACCCGATGTCGTTCGGCCTGCTCCTGTTCCAGCAGTACTTTGATCTTTTCTTCGGAAATGCCTCTGCCGTTGTCCCTAATCGAGATTTCAAGCCAGCCGTTGTGCCTGCTTACTTCCACTTCGATCCTTCCCTTGTCATCCAGCCCATGGTACAGCGAATTTTCAACGAGCGGCTGCAAAATGAACCTCGGTACCGATACGTTAAGCAGTTCGTCATCGATGTGTATGCAAACATCAAATTGAAAATTATAGCGAATCTGCTGCAAGATCAAATACTGCCTGAGCGAATCGATCTCCTCCCGGATGGTAGAGCTCTGGCCGCCTTTGCGCAAATTGTAATAGAGCAGCTTGTTCAGCGAAGTGACGAGTCGGTCAATCTCCTCTTGACCATTCATGACAGCCAGCCAATGGGCAGTATCCAGCGTATTCATCAGGAAATGCGGATTGATCTGGTACAGCAGCTTCTCGATTTCCAGATCCGCCCTGCGCTTCTCTTTGAGTTCGACCTCGGAATACAATCTTGCAATGTGGGACTTCATCCGCCCGAACTGTGTCAGCAGCATTTCAAATTCCGGTATGCGCGAGTTGGCGTCCACCACGTTGAAGTTGCTGTTCAGCATCTGCTTCATCTCCCGGTGGAATTGGGACAATGGCCGATATACCATTTTCCACAACAACCAGCCGATGGCCAAGCTGACTGCTGCAAACAGCACGGTTAACAGGACCATCTGCATCACCCAGCGGTTTTTCTCCTGGTCGTAATCCGCTTTGGAGATAAGGGAAACCACGCTCCATCCCTGGTTGCTGAATTGCCTGTACCAATAATAGCCCGAAGTGATCCCTGAAGCTGCCGCAGTAAGCGAAGGATTGTCCGAAGCCGGAAACGCCGCGTTTTCGGGAAATACATCCCTTAACTCGCTGTACGAGACACGTCCATGATTATCCAAAATAAGATGAGCTGTGTTTTTGCTGACATCGTCCAGGTCAAGAATGCTTTGCGTCAGGTTAAACCCGCTTTCAATGTATACATAGGCATCGCCCCGTTCGGGCAAATCCACCTTTCGCAGCGCGGAAAGAACATATTGATCGTTAAATCGGTCATTGCTGATATGAGGCCCAAAATACGTGATTCCGTAATATTCGGCCATAATTGGCAGCTGATCCGGATCAAATGAATCCTTTACCCCCATCGTTTCAAAGAGAACGTTCCCGTCTTCGCGAAAATAGTACATGCTTAACCCGATATTGGGATTGGTGAACGCAATCAGGTTCAGCTGGTATTTGATCTGGTCGGTTAAATAACTGCGGTCATAGGGTTGATCTGCAATCATAAGCTGCTCCAGCTGTTTGCCGATGCTTCCTTCGAAGGCGAGCTGCTGGGAAACATGGTTCAGGTTGCTGAGCGTGTTTTCCAAAGAAAGGGTCACCTGTTTCAGATTGCTCTGGATGCCGGATTGCAATTTGGTCGTAAGAATGGAATTGATCGTATTGTAGGATAGGTAGCAGGATAAGAGGAAGGGGATGAGGGCCACGGCGGCAAAAAGCAGAAGAATCCGATTTTTTAGCGTAATTCGTTCGATACGGGACTTTTGTACATGTTCTCTATCCATGCATTCAACTCCGCTTCCGCGTTTCAACATGCAGGGCATGACGGAAGGCCCCCGGTAGTACAGAGGGACCTTCTGTCCTGCAAGTCTTGAAACCGCACGTTATGGTCGGGCAACAGTACAACGCCTTGAAACCGGGGCTTGCGCTGATACCTCCATCTCTGCATCAATGGCGCAGCCAGACGCTCATTTCACCAGGTTCACGGTTCCCCCATAAGTAATAAGGAATTGCCGTAAAGCGTACCGGCGTGCGGGGTTTGCGAATCGGCTGGTACGGCTGGTCCTCCGGCCATGCGGATGCGTCTGCGGTGAATCCGTCACCCTCTACCACAACACATCCGCCGAGCAGATGCGGGGCTTCGCGCTCGGTCAAGTTGGCTGCCTCGGCAATGGACAACGAGGCAAGCGGCGCTCCGTTATCCGCTTCTTCCACGCAGTATACGAGCGGTCCGCGCTGAATGGCAGCTTTACCGGCGTCAGCCCGAATTTGCGGATGAGCTTCGATCAACTGCGTTTCCATCGGCAGCAGCCACTCCAGCGCATCTCCTTCTGACCAGAGACGGCGGATATGAGCATAACCGTTGTTCACCATATATGCCTGCACTTCGCCATTTACTCGCAGAACAGGCTGCCCGCTCTGGAACCAGTTCGGAATCCGCAGCGCCAGCGTAAAGTCCGTGCCGTCTGCGCTTCCTGGAGCAAGCGAGACGTTGAAGTCAACTTTGCCGTTCCATGGGAGCTCGGAATGCTGACGAAGCGTGACTTCCCTGCCTTCGGCCGACGTAAATTGCACCGTGCTGCCAATGTACAAATGAACGTGAACCGCGTTCTCCTCCGCAGACACATCATAAATATAATCGTTCAGCGAGCTGAGCAAACGAGCCACGTTCGGCGGGCAGCAGGAGCAGCCGAACCATTTTTGGCGGACCGGTTTCACATGATGCTTGTCCGGATTGCGTTTGCTGGCCTCCGGCCATACCTCAAGCGGGTTGACGTAGAAAAAATGTTTGCCGTCCTTGGACATGCTGCCAAGCACGTTGTTGTACAGCGCACGTTCCATCACGTCCGCATATTCGCTTTTCGCTTCCAGGCGAAGCATCCGGCGCGCCCAGAAAATCAGTCCGATGGATGCGCAAGTCTCCGCGTACACCGCGTCATTGGGCAGATCATAATCGAAGGTGAACGCCTCGCCCAGATGCGTCGCACCGACGCCGCCCGTAATGTACATCTGTTTACGGGTGGTATTGGCCCACAGCCGTTCGCATGCCGCTCGCAAACTGTCATCCCTCGTTAAACGAGCCAAATCGGCCATGGCCGTATACATATAAACGGCACGCACAGAGTGTCCGACCGCAGCCGTTTGCTCGCGCACCGGCAGGTGCGATTGGTACATCTCCAGATGGGGCGAACCTTGCGACCAGAGCCCCGTTCTGCCGCGCCGTTCCCATTCCTGGACGAAATAACTCGGGCTGCTGCCCCGCTCATCGATGAAATATTGACTCAATTTCAAATAACGCTGCTCTCCGGTCGCATGGTACAGCTTGACCAGTGC
This sequence comes from Paenibacillus sp. FSL W8-0426, assembly GCF_037969725.1. Lineage (NCBI taxonomy): Bacteria > Bacillati > Bacillota > Bacilli > Caryophanales > Paenibacillaceae > Paenibacillus > Paenibacillus sp. FSL W8-0426. The sequence goes on along the minus strand of NZ_CP150203.1, from coordinate 2,938,125 downwards.
CAGTTCGATCTCCTGGTGTCCGCAATACGCTCGCATCTGATTCTCCCCTGTGCCGAAAAGCGTATCGATCAAGTCGGCGAAACGGCATGCAATGTCAAGCAGCTTCCTTTTGCCCGTCGCTTCGGCGTAAGCCACTGCGGCTTCGATCAGATGTCCCGCGCAGTACAGCTCATGGGCCTCGTACAGGTTGGTCCACTCTTTGCCCGGCTCCTTGATCGTAAAATAAGTATTGATGTACCCATTATCGCGCTGCGCCTGACCGATCAGATCAATGGCTTCGTCCGCGATGTTCTCCAAATCAGGATCAGGATGGCTCCGCAGCGAATAAGCAACCGCTTCCAACCATTTATATAAGTCGCTGTCCTGAAACACCCATCCCCCGAATTCGCCCTGTTCCAGACCGGCAGCGATTCGGAAGTTTCGGATGGCGTAGCTCGGCTCCGCCCCTTCAATGCGGTCATTCAGCGCTTCCCATTGATATGGAATGACCGTTTGACGTACCAGCGCGGAATAGCCCTCCCAAAATTGGTCCCGGATGTGAACCTGTGTTGTCTGCATCAAACGTACCTCCTATATAAATTGACTCTTTACGAACTCCATTATATGCTTGGTATTACTCACTTAATAGCAATGGAATGAACCAATTTCTATAAAATATAACACAGGCAAAGGGGTGTGAACGTTCTGGACGAAAACACCATGATTGAGCTTCGGATGCCCCCGCTCCCCTATTATTTGGGATCAGGCCGGACAGAGTACACCATCGGGGATCAACATCCCCACCGCAGTCATATTGGAGCGTATGATTTATTGATTATTGTCCGTGGAGAGATGTACATCGGCGAGAATGGATCGCAATGGACGCTCACGGAGGGAGACATGCTCCTGCTGCTGCCAGATGCAGAACACTATCCTGTCAGGCCCTGTGAGCGGGATACCGTTTTTTATTGGGTTCACTTTGAGCATGCACCCAAACGGGATGCATTTCCGGCAGAGCAAACGGAGAGCAGTCCATCCCCCTATTCAACCAGGCCATTCATTAACCCTTACACGCTGCGGCTGCCGAAATACATGCATTTGCCTGACCCGCGGACGGTGTTGGGGATGGTGGAGCAATTGCTGGCCCAACCGCCCTCCCTCTCCTTTTGGCAGGAGCAGCAGCTGCTTGGCGAATTGCTCGGCTTGCTCGAAGAAGGGAGCTTTGGTCGAACGGATTCGGTGGCTTCCCGACTGGCGGAACGGACTGCGGCATACCTTCAGGCCCATTATCGCGAGAAAATCACCAATGAAGCGATCGCGTCGGCCCTGCATTTTCATCCGAACTATATCGTACGCTGCATGAAAGCGAGATACGGCTGCACGCCGTCGGACTATCTGCAGCAGTATCGGCTGGAACGGGCCAAACGTCTCCTGGTCACGACCGACTGGTCCATTGACCGGGTCGCCGAGGAAGTCGGGTTTCGTTACTCCCCCTATTTCTCCTCCTGTTTCAAACGTGAATTCGGACTTTCACCGCTGCAATTCCGCAAACAATATTTGAAATGAAAAAAAAGCGAAATCATCCCGTACCCTTTACGGTGTGATTCGCTCTTCTTTGATGTTCAAGCGGTAATGCAGATATTCAATTGCCCGTTCTTGTTTCCTTGGATTCGGCGATTCGATCTGTATCGAGTTCTGCTTCGCAAGCGGACAATATTCCATCATAATCTTCGATTTTCAGATCCAGTCTGCGAATGGTCTCCTCGATTTCCCGCTGCTTGGCTGCCAGTTTCGTGCGTTCGTCGATAAGGATTTTTTTGCGATCCTCAAGGGTATGGTCCCCTTTCATGAACAATGAGGTATATTCGATCAGCGCTTCGATGGTCAACCCTGCGCTCCGCATGCATTTGATGAATTCCACCCACTTGATATCCTCTTCCGTATAATCGCGGACCCCGTTCTCTTTCCGACGTACCGGCGGAATCAACCCGACCTGCTCGTAATATCGAAGCGTTGCCGACGTCAAATCGAATTGCTCTGCCACTTTCGTTATATTCATTGATTCACCCCATTAATCTTCATCGTTTTAACTTATCACTTAAAGTTAACTTGAAGTCAAGAGATATGCATCCAACTAAAAAAAATTAAATCCCCTCTTGCCTTCAAGTGGACTTGAAGGTCTATACTGCATCTTGCGCCTGAAAAAACGATAGGAGGCTGATCGATATGGCGGAAAAGCAAACAGCCGGACGGGATCTGCTGGGCGGCTTCGCACCCAAATTCGCCGAACTGAACGACGACGTCCTGTTTGGTCAAGTATGGTCCAGGGAACAAGAACTCTCCCCTCGCGACCGCAGCATGATTACGATTGCTGCATTGATTGCCGGAGGCAGCTTCGAACAATTGACGCCTCATCTTCATAGAGCAAAGACAAACGGCGTGACGAAAGAGGAAATCAGTGAAATCATCACGCATCTTTCCTTCTATGTCGGCTGGCCGAAAGCCTGGTCTTCGTTCAACATTGCCCAGGAAATTTTTAACACGGAGCAAGAGAACGCGGATCGCAATGCCTAATGAGCATCTGCAGCAACACTCTCTATTTTTTAAAATTCTCACTAAAAATAAATACACAAAGGAGTTTTGAATCATGTGCCAAACCAAAGTATTGAGCGCACCAAGCGCAAAAGCCAAATTCGAAAGAACGACGATCGAGCGCAGAGACCTGCGTCCGCAAGATATTCTGATCGATATCAAATACAGCGGCATCTGCCATTCGGACATCCATAGCGCCTACGACGAATGGGGCGGCGGCATCTTCCCGATGGTCCCTGGCCACGAAATTGCCGGTATCGTCGAAGCTGTAGGATCGGAAGTATCCAAGTTCAAAGTCGGCGACCGCGTTGGCGTTGGCTGCTTCGTGGATTCTTGCGGTGAGTGCGAATACTGCTTGAATGGAGACGAGCAATACTGCACCAAAGGCGTGGTACAAACCTATAACAACCTGGATTATGACGGAAACCCGACATACGGCGGTTACAGCCAAAAAATCGTCGTCAAAGAAGGATTTGTCGTTCGCATTCCGGACAGCCTCGGCCTCGATGTGGCAAGTCCCTTGTTGTGCGCAGGCATCACGACCTATTCCCCATTGAAACATTGGAATGCAGGCCCTGGCAAAAAAGTAGCCATCGTCGGCATGGGCGGATTGGGCCACATGGCGATCCAATACGCGCACGCGCTTGGGGCCGAGGTTACTGTGCTGAGCCGCTCCATGGACAAGAAAGACGAAGCACTCCGCTTTGGCGCAGACCACTATTATGCTACCGGCGATGCGGAAACGTTCAAGACGCTCGCGGGCCGCTTTGACCTGATCCTGAACACCGTATCGGCCAACCTCAATGTGGATGCTTATCTGTCACTGCTGCGCATCGACGGCACGATGGTTAATGTGGGTGCGCCGGCCGAGCCGAATCAATTCAGCGTATTTTCGCTGATTATGGGCAGACGCAGCATTGCCGGTTCCCTCGTCGGCGGCATCGCCGAAACCCAGGAAATGCTTGATTTTTCCGCAGAACATGGCGTCGTGCCGCAGATCGAAGTCATTTCCGCCGATCAGGTAGACGAAGCGTACGGACGCGTGCTGCGCAGCGATGTTCGTTATCGCTTCGTCATTGACGTCGCTACGCTGTAAGTCGTATAGCTAAAATGGAAGGGCGGCCTGTTAACAGGTCCGCCCTTTTGATTATGCTCATGGTTGCGTGCATCCGTATATTTTGATTAATCCCATGAAATTTCCGCAACGATGATTAACCGATTCCCCTCATCCGGCTTATCGGGCTAAAGCTTCCGTCCAAGCCGAATGAAACTCGTTAATGCTTGAGTACCGCTCTGCCTTTTCCGCCTGCACGGCCTTCAAGGCAATAGGGTACAATTCATCCCCTGCTCTCCACGCTTCCCGCGAACGATCCGTTCCGCCGCCGAACAGCTGGAAAGCGGCAGCACCCATCAGATACACATTTGATCTTTCGTCAATCACGGCCCCTTGTTGAAACTCTTCCGGCGACATGTAACGGCTTGACCCCCATATCCGCCCCATCGTGTTTATGATCGGTTTGTTTTTGCTATAGAACTCGATGTCGCACAGCATCATTTGCTTTCGCTCGAAATCGTACAAGATGCAACCGTCATAAAAATCGATGGCGATGTACCCTCGTGAGTGAACATGGATATGGAATAACACAATTTCATGAAAGATGTTTAATTTTTCTGTCAGCGGCAACGTTTCAAACCGTGCATGTGACGCATACTGCCTACCCATACAATCGCCCTCAAACCAATCGAACACGGTAATATATCCTCCGTTAACTTCCTTATGCCCGATCAACTGGATTAGCGCGGGGTGAGACAAGTCTTCGTAAATGGAAATCGTGCCTTTCATGCGACTCACGGCTTCATCCGGGCTTGTATTGGACCGCACGGTCGACGCTCCCGCTAGTTTTACAAACCGTTTCCGTTCTGCACTCTGAACTCCGAAACACAAATTGCCCGAATCCTGCTGGTCATAAACTTTAAACACGCGTCCATAGTCCGACAGAAACTCAAAATCGAAGTCTTCATGCAAATCAAACGAAACGCCATCGATCGTTTTGGTGATCATTGCCCACGCTCCCATCGGAATTCAGAATCACTATTTACACAGAGCCACTACGTGGTCAGAACCATCTTCCGATCGCTGTTATCCCCAGATTTTTCTTATCCCTTTCTCAAGGGGAAATCCGGTGATAGCTTATGCTTCCGATGCAGCTTTCCTTCAGAAAGCTTTTAGGCGACCGCTTCGCTTCTTCAGATTCTTTCTGCCCTCTCCGTTCTCGTTAATTATATCGTTCAATTTATATATGCTGGCACAGATATTATAGTTTTCATGAAAACGTCTTGTCCACTACGGCTGATTCGGACTTTTTCAGGTTAATGATAACCAGAGACACGGCAATGACGGCAAGAACCAGACCAAGCACACGAAATCCCGAGGCGCTGAACTGTTTACCCATAATAACGCCTGTTAACAATGACGAGCCGATCGTACCCAAATATCGCGACGTATTGAACAGTCCGGATGCGACGCCGATCATTTCATGGGGTGAACTATGGAACAGCGCTGCCTGTATTCCCACTCCGTTCAAGCCATTGGCGATCCCGAATGCAGCCAAAGCCACGATCACCCCGAAAACGGACGAGTACGCATTCAAACTCACCATCCATATGGAACCAAACACCATAAGTGCGCTGGAAGCCAGCAATGCTGGCCGGGCTCCCGCACGATCCACCCAACGGCCTGCAAACGGCGATGCCACAAGCGAGCATAGTCCCAGCGTCAGCATGATCAAACCCGTATTAAATTCTTCAACGGCCCGAACCATCTGCAAGTACGAAGGCACGCCGAAAAACAGCGCATAGTATAACACATTGATCAGGATGTATTGTACGTTGACCCAAGCCATGCCCGGATACCGGACAAACGCCCGCAAAGGAATAAATGGTTTATCTATAGCCAGTTCGCGCCTAATGAACAAAACGAATGCGATTAACCCGACAACCCCGGTGATTACCGGCCACAAGGACCATTTTCCGACAGAGCTCCAGGAGAGCAAGCTTACCAAAGTGCCGATCAACGCCAAGGAGAACAGCAATATGCCGTAGAAGTCGATGAACTGCAACCATTCGCGAAAAGATCTTGCTCTCGCTCCGGACTGTCGCGTGTTTTCAGCCGGAATGAACCTCCACGATAACAGGAACCCTGCCACCACGAACGGAACGTTGACGAGAAAAATGGCTGGCCAGTCCTGCCAATGGATGAGCATTCCCCCGACAAAAGGTCCGATCGCAGCCGCGCCGGATAAAAAAATGGACAATACCGACAAGGCCGCCCCTTGTTTGGTCGTCACATGCACGCGAACGAGTGCCATGCCAACGGCAATCATCATGCTTGTGCCAATGGACTGTATGATCCGGAAAACGATTAACCAGCCAAAGGTTGGGGACAACGGCGCCAGCAAGGAGGAGATAAAAGCCACGGCAAGGCCGGTCAAAAATATTTTTTTGCGCCCGAATAGGTCACTGGCTTTGCCCATAATGGGTTGGGCGATTGCGCTTGCAACATAAAACGAAAACACGATCCACGATACCGTCGCAAAATCCAGCGCATACACTTCTTTCAGCCTGGCCACGGCCACGGAGATCATGGATGAATTCAAGGGGTTCAATAAAATGCCGAGCCCTACCGAAATGATTAACCATCTGCGATTTACATTCATTGTGGTACCCTCCTGTTGTTGATGATGTCATCTTACCGGAGGTTGTTCATTTATTCCAACGCATTTTATGTTATGATTTCATGTACTTAAGGGAATAAGCAAAGGAGAATGGGGATGGAACTGTTACAATTGCACTATTTCTTGGCCGTCGCCAGGCTGGAGCATGTCACCGAGGCAGCACGGAGCTTGCACGTTACCCAGTCTTCGTTAAGCAAAACGATTCAGCGGCTTGAAGAGGATTTGGGGGTGCCCCTCTTCGACCGTACGGGAAGGAAATTGCGGCTGAATGAATTCGGTAACCGTTTCCTTCAGCGTGCGGAGAGAGCATTATTTGAATTGGAACAGGGACAGCAGGAGCTCAAGGACTTGTCCGGTCCGGAACACGGTACGTTGGAGCTGGCCGTAACCACTGCAAGCCGGCTGCCGCAAATTTTGAGCATTTTTCGGCAAAAGCACCCTCATCTTCATTTTCATGTGCAAATGCTGACCACGGATGAGATGCTGGTTCGCCTTCATCGCGGAGAGGTCGACTTCTGCCTGTCTTCGCCCCCGGTTAAATCGGATGAAATTCACTGCGAAACGGTATATGCCGACCCGATTCTCGTGGCCGTCCCCCATGGTCATCGACTGGCCAATCGGCACAGCGTGCCTTTGTCGGAATTAAAGGACGAATGGTTTATTGGCGTAAAAAAAGGCTACGCTACGCGCGACCTCGTCGATGCCAGATGCCGATCGGTCGGATTCGTACCCAACTACGTGTACGAAGGAGATGAACCCGCCAGGCTGAGCTCGCTGGTGGAAGCCGGGATCGGCATTGGATTCATCCCGGGCACAGCAAAAAATCCGAGAGAGCGGATATCTTATTTGCGAGTAGAAGACGTTCAGTTGGTGCGGGAAATCGCCCTGTTATCGCACAAAAACCGATATATCTCTCGTGCCGCCCATGATTTTCGCGAGGTCGTTGTCGAGTACTTCGCGACGTTATCATTAGAAGATCAGCACCAGACATGAAAATGAAGAGGACCTGCCGCTCGGCTTGAGCTGCAGGTCCTTTTACCAAAATCTTCGGTTATGGTTATAGATGCGTGCTTAGCTGCCTGCCGGCGCCTCATCACCAATGATGATGACTTCCGTCTCCAGGTCCACGTTGAATTTGCGGCTCACCGTTTCCTGAATGAGCGCGATCATTTCGATGTAATCCTGCGCCGTCGCATTGTCCACGTTAACGATGAAACCCGAATGTTTACGGGACACTTCCGCGCCGCCGATCCGGGTTCCCTGCAGCCCGCTATCTTGAATCAGCTTGCCCGCGAAATATCCCTCCGGACGTTTAAACACGCTTCCGCAGGAAGCATATTCAAGCGGCTGTTTGGACTCCCGCGCATAGGTCAGTTCATCCATTTTGGCCTTAATCTGCACCGGATCTCCAGGCGCCAGGTTGAGCTTGATATCGATGATGATGTCCTTCTTGCCCATAAATACGCTCTTGCGATAGCCAAGCAGCATATCTTCGCTCTGCAGCGTCATTATTTCTCCCGCCTCAGTGACAATCGTCGCCGACTCCATCACATCGGACATTTGGCCGCCATAAGCTCCGGCGTTCATGTAGAGCGCTCCACCGACCGAGCCCGGAATGCCGCAGGCAAATTCAAGACCCGTGAGGCTGGATGCCAGCGCCTGTCTGGAAACGTCTATGATCGCCGCCCCGCTCTGGGCGATGATCGTGTTTCCGTACACTTCAATCTTGTTCAGGTTTTGGAGGGACATCGTAATGCCGCGAATGCCGCCGTCCCGCACGATCATGTTCGAACCATAGCCCAGAATCGTCAACGGGATGTCATTCCCGGCTGATCGTTTCACGATGGCTGCCACTTCGTCGACCGTTGTCGGGAACATCAGCACATCGGCGGCGCCGCCCAATCTTGTATACGTATAATTCCGGATCAATTCGGAATATTTGATATGTTCCTCGGGGAAATCGCCAAACAGGGTTTGGCATAATGCCTGATAAGAATTCATGATTTCTACCACCTTGTCTTCAATACATGTATATATCATTATACGCCGGGTTGCCCGGTTTTGCCCAAACAAATCCGAACGTTATTATAAATTCGCAAAAGAACTGCGAATCAGCCACCGTTTTGAAGCGTCGCGTTCGGCGGCCAGCAAGCGTTGAATATGCTCATTATACTAATCGATCCAGAAGTGCTTGACAAGTATACTGCATTGAAATTAATGTATAGAACTCGCACTGGCCATGACCGGATTCATCTGCATCCATCATTGGTTTTGCCGCCTTTAACACGGTTACCGCCCTTTCTTCCAGCTATGCCCTGATTCTCGCTGCCCGATTCTTGCAGGCGTTGCTTTGCTGGCATCGCACTGCTCATATCCCTTGCCCGGAAATACAGCTTTCCCGCAAAATAAGGCGGCTGCTATGTCCGAATGCCAAAGACCGCTCCCCGACATTAGACGGGAGCGGTCTTCGGCATCTTCTTTTTATATGCACAAGGGCGTAAATCCGCAGCAAAAATTGCCGAACGGCTGGGGGATGCCGATCCTTTTACCTTTTCTAAGGCAATTTATAAAATACTATAACGTCGTTCCCTCGAAGTTCAATTGACGTTTGGGATTCTGTTCAGTAGCGCGCCATCATGTGCATGATTTCCTGTCTAACCCTCAAGCGGAATGATTCCGGCTCCAATACTTCAACGTCCGCTCCCCAGCCGAGAATCCATTGCAGCAGTTCTTCCTCCTGTCGAACCCGGAAATGAACCACGTATCCCTCCGGCTGCCATTCTTCCGTTTCCATGTAGTGAATGTTCGTTTCTTTCACCCGATCCGCTACAGCTGGATTGAAACGGGCAGAAATACGGACATCCCGATCGTCTCGCGGCATGTATTCATGTAAATTAAAGCCGGTGGGCACTTCGAACCTTTCTTCCGTCATAACGGGATTACTGATTCGGGATACCTTGAAATGACGGGTGTCTCCCCGAAGGTCGCAATGCGCGAGCAGCATCCAACCGGCTTGCACCAACACAAGCCCGAGCGGGGCCACAGTCCGTTCGCTAGCCCGGTTTCCGCTTGGTTCGGGTACCCTTTTGACATAGTTGAAACGCAATTTGTTGCCTGACAGCATCGCGGAACGTATCAGATCCAGGTGTGACTTCTCGGATCGTTTGTGCTCATGCTGCTTCAAATCGGGCAGCATGCGTATGCTGCCGAGAATTCGCTTCGCTTCGTTTTGAATCGGTTCAGGCAAAATCGCTTCGATTTTCCGGCGCGACGATTGCGCATTCTTCCCGTATCGGTCATCGAAACGCCGCTCCACGAAATCGGCTCCGATCAGCAAAGTTACGGCCTCCTCTGCCGTAAAACTGACGGGAGGCAAAAAGTAACCCTCCATTAACGAATATCCGGTGCCGGGGGCACCAACAATAGGCACGCCAGCTTCGCTAAGCGCCTGAATATCCCGGTAAATCGTTCTGACGCTTGTCTCCAGCTTGGCCGCCAGTTCCTGGCCTTTGATCACTCTGGTACGCTGAAGCTCCAGAACGATGGCTAGCTGCCGTTCGGTTTTGTTCATTCGCCCCGCTCCCTTCATGTCCAGATTATATCGCCTCACCCATCAGAATACAAAAACGCTGCTGACACCGTTATGTCAGCAGCGCTTCAATTCATTTTTTCACTTGTTCGTGCCGAATGTCAGCAGATCGGATTGCCGCTCTCCCGCCCGGCTCGCCCGTTCAAGAGAAAACGGCATAACGCGAAGCCAGCCATGGCGTACACCCCGATCATGCCCACAATGCCGATCCATCCGAAATGACTGTATATGTATCCTCCACCGGTTCCGCTAACGCTTGAACCCACATAATAAAAGAATAAATACAGGGCGTTTGCCTGTGACTTGTGATTTTCTGCAACGAGACCTACCCAGCTGCTGGCAATGGAATGTCCGCCAAAAAATCCAAAGGCAAACAATGCGAGGCCCACGATTTTGACCCACAGCGCCGAATGCATGGTACAGATCGCGCCCGCCAGAATGATCGCAATAGCAATGCCGAGTACATGGGAACGCCCATAACGGTCCGCAAGCCTGCCCATCCAGGTGCTGCTTACGGTGCCCATGAGATATACGACGAAAAGACTGCCTACCAGGGATTGGCTGAGGTGATACGGCGCACCGGTCAGTTCAAAGCCGATGTAATTGAACAGCGTAACAAAGCCTCCCATCAGCAAAAAGCCAAGCCCGTACAAACTCAGGAGCCGGGGATTCCGGCATTGTGACCATAGAAGGCATATCGCCTGGCGCAAGCCGGGAGAAGTCTTGACGAAATTCCGCGACAGCGGAATCAGCAGCCAGAAGACGACGGCTGCGCACAGGCCGAGCATGCCGATAAATCCGATCGCTGTACGCCAACTGAACCAGTCGGTAATGACCCCGCTGATAAATCGCCCGGCGAGCCCCCCGATCGAATTGCCGCTGATGTACAATCCCATGGCGTACCCCAGGCTTGCGGGTTCGATTTCTTCGGACAAATACGTCATCGCCGTGGCAGGCAGACCTGCAAGCGCCACGCCTTGCAGAACGCGGAGCAACAACAGGTCGGCATATCCGTGGCTGAATGCGCTCAGAATGGCAATGACGGAAGACAGCACCAAGGATGCCGTCATGATCAAGCGCCGCCCAAGGGCGTCGGACAACGTGCCGATAAACAACATCGTAATGGCCATCGCCACCGTTGAAACGGAAAGCGTCAGGCTGGATTGTGCCGGAGTAATGGCAAATGCATCGCTAATCTCCGGCATGAGCGGTTGGAGGCTGTATAACAGCGCAAACGTAACGAATCCTGCGGCAAACAGCGCAAGGCTAATGTTTCGAAACGTCTTGGTTCCCTGCTGAATCATTGAAATTCCAACTTTCTCGGCAGGAAAGCTCCTGGATCGGCAGCTGCCTGATCGCTTGCTTTGAAGCCTTCCGGGATTCGTTATTTCGTGAACAATTTGCGCTCCATGCGAGTCAGAAACTCATATCCGTCCGGCGTCACGACCACCGTGTCTTCGATCTGGAAGCCGCCTGCGCCGAGTTCGTAATAAGGCACCTCTACGCACAGCACCATGCCAGGCTCCAGAATGTGCTGGTCGCCCGGGGAAACGGTCAGGTCATCATACAGCTCCAGGCCGATGGCATGCCCGACATGCTGTCTACGGTAATGCGGGATGCCTTCGCGCTGTACGCGGGACACTGCCGCATGAAATATGTCTGCGGCCTTTACGCCAGGGCGTACGGCTTCAAGCGCCGTCTCCCATCCGCTTTTTACGGCGTTGAAATGCTTTTTCATCCATGCCGTCGGTTCGCCGGCAACGACGGTACGTCCCGTATCAGCCCAGTAGCCGTCCAACTGCATGCATAGATCGAAGCGGATTTGGTCCCCTTGCTCGATCGTATGGAAATAGTTTTCGATCAGCGGCAAGGCGCTGCGCGGTCCTGCTCCCACGGCCGTCATGGCCGGCGTTCCGCCTGCGCGCATCACGGCAAGCCGATAATGGTCTGCCAGTTCCTTTTCATGCACGCCTGCCGCGATAAGCTCGATCAGCTCCCGCTCGATCCGTTCATTGACCTCAGCGGCGCGGCGCAGCCGTTCGATCTCGAACGGCGTTTTCACAAGTCGGATATGCCGGAACAATGTATACGCGGGAACAACAGCCCCATCCGGCAAGGCATCTTGGACCTGGGCCCAAACATCCGGCGCAATCCGCATTTCGTCGATGCCGATAGGCTGATTTTCAATGCCAAGGTGCTTCAACGCAGCAAACAAGGCATCTGCCGCTCCTTTGTGAATCACCGTCGTTTGCAGCAAGGAATAGAACAGATCAATGTCAGCGGTGGAAGGTTTGCCTTCGATTGTTCCCTCAACAAAGAAATCGCTATAAGCAAAAATGTCAACGTTTGTGATGCCGAACTGGGCGACGACCCCCAGACGATTCGTCGGAATGACGATGCACGGCCTTGCCGAACGGTCGGCGGGCAGTATGGCATAGATCTGCATCGTCCAATTGCTGGCTCGCAATTGCGATCCAATGACATAATGGATATTTTCCGGCGTTGTGGCAACCAGCGCTTGGAGTCCCTGCGCTTTCATGACTTCATCCGCACGGTCCCTGTTCAAGCTTGAACCTTCGGATGGTTGCTGTGGATTCATAGTTTCGAGTCCTCCCTTTTATTTTTTTCTGCTGCCAAACCATCCTTCGAGTCCCGGAATGGAGCGAAGCACCAGCTTGATCGCCATGAATAGTGCCGAGGCACCGACGATCAGTACAACCGACACGGCCGCGATCGTGGGGTCCTGCCACTTCTCCATGTAGAGGAAAAGCTGGATCGGCAGCGTATAGCTGTCCTGGCGCAGCAGCAGCAGCGCAGCTTCGACCTGGTCAAACGTAAATACAAATGCGATCGACCCGGACAACAACATGGCGAATTTGAGCTGCGGCAGCGTAATGGTGAAAAAGATCCGCCACGGGCTTGCCCCGAGATCGGCCGCAGCCTCCCGATGGACCGGCTTCAGGTTCGCCAACGCACTGCCCACAATGGTCAATATAAATGGCAGCACGATGACGGCTTCTCCCAATACAAGTCCGAACAGTCCGCCAGCGATGTGCATTTTGGAGAACAGAATCAGATAGGCGATTCCCAGCGTAATTTTCGGCATGACCATGGGCGATACAAAGAAAGCCCGCAGCAATCCCGCACCCGGGAAAGGATGCTGCACGATGGCTACTGCAGCGAGCGTCCCCGTTACCAATGCCAGCAATACGGCTCCCGCCGATGCGATCAGGCTGTTTTTGAAAGCATCAAGAAACTGGGTTTGCTCCCGCAGATTGGCATACCATTCCAAGGTGAAGCCTTGGGGCGGAAATTTGCTTGCCGATCCGGAACCTACGGACGTGAATGCAATCATTAATAGTGGGAGCAACAAGTATACGGCGACCGCCCCAACGAACACCGCGAGAAGCCATTTGGTTACGCGTCCCGACTTAACCATGTGCACGTCCTCCTTCCCTGGAACGACGGAACATAAGCCATTCCGCACCTTTGTTGACCAGCAGCGACACCACGACGGATGACACCAGCAGGAACAGGCTTGCCACTGCCGCCATCGGCCAGTTTGTGTCCAGTGTTCGCTGGTAGATGAAGACCGGCAGCGTCATCACCCTGCCCCCGCCGATCAGCTGAGGGGTCGTAAATGCAGTCAGGCACAGCGTAAACACGATCTGGATGCCGCTTGCAATACCTCTGGCCGACAATGGCAGCGTAATGGTAAAAAAGGTTCGCCAGCTGCCGGCTCCGAGATCCTGCGCCGCCGCTTTGAGCGAAGCATCGCTCTGCGACAGCACGTTCAAGATTGGAAAGACCATAAACGGCAGAAAGATGTGCACAAGGGCAATGACAACGCCCGTCTCGTTATTCATCATATTGAACCCTTCCTCGGTCATGCCCAGATGAATGAACAGCCAGTTCATGAAACCTTGTTTGGACAGAAGCAACTGCCAGCCATAGGAACGAACCACTGCACTCACGAGCAGCGGCAGAAACGTAAGCAGCAGCAAAAACTGCTTCCATCCCGGTTTCTTCAAACCAGCGATGCAATACGCGAGCGGATATGCAAGCAACAGGCTCCACGCTGTAACCTTAAACGCGATGCGGAACGTGTTTCCGATCAGTTTCCAATAATATGGATCCGATAGAAACGCGCGGTACGTGCTTAAGTCCCAACCTCGAACCAGCTTGCCGTTGTCGTACATGTCGAAGCTGTATCTTCCGAAAATCAGCAATCCGCCGAGATACACAATGCCCATTAGCAGCAATGCCGGCAAAAGGAGCAGCAATTGGGTCGTCCATTTGCGGTTGCCGGACGAATACATGTTTACGACCTTTTCGGTAATCCGGCTCATGATGCCGCACCCGCACCGGAGTCAGCGAGCAGCAAGGCATCTTCCGGATCAAAACCGAGCTGCACGGCTTCGCCCGGCGCATAGCGCAATCCTCCGCGCTGATGCGGAACACTTGCTTGGATGCGCAGGTTACCCAGCGTTTCGATGACATAACGGATACTTGCTCCGCCGTACACACTTTCGATAACACGGCCTTGCAATTGGTTGGTGCAGTTGGCCGCCTCGTCTCCAAGACGAATATACTCGTAGCGAATCGATAACGAATGCTTCGCACCTTGCCGGAATGCGTCAGGTTCTTCGTTTGTTCCCGCAAGCAGCGAATGCCCCTGAATGCTCACGCGGATCCCATTTGAAGCGGGCTCGTCCACGGACACGTCCAGTAGATTCGTATCCCCAATAAACTTGGCCACAAAGCTGTTGGCAGGTTTCTCATAAATTTCGTCCGGCGTCGCGTATTGAAGCAATTGGCCTGCACGCATAACGCCGATGCGGTCGGACATGTTCATCGCCTCGCTTTGGTCATGCGTGACGAAGATAAAGGTGCCGCCGAATTCGCGCTGGATGCGCTTCAGTTCCCGCTGCATGTCGAGGCGCAGCTGCATATCGAGCGCGGAGAGCGGTTCGTCCAGCAGCAGCACTTCGGGTTTGTTGATCAGCGCTCTCGCAATCGCTACGCGCTGTGCCTGTCCGCCGGACAGCTGCGATACGGCCCGTCTGCCGTAATCCCCAAGCTGCACAAGTTCCAGCATCTCATGGACCTGGCGTTTGATCTCGGCTTTAGGCGTCTTTTTCACCTTGAGTCCGTAAGCGATGTTGTTGAATACATCCATGTGCGGAAACAGCGCCAGCTGCTGGAAAATCATATTGCTGCTGCGGCCGTATGCCGGAACGCCCGTGACATCCTGCCCGCCGAGCATGATGATTCCGTCATCGGGCTGTTCGAGCCCGCCCAGCATTCGGAGCAGCGTCGTTTTGCCGCAGCCGCTCGGGCCCAGAAGGGAGACAAACTCTCCCTTGTTGACCTGAAGCGTAACTTGATCGACGGCAGCCCGTCCCCCATAAATTTTCGTAACGCGCTTTGCCTCGATCGAGACGGATTCCTGCCCATTGCTCATCTCGGGTCCTCCTATCCCTGCCTGGGGATAAATTCGTCTATGTTCCAGGCGACTATATTATTGAAGATTGGTTTTGACGAGGCGATCCCACAGTTCCTTCCATGCAGAGCTGTCCCGGGCGAGCACGTCCCAATCGGGATTGATGCCATTGCTTTGCGTTTCTACCGAGAACGAAGGATCATCCTTGTATTTATCCGGCACGGCAGCGGCAGTGCTGGTCACCGGCGTGCCGGTTGCTTCGGCGTAACGTGTCAGCGCGTCGGCACTCAGCAGCTCATTGATGATTTCATTGGCCACGCGTGTTTGTTCAGGCGTCGAACCTTTGACGACTTGGAGCGAATACGGGAACGAAATCGCTCCTTCTTTCGGGTAGGCTACGGCAAGCGGCGAACCGCCGTCGATCCAGGTTTGGGCGACCTGTGCGCTGAATGGCGCAATCAGGGCATCGCCGGATTCGAGCAGTGCTTTCAACTGGTCATTGGATGTAACGAGGGTCCCGATTTGGTCGCTATGGTCAGCCCAATATTGGAATGCAGGTTCGGGATTGTCATACGATGCGCCGATCTCCTGTCCTTTGGTCGCGATCAGCGGCGAAATATAGGAATAGAACATGTAATCCCACAATGCCGTCTTGCCTTTGAATTGCTCGTTCTCCCACAGGTCGTTCCAGCTCGTCGGCGGCGTGGTTACCAGATCCTTGTTGTAAACGAGGGCAAAGCTCGATACGCCCCACACGACGCCTTTGTTGTCAGGCTGGTGGAACTGCTCGGGAATGTCCTTGATGTTCGTCACGATGCTGGTATCCAGCGGCTCCCACATGTCATCGTTCACACCTTTGGCCGTGGCATCCGCGTTAAAGTAACCGAAGTTGACGACAGGGTTATCCGGGTCGGCCTGTTTGCCTGCTACCATTTTGGGATACATGATTGCATTGGAGGATTCCTCGAAAGTAACTTCAACGTTCGGATGTTCCTTGACATATTCGGCAACCACTTCTTTAGGCACGATATCCTGGTTGGAGCCTGCCCAGATAAACATGGTCAGCTTGATTTTTTCGCCGCTGCTGTCCGAAGCACCCCCACTCTCGGAAGCTGTACCCGAGTTGCTTGCCCCGCCGCAGGCCGAAAGTACAAGCGAAGCGGTCAGCGTCAACGAAGCCAGGCTGAAAAAACGTTTGCGGTTTGATTTAAACATACGAATTCCCCCATAAGATTAGTTGGTTAATACGATTACAAGTTTACATGTTCAGGCTTACTGATGACCGATTCCCTGTAGTCCGATGTTTTTCCTCAACCCGTTCACGATGGCGGCTATTTCCTGTGGCGTCACGGATGAACCAGCGGCATGTCTTTGTTCCACGATATCCATCGTCCGGCGTTTCAAATAATCCCGGAGGGCGAGTGGATATTCCTTTAGTGCCTGTCCCAGCGTCAACTGCATCTCATCGCTCCAGATTGCTTCAAATTGTTCCCTGGTCGGACCATAGCTGAATTCTTGCGCATGCTGCTGCTTGGCAGACCGCAGTGCGTGTGTCCCAGACTCGTCGACATCCGTGCCCTTCACTACGACGCCGTAAAGCTCCCGCGCTTTTTCCAGGGAAAGCAAACCGCTTCGAACGTCTGCCAGCACCGACTGTGCATGCCGGTTTAACGGGTTGCCGTATCCTCCCCCGCCTTGGGACAGGAAGGTTACGGTATCCCCGGGTTGCAGCAGCAGTTCGTCAATCCGGCCAAGATTTTTCTCTTCCGGAAGTCCCGCGTTAAGGATGGCCTCTCCATGCGTGCCGACATCGCCGCCCAGCCTGCCCCATGGCTGAAACTCCATGCGTTCCATATTCCGTGCTGTCATGATCGTATCCGGTGTTACGATTCTGACGCGCAATGCGATCCCGCTTCCACCGCGATATTCGCCGGCGCCCGCCGAATCTTCACGGAGCCCGTAATGCTCGATCAGCACCGGCATTTCGGACTCGACCGTTTCGGCCGGAATGTTGCGCAGGTGTCCAACGGCAAAATCCATTCCGTCAATACCGTCTTTCATCGGCCTTGCTCCTGAACCGCCGCAAATCGGTTGAATGACCCCGACCTTTTTCTTTCCGTCCGCTGCGTCCGTCATCGCCATCATGACGATGCACGCTTGCCCCGCGCCGGCTGCGGGTACTTTGCTCGCCTCGGCTTTGCCAAGAGCGCCCGTGATCACGTCCATCAGACGGATGAACGTTGCCGCCCGTGCCCCGACGGCAGCCATCGGTTCCGGATTGAGCACCGAGGCCGGCGGCGCGTAATTGCGCACCATTCGAATCATGCCGGAGTTCCATGGGATCGTCGGGTCCAGCGTGCGGAAATAGCGAATCAACGCCGGTACAAGCATGTAATGCCCTTGCTGATTATGCGTCGGGATATTGAACGAAGCCCGAACCTGAGGATCGGTGCCGCTAAAATCGAGATGAATGTCGCTATCCTCGATCGTCATCTTGCAGCGCAAGCGGATGGGGTATCCTCCGGGTCCCTTCTCGAGATAATCCCAGAAATCGTAAGCTCCGTCCGGAATATCCCGAACGATGGCACGTGCCTTCATTTCGGCATATTCGAGCAATTGCTCGATGCCTTGCTCAATCCGTTCCACGCCATAACGAGCGACCAGTTCGGCAAGGCGCTGTTCACCCCGGTTCAGGGCAGCCATCAGCGCTTTGAGGTCGCCAAGGTTTTGCTCCGGAATCCGGCTGTTATCCAGAAACAATCGCATGACATGCTCGTTCAACACGCCAGCTTCATATAACTTGACCGGAGCGATGCGAATGCCTTCCATGTGAATATCGTACGCGCTGGGAGATACGCTCCCCGGCACCTTGCCGCCAACATCGGATGAGTGCACGAAACACATGCCGTAAGCAATGACGCGCCCCTCGTGGAAGTAGGGTTTGATCAGATGAATGTCGGGAAGGTGGGTCACCATGCCTTTCGTGGCATAAGGATCATTGCAGATAACCAAATCCCCTTCCTGCCAATCCTCGATACTACGTATCGTCGCTTCTGCAGGAATACCGAGCGAGAGGTTATAACCTGTTTCCAGCGGTGAACCAAACGTCTCCCCTGAAGGAGACAACAGATATGTGCCGAAATCGCCGGTCTCTTTGACAAAAGCGGTAAACCCTGTTCGCAGAACGACGTTCGCCATTTCCTCGACCGCTGCTTGGATCCGATTGTTGAAAATTTCCAGAAACACCTTGTCCGCGATCATTACGTCGCCTCCCCGATCAGATTGCCATGCGCGTCCCTGCGTACGTTAAAACCTGGAGGTACAAAAATCGTCGTATCATACTCCTCCACGATAACCGGACCCGGGATGCCCGCATCCAGCGGAATCTGTTCCCTTGTCAACACTTTCGCAATTCTCGGCGCATGATCGAACGTTATGTTTCGTTCCTCTGCTCCACTTGCGTGGTTGACCTGGGCAAACGAATCCACGCTCCCATGGCTCGGCACGATGCCGACAATCGTCGCCCGCAGGCTGATGAACATCACTTCCGATTCCGGCTGGCTGATTCCGAACACATTTTGATAGAATGTATGGAACTTTGATTTTGCCTTTTCGGGATGGTCAATTTCTTCCTGCGTCAATGCAATTTCCAAATCAAAGGCCTGCCCTTCATATCGCATATCGGCGCTATAGAGACAGTAGACGCTCTCCAGTTCCACGCCGCCCCGTGCCTCTACCTCTACCCAGCTTCGTCCCTGCCGTTCCAGATCCGCATAAAAGGAAGCCAACTCTCCGCCTGCTAAAGCTTGGCTGCTCTTGTGAAGCGAAAAGACAAAGTCGTTTCGGAGATTGGCCACCGTGCAGCCCATCGCACATAACGTTCCAGGAGCAGGCGGAACAAGCACTCGGCGGATGCCGACTTCCCGCGCCATCAGAAATGCATGCATGGGGCCGGCTCCCCCATAAGCCAGCAGTGTGAAATCGCGCGGATCAATGCCCTTGCGAGCCATGAGCGGCGAAAATTGGGCATACATGTTGGCTGTGGCGACATCGAGAATCGCCTGTGCCGTTTGCGTTGCATCAAGGCCCAGCCTATGGCCCACAGCGTTCAGTGCACGTTCCGCAAGCTCAGGATAGAGATGCATCTGGCCGCCGAGAAAACGATCCGCCTGCAGGATGCCGAGCTGCAAGTATGCGTCTGTCGTTGTGGGCTCCTCACCGCCCCGGCCGTAACACGCAGGACCTGGATAAGCCCCGGCGCTGCGTGGGCCAACCTTAAGGACGCCGACCGTGTCCAGCCATGCAACCGATCCGCCTCCAGCCCCGATGGCCGTAACGTCCACGGCAGGCAAGATGACCGGAAAATCACCGACTTTGTTCTCGGTGGAATACGCCGGCTCTTTGTCGATCAAAGCCACATCCACACTTGTGCCACCCATGTCGAACGTAATGACTTGATCGATGCCTGCCTTCCGGGCAATATGCGTCGCTGCAATGACGCCTGAGGCAGGTCCCGAAAGCAAGGTGCGAACAGGCTCGCTAGCCGCACTTGCCGCTGTCATGATGCCGCCATTGGACATCGTGGAGAGCAGGTTTGCTTTTAACCCATATTCATGAATACCCTCCTGAAGCCGTACAAAGTAAGAGCCCATGCGTTCTCCCACATATGCATTCATGGCGGTGGCCAGCGTACGCTCGAATTCGCGCTGCTGCGGCCAAATGGCGCTGCTTCGGCAAATGAACAATTGCGGATGACGTTCCCGGATGATTTCTTCCGCTTCCTTCTCATGAGCAGGGTTGGCGTAAGAGTGCATAAAGCTGATCGCCAGCGCCGTAATGCCTTCCTCCACCAGTTCGTCAACTGCTTGAACAAGCTGATCACTGTTTAGCGGCTGCAGCACGTCCCCGCTTGCAAGCGCCCGTTCGTCGATTTCTTTGACGAGATATCTCGGTACAAGCGCCTCCGTCTTATCGCCGTACAGGTTCGTCGTATCCTCCAAGCGAAGTCTCCGGATTTCAAGAATGTCGCGGAAACCCTTTGTAACAAGCAGCCCTGTAACCGCTCCGTTGCGTTCGATCAATGTGTTGACGCCAAGCGTCGTGCCGTGGACGAACAGGTCGATATCGCCAATGTTCACGCCTTGTGCCTGAAGCTGATCCAATGCGTTAAAGATGGCCCGTTCAGGCGCTTCGGCGATGGATGGCGTCTTCAGCGCAGCGATCATCCTGCCTTGCCGATCCGTCACCAGCGCGTCCGTGAACGTGCCCCCGATGTCGATACCCAAGCGATAGTTTGTGGTCACAAGTTCATCTCCTTTTCAACGCGCTTTCTCGATGCTAAGCGACTGGTTTTTCATGGAAAAATAACGTTTGACGTCCTCAATCATCTGGTTGATGTGATTGACCATCGCGGCTTCGGCATCTTCCGGAGAACGCGATATAATGGCATCCAGAATCTGACGGTGATCGACCACTAATTCGCTCCCGACCGTACGCCGGATATACGCGGTCTCCAGAAAGTCCCTGCTCGTGTCCCATACCAATTCGACGGCATGGAGCAAGAACTGGTTCTGGGCCGCATAAGCCAGCAGCCGGTGGAATTCCCGATCTTCCTCATAAGGAATAACGTTCTGCGCCAATTGCCGGTTCTGTGCCTCGATGGATTGTTCGAGCAGATGGATGTACTCTTTCGTGGCACGTTCCGCAGCCAGCGAAGCAATCTCCCGTTCCAGCGCCCTTCGGGCGACGAGAATGTCGAGCAGCGCTTTTTCGCCCGAATGGTTCAGCGTCTGAATCAGGCGCGAGTTCACGTTTTTCTGCTGCAATTCCCGTTCCGTCGTCTTCAGTCGTTCCAGGCCCGCTTCGGTCAATACACGGCCTTTTCGCCCTTCAAGCACCGTGTACCC
This sequence comes from Paenibacillus sp. FSL W8-0426, assembly GCF_037969725.1. Taxonomy (NCBI): domain Bacteria; kingdom Bacillati; phylum Bacillota; class Bacilli; order Caryophanales; family Paenibacillaceae; genus Paenibacillus; species Paenibacillus sp. FSL W8-0426. The sequence continues at coordinate 2,916,882 of NZ_CP150203.1, read as the reverse complement.
CTCGACATCCATTTCCATAAGCCGTCTTCCGATGGTAGCCTGGCTCAGGCCGTATCTTTTTCCCAACGTATGCACGAGCGTGCTTGCACCGACAGGAGCAATCGCATCCCGAAGTTGTTTCAAGAGCTCGTACTCCAATTCCAATTCGTATAACTCTGGAGCCACATGTTTCCCCCCTTGTATGTAGGTTTTCTTTTTTATTGTTACTCACTGATGATTAACGTATTACATGAAGTATAACGGTAAACCTCTATAATATCAATCATTCTGACCAAATTAGTATGAATTAAATGGAGTATACCTGCTTTTCATTCCCATAAATACGATAAAAGCCGCCCAAAGGCGGCTCTTGCAGAATCATATATAGTCTGAAGCAAACTATTCGCAACTCACTCACAGCTGCAATCTCACGCTGATGTATAGCTAAGATGGGCGGATGCAAGCTGTATTCTGTGAATGTCATCGGTCAGCATGTCCACATGTTCCTTTTTGGTTGCCCAGCTTGTACAGATCCGGACGACCGTGTGCGTGTCGCCAAGTTTTTCCCAGACGGAGAAAGAATAGGTTTGGCTTAACGTTTCAAATACGTCGTTCGGCAAAATCGGAAATAGTTGATTCGTTCCGGAGTTATAGCGCATCCCGAATCCGTTCAACACAAATGCGTTTCGAATGTCCGTTGCCATCCGTACCGCATGGCGGGATACGTCATAATAGAGCCCGTCCTCAAACATCGTTTCGAACTGAATGCCAAGCAGTCTGCCTTTGGCCAGCAGTCCTCCACGCTGCTTGATCTGATATCTGAATCCCTGCTTGAGGCCATCGTTGACGATCACGACAGCTTCCCCGAACAACGCCCCTAGTTTCGTTCCTCCGATATAAAAGACGTCACACAGTCGGGCAATATCCGCCAACTCAAGATCACTGCCTTCGGAAACCAGTCCATACCCCAATCTGGCACCATCCATAAAGAGGGGAAGTCCGCATTCCCTGCACGCACGGCTCAGTGCTTCCAATTCGCTCAGGCTGTACGTTGTGCCATACTCGGTCGGGTGCGATATATAAACCAAACCAGGTTGAACCATGTGCTCCCGGTTGCCGCTGTTCCAGTGGGTCATATGTAATTCCCGGATTTGCTCGGCTCTCAGTTTTCCATCGTCGCTGGGAAGGGTAAGCACCTTATGGCCTGTCGCCTCGATTGCCCCGGTTTCCAATGTTGCGATATGCCCGGACACAGCGGCCACTGCCCCTTGATGGGGGCGCAATATCGAAGAAATCACCGTCGTGTTCGTCTGCGTTCCGCCAACCAAAAAGTGCACGTCTGCCTGCTCTGCATGACATGCTTTTCGGATCAGGCCTCTTGCCCTTTCGCAATAGATATCCGTGCTGTATCCCGGAGTCTGCTCTTCATTGGTTTGAACGATGCGCTCCAGAATCCGCCCATGCGCACCCTCCGCATAATCATTGTCAAAACGTATCATTGCCTGCACCTTCCGAAGTTTCTAATTTTTGTTGAATCAACACCATGGACGCATGGATCTCTCGAATATCCTTTTCCGACAAGTTTTTGAATAAACGGTGGATTTGCTCATCCGATTTTTGATCCAATTGGGAAAACACCTCAAGACCCTTATCTGTCAACGAAATCAGGCTTGTTCTGCTGTCCGACTCCGAATTTTCTTTCCTGATGAGTCCTTCCTTGCCCAGTTTGGCAATAATTCTGCTCATATAGCTGCGATCAATATCCAGCTTCTCGACCAGACTGTTCGCAATGCTTTGTCCCATAAAACCGATCTCCAGAATGACTCGCGCTTCAGTAAAAGAGTACTTGGAAGTCAATATATGTTTGTCCAGCAGCCCAAGAATGCTTGTATAGAAACGGTTGAATTTGCGGATATCCGCAACGATCGGATCAGTCGGATACATCGTCAATCCCCTTTTTTGTGGACTATGTCAACAAATAATGTAGATCGTTTTGTGGACGTTGTCAACTAATATTTGATGAAAGACGCTCTCACGTCCCCCTCCTCGTCTCACCACGCAAAAAAGGCCAACCGGTAATTACCGGCCGACCCATTTCTGGAACGGTGCCCATAAATGACCACGGTTTGCTAATTTCAAGAGCGACGTATTCCACAACTCGTTCAGAAGCGAACTCGAAAAAAACAACAAAAAAAGCCGCCACATCTGGCGACTTCCTACGTTATACGTACTTATCCTTCAACGATGTCTGCTTGCAAATCGGTTGCAATTTCGATCATTTTGGGAACGACGGCTTCGCTGCTGACCGCAACATACAGGTCTCCATCATAAAGACGGAATGGAATTTCCGCCTCCCCTAGGTTCCACATGAAGAAGTCCCCTTCAATGGTCATCGTGCTTTCAGGCCCTTTGACGACAAGAGTCGAAGAATAGGCAAAATCGGCTTTGGATTCAAAATATCCTTTGCATTCTTCAAGCGAAATCGCCGGGTCATTATGGTTTTCCTGCATCGTGCGCGTGATCCGAAAACGCTGGTTCATGGTTATGCCTCCAAAAATCAATATTCACCTTCATAGAGAAAAGAAAGCTGGCTCCCATACAGTATAATGGATGTCCTTGAATGTCAATGTTCGCGCCTACCGCCCCACTTATTCCGAATGCACTCCGCTTCGTGAACCATACGCTCCATCAGTTCGGATACGGAAGGCACATCCTGAATGAGACCTGCCACTTGGCCGGACCAGCCGAAGCCCTCTCCTTCCGATCCGTCATGAATCCAGCGCCTGTTAACGTCACCGCTAATGAGCGGCATAAGCTGCTCGATGCCGTCCCCTCTCTGTTCTGCGGCAAGGATTCTCTCGGCGGCAGCGTTTCGCAGCACCCTTCCCGGCTGACCGATGGATGCTTTGATCACGGTCGTGTCCGCCTCCGAACGGTTCACTAAAGCCTGCTTGTAAGAGGCCGATGCAGCCGCGCATTCCTTCGTCGCCACAAACCTCGTGCCCATGACGATCCCTTCGGCACCAAGAGCCAGCGCAGCCATCCAGCCGCGCCCATCACCGATTCCGCCTGCGGCAATGACGGGAATCCGTATCGTATCCGCGATGCTGGGAACCAAGACCATCGTTCCCACGCCGTCGCGCCCAAGATGGCCGCCGCCTTCGTGACCAACCGCCATGACCGCCGATGCGCCGAGCTGTTCCGCCTTTTGCGCTTGTCTGCGGGAGGACACCAGCACAAGGGTTCCGTCAACGTCCGCGCCCGGCGAATTTCGCGGCGAAGCGTCTCGGCATCCGGCAGGCTCATGGCTGTAATTTGCCCCAACCCGCCCGCGTTTGATACGGCCGCGGCAAGCTCGGAGTACCCCAAGTAGGCAAGCCCGCCTTGAATGATCGGATACCGGATGCGAAGCATGTCCGTGATACGCGTATTCCAATCCATCCGTCGCTAACCTCCCCATATCATCCATAACGCAATGGCCATTGCGCTTCCGCCGATCCAATAATCGGCCTTGGCCAGCTTTAATTGCCGATAAGAACTTCTCCCCCTGCCATCCCCATAAGCTCTGGCCTCAATGGCCAACGTGAGTTGTTCCGCCCGTTGAATCGTCGTCATGAACAGCGGGACCACGACTGGAATATAAGCAAACAACCGTCTCGGCAGGGGCATGGCGGCGATATCGTAACCCCTGGCCTTCTGGGCAAGCAAGATGCGGTCCATCTCCTCCAGAATCGTCGGGATAAAACGAATCGCGATGGTAATCATCAGCGAAACCTGCTCCACGGGCACGCGCAAACGCGAAAGCGGCGACATCAGCTTTTCCAAGCCTTGGGCAAGGGATAGCGGTTTGGTCGTTAACGTTAAGACGGATGCCAGCATAATCATCAACGCAATGCGCCACACAACGGTTATTCCCGCTTCGATGCCATCCACGGTTAACGTAATGACCGACCAGGACCAGATGACATGATCTCCTTGGGTGAAGAAGGCATTATATAAAAGCGTAAATGTTAATATAAACCAGACCGGCTTCAACGTCTTCACATATACCGACAGCGGAATGCGCGACAAGAGGACGCAAACCAGCACCAAAACGGTAGCGAGAGCAAATCCCAATAATGTCGCGAGCCTAAGCAAACCGAACATGATCATCATAAGACTAACCAGCTTCGTGCGCGGATCAAGCCTGTGCAACAGCGATTCTTTGGCCATGAACTGTCCGAACAGAATATTATTTTGCATCACAGGCTCCTCGCTTGCCATACCGCCGACACTTGTTCCAGAATGTCGGTTTCCCTGCAGCTGCCCGTATCTACGGACCGGCCGGACAACTCCTCGACGAGATGCAGCAGCTGCACGGCTTCCGGCAGCGGCAGGCCAGCCTGATCCATCACAGCGCCTTTTTGCAAAAACAACGTATGTACGTCGCAATGCTCCAACATTTGGCCGTCATGAAATACCATGACCTCATCCGAATACTCCGCAACGTCTTCCATCCGATGCGAAATAAATACGACCGTGCGCTGCCCCGCCCGCTGCCATTCACGCAGCATATGCAGCACTTCCATACGCGCTGCCGGATCCAGTCCCGACGTCGGTTCGTCGAGAATAAGCAGTGCCGGGTCCATCAGCAGCACGGAAGCCAGTGCCACACGCCTTCTCTGGCCGCCGCTTAGCTGGAATGGCGCAAGATCCAACAGTTCTTTAGACAGTCCGACTTGCGGCAAAACGCGGTCGATGGCCTCCGCGATCCGCTGTGAGCCCCATCCTTGCATTCGCGGCGCAAAAGCCAGCTCTCTGGCGACGGTAGTTTCGAACAACTGATGTTCAGGCACCTGAAAAACGATGCCCACATCATGAATCACGCCATCCCTTCCTTTGCCGTCTCCGAAAATCTGCCGCTCATCGATGCGATACTCTCCTTCATCGGGGATGACGAGTCCTTTCAATACATGGGCAAACGTCGATTTACCCGCGCCGCTGCGGCCGACGATCGAGATCCAGCGTCCTTCCCGCAAAGTGCACGTCACGTTGCGCAATGCCGTCCGCTCCGCAAAATGGACGCTAACCCGGTTTAGCTCGTATGCCATCGTTCCCGAATCCACTCCTTCCAGTCCGGCGTAAGCGGCTTGTCCCCGACGGAACCTGCCAACGCCATTCGCAGTCTGGCTGCGAACGGCTGCTCCAATCCGTATTCGTTCAACGGCTGCGTTTCAAAGAACGCCGCAGGCGTTCCATCGAATGCCATCCGTCCGGCATTCAACCATATCACGCGCTCCGCATAGAGCACTTCATCCATATGATGCGTGATATGAATGACGGTGACGCCGCGAAGATGCAGCTCTTGCAAAATGCACATAATCTGCCGTCTTCCTTCCGGATCAAGCATCGATGTCGCTTCATCCAGAACGATGACGTCCGGCTGCATAGCCAGTATGGCCGCAATGGCCACGCGCTGCTTCTGCCCGCCCGACAATTGATGCGGGCTCATCTCCGCTTCCCGCTCGAGTCCGACCTCTTTCAACACCTGATGTAAGCGGACATGCATCTCAGCCCGGGACAGGCGAATGTTTTCCATGCCGAACACAATCTCGTCCGTTACCGTCGTCGTAACGAATTGATCATCCGGATTCTGGAAGACCATGCCGATATGTTGATGGATCTTTGCCGCCTCTTCCGGCTTGGAAGTACACCAATCATCAAATCGGATCTCGCCTTTCTTCGGCTGCAGCAGCCCCTTCATCAACTTGGCGAGGGTTGACTTGCCCGAACCGTTTCCACCGATGATGGCGGCGAATTCGCCTTTGGGGACAGACAGGCTGATATCGTGCAGAACGTCCTGTCCTTTGCGATAATAAAAATGAACCTGATCCAAGGTCAGCATAAACGGCATCGTCTCCTTTCTTTCATCCTTAATCTGAGTCTATCCCTTATTCGAACACGCTTGTTCTTTCATAAGCTGGCGGGCAATCTTGCCACTGCTCGTATAGGCAAACCTTCTCACCGTCACCAGCGCTTTCGGGATTTTGTATGCTGCCAGGCCGTATTGCTTGCAAACCTGCTTTATTTCGTCCAAACTCCATTCCGGCACCTCTGCATGCCACTGGATCATCGCCGTAACCCGCTCTCCCCAACGCTCGTCCGGTTTGCCGAAGACCATCACCTCCCGAATGGAAGGAATCCGCTGCAGGACGGCCTCCACTTCCTCCGGAAACACCTTCAATCCGCCGGTTTTGATCATGTTCTGCACCCGTCCTGCCAAATAAAGATAACCGTCCTGATCGACATACATGTAATCCCCCGTTCTGAGCCAGCCTTCCCTGAACGCCCCTGCCGTTTCTTCCGGCAGCTGATGATAGGCTTTGAACGTCATCGGGCTTCGGAGGAAAAGTTCGCCCGCGGTGCCCGCGGGCACTTCCAGAAAACGATCGTTCCGGATCGAGATTTCTACGCCCTTGAACGGTCTCCCCAGCGATCCGGGGCGCATCTCCCGAAGGACATCCATGTAACTGATATAACTCGCTTCCGAAGAACCGTAATACTCGTATAAAGCCGTACCGGCAAACACTTCCCGGCACCGCTCCTTCGACCCTTCCAGCCATTGACCGCCCGAACTGATCAGCGCCTGAATCGAGCCGGAATGCTCAACTGCGGAAGCATGCTGCAACAAAGCATCGATCATGGCAGGCACGACAAACAAGACCATGCCACGTACGTCGGAACAGAGCTCCATGACGTTTTGCGCGACAAATCTCTCCATGACATAAAAGGTCGCACCGCTGTACAAAGACTGCACCAATGCAAACAGGGACAAGGAATGCACGAACGGTCCCGGGGCCAGCACATGCTCCATCGACTCAAGCCGAAAGGCTTCTTCCGTGGCATCGAAACTGCGCAGCCAAGAAAGGTGCGTACGCATGTACCCTTTAGGCACTCCCGTTGTGCCTGAGGTGAAGCCCACGAACAACAACTCGTTGGACGCGTCCACACATGACGTAGGAGGATGCGAAGCTAGCCACGGTTCATAAGTGCCTGTTTGTTCCTTGTCTTCGAACGTCAAGCAGAGAATGCCGTCATGCCGAGCCCGGAATTCTTCCAACCTCGCTCCCTCGCCAAAAATGACCTTGGGCTTGCAGCTTGCAATGACGCCCTCCAGTTGATTCGTCGTCCAACCGGTATCCAGCAGAACCGGCACACATCCTGCCTGCACTGCGCCGAGGAACACTTCCGCAAATTCTACCCGATTGGCGGACAGGATGGCAATCATGTCTTGCGGGGTGCAGTGTTGCCCCAATCCGGCAGCAATTCTTCCGACTCGCTCGGCAAGTTGCGAATAGGTAAGTTGTCCGCTTCCGTGGCGAATGGCTATACGATCGGGATACCGGGTTGCGCGATTCAGAATGGGCTCCGCCAGATTCATTTCGTATCCCCTTTCATTCATACTGGTCGCTCGATCCTAGAACCGCAGTATGGCTCCATGTCAGGAATGGTGGATCTTCTCTTCGATCGGGCTGATCGCTTTAAGCTGCACGACGATGACAGAAGCAATGACCGCCTTGATCAGATCCCCCGGAAGATACGAAGCCGAACTCACGATTCCAGCCCAAACGGGCGTATTGGTAATAAGAGCCATGACAGGCGCACCGATCAGGCTGACCAGGATGACGCCGAATATAATATTGATGACCACGAGTTTCCATGTTTTCAGTTTCGGCCAGACCTTCTCGGATGCCCAGCCAATGCAGAACGCAGCAATGGGCCAACTGAAAATGAATCCTGCGGAAGGGCCGACCAGCATCGCCATTCCGCCGCGTCCGCTCGGGAGCACCGGCAGGCCGATCGCAATCAGCAGAATAAACAACATCAGGCTGATGGCTGCCATACGTTTCCCCAAAAAGCAGCCTGCCAACATGACGCCAAGCGTCTGGGCGGTAATCGGCACGGGGATGAATCCAAGCGGGATGGGCGGGATCAAGCCCAATACGGCAATGAACGCAGCGAATAATGCGGCGTATACCAGTTCTTTCGTTTTCAAATGCAGTACCTCCACCATATGAACCAAATTTTAGCGTCGACGTCTAATGCATTGAATTATAGTTTGGTCGATTATATTTGTAAACCATTAATTTAATATCAGGTTTACAATAACCCGAGAACCCCTTATTTAAGTTGAACTATATAAACCGGAAAAAAGATGCACACGTTAACGGAGAGGCAGCAGCAATCTCGAGAAGCGAAGCGCGTAGACAGAAATTAAAAAAACACCCTTTCAAGGGTGCCCCGAAATCACGAATGATGTATCCTGTTCAATTCGCGAACGCTGTATTCGAGTTGTTTAATGACGCCTTCCAGATGTTTGCGCTGGGTGAAATTCCGGTTCCATTCCGGTTCTGCGTGTTCCTTCAAGCGACGAATCTGATGTTCGTAGTCGTGCTGCTGTTCCATCATGTCCACGATATGCGCATAAAAACGCTCGTAATCTTTGACAACCTGATCAAGGAATTGGTCGACGGTTTTCGGATCATATCCGCGGACCGTGTATTTGAATTTTATTTCGTGAACTTGTTGGGCGTCCATGCTTATGCCCAGCTGCTCAAACAATTGTTTTTGTTTTTTCAGTCGACGACTCATGTATTCTTCCATATCCATTTTTCCGATGCCCCCATTATCTGCTCATGCCGCATTTATAATTTGAGTTGTACTAAGTGAAGTAAACTATTGCCTGATATGATCTGTCTTCCAATCGAAAAGAGTATTTCCCCTTTCTCATCCTATATGATTGCTGTCTTCATCCGTAAGTACCTCCAAAACGTCCATACTTCTGTGAATCGTGTACAGCATGGAGCATGTTGCCCATCCCGAGATCACGATGATTCTTTAAGTATAACGATGGGGAATAAACATTTTCTAAACATTCGCTCGCCAATTCCAATGACGGAATATCGCCCACCTTTTTGGGTCTAAGGAACGCAGAAAAAAAGAAAGCCGCCTTACGGCGGCGGCGGCTTCCTGCGATATGCAGTCGTATGAACGATGCGATTTTCGTTGCTTTACCTTTTCGGGTATTTATGTTTGTCCTCTTCCGTAATTTCCCGGATGACCCGGCACGGATTACCTGCGGCGATAACCCCTGAAGGAATATTTTTGGTGACCACGCTTCCCGCTCCGATCACGGTGTTGTCGCCGATGGTGACGCCAGGCAGAATGGAAACGCCACCGCCGATCCACACGTTGTTTCCTATGGCAATGGGCAAAGCGATTTCAAGTCCTCGATTGCGCTGCTCGACGTCAATCGGGTGTCCTGCCGTGTAAAAACCGCAGTTCGGTGCAACGAACACATTGTCGCCAAATGTGATTTTACCTGCGTCAAGCATGACGGCATTATGGTTGCAATAGAAGTTTTCGCCGATTTCGATGTTGTATCCTTGATCGCATACGAAGGGCTGCTCGATCAAAAATTTGTCCCCGGTCTTGGCAAAAAGCCGGCGAATTATGCTTTCCCGCTCCTCCAACATGCCTGGACGGAGATGATTATAGTCATAACACAGTTCTTTCGCCTGCAAACGTTCCGCAACCAACTGGGGATCGTTGTTGTTGTCGTACAGCCATCCTTGGGCCGCTTTCTCTTTTTCGGTCATGCTCATGCTTGCCCTGCTCCTTCTTATATCATATGCCTGCCTATACTCCATGACTAACTCTACCATAGTCTGGAATAAACGAACAGGCACGCGACTTCATGCATTGAAGGCTTGCTCTCTGTTCCATGCTCATGCTGCTTTAACTCACGCTTGCATCCCCGTTATATGTTTATATTATTTATGCTTCAGCTTCCCACTGCGGATTCCAGACAATCTCCCACAGATGACCGTCAGGGTCCTGGAAATAACCTGAATATCCGCCCCAGAACGTGTCATGCGCCTCCACCGCAATGCTTGCTCCAGCTTTCCGCGCCTGCTCCATCGCCTGGTCCACTTCTTCTTTGCTGCCCACGTTGTGCCCGATCGTAAACGTGACCGGACTTGAAGGCGTTAGCGGAAGACCCGTGTCATGAGCAATATCTTTTCGGCTCCAAACGGCCAATCTCAACCCTGGCTGCAAATCAAAAAAGGCAACTGCACCGTGCTCAAACTGCTGCCCTACGATACCTTCTGTCGGAAATCCAAGCCCATCGCGGTAAAATGCAAGCGATCTTTCCAAATTATCCACACCCAAAGTGAGCACCGTGATTCGTGGTTTCATGGTGGTTCCTCCCGTCCATATTTCGGCGACGCATTGACCGATTGTCCATTTTTTTATCGCAGAAACGTCCTCATATCTACTTGCATCCTTGGATGGCGGCCTCCAGCATTTCCATGTTCCAGAGCGTTTCCTCGTCGCGGATCATTTTGGGAGAGCCATAAAAAATGGCATTATAGAGGTCCTCATACACTCGTCCATAATCCCCGCGCTCAGATACCACTTTCTCCTCATGATAAACACCTTCCTCATCCACATAGGTCAGCGTTCCATAATGTTCAGGCAGATCCACACCGAAGTCGTCATGTCCTTCGGGTAGATAAAACAGCTTCAAATGCTCTTCTTGCCGATCCTTGGTTTGTTTGACGAAAACGCCCTTTTTGCCGTAAAGCACAAAGCTCGGCCGCTCCTTCAGCCGGAAAAAACTCGATTTGATCGACACCTTCAGTGCGCCGTAGTACAGGTCCAGATCAAAATAATCATTCATCCTCCCCTGTCCGAGCAATTGTCTCACGTCGCAATGAACGCGTTCGGGTTTTCCGAACCAGGACACAACCTGATCAATGGTGTGGCAGCCATGGCCATACAGATAACTGGATAGATAGGAAAAATGCGTGGTCGATTCCGGGATCTCTGGCCGAAAATAATCGAAGTGCATTTCCACTTCCAGCAATTCCCCCAGCTTTCCGCTCTGCAGCACCTTTTGTGCAGTCAGAAAATCCGAATCGTATCGGCGATTCTGATAACATTGAACCAGCAGGTTCTTCTCCCGCGCGTAATTGAAAATGGACACAGCCTCTTCATGCGTCATCATGAACGGTTTTTCGACCAACACGTGCTTGCCGTGGTCCAACGCCATTTTTGCGTAATCATAATGCGTATCCGTATGCGTGCACACTACGATTAACCGGATGTCCGGATCGCTCATCATGCGTTCAAGCTGGTCCGTATACTCGATGCCTGGAATTCGTTCCCATTCACTTTTCTCCGGGTGGCGGGAGTAGATGGTTTTGACTTTCATATGGTCCCGTGTCAGGACAAACGGCAAATGATAGCGATTGGTGCTTTTTCCGTTTCCGATATATCCGATAGTTAACATGATCCAATATCCCCTTTTTGGCGTGTTGTTCTTTGATTATAGATAAAAGGATGGCGTTACAGTATATGTCTCGTTCAAAATGGTATAAATGTTCATGATGTATACCTGCATCGCCCGATTCTATGCACAAATTGTGCATTTCTATACTTGCCGTCCCGGCTCTGATACAATATTCTGGGGTGAACGCCAATGAAATTGCTGCATCAATTGAAGCAAATGAACGATTTTACGGTTAATGAACAAAGCATTGCGTCTTATATTTTGCGGCATCAGGAGAGCTGCCTTTCGTTAAGCGTGCAGGAGCTCGCCCAAGCCACCTTCACCTCGCATTCCACCGTCGTTCGGCTTACGCAGAAATTGGGATTAACGGGATTCAAGGAATTCAAAATCAAACTGGCTCGCGAATTGCAGGACAATCTCCATCAAATCAACAGCGTAGATGCCAATATGCCTTTCCAACTGTACGAATCACCGATTCAGATCTCCAAGGATATCGCGGAATTGATGAAGGAAACGATCGACAGAACCTTTGCCATGCTGGATGGCGAATTGTTGAATCGGTCAGCCCTCTTGTTACACAAGGCGAAGCGGATTCTGATTTTTGCGCTGGGCGACTCACTGATTCGAGCCAAGAGCTTTCAGAACAGAATGTACAAAATCAACCAGTACGTCGTCATTGCGACCGAAGTTTCGGACTGGGCTTACCATATGGTGAACATGACTTCTGAGGATTGCGCCATTTTTTTGACGTATCACAACAAATCCCCGATCTTCCTGAAGGCTGCACGACATTTCCGTCATATCCGCACGCCGACGGTCACTATTACTGCGTCCATCCAAAGCGAGCTGGCTCGGCTTAGCACGATATGCATTCAGGTACCGAATGATGAAGTGCATCACGCCAAGATCGGCACCTTCTCTTCGCAAATCGCGCTCGAATATGCGCTTAATGCGTTGTATTCTTGTATTTACCAGATCAATTATGCCAATCACAAGCAAGCGATGTTGGACTCTGTGGCGATTTTTCGCTCCTTTGATATGATGAATGATGTATAGTCGAACACCGAAAAGGCCGGGAAACTGCTTCCCGGCTTTTTAATTTGCTCGATTTCTCCATTCAACGGCGAATAACAGCGGCGGTTATATGTCCAATGCAATGACGGGTTGAAATCGATATTGCGTAGATGGCTAACCATTTGGATAATTGCACCTGATTCGGCACACATTACTTCTATCTTCCAGCGCGAGAGGTATCCCATGAACAAACCACATTTCGCTGTTGCAGCATTAGCCGACAACGTTGCTTTCATTGAACAGCAGCTCTTTCACACCGATGATCTGGTCAAACACGCCGTTGTGCTTCATGACACGCCAGGCATGCTCCTGTATATCGACTCGTTGGTCGATCAGGAAGTGGTTCAGACCCATATTTTGGGCGACTTGTACGATTCCTCGAATGATTCGCATTCCCATAACATGTTCACAACGCTCGGCAGCAGCAAGGATAACGATCTGCAAACCGCCGTCGAAGCTCTCATTCAGGGAAACTGCGCCTTCATTTTAGACGGAATTTGCGAATTCTACATCCTCAGCTCCGAAAAATGGTATGCCCGCAGCACGGCGGAGCCAGAGAATGAAGGTGTCATTCGTGGACCTCATAACGGATTCGTTGAACCTTTGCAAGTCAATCTGAATTTGGTACGCAAACAGCTTACCAGCCCTTCCCTGATCGTTCGATACCATACGGTCGGTTCCAAAACCCGTACCAAGGTTGCGGTGGTATACGTTCAGGATCTGGCCGACCCTGAACTTGTAGAAAAAGTGCAGCACCGTATCCAATCCATTGACTCGGATATGGTCATGCCGCCGGGATTCATACAGGAATTCATGGAAGACAACCCGTATTCTTTGTTTCCGCAGCAGCTCAGCACGGAACGTCCGGACCGGGTCGTGGCCCATCTTATGGAAGGGCGCGTAGCCATCATTGCGGACGGCAGTCCATCGGCGCTGATCGCTCCGGTCACGTTCTTTGCCTTCTACCAAAGCCCGGACGATTACCATGGACGCTGGCTGATCAGTTCATTTCTCAGATTCATTCGCATGGTCAGCTTCATGATCGCGTTTACGCTGCCTGCGGTGTACATCGCCACCATTACCTTTCATTGGGCCATTTTGCCGCTGGAGCTTGCCCATACGATCAAAAAATCGCTTCAAAATATTCCTTTCCCCGCCTTGGTGGAAGCGATGCTGCTTGAACTGATTTTTGAAGTGCTGCGGGAAGCCGGTGTGCGGCTGCCCAGCCGCGTCGGGCAAACGATCGGCATTGTAGGCGGTTTGGTCATCGGGGATGCCATCGTTCGTGCCGGTCTGGTCTCCTATACGATGATTATCGTGGTTTCGCTGACGGCCATTTCGTCTTTCCTGATTCCGTCCCATGAAATGAGCTCCGCCGTGCGCATCCTTCGCTTCCCCATGATGGTGGCTGCAGCCATTTTCGGATATATTGGCATCTCGTTTGGCTTGGTTATCCTTACGATCCATCTGTGCAAACTGGAAACGTTCGGCACGCCCTATTTCGCGCCGCTCGCCCCTTTTCGCCTGGCCGACATGAAAGACGTCATGATTCGTTTCCCGATTTGGGCGCTTCGGGGGAGGCCGCATGGCACGCAAGCCCAAAAGCTGAAGCAACAAGACTTCCCTAGGAGTTGGAAGCGTCGTGAATAAAGAAACGAGCATAACACCGGGACAATTGTTTTTTCTGATCATCAAATTCGAAATCGGCGTGGATATTCTTTCCCTCCCCTATCGGATGCACCTGCTGTCCAAGGGGGGCGGCTGGATCTCCGTGATCCTTGGCGGCCTGCTAATCCAGTTGATCATGCTCATGTGCTGGTTTCTGCTGCGCCGATTCCCCGGTTCCTCCATCTATGAGATCACGAGCCGGATTACCGGACGATGGATCGGGAAACTGCTGGTTGTCGCGTACATTGCCTATTATTTGTTAATGGGTACTTCGGTGCTCGTAAATGCGCAGGACGTCATCAACCGCTGGATGTTTCAGAATACCCCGCGATGGGCCATACTGGCTCTTTTCATGTTAGGCAGCATTTATCTGATCCGGCAAAATCTGCGCGTCATCGCTCGGGTTCTCGTGCTGATCTCGTTCCTGATCGTCCCCATGATGGTTCTGATCAGCTATGGCATCAAGGAAACCAACCTGCTGTACATTCTCCCCTTGACGGAAGCGGGATGGCCTAAAATTATCAGCGGATCTACCGAAACGCTCATGGCCATGTTCGGTTTCGAGTTCATTCTCGTCGTCTTTCCCATGGTACAAGGAAATAACGTCGGCAAGCTGAAAGCCATTGCTGCAGCCAATGCCGTCGTTGTGCTGTTGTATGGCTTTACCGTTCTGATCTGCTCGACGGCATTCAGCCCGGAGCAGCTTGGTCTGATGCCGGAACCTATCGTATATTTGCTCCGCTCCATCCCGCTGGGAACGATGGACCGGGTCGATTACTTGTTTCTCCCGATTTGGCTCATCTCGATCTTCGGTTCAATCAGCGGTTACTATTATGCGGCTTCTTATGGACTCAGCTATTTACTCAAACAGAAGAATCACCGGAAGTCCGTACCTTACATCGTCGTCGCTTCTTGCGTGATTGCCTACTTGCCGCGGCAGCAGCAGCATTTGGATTTGATCGGCAGCATCGCGAACAATTCCGCTTATTTTTTCCTTGTCGCCCTGCCTCTGCTCTTATTGCTGCTGTCCTATATGTTCAACAGAAAAGAGGAAACCAAGCCATGAAGAAAAAAAGAATCGGGCTCTTCTTTTTCTCCTTGGCTGTGCTCCTGAGCGGGTGCTGGGATCAGGACAGCTTGAAGGATGCCCGGCTGGCAAACGCTTCGGCCTATGATCTTACCGACCAAGGCGAAATCCAACAGACATTGGAAATCGTGAATGACTTTGAAGGCAATCAAGGAAACAACGACAACGAGGTCCATTCAGCGGCGGGAAGATCGGTTCGTCAGAGCACGGACCGAATTCGTACCAAAGTTACGGGAGATGTTCGCTTTTTTAAATACGGCCTGATCATGTATGGCAAGAAATTGGCCCAGCATGATATTTATCCATATCTGGATGTCCTCTATCGCGAGCCGGATTACCCCACGTCCCATGTAAAATTGGCGATCGTGGACGGCCTGGCCGGAAAGGTCCTTGAACAGAAAAAGGTGGGCAACCTGATGGTCGGGGAATTTATCATCCGGAAAATCAAGAGCCTGGAGGATTTGTGCGTTTTTCCGGAGATGACGCTGGAAAAGTTATTGCCGCCCATGCTCGATCCCGGTCAGGATTTCGTCCTGCCTTATCTGGCATTGGAGGGCGAGGATATCGCGGCACAGGGCATTGCCATGTTCCATGGTCAAAAGTTCACGGGCAGCCTGGATACCGAGCAGTCCGTATTATACGTGCTATTAAGCGGAAAGTGGAACAAAACTGCTCGCTTTGTCAAAAAGGTGAATTCAGGTCCGGACAATGATCCCCGAAATTACGTGACCTATGAAGCGAATACACAACGGATCAAACGAAAGCTGAAAGTGGGCGTCGATCAGGAAGGCCGCATTAACGTCAGTCTGAAACTGAAGCTGCCGGTAACCGTCGTGGAATATGCGGACGACCACGTGCAGCAGCAGAATACGATCCAACGACTGAACCGGGAGCTCTCCGAGCAAATGACACAAGATGCGAGGCAGATCATCCAGAAGCTTCAGCAGGGCGGCTGCGACGCATTCGGCATTGGCAGGCAGCTGATCGCCCACCATCCGGCATTATGGAAGAGCCTCGACTGGAACGATGCTTATGCCAACGTTCGGTTTCAACCCGAGGTTTCGGTAGATATTATTGGCAGCGGCGTACTGAACTAGGAACCTCGGTTTGCCGCCGTTCCTATTGACACACCAAAAAAGCGGATGACGGTTTTTGGCGACCATTCATCCGCTTTTGCATATGCGATGTATTTATTTTCCTGCATTCGGTCCAACGACGGGATGAGGCACGTAAGGTTCCTCGAGGAAGGCGACCTCGTCCGCAGTCAGCTTGACGGTCAGCGCCGCTTCGGCTTCTTTCAGGTGCGACGCTTTGGTTGCACCCACGATCGGCGCCGTTACGGGCTCTTTTTGCAGCAACCAGGCCATGGCAATCTGGGAACGAGAAACGCCGCGATTGGATGCGATCTCGGCCACACGTTCCACGATCACGCGATCGGTATTTGCCATCGCATCGTATTTGGACTTCTGGATCTGATCCGTTTCCGAACGCAGCGTCGTCGCTTCCGGATCACGCGTAAGCCGTCCCGAAGCGAGTGGACTGTATGGAATCACGCCAATCTTTTCCTCTCTGCACAGTGGCATCATCTCTCGCTCTTCCTCACGATAGAGCAAATTGAGGTGATTCTGCATGGAGACGAACCGGGTCCAGCCGTTACGTTCCGCAACGTTCAATGCTTTCAGAAACTGGAATGCGTACATCGCCGAAGCCCCGATATATCTGGCTTTGCCTGCCTTCACGACATCGTGCATGGCTTCCATCGTTTCCTCGATCGGCGTATCGTAGTCCCAACGGTGAATCTGGTATAAATCGACATAGTCCGTGCCCAGCCGTTTCAAGCTCTTGTCTATTTCGCTCATGATGGCTTTGCGCGATAATCCGCCGCCGTTAGGTCCTTGATGCATTCGCCCATGCACCTTGGTCGCGATCACGACTTCGTCCCGGTTGGCATAATCGTTCAGCGCCCGTCCGACGATTTCCTCACTGGCTCCGAGCGAGTAAACATTGGCCGTATCAAAAAAGTTGATGCCCATTTCCAACGCTTGCTTGATGATTGGACGGCTGTTTTCCTCTGTAAGCACCCACTTGTGGATCCAGCGATCCGGATCTCCGAATCCCATGCAGCCCAGACATATGCGCGATACATCCAGACCGGTATTACCCAGCTTTACATATTCCATCGATGAATCCTCCTTATTGGCTGATGTCAGGTGTATAATGCCTGTTTTCATTATGCCTGAGCACTGCTGATGAATGTTATCCATTCGTCGCAACTTCTTGCCTATTCCTCTCATCTCTATTTATATCCGCTGCGAAGGAAGCTTATAATAGATCTGATCCGTAACTCAGGAGGTATGCCATGATGGAGGAACTACAGGCGCAGCGACGTGAGCTGGCTGAACTGATCGCCAGACAATGTGCGCATGAAGGAGCGAATCAGACCAAGCTCCCGACCTTGCATTTCATCCGTTATTCCAAGACAACCGAGCCGCATTATGGCGTTTATCGAACCAGTTTTTGCTTCATCGCGAGCGGTTCGAAAGAAATATTGCTGGCACAGGAGCGTTATGTATACACGCCCTCCGATTATTTGATTGCTTCCATGAACTTGCCCGTCGTTGGGCAGATCATTAATGCTTCACCGGAGGAGCCATATTTGACCTTCAGGCTTGACTTCAAGCCTGACCAGATCCTGGAAGTGCTGAACGAGTCGGGATTACAGCCCGTGGCCAAGGAAAATTCGAAACGCGCCCTTTTCGTCGGACAAATGGAACGCGATTTGCTGGATTCGGTACTGCGGCTGGCGCGTTTGCTCGATCGTCCCCAAGATATCCCGTTTCTCTCCCCCATGATGATCAGGGAAATTCTGTATCGCCTGCTGCAGGGTCCATATGGAAGCCGGCTGGCACAAATTGCTTTGGAAGGCAGCAGTACGTACCATATCCGGGAAGCGATTGAACATATCGTTCGCCACTATGCCGACCCGCTGCGGGTCGATGAACTGGCCGAGCTTGCCAATATGAGCGTGTCGTCGTTTCACCGTCATTTCAAAGAAGTCACGGGTATGAGCCCCTTGCAATACTTGAAGGAAATGCGTCTGCAGGAGGCGCGAAGGCTGTTGCTGTCCGAGTCGGCCGGAGCGGCCGATGTGGCCTTTCGCGTCGGGTACGAGAGTCCGTCGCAATTCAGCCGTGAATATGCCCGGATGTTTGGAGCGCCACCCAAGACGGATATACGAAACCTGAAGGAAAAATACGAGCATACGATAACGTTGTAATGCCGAAGGAAGCAAGCAAGCAGACGTCACACTGTCTGCTTGCTTTTTCGTTTTAGCCAAAAAATCATTTACAAAACAAAAGCATTCATCATAAAATCATTTACATAAAGTAAACCTTTACACGATGTAAACAAAGGAGATCCGCACAATGAGCACTTTGCAGAAATCAGCCCGCTTCCCCCTGTTCATTCTGATGCTAAATTTGTTTATCGCTTTGCTGGGGCAGGGCATGGTCATTCCCATCCTGCCGGAGTATCTGAAGCAATTTGGCGCCGGCGGAACGGCTGCCGGTTATTTGATCGCCGCCTTTGGCGCGGCCCAATTTATTTTTTCGCCGATCGGCGGGCAATTGTCTGACCGGTTCGGACGGAAAAAGATGATTATGGCCGGATTATTCCTCACCGTAATCTCGGATCTGATGTTTGCGGTATCCTCCACGCTGCCTTTATTGTATCTCGCCCGATTTATCGGAGGCATCGGTCTCGGGCTCATGGTACCGTCCAACATGGCCTATGTTGCCGACATTACGACCCATGAAACGCGGGCCAAAGGCATGGGTTATTTGGGTGCTGCCATGAATTTGGGGATGGTGCTGGGACCTGGACTCGGCGGCATCATTGCCGAATGGGGCATTCGCATGCCCTACTTCTTCGCTTCCGGTCTGGGATTGCTGGCGACGCTGCTAACGATCTTTATGCCGGAGACGCTAACCCCTGACAAAAGAAAAGTCCCGCAGCCGTCAAAGGGCCGCGAGACGATGGGCAAACAGATTGCACAGTCTTTCCGAACGCCGTATTTCCGTTACCTGTTGTTAATTCTGGTCATGACCTTTGGTCTCGTCAATTACGAAACGGTATACGCCCTGTTCGTGGAGCAGAAATACGGCTTTGACGCTGCCAAAATATCCATCATCATTACCGTCGGCGCCGTCATCGGCATCATCGTTCAAGTCTGGCTGCTGGATCGGTTCATTCGGCGCATGGGCGAAATCAAGCTGATCCGCTTGTCTTTGATCGTCACCCCGATCGCACTGGTGCTGATGCTCGTCAAAATTAATCTCGCTTACTTGCTGGTTGTATCCGCACTATTCTTTGCGTTTAACGCCTTTTTGCGGCCTACGGTCAGCACGTTAATCTCCAAGGCGGCAGGCGACCGGCAAGGTTATGCTTCGGGCTTAAATACGACGTATACCAGCTTGGGCAACATTCTGGGTCCCGTTTTGGCAGGGTCCTTGTTTGACAAAAACATAAATATTCCCTATATTTTTGGTGCAATCATCCTTCTGGCCTCCCTGTCCTTAACGATTAAGGCAAGGAGCCTGAAGAAAGGAAACCTTCTCGAACATGAGTGAAACTTGGCACCAGCATCTCAAAAACAAAAACCGGGACGAGCTGATTGCCGCAGGCAGGGCGCTTTTCCTGAAGCACGGCTTTCTGCGCGTGAACATCAAGGACGTCTGCAATGCGGCAGGCATCAGCCGGGTTACTTTTTACAAACACTTTCAAACGATCGACGAGCTGCTGTTCGAGGTTCAGATGCAGCTGATGGAAGATCTCACGGACAACGTTACGCGGGCAGCTTCGCCCGAATGGAGCGGCAGGCAGCAGCTCGCGGCCATGCTGGACGCTTGGGTTCAATACGCATGGCAGCATCCGGAACATATCCGGTTCATTCTGCTGTTCGATCTCCATTATGAAGCTTATGATTCCAATACCGAGCTGAAATCCCGTTACGATCTTTTCGTGAATGAAGGCAAAGAACGGCATTTCCTCATGAATGCGCTGACGACCGGCATCGCCGACGGCACATTAAAACCTGATCCCGCACCGCTCGATACGGCTCATTTTATCTTCACGTCCATGATGGGCATGCTGCAAAAAATGAGCCTCGGGCAGGCAGCTCGCCAAAACCCCAAAGACCTGCATATGACCAAGCAATTCGCCTGCATGCTGCTCCAATACGTAAGTGCGGACTCCCATTCCTGAACAGAACGGCAGTCCGTATATGCAGGGTAAAGAGCAAGGTCCTCTCCACCATTATTCAATCGTCTGACATTAACCGATCAATTGTTGAAGCACATTCAGCTCGATTCGGGCATCGGGCTGGAATTCCTCGCTTTGCACGTATTGAGCAAGACTGTACAACAACTGCCGGCCCTCCGGCTTTCTCACCAATTCATCGCGGTTGATTGCCCCGATCAGCAATTTGCCTTTCCCAACCCGACATTCGAACAATAGTCCCAGCTTATGGTTCCGTTCAAAATTATCAATCGTCTGCACGATGGGTGTGATCCCGCTCGCAATTTCATCCAGAATGATTGAACGGGAGTTCATCACGGCATGCCACCAAGGATAGGTAGAATGGACTTCGCTCGGGAAATTGCGCAGTGCCGGGTGTTCGTTATCAATCAACAATCCAAGCGTGCCCACCGGAACGGGTTTGTTCATGCTCTCCGAAATGGATCTAAACATAGGGTAACACCAGAAATCCGTGCAATAGGTACCCTCAACAGAACGGCTGACCGTGTCCGGCGATGGCAACAAGAGTACGTTTTCTCCTAGATCCAGTCGCTCAATCACCTCTTCATTCAAACGCGTGAATATGTTCGCTTGCTCTATGGCACTCGGGTTAACTTCCGGATATATCCATAGTTCATACTGCTTGCGGATATCCGTTCCTTGGATGCGCATGGACAGCTCAACCTCTGTCATTTTGTCGACTTCTGGAAGTGCAATGGAAATGTTGGCAAGCTCGCCATGAGTTTCGCCTAACGTCCATTCGACCGCTTGCTCTCCTTGCGCGATGGTGTTGTTTTCCCCATCCTTCAATACCCACTCCAAAACATGCCCTTCCAACGAAGCCGTTCGGAAGTAGCTTAATTCCAGGCGTGCATCAAAGCGTTCGCCTGACGAGTAGTTGTATTTCTCGAACCGGGCGAGAAGTACCGCATCCGAGCAATAGGTTCTCCATTCTTCAGGCGTAACCACTCCTTTGGAATCCATGAAGGCATCCAACACGCCGACAAGCGCCGTTCCCTGTCCGCTGAAGTCCTGAAGGTCCAGCAGTTGGAATCCGGCCAGATGTTTCGTGCGGAAGGCGGCTTCAAGCTCTTCTTTGTAACAGGCGACCGCCAGTTTGCCCGAACTTTGGAAGAAGCGGCCTGCCAGATGCGCCATGCCCTTTTCTTGCAAACGTTCCTTAAATACCTCAAAATTTTTAGCCTTGATCGAACCGGTGTATTTCCCGATTTCTTCATAATTCGGATACATCGCATACTGTCCGATTTCATGAGAGATGACCGGAATGCTTGGCACGAGCTCCTGCTCGGCGGCAGCCCCTGTCACGGTTTTGGATTCGGTGCCGTACTGGATGAGGATCTCTTGTTCTCCCGTTTCCGCTTCACCCTTTTCTGAGGCGTTTACTTGCGGAATAATCATATCGTCATAATCCTTCATCGTGCCTGGAACATCAAGCTGCACATGCCCTTGCGGCGCATCACACATCGCATAGGAACCGCGGAATAACCGCTCTTTGGAAAAACGCACGCCGCAGAAAAAGTCCTCTTCTTCCAAAATGTCTGGCACGAATTGAAAATTGTTCGAACCTTGCGTATACAATGGACGCGGATCGGCTGCTTTATACGCCTTCAGTATGCCGTTCAGCCGTTCCTTGCTTCCCCACAGCTCATTGCCAAGAGACATCATGACGAACGAAGGATGGTTGCCATAGGCTTTGAGCATGGCAAACCCTTCACGGATCAGGTAGTCCTGTTCGGCCTGGTTGTGGTTCGGATCATTGTCGTCGGTGATCGTGCCCCAGAACGGCAATTCCGGTTCCATGTAGATGCCCAGCATGTCCGCAGCGGTGAACGCGGCTTCCGGCGGGCAGCACGTATGGAAACGGTAATGGTTGATGCCGTACGATTTTGCGATGCCCATAATGCGCAGCCATTCTTCGACATCGGTCGGTGCATATCCCGTCAGCGGAAAAATAAGTCCGTCATGCTTGCCGCGCAAAAACGTTTTATGGCCGTTGATCGTAAACGCATCCCCTTTGGCTTCGAAATCCCGCAACCCAACGACGAAAGTCTGCGTATCCTTGATTTCCCCGTTTTCGTCGATCAAAGAAAGGGCCAGTTGATAAAGGTTAGGTTCGGCATCGCTCCATAACAGGGCGTTTTCTCCCATGTCATAAATCACATTAAACTCATCCTGCAAGCATGTGTACGTTTGCTCCGTCACGTAATGCTCGCGAACCGATCCCTCCAAAGCGGCCTGCACCTGCGTGTAAGGCTTAATGCTGTTTGCAGTCACGGAAAGGGTCATGCCTGGCGCTGAGCCCGACAATTTGCTCACGATTCGGAAGCTGCGACGGGCCGCATCCGGATAGATCTGCACATCCTCCATGTACACGTTTTCGTAAAATTGAAGCTCGATCCTGCCGGTAATGCCGTTCCAGTTCGTCTGGGTATCCGGGGACGTGAGATGACCGCCTTTGGTCGGATAATCGGTGTTGTCCACCCGAATGGTGATAGTGTGGCTGCCTTCCGCCAAACCTTTCGGCAGCTTATACACATGCGCCGTATTGAGGCTGTCCGCCGAACCCAAATCCGCGCCGTCTACCCACACATGCGTTTTGCGCGTCCGTTCAAGATACAGATGGCATGTCTTGCCTGCAAGCTCTGCCGGGATGTGGACTTCCCGCTCCAGCCAGACCCATCCTTCGAAGGCGTATTCGTCCGTCAAAGCCCCGATGAGCGCTTGATCATTTTTGGGCCCTTTTTGGGCATGGGACGTTGTATCAGGCAGCTCGATGCTATCATTGTACGGGAATTGCACGCCTTGCTTTTGTTCGTCCAATTGAAGCTTCCAGCTTCCTTGCAAATGAATGTTCGTTAACATGAATGCCGCTCCTTTATGGGTCGTATGTATAATTTTTCAGAATATAAAATCACAGTGATGGCGCTTACGTATTCTTACATATAGGGCTATTATATAACCTCTTTTCTTAACAACCCATATAATATTAATAATATGTCATATAAGAATAAGGAAGCATTGTATATGTTGAGGCTCCCTTCACGTGTCCCTTGCCGCTTCCTTTTACCAGCACAAAAACCAGCGAATGTTTTGTTAGTCATTTCAGGTTGGTGGATTTATACAAACCCAAAAAACCTCCACGGCTATGGAGGTTCTTTGGGTAATATGGATTAAGCTAGGCAGGTTACATTCGCGTTTTTCGCATCTCCATATTATGAGTTTTGCTGGTGTCTTGCTTCGTCCCGGATTTCTTCACGGAATCCGGAAATGCTATGTTTACGACGTTCGTTTTTTTCCTCGATTTGAGCTTTCTCCCGGGCCGGAATTTCATCGCCGAATTCCTCGAGATAGTCCTCTGCTTCATGGTAGTTTTCGATCGTGTTCTGAACCGCGTTTTGCAAGTGATCCACGTTATCCTTGCGGTTATCTGGCTTACTCATACAGGTCACCTCCCAAAAACGGATTATGCTGTTTATTCGCACTACAGAAGTTTTCCATAAGGGTGCCGAGTTTATGCATGCAGCACCATGCTCTTGTCTTTTACGGCAACGGGATCAAGATCCTGCAACTCGACTTGGGCCAAGTTGTTGATATATAAAAAGCCGCCGGATGGCGACTTGGATTGCTTCAATCAAATTTTTTCAGCACCTGTCCCAAAATTTCGATCCCTTTCACGATCTGCTCATCGGAAGGAGTTGAAAAATTAAGACGGATCGCATTACTAGGTTCGTTTTCATCCACAAGAAACGCAGTGCCCGGAACAACGGCTACGCCCTCGGCCGCAGCTGTTTTGGCATAGTCGATCATCGGGACGCGAGCTGGCAGGTCACACCAGAGGAACAACCCTCCATCCGGGTGGGTAAAGGTAATGGACTCGCCCAAATGCTCCTGCAGCTTGTTCATCATCAAGTCCGATTTCCGGCGGTAAATGGCACGAATGCTGCTGATATGTGCTGCATAGTCATACTCCGTCATGAACTTGTATGCCAAAATCTGTGGCAGCATGGCTGTATGTACATCCTCTCCCTGCTTGGCAACAACCATCTTCTGCACAACCTCATGAGGTGCCAGAACATATCCGACGCGCAATCCGGCAGACAAAATTTTGGAGAAAGACCCTACATAAATAACCAGCCCCTCATCATCCAGCGATTTGATCGTTGCGACGTCTTCTCCATTAAAACGAAGTTCCCCATACGGGTTATCTTCCAGAATCATGACCCCATACTTCTTGGCAAGATCGTAAATGGCTTTACGCTTCTCCAGGCTGGTGGTAATGCCGGTCGGGTTTTGGAAACTCGGAATCACATAAATCAGCTTTACATTCTGCTCCGTTTGCAGAGCGTGTTCCAGCTTCCCGATATCCATGCCGTCCGTTTCCATGGGAACACCGACAAGTTTGGCGCCTGAAGCCCGGAAAGAGTTCAGGGAACCGATAAAGCTGGGGCTCTCGCAAATAATCGTATCCCCTTCATTACAGAATACTTTGCAAGCGAGTTCAATCCCCTGCTGCGCTCCGGATACGATGAACAGCTCGTCCGTCGGTTTACCCGTATCAAAGCCTGTTTGCAAGTGCCGGGTTAATGCATCCCGCAGCGGTGCATATCCTTCGGTAATCCCGTATTGCAGCGCTGTTACCGGATCCTGTTCCAGAATCGTTTGGGTAAATGTTCGAATGGCCTCTATAGGAAAGGTTTCCGGAGCGGGATTTCCCGCCGAGAACGGAATGACATTTTGACCCGAAGTGGCCTTCAGAATCTCACGAATAATCGATGGCTGCAATGCAGCGATGCGGTTGGAAAAGGTATAGTTCATGTAAAATATGGCCTCCCGATTTCAAATCTGACTCTTGTTCTATAATTACATTATAGAAACCGTACTAATAATCACACTAGGCCACTGCGAGCGCAGTACCATCTTCCGATCGCTGTTATCCCCGGATTTTTCTAACCTCCTTATGCAAAGGAGAAAATCCGGTGATAAGCCTATGCTTCCGATGCAGCTTTCTTTCAGAAAGCTTTTAAGCGAGCGCTTCGCTTCTTCAGATTGGTTCTGCCTCTCCGTTAACTTGTGTATGTTTATTGCGGCTTATATAGATTCTATTATACGAGCATTCGCCAGATTTCTAAACGGTATCGTCAAATTTGACAGTGCACAGCAACAAAGAGGTGATTTAAACAGAAACAGGGAGCCCTAAGAGCTCCCCGTCCTTGTATGAACAAATCCTATTGAATAATCAAATTGAATCCATTTTGAATCTGGTGCACATTCGGATTGGCGATGTTGCTCGTTGTCAGATGGTTAAACGTTGCTGAACCGTTACCGGTATACGTGTATATGGCTGCTCCTTTATGCGGGGTTGTGAAGCGTGATGTCTCAACTCCATCCAGACCGGTACCATTGATATTGATGTTGTTGAACACAATGTCCTCGAAACCGCCACCGTAACCGAATTGAATGGCACTGCGCTGTGTATTGAGAATATCGATATTGGTAAAGGTTACGTTCTTGATGGCATCATTGGAAGCTTCAAGATCGATCGCTCCGCGTTCCCCGTTATAGAGGTCCTTGCTGGTACCACTGTTAACAATCGTGGTATCCGAGAACAGAATGCCCGTGTTGTTCTGGAAATGATATCCCGGGAAAACGGTATTCATTCGGATCGCCGAACCGCCAACCGTGTCAACAATCCGATTGTTCGTTGCCTTATGCCCACTGCCGCCAAAGAAGGCGATTCCCGCTGCGCGCCAATTGTTCTCGATGGTGTTGAACGAGAAGGTGTTGTTCACCCCGGCAGGTGCACCGTTCACATTGCTGGTCCATACGGCCAGACCATCATCGCCGTTGTTCCGGACGCTGCTGTTGCGCACCGTCGAGTTGCTCGTGCCTTGGGCAAAGTTGACACCGTCAGCAAGGTTATTCCGAATGCGGCTGTTCTCAATCACCAAGCCATCGGCAATCATCGCCGGGGTGTGTGCATAATCCCCTACCCAGAACCCGCATTCAAAATGCTCCACCCATACATTGCTGATTTTCGAGTTTTTACCGAAATTGTCCATAAATCCCTTGTAGACTGCGTTCTCGCTGTAGCGTGAGCGCAGCATGGAGTTCATGTAGACATTGCTGAAATCCAGTTTGCCTTGCACACGGAGGGAAATACCTCCTGATGCCGCGTTCGGATTGGTGAATTGAATATTCGTATGCCAAATGCCTGCACCAACAACGGTGAGGTTATCGATCATATTGGCGGGCGTGCCAATCTTCCACATGTTGCCCAGATGGAATGTGCCTTCCGGGATGTATAATGTTTTGCCTGTAGAAACGGCGGATTGAACGGCTGCTTCGAATGCGGCAAGGTCGTCCTTGCCATCGTTCGCCACCGCACCGAAATCGGTTACCGAAACAGCGTTGGCCGGACGCGGGATGGCGGCAGGTACGGATTCGATTTCAAGAAAATCGACGCCATATTCCAGGTTATCCCCGTTGGTCTTCTGGATCCGAATCGTGTCCCCGGCTTTCAGAGGTGTATCCAGTTTCCAGTGAACCTCGTCAAAACGGAACAGCGGGCGCCCGGCGCTTGGCGTATCTCCCGGATGATCGCTGGAGAAGTACTGCCAGTTGTAATAGGAGGTCAGGGGAACCGTCTTCGCCTTGCTGCCATTTACATATACGTCCAGCGATCCATCCAGCCCCATGCCGTCTGCCGAATCCGGCATCGTAAATCGCATCGTAACGCCTGCGCCTCCTTCGCCTTGTCTGACCGTCCATTGTGCATAGGAGCCGTTGGATGGCAGAGCAATATATTTCTGCCCGGAGGCTTCCGACGCCGTCAATGCCTGATCGAACGTCGGTGCTGACTTCAGCGCTGCACCGCCGCCACGAGCAGCATCATCCGTATCATACCTTGTATAAGGCATGCTCGCACCGCGGGCAGAGTATACGGTCAGCGCGGTGGTCGTTACGTTGTTCGATTGTTTTACCGGGGCTTCATTGCCATCGACGGCAACGGTCGTTGTCACATTATAGGTACCGTTTGCAGCCGTCCAGCTGCCGACATTGACATTGACGGATGCTCCCGGTGCCAATACGCCGTTATACGAGCCGGAGTATGTCTGAATCGTTGCTCCCGCAGCATTTTTGAGAACAACCGTAACCCCATGCGCACCGCCTGCCGAAGCCTGATTCCCCTGATTTTTCAGATTAACGGTAAAAGCTACCGTGCTGTTTGCGGTAGGATTGCTCGGGCTCCAAGAGACCGTCCCTACCAGGTCTGAGCTTGTAATCGGTGCGATGACTAAGGAAGATGAATGCGTATAATGGTTGTTGCTTTCATTCTCTTCGACGATCTGGTTGTTCTCATCCACTTTTGCACTAAGCGTGTATGATGAAGCGCTCCGATTGCCGATGTCAAGCGATACCGTTGTTGAAGCCCCTGCCTGCAAAGCGTTTACGGATGCCGAACCAGCCAGCTCATTGTTCAGATAAAAGTTGACGGTAGAGGCCGGAGAAGCGGCAGAGCCAATGTTTTTGACAATGGCATGAAGCGTAATCGGACTGTTCTCGACGGGTGAAGATGGCGTCCAGGACATGCCTGTAATCGTCAGATCGGGATTCGGCGCAGGGGTGCCAAATACCTGAAATTCAGCAATTTGCCCTGCGGGAGCGCCCGAGTTCGCCGTAATGTTTAATTGCAGACGTTTAACCGTTGCCGTCACAGGAATCGTCACGGCATTGCCGGAAGCCGGGTTAAACGTGTACGATTGGGCGGAAACCAGATTGCTGAACGTGGTTGTGTCCTGGTGATGTCCTAACACTTGAATCGTCTGCGTACGGGTACTCCAGACCGGATCGGGGTTCAGCTTCAGTACGATGGATGTAATCTGATGATTGGAGCCGAGATCCAGCGTCAGCGAGCTTGGATGGCTGCCCCCTTCCCAGTACGTATTGATATCGCTATCGTTTGCATTCGCAGCAGCATAAGACTGGGTGTTAGAAGATGCAGCGATTGCTTTACCCAGCGCAATATTTGTTCCTTCCACAGGCGCCCCGGGTTCTGTCGGGTCAGGGTTTGGTACCTGAGAAGATGGACCGTACATTTCCAATTCGGACAATTGCGCAGCGGGCCATTCGGTATTTCCGGTCATCTGGAGACGCACATACCTTGTTTCTGTTGCTTCAAAATCAACCGTAACCGTATTCTCCGCCACGGATGGATCAAAACCATAATCCTTGGCATCCACGATGTCTGTAAACGTTGAACCGTTTGTGCTGCCTTGAACGGCGATCGTCTGGGTACGCGTTTCCCAGGCTGCGGGCAGCTTCATTTTGATTTGGTCAATTTTCGTATTCGCTCCAAGATCCACTTGAATCCATTGCGGAAACGCGTTGTTTGCACTCTCCCAATAGGTCGCCTGATTATTGTCGATCACATGGGCCGGGCTGTACGTTTGGTTATAGCTGCTCGCGGTCACCAGTTTGCCCAGTGCCAGATTCGCCCCGCCAGCAGCCGATACTTTGGCAGGAGATCCCATGGTCAGGAATACGTTCGAGACCAGCATCGTTAATACGAGTGACCAGACGAAGTATTTGTTGCGCATTGAATTCCTCCTCAGGATGCTATATAAACCGCAGTAATAACTCCATCTGGGCCACTACGAGCGCAGTACCATCTTCGATCGCTGTTATCCCCGGATTTTTTTGAATCCCCTTTTTCAAAGGGAAAATCCGGTGATAAACGCGAACGCTTCGCTTCTTAAGATCGGTTCTGCCTCTCCGTTAACGCATGGATGTTTTCTGCGATTTATATAGCAAATTTTTTTATACAATAAAGTGAACGACTGAATTCCAGGCCTATTTAACGTTCATATAGCGCTCGTAAGCATCATTACGGATGGTCACTAACCGTTCAAGTCCCATGTCGTTCAGCTTTTTGACATACGCATCCCAGCCCTCTTCAATGCCGCCTTTGGTGACCCACTGAGCACGCATGGTGGCCACATAGCCATCAATATCCGTTGTCAGCGTCGGCAGCTCCTGAAACTCTTCCGCATTGTACATGACCTTTGGGTAGGGGGTTGTTACATCTGCGCTGCCCAATTGATCGATTTGCAGCTTGAGTCCGTCACCCGCCTGTGGATTAAGCTTGATTTTCTCTTCAAAGGAAGGGCTTACATATTTCGGGCCAAAGTCGCGCAGGGATTGATCCCAGTACCAGGCATCGGCGCTGGTGCCTGCCGGCGGGTCCATGAGCGTGTATGTGCCATCATCATTTTTCTCGATGACCGTTCCGATCGCCCCCCAGAAGTTCTGAATGCTTGCTTCATTGGTATAAAATTGGTCGGCCCAGCGTGCCGCGACTTCCGGAACCGTACATGAGCTTGTAATGAGGAGTTCATTGCGGGCCAGATTCATGCCGCCGGGGTCGCCTGGCTGATAACGTTTGCCATCCGGTCCAGCAATGGGCGCAATCGCTTCGTACTGGTCGCTCCACTTGCCAAACACCGCGTCAGGCGTCCACTGGTTGCTGAAGCCGACGATAGGAATGTCTGCATTTTGCCATTTGGCTGACGTCATCGTGTTGTCTTGGGTGAACAGTTCCTGATCGATCAGACCTTCCGAGTACAGCTTGTGTGTGTAAATAAGTGCTTCTTTATATGCTTCCGTTGTCGGATAGAAGACCGGTTTTCCATCCTGAATGATCATGCTGCTGGCATTAATATCGGTGATCCCGAACGGATTCAGAAAGTCCATATTCAGACCCGTTTCCGTGTACGGAATTTCATCCGGTTTACCGTTTCCGTTCGGATCGTTCTCCTTAAACGCTTTCAACACCTGATACAGTTCCTCTGTCGTCGTAGGTGCCTTCAATCCCAGTTTATCGAGCCATGCCTTGTTGATGACAGGCTGATTCCTGCTCTTCGGACGGGCAGGCAATCGGGTGGGCATCGAGTAAATTTTGCCGTCAGGAAATGTGCTTATTTTCTTCATCTCCGGCGTCTCTTCCATCGCCGCCTTCAAGTTAGGCATATACGAATCGATATATTCATCCAGCGGACGGAAATAGCTCAGGTTATTGACAATGTCCGAATCGCTGAACACCTGGTCCCCCAAAATAATGTCCGGGAGCGTGCCACTGGCAAGCATGATGGATTTCTGTTCACCCCAATCGTTGGAGGACATGACCTGCCACTCAATGTTCACATTGGTCTCCTTCTCCAAATCCTTAAGCCATTGGTTCTGGGTAAAGGTGTCACCCATGTTGCCCCAGCGAACCGTCAGTACTTTGAGTGTTACAGGATTATTAACAATTGGCAGACCTTCTTTATTAAAATCGCTTGATATCGGAGTCTCGGCGGCCTCGCCGCTATTTCCGCTGCTGCACCCGACAACGCTTGCCAGCATCGCTGTGACGAGCAGCAAACTATTCATTTTGGTGAAAAATTTCTTGCCTATCTTTTTCCCCATGTGGGACCCTCCTTGATTCGTAATGAATGATCATCTGCCTTATTCTTTCACTGCGCCGATCATCACCCCCTGATTGAAATACTTTTGGATGAACGGATAGACGCACATGATCGGAATCGTGGCGATAATAATCACGGAATATCTCATCAGATTGGCAAGACGCAGGGCGACTTGCGCAGCTTCTCCGGTTCCCATGCCGGATTGCATCTGATTCGTGATGAGAATGTTCCGCAGGATCAATTGAAGCGGATACAGATTAGGGTCTTTCAAATAGATCAGGGCATTAAAATATGAATTCCAATACCCTACGGCAATCCATAATCCCAGAACCGCGATGATCGCTTTGGACAGTGGCAGTACAATCAACGCAAAATACCGCAGGTTACCGCAGCCATCGATCTGGGCGGCTTCCCATAAATCTCCGGGAATGCTGGTCTGGAAGAAGGTCCGGGCAACGATCATATCGAACACCACCACAGAGAACGGAAGCACCATTACCAGAAACGTGTCGTAGAGATGAAAATCGCGAATGGTCAGGAAGGTTGGAATCAATCCGCCGCTAAAGAACATCGTAAAAATAAAGAACAGCGAGAAAAATTTTCGGCCGACCAGATCCTTTCTCGATAAGGCATAAGCCGCCGAAATATTAACGACAAGTCCGATCAACGTTCCTACCACCGTGTATAGAATGGTATTTCGATATCCGATCCAGATATTGTCATGCCGCAGCAGTTCCTTATATCCTTCCAGCGTAAAACCTTTGGGGAAGAACCACACCTGTCCATTAGCCACAGCGGAAGGATCGCTGAAGGAGGCGATGACGATAAAATAAATCGGGTAAATGACCGCAATCAGAAAAAGAATGGCAAAGGCATACAGCACGGCCTCTCCAACCGTCATGCGTGATCGTCGCTTCACTCGGGGAGTTCTGGTCATAGCGGCCGGCTCCATAACGCTCATTTGGTTTCTCTCCCCTCTACCATAGGCTGTTCTCGCTGTATTTCTTGGACAACTGATTGACCAGAATAAGCAAAATGAAATTAATCACCGTATTAAACAGGTTGATCGCCGAGGAGAAGCTGTATTGACTGCTCAGCAAACCGATTTTGTAGACATACGTGGACAGAATCTCACTGGAGAGGATGTTCAAGTCATTCTGCATGAGATAGACCTTCTCAAATCCTACGCCCAGTAGTCCGCCCATTCGCAGAATGAGCAGTGTGATCGCCGTCGGCATCAGCATCGGAATATCAATATAACGAATCTTGTGCCACCGGCTTGCCCCATCGACCGTTGCCGCTTCATAGAGGCTTGGATCTACGGCAGACAACGCGGCAATATAGATGATGCTGTCCCAACCGACATGCTGCCACACGTCAGACCACACATACACGCTGCTGAACAGAGCCGATGAGCCCATTAAGTCCGGTGCTTGTGCTCCAAACAGCTGATACACATTGCCGACGAGCCCCGTACTGGGCGAGAGCAGAATCAGCATCAATCCGACCATAACTACCGTTGATATAAAGTGAGGCATATAGGAGACGGTCTGGAAAAACTTTTTAAACCTCCCTGCTCTCATCTGGTTCACCAACAGCGCAAGCATAATCGGGATCGGAAACGTAGCCAAGCTGTACAGACTGATCACAAGTGTATTCCGAATCGTATTGGTAAATTGATAGGAATGAAAAAACTTTTCAAAGTACTTGAACCCCGCCCATGGGCTGCCTCCGATTCCCGACGCCGGACTATAATCCTTAAATGCGATGATGACGCCGTACATCGGCTTATAAGCGAATAACAGTGTTAACAGAACAGCCGGAAAAAGTAAAACGTAAAGCCCCCAATTACGCCTGATTCTCTCCATCGTTTTTCCTAAATAAAGTGCATTGGTCCTCATGGTTTTCCCTTCCCTCCCGTACATATACTGGTGCTGCTTTCCCGCTTGGACCTGTCAGCGCTGGATTAGCTTCAGTATAAACGACTTCCCCTTCGCTATATCGGACCCCTAGGGACGGTATTCGGACTTCTGATGTTCCTTTTTTGAACGCTTATACGTAACCCGAATGCTTGCTGGCACAAAACATATCGCGATCCGGACTTTCATATGTGTATTCCGGACTTCTGAACCCCAAAAAAGCAAATCTTTATGCTTTTTTCAAGCAAAGGTTTTATACTATTCCTGAGATATTAAAGCGCATTCATAACGAAGCAATCCAGAAAGCGGGTGCATTGTTCATGGCAAACCTGAACGCCATCAAGCCCTATCCCATTCGGCATTACATTCGCATGATGTTCGTCATTTCATTTGTCGTGTTCGTTCTGGACCTGATCATCAGCATCGCTTCGATCTCCCTGGTCAAGCAGCAATCCGCCCAATATTTGCAAAATACCGCTGATTTGTACATTAATCGCATTAATCATGATTTTGCCTACATTAATCATTTCATGGGATGGACGCTGGCCAACGACGAAAATCTCGACACGATGAATACGTATGGCGTAAACAGCATTCCATTTCTGAAGTCCAATGAGAAGTTACATAAGCTTTTTGCCGAACTGCAGCGAAACTATAGCCAGTCCTACAATTTCTTTTATTATTTGGAAAGCAGCGAATACTTCCTCAACTGTGCGCCAATAAGCATCTCTTATTCGGACTATTCGGAAGTGAAAAGACAGATCATCACCTTGACTCGTGAAAAAGGGGTATATGAGAAATTCTACTCCCATTGGACGCCTATCCACGTGAACGGTACTTCTTATCTGATCAATATTGCGCCGTACTACAATAGGTATCTTATCGCGTTGATATCTGCAGATGATCTCATTGCCCCATTGCAGCAAATGAATCTGGGCGCCAACGGATACGCCTCTCTGGTGGATGAGAACGGCATGCAGCTTTCCGGACCTGCCAGCGGAGAAAACGCGGCAGACCCGCAGCCTTCCTTCATGGATGTGCTCCAATCGCACAATGTCGTCAGCAGCGACTTCTCGAATGCGGATTTCAGCGCGCGTATGGTCATCAAGTTTGGTGCATTTGAGAAAATCATGGTGGCTCAGCTGCTCATCATGCTGCTTTTTCTGATTGTAACCTGCTCATTAAGCGCAATCCTAATGTTTTTCAGAACAAATCTGCTTGTTCCCATTCAGCGATTTTCCAAAAATCTAGCCCTCATTAACGAAGGCGATGAGGCAGCAGACCTCAAAAGCAGCCGGATTATGGAACTGGAGCAGGTCAATGCACAGTTCAAGGAACTGGTGGGCCAGATTAAACGATTCAAGATTGATCGCTACGAGCAGGAATTGGAGAAACAGAAAATACGTTTGGATTATATGAAGTTACAGATCAAACCCCACTTTTTTCTGAATTGCCTGACGAGCATGTACAGTATGGCGCAGATGCAAATGTATAAAGAGATTGAAAGCATGGCCCTGGCTACGTCCCGATATTTCCGTTATATCTTTCAAAGCGGAGATAATTTCGTTCTGCTGGAGAATGAAATCGAACATGCGAGAACGTTTCTGGACATCCAGAAATCACGTTACCGGGATGCTTTCTCCTATCGGATCGAACAGTCCGAGGGGATCACGGGTGTCGCTGTGCCACCGCTTGTTATACAGACATTTATTGAAAATGCCGTCAAATACGGCGTCTCGCGGGATCGGGAATTATGTATTACGTTGTCCGTAACGCAAGAGCGACAAGAGCATGGCGATGTTGTGCTCATCCAGATCTCCGACACGGGACCCGGATTCAGTCAGGAAATTCTTGACGCATTGGTGCGCGGGGAAGCACTGGAACAAACCGGCGGCAACCGGATCGGCATTATGAATACCATTCAACGTTTGGAGCTGCTGTATCGGCATGAAGCGACGATTACGTTTGCAAACGACGCAAGCGGTGCGCGAATCACGCTTTCCTTACCTAAAATCTTACTGAATTCAGAACCTTCGGGAGAGGTGGCAAACCATGAATGCATTGCTGGTTGACGATGATTACTTTGTTGTCATGGCTTTGGAAAAGAAAATCGACTGGGGGGCCCTCGGGATCGACACGATCTTCACGGCCTACAATATTGCGCAAGCCAAAGAAATTTTGCGAAACCATCCGGTTCAGATTTTGATATGCGATATTGAGATGCCCCAGGGAAGCGGGCTCGAGCTGCTCGCATGGGTCCGGGAGGAGTCGCACAGCGTACAAACGATCTTTCTCACCAATTATGCCGATTTCAACTATGCGCAGAAAGCGATCGAGCTGCAAAGTTTTGATTATTTTCTAAAGCCGATCGAATTCGACAAGCTGACTCTGATTATTCAAAAGGCGGTTGCCAAAGCCAGGGATCAGCAGTTTATTAAGAAGGCCATTGATGAAGGCGAGCTGTGGCAGAAAAATAGAAGCAAGCTCATCGAGGACAGCTGGCGCAGGCTCATCTCCGGTAAAGTCGTGCTGTCTGACCCCGCCGATGTTTCTGCTTTTTTGACGGAACAAAATTGGCCTTACGAAGCAACGGACCTATTTCTTCCTATTCTGGTGAACCTGTTTCCATATGATCATACGCTGGGCAAAACCGACAAAAATCTGTTTGATTATGCGTGTTTGAACGTGATGGTCGAACGGTTTCAGGACGCTTTATTTTCGATTGAAGCCATAACCGAGATCAAGGATCATAACTGGATCGTTATTCTAAAATGGAACAGGTTACCGGATGTACAGCTCATCGAATCCATGTGCCGCTCGTTCATCCCGGAGGTGAACAATTACCTGAAATCGGATGCCTGCTGCAGCATCGGCTTCTCTCTGCCGCTGGGGCAGATTCGCCATACGGTGAACGAGCTGTTGTTAATGAATGAAGAGCGAATCAAACACCGCAACCAGACCTTTTTGCTGGAGAACTATAACAGGCCCCAATTGAATTACACGCCGCCTGACCTGGGATTGCTCGAGCAATTGCTGAACGAACATCGATTCCAGTCCTTTCTGGATGAAACCGGTCGTTATATGCATCAGCTTGTACACGAAGGCATTGTAGGCACCGCTGTTCTGAGCCTGCTGCGTCTTGATCTGGTGCAGCTGGTGTATGCCCAATTGAAAAGCAAGGAAATTGAAGTCCACAAGCTGTATATGGGCAAAACGAATGATCAACTGTTCATGCAATCCCTGCATTCGATTGAAGATATGCAAGCCTACATTGCCTACCTGGTCAATACGGCTGCGGAATATCTGAATGCTGCCGAGCAGCCGAAGTCGGTTGTACACGAGATTACCCATTATATACGCACTCATTACGGAGAAGATCTGACACGAAACAGCCTCGGGGATCTGGTCTACCTGAACCCGGATTATCTCGCAAGGCTGTTCAAGAAAGAGATGGGCATCTCACTCGGCAATTATGTCATTCACACCCGTCTTGCGGCCGCCCGGCATCTTCTGGAAACGACCACGCAATCGGTCCATGCCATTGCCAGACATGTGGGGTATACCAACTATTCGCACTTCACCAAGCTGTTTAAACAGGAAATGGGATGCAGTCCCAATGACTATCGCAAAAAGCAAAGAGAAAGCTCTCATGAAACAGGATAATCCATGAATTCTTGAGGGGTACAAAAAAAAGCCGCACATGGCGACTTTTTAAAAGAACTCAGAACAAAGTCATCTGTTCTTCCGAAGGCTCAACATGAAATCCATGGTCCTCTGACAGCATTTCATTCGCAATCATCATGAAATCGTCTTCGCTGACTTCAAATTGTCCGTATCGGAAGACTTGTCCCCAGTTGCGCCGGTCTCGGGTAAACGAGAGCTTATGGAGAAGTCCTCTGATGCTTACGTTTCGGCAGGAAACGTATTGGATCTTTCGGCGATAAGGAACAAACGTCTCGCTCATTTGAAACAAATAGACCGAATTGTCGGCAACCCGGCCCAACGCCGTAAACGCCTGCAATGGCTCACCATTCATCATGTCTGTGCGCGGCGAGTAGTAGATCAGGAAGTCTCCTTCACTCATTTGCTTCAATTTGGCCGCTTTGCCGTGGCAGGTCTGTCCGATCCCTTGTTCGACTCCGTGCTTCGCATGGGATTCCGAGACACAGCCGATCCAATATCGGCGCTTTCGATGCTCCGGGTTATGTTTCAGATCATTCAATATATCATGTTGGGACATCGTCATCTTGGGGTGCCTCCTTATGTGGGTCTATTTAAACCGCAATAATTAATCACACTAGGCCACTGCGAGTCAGGATCATCTTCCGATGCAGCTTTCTTTCAGAAAGCTTTTAGAACGCTTCGCTTCTTCAGATCGGTTCTGCCTCTCTCCGTTAACGTGTGGATGTTTTTTTACGGTTTTGTATAGCATTATT
This sequence comes from Paenibacillus sp. FSL W8-0426, assembly GCF_037969725.1. Classification (NCBI taxonomy): domain Bacteria; kingdom Bacillati; phylum Bacillota; class Bacilli; order Caryophanales; family Paenibacillaceae; genus Paenibacillus; species Paenibacillus sp. FSL W8-0426. The sequence goes on along the minus strand of NZ_CP150203.1, from coordinate 2,879,605 downwards.
ATAAAAGAACGCTACTGACAACGTGATGTCAGTAGCGTTCTGGCAGAAGCAGACTAGTTTTCTCCAACTATTCCGGATGAACTCTTCTGACTTCCACCACATCCGCCATATCTTCGACCCACAAATAGTAACGGGCCCCGTCTTTATATATTCGCACTTTCGAGGACAATGAATAAGAAGGCAACATGATAAAACGTGGCTCTACTTGCTCCCATACTTCCCCGTTCGCAAGTGAATACATACTACTTATACGATATCCCTCAAAATAATCAATCTTACTGTCTATGTAATCCGTCACATGGTTACGCAAGTAATCCAAATAGCTAATAAGTTTATGTGTTCCTTTCTCGTTTAAATCTGAGTATGGTATTTTTATATCTATAAAACCGACTGAATACTCTGCAATTTCAGAAGGGTAGAACCGAATCACAATTCCATTTTCATAGAAATAAAAAGGCGTGGAATCCGTTAACCGAATATCATAAACACTCTTTTCGTAAATTTTGATTCCTTTACTGTACTTGAGTTGCAAATTTCGGGAGATGGCATATTCAAGATTCATTTCCTTATCCTTAGAATCCACGATATCTCTAAGCATAATTCGCTGTCCTGTTGTAAGATCAAAATTATAGATGACTGAAAAATACGTGCCCTTGTTTTCATAATTATACTTCAGACCGTCTACATAGCCTACAGAGACAACCTTGTTATTGTTGTACAATGTTTTTACGTTTCTCGTGTAGTATTCTGCATCATAATTCTTCCATGCTTTATTTGCCTTGGCTACACTGATCGCATGATCTTTTAAGATTTGATTTATTTTCTCAGTTACCGCTGCATCCCCGCCGTTAATTTGAATGTAAGGTTGCTCCTTATATGTATGTACCGCTGTTTTGACCTCCGCCGAAGCTTCCATGGATGCAACTGAAATCAGTAGGAAGTTGATCAGCACCAAACATAACACCCTCAGTATTCTTTTCATACCACTCCCCCACTTCCTGTTGTAACAGAAGATTTACTATTAACTCTAATCTAATAGAATATCGCAAAACAAATAAAAGGCAAGTGCCAATAACCTAACATTTAACAAAACAACCGAAAACCTAAAGGAGCCGCCGTTAGGCGACTCTAAGATTTTCTGCTCAGTTGTTTGATATATGTTTCTCTTCCACGTTGGTACCGCAACATCACCCTTTAACTCCCCCAACCGTCAGGCCGGCGATAAAGTATCGCTGGAAGAACAGAAACAGCACAAGGATCGGCACAATGGCGAGCACAGCTCCGGCAATCAATGCCTCATAATTATTACCGAGCGGCGATACGAATGATGCCAGTCCAATCGGCAGCGTAAACTGTTCTGTCGTACGAAGCACGATGAGCGGCCACAGGAAGTTGTTCCAGCTGTTCATCGCCTGCAAAATCGCAATCGCGCCGAATGCCGGCGTCATAAGCGGCATCATGATGCGGAAAAAGATGCCAAACTCCGTACAGCCATCGATTCTGCCTGCATCCATGAAATCTTTGGGCAAACCCTGCGCGAACTGACGGAAGAAAAAGATCGGCAGCGGAGCCACGACGAACGGCAGAATCACACCCCAGACCGTATTGATCAATTTCAGCGAAATGGTCAGCTCATACAGCGGCAGAACGATAATTTCCATCGGAATCATCATGACGACAAGCACCAGTGTAAAGATCAGATTCCGACCTTTGAACCGATACACACCGAGACCATAACCAACCATTGAAGAAAACAACAGGCTCAAGACGGTAAACAGCGCTGTTATGACCAGACTGTTCTTGTACCAGGTAAAATAATTCCCCGCCGCTCCTTCTCCGGCAAAGATGGCCCGATAGTTATCCAGGTTCATGATGCTCCAATCCAGCCTGACGTTAAGGCCGTAACGGAACAGCTCCGTAGCAGGTTTGATCGAGGCCAGCATTAGCGCATAGAGCGGAAACAGCATAAGCACGGCAAGTGCGGCAAAGACCAGGAAAAGTAGGACGGAGGTAGGCGTGATTCGTTTGGAAGCCCATCGCTGTCTCATCTCAATCCTCCTTTCTGAACATGCCAAGCATCGTCAGCTGAAGCATGCTGATCACGAGCGTAATGCCCAGCAGCGTGATGCCGATGGCTGCGCCGAAGCCGAGGTTGAAGTATTGGAAGCCTTGCTCGTAAATGTAACCCACCATCGTCAAACCGATATGCTGCGGAGAAGGCTTGCCTGCCCACAGCATGTAACTTTCCGTAAACATGGCATAACCGCCGTATAACGTTATCGTGATGACATAGATCGTGATCGGTTTCAGCATCGGCACCGTGATCCGGGTAAACTTTTGCAGCACCCCTGCGCCGTCGATATCCGCTGCCTCATATAGATCCTTGGGTATGCTCTGCAATGCGGAAAGGAAATACAGCATGTTGATTCCGATCCAGCGCCAACCGGCAAGCACTACGAGAGCTACCATGGCAAGGGACGAGCTGTACAGCCATTGCTGGCTAGGAATGCCGAAGGTGTTCAAGATGGTATTCATTAGTGCGCCATCCAGTTCGCCGAAAATCAATCTGAAAATAACCCCGGCCACCACGACGGAGGTCAATGCGGGAATGAACAGCGCGGAACGGAACAGATTGCGGGCCAGCATGCGGCTCGAATTGAGTAAAACGGCCAGCACCAGCGGAACGGGAATTAAGAGCAGCATCGTCCAGAACGTATATCGCGTGCTGTTCCAGAGCGCTGTCCCGAAATCGGCGTTCCATAGCTTGCGATAATTCTCCACCCCCACAAACTGCACATCACCAGGCAACACCTGCTGGAAACTCATCATGCCTGCGCGATATAGCGGATAAGCAAAAAAGATTAAAAACGATACGATAAACGGCATCACGAACAGATACGGCGCCCAAGCCCGGGCATTCCATTTACGTCTTGAACGAAACCTGACCTGTGCCGGAACCTGCGTTTCATTGTGAAGCTGCACGGAATCGACCTCCACCCTGTTTGTCTAAAATCCATGAATCAAACATGATGCGGGCAGCCGCTCGCATTTTGCATTCACCTTTCCGGGCTGCCCGTTGTTTCATGTCTTTCTACCGCGTTAATTCTGCCTGCACGTCATTCAGGACTTGCTCGGGGTCCTTCATATTAATGAAAATGTCCGGGATAGCCTTGTTGCGGACCGCATCGAACACTTCCGGCGATTTCTCCCGGATATGCACCGGCGCGATCTCGTCTTTTACCGTCAGCAGTGTATCAAAAATATCCGCTCCGAAATATTCGGTGAATTTGTTGGTCTCCTTCATCGCTGCATCCGTCCAGACGGCGGTACGGATCGGATCGAAGCCGAGCTGCTTCCAAATCTGGAGGTTGCCTTCCTTCGACAGCTTCGCGTAGGCCAGGAATTGCTTGGCCAAATCCGCGGATTTCGATTGGTTCGTGATCGAAGTGGCGGTGCCTCCCATGCCCGCAGAACGGTTGCCGCCTTCTTCCCAGGCCGGCATCGGGCGAATGATCATTTTACCTTTCAGGTCGGGAATATGGTCAGTAAAACGGTTCATGAACCAGAACGGCATAAACACGGCCGCCGCATTTCCCTGATTCATATATCCGAAATATTCTTCCGTATCATGTCCGGCTCCAGGAGCAACAGCCGCTACGCCATCTTTCACCATCTGTTGGAAAAATTGCATCGTCTTCACGTTGATTGGCGCATTGACCGTCACATTGCCGTTTTCGTCAATCTGATCGGACTTCTGTTGACTGATGGCAGGCCACCATGACCAGTTCCCGTTGCCTTCGAACGTGATCATCGGTTTGCCCGTTTTTTCGAGCACAATATGCGCAGCTTTTTCAAAATCGCTCCACGTCTTGATCTCATCCGGGTTAACCCCGGCTTCGTTCAAAATGTCCTGGTTGTAATACATGACCGTTGCTCCGACATGGTAGTCGATGCCATAGTACTTCCCGTCCTTGCTGTAGATGTCCACCCGCGACTGTACAATGTTATTCAGCTCCGGCGTAATCATGTCCGTCAGATCGACGAGCTGTGGCACGCCTTTCATGAAATTCGGGAATTTGCTCTGTTCGATGTCCACCAGATCCGGTGCCCCCACGCCTGACTGCAGTGCCAGAAGCAGCTTGGTGTGCATGTCATCATAAGGAATCGTCGTTGCTTCGAGCACGATGCGCTGGTCCGGATGTTCTTCATTCCAGCTCTCTGCCATGCTCTCGTAAAACTTCTGGTGTGCATCCACAAACGTCCAAAATATCAGCTTGGTTTCGCCGCCTGAACCCGGTTCCCCCGTCCCGTCGGACGCTTCCGGTTTTGCGCTGCAGCCTGCCAGGGCAGTCATCATGACCAGCAGGAAAACCCCAACCCAAATCAACTGTTTTTTCATGTCCCAGTCCCCTTTTCCATCATGGATTCCAAACCGATGTGTGGCCTATAACTTCTAAATGGTAGCGCTTTATTTTCTATGTTACTTGCTGTATCATAAAAAGGAAATGCTCGATGCCAACATGAATTTTAAATATTCCAACCTGTTGGAGGTGCCCTGTTTGAACTCGCCCATCCTTCATTTCATCACCCCGCCGATCCCCTATTTCATTGATTGCGGACGCGCCCGTTACGAAGCAGGCGAGCATCATATCAGCCGCAGCGATATCGGTGTTTTTGACCTGGTTGTCGTTACCAAGGGCACGCTGGCCCTGGGTGAAAACGGGATCGAATGGCGCCTGCGCGCAGGCGAAGCCCTCATCCTCAAGCCGGATGGGCATCATTATGGCAGCGCTCCGTGCGAAGCAGAGACCGAATTGATCTGGATTCATTTTCAAACCTATGGGAGCTGGAAAGAATCGGCCGATATGGACGAGTGTCTGGCAAACCAGGCGCAGCTGATGGAGAGCCACAAAAAAAGCGCGTACTTGAACCACTGCGACGTCTGCTCCATCTTCATTCCAAAACATATGAAAATCTCCCCCAAAGAAATGGAGATGCTTGAGCACTTCTCCCAGCTCGATCAGGAGCCGCAATCCATGCGCAATTGGAAGCGCCAAGCCGCGTTTCAGCAATTCATGCAGCACCTTGACCTTGGCCTGTCTTCGCTGGCGGATGCCACGGCGATCCGGATCGCCGAAAAAATCGAACTATATATTCGCCAAAACTATACCCATCCCATCTCCAACCCCCTATTGCAGCAGGACCTTAACTATCATCCAAATTATTTGGCTCGCAGCATGCTTAAGGTCTATGGCATGACCCCGATGGAGTATTTGCTTCATTATCGGCTGGAACAGGCCAAAAAACTGCTGCTGCAGACGGCGTGGTCTATCTCCCGCATCGCGGAAGAGGTCGGTTTCAATCATGTTTCCTATTTTTCCTCCTGTTTTTCGAAAAAAGAAGGCATCTCTCCTTCTACCTTCCGCAGCAAATTCACCGGTATCGAAATGACCGCAAAATCGTGACAAAAGACCGAGCGTTATTCAGCAAATGCACGCCAAATAACCGCCTGATGACTAGGATGCATGCTGCCGCAAACAGCTTCCCTTCATGTCATCAGGCGGTCTTGTGACCCGCTACGCCAAAATCATGTCATTATTCGGCTTTGGCCACAACCTTGATCGTCGCCGCGACCTTCAAATCCTTGCCTTTTAAAGTCCCTTGCAACGCAAACGTTCACGGGGATGCAAGCTGTTCTTCCGCAATGCGCTCCCATACGACAGGTAAATCAGCGTTCCTGCCATCCGTGTAGGTGACGGCGACGATATCCGGCAATGGAATCGGTTCGCCAACGGTAACCGTGATTTCCGTGTCGGCAATGGATTGATTGACGGCTTAATCCACGGGCACTTCATCGACTGGATGATTGGTTGGCGATTCGCTCGGAGATTCTGCGTCGACTTCCGGTACAGGCAGAGCTCCGGCTTCTTCATCGGCATTTTTACCTTGCATGCGCGTACCTCCTCTTCATCACCCTCGGATCATCTTTCTTTTCCACATTCCCGTATCGCTACAGCACCGATCACCCCTCTCAGTGAAGTCCGTCACCATGCCACTCGTGAATCCAAACCCTCATTTCGCCTTCCTCCCGGTTGGCCCACGTAAAATAAGGAATCAAGCGAATATCCGTATCGTGCACGCCCCATTTCGCATCGCTGCGATACAGTTGGCCGCCCCATGCTTCATCCGTCTGCATCCTTTTGGCAGCAATGGTCAGGTCCGGCACGTTCATGGGATTCCCCTGACCGCTCCCCACCCTGAATTCATTCTCGCGCGGCAAATAAATCCGATACAGGCCTTCCCCGTTGTCGGCTTCTTCCAGACAGTACATAAACGGTCCCCGCTGCACGGCTACCCGGCCAAACGTATCCTGTATGCCCTCGTGGCCTTTCATCCGCAGCACATGCATCGGAAACAGGATCTGCACTTCATCCCCCGCAGCCCATAAACGCTCCAGACGAATGTAACCATCTTCATCCATTTCAACGCTCGGATCCAGCTCACCATTGATGGAGATCTCAGGAGTACCGCTCCAGCCCGGCTTGCGCAGTGCAAGAATAAAGTGGACGTCATGCGAAGTTTGTGGAGTGAACCTCATCGTCACTTTTCCTTGCGAAGCATAGTCCGACTCCATCTGTACATGAATCTCGTTCCCGTTTACGCAGAAAACGCCTTCTCCTCCGATATAAAGTTGTACATGCAATGTCGATTCATTTTCACTGACCGTGTACACATATTGATCGAGTGATGCCAATAACCGGGCAATGTTCGGCGGGCAGCATGCACAACCGAACCAACCTTGACGCCGGGAACGGACGTGGCTGTAATTGGGATTGGCATGATGCAAATGCGGATGCACCTCCAGCGGATTGACGTAAAAAAAACGCCGGCCGTCCAAAGACATGCCGCTAATGACGGTGTTGTACAGCGCGCGTTCCATCACGTCGGCGTAGATGCTGTTCGCTTCCAGGTTCAACATGCGGCAAGCAAAAAACATCAATCCGATCGAAGCACAGGTCTCGGCATACGCCGTATCTCCAGGCAAATCATAGTCTCCTGTAAACGCTTCCTCTTTCGCGGACGAACCGATGCTTCCCGTAATGTACATCCGTTTGCCGACGATGCTGTTCCATAACCGGCGGCAGGCCTGCTTCAACGACTCGTCCCCCGTCTCGGCCGCAGCGTCAGCCGTGGCAGAACACATATATACCAGACGGACGGCATGCCCAACAGCCGCGTCTTGCTCACGTACCGGCAGATGGGATTGCGAGTATTCGTGATGATGAACCATATCCAGTCCGCCGAAATGTACGCTTTTCCCACGCTTTTCCCATTCTTGGACGAAATAATGCGGCCGCTGACCTCGTTGATCGAGAAAATACAGGCACTGGTCCAGATACGTCGCATTGCCGGTCACTTTGTAGAGCTTGAACAGTGCCAGCTCAATTTCCTGGTGACCATCGTAACCTTGCAATTGTCCCGGCTTGGGGCCAAATACGTCGACGATGTGGTCGGCCAACCGGACGACGACGTCCAACAAGGTGCGTTTCCCTGTTGCTTCATAGTGGGCGACACCTGCCTCGATCATATGACCGGCGCAATAGAGCTCATGGCATTCGGCCAAGTTGGTCCAGCGTTGACCCGGCTCTTTCAACGTAAAATACGTGTTCAGATATCCATCGGGCTGCTGCGCGCAAGCGATCGTATGAATCACTTCGTCCAGCTGCTGCTCTAACACCTCGTCGGCTTTGGCTGCAAGCAGGTAAGAAGAAGCCTCGATCCATTTGGCCACATCACTGTCCTGAAATACCATGCCATGGAATTCGCCCTCCTCTTCACCGGCAGCGATGCGGAAATTTCGGATGGCCCGGCTGGGTTCTGCCCCTTCGATCCGGTCATTGAGCGCTTCCCATTGATAGGGAACCACGACGTTGCGAACGAGCTCAACATACGGTGACCAGAAAGGATCGTTAATATGATTGCGGTAGGATCGTGATTGTTTCGGCATTGAAACGTCTGATTTTTCCATTTAAACCTCTCCTTGTCATGATCATTAGCTTCATTTTACAAGTCTCAATGACGTGGAGGAATCATCATTTCCAACGTGAATTTATATGATTACAACCTCGGCCTGCCAAGTTTCTTCACGGAACAACAAAGAAGGCCCAACCTGTCGGCTGACCTGATCTCATTTGGAATGTGGGGATAACAGCGATCGGAAGATGTTCCTCATCACTCAGCGGCTACGTTTAACCATCATTCGTTCTACTTATATAGGTTAGTTCTCTGCAAAGGTGGTGATCATCCACTCGCTGAATCTGTCTTTTTCTTCAATATGCGGGAAGTGGGCGGAATTTTCGTAGGCAATGAATTGCTTTTGCTTGGCATTTAACTGATCGAAGTATGTTCTGGCCGCAGCGGATGAAGTCATATAATCATATTTACCCATTACGAAATATACGGGTAGGTCAAGCTCTGTCACGGCCGTGGACAATGGAGTGTCAAACACCTCGTCCAGAAGCACTTGTTGGTGACTCAGGATTCCAACGTAATAGCGGATGATATCCAGCAGGTTATACTCGCTCCCCATAATCATGTCGAACACGTTCCCGTCAGGCATTTCCCCGCTGCTGGAAGCACCGCCATACTTGGTTACGTACGATCTCGGCGTAAGGGCAGTCCCTTTGCGGATTTCTTCAGACATCTGCTCCAAACGCTGCACATTCCCCTCATCGCCAACCCGCCGCGCCTCGTTGATGACATACTCCAATGCATCGATTTCGCTTTCCGTCGCATTCCCAAGCTGCCCAATTCCGATGTAAGCTGTATATTTCTCAGGGGCTTGCTGTGCAGCTTGTGCTGCGACATATGTACCGTAGGAATGACCGATGAGGATGACCTTGTCTTGCCCCAAACGTTCGGAGACATGGTCGGTAATAGCGAGCAAATCCTCGACTAACACCTTGGACGACAAATCATCGTAGTTTTCAAAAAAATGATAGGAGGCCCCACTGGCCCTTTGATCATAATTGACCACGGTGAAATGTTGCTCCCACAAGTTCTGGAAGCTTGCGGCATAAGCGATTTCTGACGATCCCGGACCGCCATGCACGAAAATAATCACTGGATTATCGCGGTCATGGCCGCGGATCATGATTCGATGTTTCGAGCCGTTAATTTCGATTTGCTCCAAGGTGCTGATGCTGCGCTCTCCTTCAATACCGGGTGTCCACGTCGGGAAAACCAACGCAACCACGCTGATTAGAATAAGAGCGAGGACAACGAGCCACGCCGCCTTCTTTGTTTTGCTTCTTCTACTCGCCACTGATCCACCTTTCCGATTCATCATCTTGATGAATCGTTAACATCATTTTCAATATATGACCATTCTAACGAAACAAGCGATGAGACAGATCAGTCCCTGGTCTGAAATTGGGATAACGGTACCAAGAAACGTGGAATAAAGAACCGGAGAAGAGAGACGGTATGATAAGCAGTTTAACAAGTAAGTACAAACTTAAGGGTATGACAGAGAATGAAATTATTGACTTGCTTGGAGAACCGGCAGAAAAGTTAACTGAACCATCACGACAATTCTTGTACTACATCGGAAGTGCAGGATTAGGGGTAAAGGTTAATTTATTGCAACTTCATTTTGATGAAGACGGAAAAGTAGAGAGTCATGACATCATATATAAATGAATTCAATAGCTCATAATACAGCCTTATCACCAAGACAGTTTTACAATAATGGTCAATTATAAACCTTTAACAGAGCCTGTCCATCAAAAAAAGGTCATACTTTAGCCTGATAGGCAAAAGATAACCTTTATCGTTTCAAACGTTTTGTTTTGATAGCACAAACTATATTCATTGAACCAACAAGTCTCCATACAGAATCATGGCGAGTTCCTTTTCATGTCTGTTGCTACGTTGCCACCACTTGGTGCAGATCGATATGGCTCTCCATAAAGGCGGACCGTTCCACATAGTACAGATCATAGATTGGTTCTCCGGCATTAACCGATTGGTATACTTCGTGAAACAATTCATTGGCTAATCTGACATACGGCAGTTTTTGGGCTGCTTTGCTGGATCGAATGTTTTGCTTGCGAATCTTTAAAAATATCGTTTCAATCGCATGTTTGAGAAACAATTCAACAAAGAAGGCAGATTTTGCTCTCTGGCTGTACCCGGTTCCAAAATACGGCGCCCCGATCCACGTGGCCAGGAACCCGGTGTTATTTACGATCTGATACAAATCAATGGTTCCGATCGGCAGACCGGCTTCATTCAGGATGGTGCGTGAAATGACCGTATGCTGTTCTTCTTCGGCGATCAATTGTTTGGTCAGAAATAAGTATTCTTCCACTGATTGGCATTGATAACGAACGTAGGGAGAAACTGCGGGGTCCGTCAATAAACTGTACAATGAATGACATTCATGCAAATCCCGTTTTTTTAACATGTTGTCTACCACCTGGTCCTTTGTCCGTTGTAACAAGCAAATTAAGTATATAAAAGGTTTTGTGGAATTTTATGAATTCTGTATATGGCTTATGTAAAAATTTTACGGACGACGAAAAAGCGGCGATCCTTAGGATCAGCCGCTTCGTTATCGTGTTTAGCTTGTATGCGAGACAGTGTTATTCGCTTCCGCGTTCCTCCATCCACCCATGGACGTGATATCCACGCCCTCTGGTGCAGCCGAGGCTTCACAACTAAAACCGGACACAACTCTGCCGTCCTGCAACCGGATTTTGCCGATACCGAGCGGGGCGGGAATGGCTGCCGTGAAAAGGCCAAAAGAGGAAATCGGCATGCTCCACAGCTCCAATGCGATGGATTCGCCCTCTTCAAGCACATGAACCAAGCCAGGCTTGGCCGGATGCGTATCCAATCGATACAAGCGATATTCCGGTGCAGTCCGCGCCTCTTCCACAAAATAAGCCCCCAGCCCGGTCATCTGAGGTTCCAGCGCCATACCTCTCATATGCAGCCCGCAAACGGCCACCAACATGCGTTCTTGGCTCCGCTCCACCCATTTTGCAGCTTCTACCATAACCGCTTCCTGATCCGGCAGCGTAAACAGCGTCAGTCCAAACGGCAGATGTTCTGCCGCATCTCCTGCTGGAACAGCAACGGCGCTTAAATCGAGCAGGTTGCAATGATTCGTATACAGCCCCATTAGGCTGTTCGTTCGAATCGGGTCCTGCCGCACTTGTGCCCTCGTCCACGTTCCTCCACATGTGGGCAGGACAAGGACGGCATCTTTCAGCAAAACTTCCGTGCTGCGGCGAATCTCGGCCAGACGGTGCTGCGCCCGGAACAGCGAAGCTGCCGTAAATTCCGTTTTGCCGCCTGTGCGCAATATATCTTCGGTTACGGGAAACAAGGCTCCGGGATGCGCCTGCACAAACGACTCCAAATCCGCCCACCGTTCAGCGACGAGCGGTCCTTCATACAGAAGCGCAGCAGCCTCTTGCAGCAGGGACACATCGACCTCCTCCACGCTGATCCCTGACTGCAGCAAGGTTTGTTTCGCCCCTTTCCAGGCCGCTTCATACGCTTCGGCAAACGGGCCGAAAAACGTCAGGTCGCCTTTGGGAAACAACCATCTGGCAGGTGCGCGGGACGGCCCAAGAGGGCGCGCTTTCGAGAAAGCATCTTCGGGATGCGGCCCCCGCACCACGCCATCGACGGCGACGGCATCTCCGAGCGCATGCGCAAAAACGGTGATGCAGTCGATGCTCCGGCATGCGGGCACCAAACCGGTGGAAGGCCATGCCCCTACAGCCGGTTTGTACCCGACAAGACCGTGGAGTGCGGCTGGCACCCTGCCCGAACCGGCGGTATCGGTGCCGAGCGCGAAAGCTGCCTGCCCCAGAGCCACGGCTACCGCCGAACCCGAGCTTGATCCTCCGCTGATGAGCTCAGGCCGCAAAGCGTTATGCGTTTCACCATATGGGCTTCTTGTACCTACAAGCCCTGTGGCGAACTGGTCGAGGTTGGTTTTGCCGACCGGGATGGCGCCGGCAGCGACCAATCTTTCCACGACAGCTGCATGCCGCTCCGACTCGCGCTCATACTCGGGACAACCTGCCGTCACGGGCCAGCCCTGCACTTCAATATTGTCTTTGATGGCAAACGGGATGCCCCACAGCGGATAATCGGCGATGGACAAATGTTGAATATTGTTCAGATATGGGGCAATCAACTCCATCGACGGCGGCGTGATCCAGACATGATCATCTTCCGTATCGCTTGCCCGCCTGATGATGCTCTCCACCACCTCCGAAGGCGTGAAGCTGCCACGGAGATAACCGGTACGAAGCGCATCGATGGTCATCTTTTTCGGAACGGCATTGATCGTCATCGCACAACCTCCTCCTTGATCGCCGGAATGATCGCCGCAATCCAGTCTCCCGACTTGATCTGATCCCCTGGCGAAACGTAGATCGAAGCAATAACTCCATCTGCCGGAGCCAGCTGTGGGAACTCCATTTTCATACTTTCTTCTATTATAATAGTGTCGCCTTTACGAACCTCTTGGCCTGGCTCGACCAACACCTTCCACACGCTGCCCGACATGGAACTGCTCATGCCGAGACTGCCCTCAGGCATCTCTACCTCTTCCAGCGCAGCCGCGGCTTCAGGCTCGGAGACGTATTCGGCAATGCCAAGCTCCTTCCAATAGTTCCGTTCGGCCTGGAATGCGCTCTGCTGCTGCTTACGGAAGCTGCCTGATTCCTCGGCGATCGAGTTCAACCATTCCAGGTACGTGCCCAAATGGAACGTGGTCTCCTCCACCTCGACGGCAAAGCCGCCACGCGGAAATTCTTCGCGCATCTTCAGAAGCTCCGCTTCCGACACCGGATAGAATTGAAGCTGATCGAAAAATTGCAGCAACCAAGGCTTTCCTGCTTCAAAATGGTTCGTCTCTCTGAACGTGTTCCACATCTGCACCGTACGACCGACGAATTGATATCCGCCCGGACCTTCCATCCCGTATACGCAAAGATATGCGCCGCCGATGCCTACGGCGTTTTCCGGCGTCCACGTGCGCGCAGGGTTATACTTAGTCGTCACGAGCCGGTGGCGGGGGTCCAGCGGCACTGCAACCGGTGCTCCGAGATACACGTCGCCGAGCCCCATGACGAGATACGAAGCATTAAACACAATTTCGGCAACTTCCTCCAATGAACCCAGCCCGTTCATGCGCCGGATAAATTCCAGATTGCTCGGGCACCACGGCGCATCCGGTCTAACGTTTTGCTGGTAACGCTCAATGGCGAGACGCGTCGCCGGATCATCCCAGGAGAGCGGCAGTTTGACGATCCGTGAAGGCACTTCGATCGTTTCCAGCTCCGGAAGCTGCAAGTCCAACTCCATCACCAATGCAGCCGCTTCTTTAACGGACATACGGGACGCATCGAGATGGATTTGCAGCGATCGGATGCCGGGAGTCAGCTCGATGAACGGAATGTTTCCACTAGATTTGATGGCTTCCATAAGCACGTACGCCTGGAAACGATACAGCAGATTCAACTCCCGCTCCCCGTATTCCACGAGGATGTTCTCGTCGCCGGAGCAGCGGATGGCGATGGCAAAACGTCTGCCTTCCGTCGCTTGGGCCAGGATCGGCATGTAATCGCCCCTGGACGTTTCGGGCAGCGCTGGCAGCAATGGTTGAACGTCAAGCTGTTGCACATACTCCTCTTGCTCCGCTCTGAGCCGTTCTGCTTCTTCGACGGTGATCAACTTGAAACGAACCTTGTCGCCAGGGCTTAATTGACCCAGCTTCCATAGTTCTGCGGTCGCCGTCGTTACGGGACAGACAAATCCGCCGAGACTCGGCCCGTCCGGTCCGAGCAGGATCGGCATGTCGCCCGTCAAATCCAGCGCGCCGACGGCATACGCGTTATCATGAATGTTGGACGGATGCAGTCCGGCGTCCCCACCATCGGTTCTCGCCCACAGCGGAGCCGGGCCGATCAGGCGGACGCCGGTTCTGGAGCTGTTGAAATGCACTTCCCATGTTGTCTCGGTCAACTGGCCAAGATACGCGGGCAGAACGTACTCGTCGGTGCAATGCGGACCCGGGATGACGCCAATCGTCCATTCATTGCTATACTCGGGTCTGCGATCCGCTGCAAGCGGAGCAAGCGGGCTTCCTTTGGCTTTGCCCACCCGAAGGACGGCTCCGGTCCGCAGCGCACTGCCTCCATGTCCGCCGAAGCCTCCCAGCGTAAACGTCGCCGCACTCCCGAGCGTAAGCGGCATGTCAAGTCCTCCGGCTACGAGCAGATATGTCCGCATCCCTTGTTTGGCCTCGCCCAAGGTCAGCACTGCGCCAGGAGAGGCAGTGATCGGTGAATAGGGTTCAACAATGACGCCATCCAGCTCGGCATTCATATTTGCACCTGTCAAACAAAAAGTGAGCTCATCCCTGAAACGGTATGATCCCCCGCGAAGCGTCATCTCCAGTCCGGCCGCTTGTTCTTCATTGCCCAGCAGCCGGTTGCCGATGCGAAAAGCAAGCTGATCCATCGGGCCGGATGGCGGCACTCCGATATCCCAGTACCCGATTCTGCCCGGGCTATCCTGCACGGTAGTCTGTACGCCGCCATCGAGCACTTCGATCGCATGCTCCATCGGTTTAAAGCCGGAAAGCATTCGGGTATGCACCGTTCCGCTTGCGAATGCATCGTTATCCAGGAACGCTTCAATATATGACTGATTGGTGGTCACGCCGTACACGCGGAGCTGCTGCAGCGCGACTTTCATCTTGGCAATGGCTTCGCTCCGCGTCTCGGCACGCACGATCAATTTCGCCAGCATTGGATCATACAGCGTCGTTACATGTAACCCCGGCTGAATCCAACTCTCGATCCGCACCCCTTCAGGCCAATGGATGGCATCGATGCGTCCATCGCTTGGCCGGAACTCGTTCATGCAATCCTCTGCGTACAACCGCACCTGCAAACTATGACCTGTCGGCGCAGGTACAGACACATTCAGCGAACCGCATTCATTGGCCGCTTCTTTGACCATCCATTCGACCAAATCAATGCCAAGCACTTCTTCCGTCACGCCGTGCTCTACCTGAAGCCTCGTGTTCACCTCAAGGAAATAGAAACGCTCCTCATCCGGATCGTAAAGAAACTCCACCGTTCCCGCATTGCGATACCCTGCCGACATCGCCAGCCTGCGCGCGCACTCATGCATCTCTTTCCGGACATCGTCAGGCAGGCACGGTGCCGGGGTCTCTTCAATGATTTTCTGGTTGCGGCGCTGCACGGAACAGTCGCGTTCTCCCAATGCAAACGCTTCGCCGCTGCCGATACCGAAAATTTGAACCTCGACATGACGTGCGCGAGCGATGTACTTTTCCAGAAAAACGCCGCCGTCGTTGAAATGGGCCGCCGCGAGGCGCGATACCGATTCGAAAGCTTCCCTCAGCGCTTCTTCATGCTCGCAGCCCCGCATTCCGATTCCGCCGCCGCCTGCCGTCGATTTCAGCATGACCGGATAACCGATTTGGTCCGCTTCTTGAACCGCTTCCTCCAGCGTGTTCATCAATTCCGTGCCGGGCAGCAGCGGTACGCCTGCTTCCGCGGCCATCGCCCGTGCCGTATGCTTCAAGCCGAACAGCTCAATATGTTCGGGGGATGGCCCGATGAAGGCGATGCCCTTCTCTGCGCACGCTCTCGCAAATGCCGCATTTTCGCTCAGAAACCCGTATCCCGGATGAATGGCGTCTGCACCAGCCTCGATGGCCGTCTGCAGAACCAATTCGGCGTTCACGTAGCTCTCTCTGGCCGGACCTTCCCCGATCAGGATCGCCTCGTCTGCATGTTCCACATGGAGGCTGTCCCGGTCCGCTTTGGTGTAAATGGCTGCGCTGGATACGCCCATCCGGCGCAACGTCCGCATGATGCGCACCGCAATGGCACCGCGGTTGGCAATGAGTACTTTTTTAAACATGCGCGTTCACTCCTTCTGCATCCCATACAAGCACTTTGGCTGGAGTAGGGTTATAGGCATTGCATGGATTGTTCAATTGCGGACAGTTGCTGATCAGCACGGTGACCGGAGCCAGAGCCAGCAATTCCACGTAACGGCCAGGTGCGGAAATGCCGTCGGCAAACGTCAGCTCGCCTTCCGGCGTGACCGGAACATTCATGAAGAAATTGACGTTTGGCGCCAAGTCCCGCTTCGTATATTCCTCCCGCCGGGAAAGCATCAGCATAAACGTATCGCGGCAGTTATGCATCGGAAGTGTATCGTGCGCATAACGCACCGTGTTGCTCTGTGCCGAACAAGCGCCGCCGATCGTATCATGCCTGCCGCAGGTATCGGCTGTAATTCGGAGCAGTGCCTGGCCCGATTCGGCGAGCAGCGTCGAACCTGTGGTCAAGTACAGATTGCCCTGTTGGGTAATCGTCCGCACCGCGCTGTAGTGGTCGGACGGGTCTGACGTGGAATAAAACAGCGTATCCACCGCTTGATTGCCTTCCATATCAACGATGCGCAGCGTTTGTCCTGGCAGCAGATCATGCAGCCAACCGTCTCCTGCTGGAATGATATGTTCGTAGATGGCGTTTTCGGTGCGCATCTCGCTTTGTACAGGTTGAAATGTGCTCATATTAGTTGACCCCTTTCATCAATGCATAGGCATTCCATGTATTTTCGAAGGCTCTGCGGTTTTCGCCGCAATGAAGTACGCATGGATCAAGTTCCGATACAGGTTCGGCGTCGGTCACGGTAACGATGATGCTTGCATCCGGATATTGATCTGAAGGATCAAGCGGATGCGGCGTATTCGATAGAACCAGCAAAATATCCATCTCCGTGCGGAGCGTAACCGACCGGCCAGATGTTTCCTGAGCCGTGTATCGCATCGTGCCGTCCCGTTCGCAAACCACTTTGGAGAAAAAGTTGACCGGGACCGCGATATCGCGTGGCGACAGGTTATGGCGGAACAGCTCTACCCTGAAGTTCTCTTCGCCGTTTCGCAGCCAGTCATTACGCTGCGCCTGGTATGTTGTCGTTCCGTATTTTTCGTCCGTAGCTTCCCGAGTCGTATAACTGGATAACGGATCATGCCATCCGACCGAATCCTCCGTGATCGAAGCGAGCACTCTGCCTTGATCGCTCATCAGTACGTTGCCGCTTGTCAAAAATGCGGTGTGCTGGGCTTTCAACGTATCTGGCATGTTATAGCGCTCGGCCGGATCGAGTGTATGGAACAGCAGTGCCGCAACATTGGCGCGTTCTCCGGTTGCCTTAAGGGTAATGTTCTTCCCTCGGCCTATGCGGGCGGACCATTTGCCGCCAGGCTGCAATGTCATTGTGAATGGGACTGTCATTGTTCATTCCTCCTGAAAAAAAGTATAGAAAAAAGCCCGGGAGAAACATCAAAGATCGCTCTTTGATCGATTCTCCCGGGCTTTTGTCCCGCCGTGTACATCAGATCGGATTCCTGATGCGTTTTCTCTCGGACCAGTCGGCCGACGTTAGCGGCCCGGAACCCTAGAAAACATTTTATGCAATTCATGTTATGAATACTAACACGTAAAATCATGAATCACAATAGTTTTTTTGAAAAAAGTTCAAGAACAGGTCTTTCGGCTTGTGTTTTTTCACATCCTTTATTCAAAACCGCGAAAATTCTACTAAAGAAAATAACCAAACGTTCGGTTATAGCGAAAAATAAGGCTTGATTTTTAACAAAAGCCCTGCAAGAATGTGAAGTGTTATAACATGAACAAAACGATCGATTCGTTATGAATTTTGAAGGAGGTTTTAATATGTCACAAAAACTAACACTGAAAAGAAATCTCTCCTTAAGCCATGTGGTGACGATGGGATTGGCATGGATGTCCCCGATGATATTTTTCACAAGCTTTGGCGTGCTTCATGAAGGTTCCCAGGGCATGCTGCTGGCCGCTTACGTGCTTGCGTTTATCGCCATTCTGTTTACCGCGGCCAGTTACGGACAGATGGCCAAAGCGTTCCCGGTGTCAGGTTCTGCCTACACCTACGTAAGTCAAGCGATGAATCCGTTTATCGGCTTTTTGGTCGGATGGGTTATCCTGCTCGATTACCTGTTCTCCTGCATCGTGGCCGTGCTCATGTTCGGGATTAACCTCCATGCGCAGTTCCCTTCCATCCCTTCTTCCGTCTGGATCGTTCTGCTTACGCTGGTCGTGATGACGATCAACATCATTGGCATCAAAACGTCAGCGAACGTCAACAAAGTTTTTGTGCTCATGCAGATCGTCTTCATTGCCGGCTTCTGTTCCTTTCTTGTATATAAAGCGATGACGCAAGGCATCACTGCCGGCTTGAATCCCCTGAATTCCGTCGAAGGCGTCCCACTCTCTGCCGTATTGGCCGGTGCATCGCTCGTCTGCTTTTCTTTCCTCGGTTTTGACTCGATCACCACGATGGCGGAAGAAACGCGTACCCCCGAAAAAACGATTCCGCGTGCCATTCTGATCATCGTCAGCGCTGCCGGCATCATGTATTTTGCGACCGCGTATCTGATTCAACAGATGCTCCCATCCTTCACGTTCAGCCATATGGACTCCGCAGGTTTCGAATTGATGCAGGCCATCGGCGGCGGAACGCTTGCGTCCATCTTTACTTTTGTCGTCATCTTCTCCGTGCTTGCACAAGGCATGTCGTCCATGACTACGGTTTCCAGGCTGTTGTTCGTGATGGGAAGATCCTCCCTGCTGCCGCGCAAATTCAGCTCGATCCACCCCAAATTCCGCACACCCGTGTTCAATATCGTGCTGGTCAGCCTGATTTCGCTGGCGGCGCTCTTCATCAGCCTGGAAACCGCGATCATGTTTGTCAGCTTCGGCGCGCTCACCGCATTCCTGTTCGTGAATCTGTCCGTCATCTGCCATTACATTATTCGCGAGAAAAGACGCAGCATTCAGGACTGGATCGTCCGCATGCTCTTCCCTTTATTAGGCGCAACCTTCATCCTGTATCTCATCACCAGGCTCGAAGCTTCCTCTCTGCTGCTCGGTACCGGCTGGATCGTGTTGGGTCTGCTGATCTACGCAAATCAACGGCTGAAATCTACGTCCAAAAGCAGCACGTTGGCTGAGATCGAAGAAGCGATGTGAACGCACAAGGCAAGTGAAATGCCAGGTGCTCTGAAAATGCCAAAAAGAACCAGAATGCCGAGGCATCCGGTTCTTTTGGGTGTTTTGTTCTTTTAGGTGCATGACGAATATGGTTTCCACGGTTCGTGGCTGCTACTATCTCTCATTCATCAACTGACCAATTTCAATCCGACCGCCGACCCAAGCACCATGGCGATGAACAAAATCCTTGCTGCATTCCGCGGTTCACCATAAAAAATCATGCCAAGAATCGCTCCGCCCGATGCTCCGATGCCGGTCCAGACGGCGTACGCCGTTCCCATCGGCAGTGTTTTCATCGCCAAGGACAAGAAGAAGAAACTCAAGCCAAATCCTGCAATCATATAGATCACGGACAACATATTCCGATCTTTGTTGAATTTATTGATCATGAGTACGCCAACCATTTCGAAAATCCCCGCCAAAATTAAAAATACCCAGTTCATCGTTCCTGCACCCCATTTTCTTGTTTCTTTTCTTTGCTGAGCATTTTAAGACCGATTACGCCAAGCAAAAGCACACCGATCAGCAGCAGTTTGGACGCCTCCACCCCCGCCCCGAACAACAAAATTTCCGCAAGGACGGTTCCGGCCGTTCCCAACCCGACAAACACGGCATACACCGTTCCGACCTGAAGCGTGCGCGCGGCCATAATCATTAACGTGAAACTGACAATAATGGCAATCACCGTGGCTCCCCATTCCAAAAATCCGCTGGCATGTTTCAGTCCGATGACCCATCCAACCTCAAACAATGCCGCAATAACGACAGATCCCCATGTCTTGTTCATTTTCTGCATCCTCCTTTTGATTACGCTGCATGTAATATTGATGTAAAGCAGCAAAAATAAAAAAAGCCCGGGAGAAAACTGCATGCAGCAGTTTATCTCCCAGGCTTTTATCCTTCCGTGACACAGTCGCTCGCGACTGTGAGTTTTCTCTCGGACCAGCCGACAGGACGTCGCGGAACCCTAGAAAACATTTGTGAATTTCAGTTGTAGTTCATATTATACACAGGCAGAACCAGAATTCAATACTTTTCAGGCAAAAAGTTAACAATGACGTAACATCGTCAGGCAGATCAAAGTTTGTTAATGATGATGTTTAACTTGTAGTTTGCATGCTCGTTCAGCTTTACCAAAAATCGGTCCAACGCTTCATTGGACGGAAAACGGCTCTCCAGCATATAACATCCTTCGCCGCTGATTTTGTAATGATTAAGCATGTTCGGCTTATATGCCTCGATGAAATCAAGGTACGGTTTGTGATGCAGGCTTTGCGTAAAAATCGTGATCATTGCATGCACCTGACATCCGATTTTAGATTGGTTAATGTTAATCGTATACCCCTCGATGACGCCCTGATCTTCCAACTTGGCCACTCTTGTCGCAGCCGCTTGCCCCGTAAGGTGAACCTTTTCTCCAAGCTCTTTCATCGTGATGCGGCTGTTTCTGGACAGCTCCTCCAAAATGCGCACATCGGTTTGATCCAGCACGACATCGCCCCCTCCCTGTCCGTTCATCCACTCTCTATCGAAACCGCATTAATCATTTACCAATCATACCAGGCCACTGCAAGTGCAGCACCCTCTTCCGATCGCTTTTCTTTCATAAATCAAGCCAAAGCAGGTAATGACTTGATTTTATCTATGTAAACGGCCGCTGTCCATCCTGTACACTGAAGGCATCTTGAAATAAAGGAGCGCTTACCCATGAAAATAACGCAAATCCGTAATGCAACCATCATTATCCAATATGCCGGAAAAACATTTTTGGTCGATCCTTTTCTTGCTGACCAAGGTGCATATCCCCCGTTTCCCAACTCGGTCAGACAGGATCAGATGAATCCGCTCGTAGGTTTGCCGCTGCCGATCGAACAAATTGTCGACGTGGACGCCGTCATTGTGACGCACCTTCATTTGGATCATTATGATGAGGCAGCCATACAACGGCTTCCCCAAGGAATCAAGATGTTTGTGCAAAACGAAGCAGATGCAGCCAAAGTGGCTGAGGACGGTTTTGAACATACGGAAGTGCTGAAGCAGGATACCACTTTCGGGGACATTCAGCTCGTGAAAACCAAAGGTGAGCATGGCCGGGGCGAAATCTTGAATCTGGCCGGAGTTGTCTGCGGCGTAGTGTTCAAACATCCGGATGAACCCACGCTCTATGTCGCCGGAGACACCGTTTGGTACGAAGAAGTGGGACAAACCATTCGGACGCACCGTCCTGACGTGATCGTGGTTAACGGCGGCGACAACCAGTTTCTGCAAGGCGGCTCTCTTGTGATGGGCAAAGACGACATCCTGGAAGTACACAAAGCAGCGCCGGAAGCAACGATCGTGTCGGTGCATATGGAGGCCGTAAACCATTGGACGCTGTCGAGAGCCGAGCTGAAAGCATTCGTGCAGGAGAAAAACATCGCCTCACAGGTACTCGTACCGAATGACGGGGAGTCGTACACGTTTGAGCGAGCAGTGATGAACTGCGAGCAGGCTTGATCTTTGGAGGCTGCAACTTTGCTTGGAAAAGCAGCTTCGCTGCATAAAAGGAGCGACTCTCGCCAGCAGGCAAATGTGCTGGATGAGGTCGCTCCTTTTCCAGGACGTTCGGCTGAGCGCAAACAAACCTCATACGTCTTATCCGAGCGTTTTCCGCCACTTTGTGTGCCTAACGAACTTCAGTCACCTTATTCCGCCTCATCCGTGCAGTTTCTGCGCTTTTGCGGGCCGATAACGTGCCTCAGGTTCGTTACATTTTTTCACACCCGAACATTGGCCTAATAAGGTGGCTCAGGTTCGCTAGAATCTGGCGCAACTATCGCCTACAATCCAAGCGCCGTACACACCCTCATTCAAAAAAGGGGTGCCCCGCTGCGCTTTACGCTAACGGGGCACCTATATTCATTTCATGACCTGCGTTGGGAGCACTCCTCATCTTCCTCCGCACGCAAACAACTCTCCCAAACAGACCATCATATCTCTCAATTGGCAGGCTTGATATCAAAGCAGTCGATCTCGCCGTACCCGTCTCCTTTGGTGAATTTGATTTTGTTCGCACCTGCATTGAGCTGGATTCTGGCCGTGGACAGCCCCCAGTTTTCCCAGCCCTTGTTCGTGATATGGAACGCATTTGCGGTGCCGGCATTTACGCTTAACCGCAGGTTGGACCAGTTTCCGCCCTCCGTGCCATTGGCTGTTCTCGCCAGCAGGATGTATTCGCCTGCAGTCGGCACGTTGACGTCATATTCCACATAACTGTCGGCAGTATCGATATGTCCTGCCTTCCAGCCTCCCGAACCGTTGGGACTTTGCGAAGCGTAGGCCGCACCTCCGAAAGTTCCCTCTTCGCCTTCGTACCGGACAACCGCTGTTTCACCCGAAGGCAAAGCGATCGGTTGATTGGGATTGGCCGGGGCTCCCAGATTCGGCGTATGGTCCGCATTCCACGTGAACTTTTGCATCCGAATTTCCCGATTCCAGCCGCTGTTGTTGAATTTGGCCGTGTGATACACGATCCAGTCCTCCGTACCGTCGGGAGACTTCGTGAACGAATGATGGCCAGGGCCATATAAGCCGTTGCCTGATCGGAAAATCGGCTGGCTTCGTTTCTGCCAGGACGCCGGATTCAGCAAATCGCTGGATGTGCTGGCCGTGATCAGCCCGAGGCAATAATCGTTGGTCCAGCTGCCGCTGGCCGAATACACCAGACTGATCGTGCCGTTGCGGATGATGACCTGGGGGCCCTCATTCACGTTGGGGGAATGGTTCGTTTCCCAAGCGTACGTAGGCCGCGCGATTTCCACCCGATTGGAGTCGATGGTCCATGGATTGCTCATATGCGCGATATACAGATTCTGCCGCACATTCGTGTCGCCTTCCCAGCCTGACCAGATAAAATACAGCTGCCCGCCTGTTTGCAGCACCGTGCCGTCGATGGCCCATTTGTTCGTCGGGTCGGTGATCTGCCCTTTATACTGCCAAGTGCCTTGCGTCGGGTCAGGGGACGTATTTTCCATGACATACATCCGATGGTTCACGTTATCCCCATCATCTTTGGCATAATAGATGTACCAAGCCCCGTTAATGTAATGCAGCTCAGGAGCCCATATGCCGCAGCATCCGGTGTTTACCACCGTGGTAGGCGCCGCGTCGATCGTCGTCAGCTGCTTGGATTTCCAGATCGTGACGTTGCCGCCCGTCGTTTTCGTAAAGTAATAATATCCGTCCGTGTGTTTGTAAACCCAAGGGTCCGCCCCATCCTGCATGACGACATTATAGAAGTTGTTCTGCGTGCTGGCGGCATAAGAAGCACCGTCCATAGGGAATACCAGCAGGGCACATAGGGCGAGCAGCAGTGTTTTTCCATGCCTGACCTTCATCATCCATCACGCTTCCTTCCGAAATTGGACTTGAACGGCTTATCTCCGGCCTTCCATGATGCGGCGGATCGCTTCCAGCGGAGCCTTGGGCTGTCTGTCGTACGTCAGCAGTCCATTGATCTCCTGTTCGACGTCGGTCAATTGCGTATAACAATACCCTTGCACGACCGGAGAATCGAACATCGGCCGCACGACGGCCTCCAGCTTTTGCAGAAATTCCTCTTCGTTCTCGGCACCGGAGTAGCCCCAGCCCTCCCACTCGCTTTTTTTGAACGCAATGCCCCCGAATTCCGACACCAGGATCGGTTGACCCTCGTAAGCCGCTCCGCCAACGAACAGCCTGCGATTGGACGGCATCGAACCGGTGACGGACTCAACGCTCGCATAACGCGCCTCCAGCACCTCTTGGCGGCTCTCGTAATCATGGATCGTCAGCAGATCGGTCGTCATGTGCTCCCAGCCATCGTTATATACGACCGGTCTGCTGCCGTCGAGCGATTTGGTCAGATGCACCATCGCTAATCCATGCTGCTGCTGGCGCTCATCGACCTGCACGTTCGGAACCCCCCAGCTTTCGTTCAACGGTACCCAGGTCACGATGCAAGGGTGATTGTAATCTCGCTCGATGATCTCCTGCCACTCCCTCGTGAAACGTCGAACGTACGATTCGGAATAGGCGTAGGCGTTCGCCGCCTCGCTCCAGACCAGCAATCCCATCCGGTCGCACCAGTACAGAAACCGGGGGTCTTCCGTTTTCTGGTGTTTGCGCACGCCGTTGAAGCCCAGCGCTTTGGCCAGCTCAATATCCTTTTGAATGGCCTCGTCGGAAGGAGGAGTCAGCACGCCATCGGGGAAATATCCCTGGTCCAGCACCAGCCGCTGAAAGTAAGGATGATTGTTCAGGCACAGCTTGCCGCCTTCGATCGATACTTTGCGCATGCCGAAATAGCTGACGACTTCATCAAGGGATTCTTCTCCACGCAGCAAACGCAGGTGAATGTCATACAAATGCGGATGTTCCGGACTCCACAAACGCCCCATGCCATGTTCGAAAAAGTCATTCAAACCGATGGTCCGCATCGCCTCATTCTGTCTGATCCCGTACCGGTCTTCTGCTACAAGCTTTCCTTGATATGTGACCGACACTTCAAGCGTCAGCTCTTCGGATGAACGGAGACCTTCCAGGAAAGCGCGCACCCGGATTTCGTTCCGATCGATGTCAGGGGTGAGCCTGATCCTGGATAAATGCACGCGGGAGACCGGTTCAAGCCACACGCTTTGCCAAATTCCCGTCGTACGGGTGTAGAAAATGCTCGCCGATTGCTCCTTCCAATACTGCTTGCCCCGCGGCAGCGAAACATCGCGACTGAAATCCTCGGCGCGCACGACAACCCAATTGTCGTTGTCCGCCAGCGCGGAAGTAATGTCTGCCTGAAACGGGGTATGACCTCCTTCATGCGTCGCGACAAGGTTACCGTTCACCCACACTTTGGCCGAATAATCCACTGCACCAAAATGGAGCACGATCCGTTTGCCCTTCCAGTCGGCCGGGACTTCGAAGCTTCGGCGATACCATACGATGTCATGGAACGAAGGATCACCGATGCCGCTAAGCGGGCTTTGGAAGGCAAACGGGACCTGAATTTTACGCGAAAATGCCGTTAACCGTTCGGTACTGTACCATTTCTCTTCCTCGCCGATGCAAGCATCGTCGAACTGAAATTCCCATTCGCCATTCAAGCAGCTCCATGCCTTGCGCATAAACTGCGGTCTCGGATAATCCGCACGCGCGATCGATGCTGCGGTTGCC
Source organism: Paenibacillus sp. FSL W8-0426 (assembly GCF_037969725.1). NCBI lineage: Bacteria > Bacillati > Bacillota > Bacilli > Caryophanales > Paenibacillaceae > Paenibacillus > Paenibacillus sp. FSL W8-0426. The sequence goes on along the minus strand of NZ_CP150203.1, from coordinate 2,854,253 downwards.
TTTTCAGTTGTCATGGTTAACCAATCTCCTTCAGCCTTTGATCGAACCGACGTATACCCCTTTGACGAAATATTTCTGCAGGAAAGGATATACCATCAGAATCGGTATGGTGGATACAACGATGGTGCAATATTTGACCAGTTCCCGGTAAGCGGTCGAGCTTCCGGCACTGTCGATGACGACGCCGCCCGCGCTGCCCATCGTCGTTGCCGACGAATCGTTGGCGACCAGAATCTCCTTCATCAGCAGCTGCAGCGGGAATTTGTCCCGATCCTGCAAAAGCACCATCGCGTTGAACCAGGAATTCCAGTTCCCCACGAGGTAATACAGGAAAATGACCGCCAGCGTCGCTTTCGACAACGGCAAAATGACATAAAATAGGATGCGGGCCTGGCTTGCGCCGTCAATGGTCGCGGACTCCTCCAACTCGGCGGGAATCGCCTGAAAGCCGGTCCGCAGGATGATGATGTTCCAGGTACTCAGCGCGGTCGGAAGAACCATGGCCCACAAGTTGTTGAACAGGCCGATGTCCTTCATGAGCAGAAACCAGGGGATCAGCCCTCCCCCGAAAAACATCGTAATCGTGATCACGATCATGATGGCGTTTTTGAAATAAAGGTCCCGCCGAGAGAGCACAAACGCGCCCATGATCGTCATGACCATGTTGATCAAGGTACCCAGTCCGACGTAAATGATTGTGTTCTTGTACCCCACCAGCAGGCTGTTATCCTTGAAAATCAGCTTATATCCGTCCAGCGTGAAGCCGAGCGGTTTCAGCAGCAGCCCTTTGTGGGCAACCAGCCTGGCCGGATCGCTGAAGGACGCAAACACGATATGCAAAATCGGATACAGGCACGCCAGGGTCAGCACAGTCAACAGCGTGTAGTTAAACACGTCGAACATGCGGTTGCCCATCGATTTGCGTACGCTCATCCCCACACCTCCTTCTTGCCTTCCTACCATAAACTCACCTCGGAATAACGTCTGGCAAGCCGGTTCGTGACCCATAACAAGGCAAAATTGATCACCGAGCTTAACAGGCCGACGGCGGTGGAATAACTCAAGCTGGCTTCCCTCAGCCCGCGCCGATATACATATGACGCAATAACGTCAGCCGTATCGTAGGTCAGCGGATTGTACAAAAGAATGATCTTTTCGTATCCGGAAGCCATCAAGCCGCCGATCGCAAAAATGAACAGGATGACGATGACCGGGCTGATCTGCGGCAGCGTAATATGCCACATCTTCTTGATCCTGCCCACGCCGTCGATCTCCGCAGCTTCGTACAACGCGGGATCGATGGAGCTCATCGCCGCCAAATAGATGATGCTTTCCCACCCGATGCTCTGCCAAATGCCCGAGAAGGTGTAGATCGGCCTGAACAGGGACGAGTATCCGAGCAGCGAGCTGTACTCCTTGCCGGTTATGAATTCGAGCAGTTGGGTCAGGATGCCCCCGTCGGCCGTAAAAATGTGGATCATGCCGCAGACGACCACGAGCGAAATGAAGTGGGGCATGTACGTGATCGTCTGCACTATTTTTTTGAACCGGCCGTCGCGGGCTTCGTTCAGCATCAACGCAAGAATGATGGGAGCCGTGAAACCAAACACGATGCCCCAAACATTGAGCAGCAGCGTATTTTTGACGACCCGCCAAAAGTACGGGCCTTCGAAAAAATCGATAAAATGTTTGAACCCCACCCACTGGCTGCCATCAAAGCCAAGGAGCGGTTTATAGTCCTTGAATGCGATCAGCACACCCCACATCGGCCCGTAGCAGAACACGAGAAACCAGGCAATGACCGGAATGGCGAGAAGGTAGGCGAACCAGTTCTTCCTGAAGTCTTTCTTGATCATGTTCCGTTTGCTTCCGCGCGGCGAAGCGGTCGCCAGGCCGCCCACGTTTTTGTTTTTACGTATCGTCAGCATGGAATAAACACCTCTTTTCCGGCTTCTCCGCTTCCCTTCAGCATGTCTTTCACCCTACCTTTGGTTATAGCGGTCCAGCGCAGCCTGGTGCAGACTCAGAAATTCATCCAGCCCCATCTTCTGCGCCTCGCTCAGGAACTTGTCGTACGCATCCACCGGAAGCTCGCCCATGATGATTTTGGCAAAATATTCACTGCGAAGCGTCGCAAGCTGGTTCCCCAGTTCGGCTTCCCGGGAGGCTTCTTCCTGCGTGAACGTGATCGGCGGCATGGCCATGCTCGTATCCATGTTCTCGGTCCATTCCTTCCGGATCTCCCCCGAATAACTGCCTTTTGCAACGATTAGCGGATTGGAATGATGCTCGTCGCGAATAGACGGCCAAGAATGCATGCGGTATTTGAGCAACGTTGTGGCTACAGGCTGACCATCGGGATCGTTGTAAATATAGCTGTCCTCCGGAAAATAGGGTTTGCCATTCTCGTCGATCAAGTGCACGGTCCCGTATTCGCCATAGTTCACGATTTCCCAGCCCTTTTTGCTGTAGTTAAAATCCAGCCACGCCATCGCTGCTTCCACGTCTTTGCATTGGGTCGTAATCGCTGCAGCCCGACCGGTACGCATGAAGTTTTTGTACGTTGTAGCAGACTTGTCGCCTTCGTTCAAGACCGGGTTCAGGGCACCGACAAAATCAATGTCGTTTTGCTGCTTCCAATAACTCCACATCGTATCCGGCGAATCCATCATGACAGACGTTTTGTCCGATATCGCGCTCGCCATGCGCTGGTTGAAATCCGCCGTCGCCCAATCGCGGTTGAGCAAGCCTTCCTTGTTCCATTGCTGCATGGTGGCCAAGTACTCCTTTGCCTTCGGCTGGGCAGGCCCCCACGCTACTTTTCCGTTATTGTCGAGGAACGTCCAGTCCCAAACGCCGTAGGCGCCATTGATAATGCCAGTAAAAATTTGGCCGTAAGATGAGCCGTAATTCAGCGGTTCGGCATAACCGACTTCTTTGCTTTTTTGCAAAAACGTATGCCATTCCTCAATGGTCGCCGGTACGTCCAGCCCCGTCTTTTCAAGGGCTTCCTTTTTGATCAACGTGCCGAACCAGGTCCATTCCGAATACGGTGCGATGCCATAGAAACCAAGCAGTTTGCCGTCGTCCGTCACCGTCGTTTTCCTGCGCATTTCGTCCGAATTGCGCCATGCGGAGTAGTTGGGCGCGTTGGTTTCCATCAGATCGGTCAGATCCATGTACGCGCCGTCGTTCAGACCCGCTTCCAGGCCTCCCGGATAACGCTCGGGGTTGATGATGATATCCGGCAGTTCGCCCGACGAGATCATGAGCGTGAACGCATCCGCTTCCTGTCCGACGGGAGGTGTAATAAAGTTGACCTTGATGCCGGTCAGCTTTTCGATCTGCTTTTGGACCTTATGATTGTTCATATCAGGGATGTTCGGGTCGGCAGGCAGCCAAACATCCAGCGTAACATCTTTGGAATACGGGTAAGCGGAATAGTCGTTCGGTATTTTTTGATCAAACAGGTCCCCCAAGTACGTATCGTTTAACGTTGTATTGACCTCATCGATCTGCGCTTGGGAAGGAGCTGTATTCCCCCGGATCGTTGAGCTAATATCGGTAAAAGCCACTTCCTTCCGCTCTATGGAATTTCCCTTTTCCGGAGCTGGCGTCTGCCCGGCATCTGTGCTGCTGCAGGCGGCGATGGACAGCACCAGCGCAGGCAGCAAGGTAAGCGTGATCAAACGTTTTGACCATTTCGTCATGCGAATCCCCCCGAATCGATTTGTGGGAAGCCCTTTCGAACAACGTTTTTTTATTATTGTTTTTTTGTAATCCACACCCGTCAAACGTACAAAACATAAAAATGATACCGTTTTCATCTTTCTTTTTTGAAACATATGTTAAAAAAATGCTTCTCCTTAGGGTGTTCTGGAGAAACTCCGGTTTACTTCCATTGTTTTTGAAACAAATGCCGCATAGCGACTACCTTCCCTCTCGCTCACCGTGATCACCGGATGGAAAAGAAAGCTCTTGCTCATCGCCAAGTGGCACGCCAAAGCATGGAGTTCCGTCTTCGTTCCATTCGAAACGCTGAATGCGTGTTGCCCGCAGTGCCGTATCCGCTCCCGGAGCGGGGAGCGCATGGTAAACGATCCAATCCTCCGTGTCATCGGGTGACTTGGTAAAACTGTTGTGTCCGGTCGCGTACACGGCGTGTTCCGGATTTTTTTTGAATACAGGTTTGTCCGACTTGCTCCAGGAACTAGGAATCATCGGATCGTCCTGCTCGTTCATCGTCAGCATGCCCAGAGAATAATCTTCGGACCAAGTCGTACTTGCGGAATATACGAGGAATACACGTCCGTTTCTGTGCAGCAGCACCGGACCTTCATTGATCGCCATGCCGCCCTGCTTCTCCCAGTCCATGGTCGGAGCCGTGAGCAGCACATGATCGCCAGCGACCTTGATAGGACTGGACATACGCATAATGTAGATGGCCGAACCGTAATCGGGAAAGTGACCATACCCGGCATAAAGAAAATACAGTTCTCCTCTTAGCGTAAACACCGTTCCGTCCAATCCGGGAACAGGAGTGTCCAGTGCCCCTTTCCACGTCCATTCCCCTTCAAGAGGGTTGGCGCGTTCGTTCTCCAGCACGCAAATTCGGCGAGTCTCATCGCCACCCCCATCATTGGCGGTAAAATAGACGTACCATTTCCCCGCTGCATGATGGATCTCCGGCGCCCACAAGTTGCGGCTATAGGCACCGCCCGGCTCTGGGTTCCAAATGACCTTCCTTTTGCCTTCTCCGATGCGGGCCAAAGATGCCGATTGCACCAGTTCCAACCGATCCGACCGCGTGTGCATGAAATAGTACTGACCGTCCGTATGCTTCATCACCCATGGATCGGCTGCCTGCGCAACGACTGGATTGCGGAAGACGTTTTTCTCGTTGATCAAATTCATGTGCCCTCCCCTTTGTTATGTGTAATATCGCGATTCTTCTCTCATTATCTGGCAAACCTGTTTCATAAACAATTATGAAAACGCTTCATTTGAAGCTCAAAAAAAGAACACCTTTGATCGGTTTCGTCGGTCGAAAAAAACCGCCCCAAGGGCGGTTTTCGATCAAATCGCTATATTATTGCTGATTGGTCCGCCATTCCAGCGGCGTTGCGCCTACCGATTTCACAAACGAATCATAGAAACGGCTCGATGAAGTAAATCCGACCTCGGCGGCAATCGTCTCAATGGCTTTGCTCGACTGCCTCAGCAGCCGTTTCGCCTCTTTGATCCGCAAGTTGATGATGTACTGTTTGGGCGAGACCCCGACGGCCTCCACGAATTTTTTGCGCAAATGGCTTTCGGACATAAAATGTTTGGCGGCAAGATCCCCTACGGTTAAGGAGGTGAAATACTTCATGTGGATCTCCTTCAAAATGTCCTGAATGACCCTCTGCTCCGAACGGCCTGCCTCACTGGACTGCTCACGGACAAGATTGCGCCGAAACAATTGCAGCACCGTCTCCAATGCAAGCTGTTTCAGATGCAGCCCATCCATGTCCCGATCGTCCGACAAGCATTCTTTTTCCAACCGGGCCAGACTGAAATTGGCCCACTGCAGATCATCCTGCGTCAGATGGGCGTGATGAATGCGCTCTCCTTCCTGGTCCGACCGGTGAAAGGGATAGCGGCTCTGCACAGGTAAAATGTCCATGCGGTAATGCACGGATATGCCCTGCCAAGGCGTAGTGCATACAAAACCATGGTGAAGCCCCGGCGGGATCACGATCATATCCCCGGCAGCGACTTTAATATTTTGTTGGGGGGAACTGTAATACCCTTCACCTTCGAGCACAAGAGTCAGTTCATCGTACCCGTGCGAGTGGGACATAAAGAAACCTTCGCCCTGCTCCAGCTGATACGTATGCGGTTTAAAGCGTTCGATACTGACAATGAATGGCATATTTGCGTTTTCCATGTTTTTGCAACCTCATTCCCGTCCGTCTCCTGTCTTCAGGGTTTTGTCGAATACATCACGCTCATCCGAATGTGCTGCGCATGGTCCCCGAACCCGCTGCCAAAAAGGTTCATGCCCCCTTGGTGCACCGCATTGGGGTCGATGCCGATGCGCAGGCGAAGCTTGGGGCTTTCCAGCACCCTCAGATGATGCAGGTTCACGCTGGAAATCCGCTCATGATCCAGGCTGGTATGGCTCTCGTTAACCTGCCAAACCTTAAGATGTCCGTATTGCGTCAACGTGTTGTTCCACCACGCGGGATTCAGCTTGCCGCGGCGATCGCCGAAATCCCCGGGGCTGGTCCATGTTCCGATGACTACGCCGTTGATCCACACGGAGATGTCCGACGGCCAAACATTGTTGTAATTGGGCACCTCCGAACACATTTCCATGGAAAGTTCCAACGAAAGGATCCTGGCCTCCGCAGGAATGTCGACCGGAAGCAGGTATTCCACATACCCTCTCTGCAACCAGATCAGTTGTGCATCGATATGAAGGGGATGGTAAAAGCTGGCCGGATCATCATCCTTCAGAATGATGCCTTCCGCACTGGCCATGCCGCAAGAAGGCGTCACTTCGCAGTCGCTGTAGTGCCCGATCGGCATCTGCACTTCATAGCTCGCCACTTCGGCGGTTCGCCCCGTCCGTCTCAGTTCCATGTGTACGGCGTCGCAGACGCGGCTGCACAGCTTCATCGCCCCGCGGGTCGCCGGCAGCATTTCCGTATGGATCAATTGGGCCGCCTCAAGCACCTTCACATGGTTAGCCACCGTTGAGATGGGAAGATCCAGCGCCTCCGCGATTTCGATGACATTCAGTCTGCCGAACTGCAACAGCTGGAGAATATCGATGCGCGAACGGGCCGATAGGGCATGGGCAACGCCGGCCAATCGTTCAGGGTCGTCAAAGCTGAGTTCCAGCACGTGTCCGCTCTCCTTTAACCATTGAAATTACAAATATTTTACTGAAAACGGCGGAGAAGCACAATGTAAGCGCATAAAAAAAGAGTACTACTCCCTTTATATTCATTGGACATCCCAGGTGATTAGAATTGCGAATTGCCTTATAGCAATGGAACGCTTGTGATATACTTAGCACAATAAATTAAAGTGCGTGATGAAGGGAGTCAGTATGAACCATCATAGGATAATAGAACAAGCATTGATTCATATCGAGGAAAATGTAGAACAACCTTTATCCGTGGCATCCGTTGCCCTTAATTTCAATATGTCTAAGTATTATTTTCATAGGCTTTTCTCTGCCATGATGGGCTGTTCATTAAATCAGTACATTCTATCTAGAAAATTAAATGCCACTTTATCACTTATTTATGAAAACAACTTATCTTTAACCAACATTGCATATCAATTCGCTTTTGGTACGCAAGCCTCATTCACCCGGGCCTTCAAACAACATTACGGCGTAGCTCCAAGTTCGCTAAGAGCAGGGTTCAAAAAAATCGATCCGACTCCAATACCTGCAGTGGTCAAAAGACCATTTAAAAATATAAATGGGGATATCGTCACGGATTTCACGCTGACAGAGTTCAAAGAGACCCGAATAAGCGGGATTGCCTTTGAAGTAGACCTGGCTGATGATGATTACAAAAAGAAGATCCACTCCCATTCAAGATTGTTGTTGAACCACATTGATGACCATATAAATGGTTCCTGTTTTGTCATTTATTCAAACTGTCAACCAAACTCAACACGGTTCAAAGTTCTGTTCGGAATCCCAAGTGATGTTCAAATTCATAAACCCTTTTATTTCACGGTTGATGTACCGACTATTTTTTGTGCGAGGTTTAACTATTGTGGTGACCTGCTAGACATTGGAGAAGTCCTCAAAACCGACTATGCAAGATTCTTAAAGATTTCCAGGCAAGAGTCTAATCAATCCGATATTGAACTGATTCAAGTCTTTGAAGATGTTCACAATTTGAATTCAACCTACCATATTTATGCACCTATCAAAAAACTCCCTGACGATATGGAAATTTAATACTGCACCGAGGAACCAACCGTCAGAGGAGCTATTCATTTCATCCCATTTGGTAATATCAAAAAACCTCTAAACCGACGCTTGCTTACGTTCCGACCAAATAACATATCCAATCCATATGAGCGCTAATCCCATAGGTATTGCCAATGCCCGATCAAGTGGATGGGGAATAATTGCAGCAGCTACGGTCACTACAGCAGCGAAGGCCAGCAGAATGGCTGCTGGGCGAGGAAAGACCCTGGCCCTTAATGTGGCGATGCCCAGCAGCAAACCTCCTAACATATACAACAATCCCGCGAGCGGCGCTAATATTGGGAAGATACCCAGATTAACTTCGCTAACTGTTCCTCCAAAGAGTCCAACCATTCCTCCCACAAACTTTTCAGCATCACTCGTCAGCAACGGCAAAACGAATGCTTCAATGAAACTAAAAATTATGGAGATGAACCAGAACAAATTGAACATAAGGAACCCGATCAAGCCAAGCCATCCCGATTCTTTCGCTTGCCTTATATAGAATGCCGTAATACCGATCAGTGTAAAGAGCGACATCGCCATAGTCAAACATGCAACCACCTGCCAAGAGTTCGTGTTCACAGAGGAAATATGATCTATCGGGTGGATCAATTGAATGACAATGTATAGAATCCCTGCTATTATTGCCATAAATCCTGACCATTGATGTAGAAGATGTGCTGTTATCGTTGATTTATTCACCTTTGTATTGTGCTCTCTATTCACATTGATTCCTCCACTATTAGGTATTAATACTATTGTTGCTTATTGCTTGTTCCTTTCTCTCTATCACGCAAACATCCGATGAGTTATTCTGTGTTCAGCCCCTTTCTTATTGGATTTTGGTTTGTTTTAGTTTGTTGAATCTAACTTAACAAATATGTTCTGGACTTACTTTTCAGATCTTGCTGTATTCGTGAAGAGTTCGTAAGGCAGCTTACAATAAAAAAGCACCTCTCTCGAGATGCAGCACAACTCTACACTATATCATTACTTGTGATACGCTTCCCTCCGCGCTGTCTGTAACGGCAAGTTTTGAAGAGAGGCCATCCGATGGATGGCCCTTCCCTTTCCAGGCTACAGTGTTTGCTTCTCCAATAAACTCAGCTCTTCTTCAATCCGACTGACATCAATGCGCTCGAACAAAAGCTCCAACTTTTGAATTTGTAAGCCATCTGGAACAAAAGTTAACTGCCAGTTCGGTCTTTCAAGCGTTAGAAATGTTCTTATTTTCTCACACGAGAAGGAGATGAAAGGTTGAAGCAAATTGGCAAGATTGGCAATAATCTGTACACAAGAATGTAGTGTATGTTCACATGCCTCTCGATTCTCCCTGATTTGCACCCATGGTTTTTGCTCATCAAAATATTTGTTTCCTTGACGAACATAGGTGAAAATCAACTCGATCGCTTCTTTTAGACGACCTTCTTCAATTAGAATTCCAGAATCTCGATACATCTCTTCAGTTGCCCTTTTCCATCCCTCACTAAGCTCCCCTGAGGGAACGCATCCTCCAAAGGATTTGCCGATAAAGGCCAACGTTCGATTAACAAAATTTCCGAACGCGCCTAGCAACTCTCCATTGTGACTGTAAATGAATTCCCTCCACGAAAAATCAGTGTCACGCTTCTCTGGTCCATTTGCAATCAGAAAGTACCGAATGGAGTCCGGTTGGTACCTTTTTAGAATGTCCGGCACCCAGACTGCCCAGTTACGGTTTGTTGAAAACTTTTTCCCTTCTAGTGTCATGTACTCACATGAGATCATTCGATCCGGTAAATGTAGCCCTCCTACTCCCAAGAGCAGAGCGGGCCAAATTCTTTCCATCCCCGAGCCTTTTGTGCATATTTGGTCAATTCAGCTTGGAACCCAGACAGTGCAAGGTAAAAATGCTCTGTTGGTCGCTCGATCGGAGGATTTCCACAAAGTTTGCATGTCTTCTCAGACAAATCCGCCGGATCGAGCAATGTTGAACAAAAGTCGCATTGATCACCTCTGGCTCGATTACCACATACGGGGCAAGTCCCTTCAACATATCGATCTGGTAAAAATCGTTGATCGGTTTCACAATATGTCTGCAGAACGTTTTTTTATAAAGATGGCCATTTTCCAGAAGTCTCAAAAACAAATCTTGGACTACGCGATGATGAAATTGTTGATCGGTGCGCGTGTACAAATCATTCCCTCCCTCATTTTTTGACAAACAAAAAAACCCTCATCCCAAAGGGACGAGAGTTGTGCTCACGTGGTACCACCCAATTTTATTAAATGCCTCACGGCATTCACCTCTTCAGGTACGACGCTTTTCGCGTGTATACCCTTGGACATCATTTCCAAAGTCAAGGTTCTCAAAAAACCAATCCAATACATCAATTCAAATAGACCCTCAAAGTCACGATTAAATTCAGATAAATCATGGAGAAATACAGTCATTAATTGTTAGAGCCTTTCTCGTTCTTCCACACGAAACTAAAGTCAGAAGCGAATTCTCTGCCAGCATCGACACTTCTAACACTTTTCTTTCCCGCCTTGGAGGCTTCTACGATTCCACAATGCCCGGTTGATACGGTTCTCCGCACATAACCTTTACAACTATCCTGCCTGTTATATCTTAATGAAAAAGACAGCCGGTTAATTGGTCGGCTGTCCATATTATATATTCATAACCCGTTCTAATGGGGATGCACGGCAGCTTTGCGCTTCTACTTTCGACCCATGCTTATTTATGGCAGTTATCGATCAAGATGCATAGTTCACAATCATTGCTTCCTGTGAATTTGCGTCATATGCAATCCATATCTCATCTCCAACCTGTACCCCGTGCACCGGCTCAATCGATTGGCGGATCCGGTATAGTTTACCGCCCCGTTCAACGTCAATGCGTGCTACCGGGCGCTCCCCAACCGTATGCCCCTCATAAGTTACGGTACGAACGATGGCAGCACCTTGTTTGCCTTTCGACAAACGCAGTTCACGCTCGAAATCTTGTTCGCCCATCTGCATCGGGATACGAATGCCTGTCTGCACAGCATATCGTTCAGATACAAACAGGCTGTTGCTCTTGCGCAAACGGTCGTCACCCCTGGATACTAGCAGGTCCATAACCAGAAGCTGGCGCCCTTCGATTTCAAGATTCGCCTTCTCCACGCTAACGACTTCCGCTTCCAATGCCAATTGCGCTTCCTCTTCCCGACCCGTGCCGTCGTAGCTGCGAATACGGGCAACTCCATCGGAGACGATCAGGTTCGCACGCCGTCCGGTACGATATTCGAACCCTGGCGGTTGGATCACGGGAACCGGGTAATCTTCTTCCCTGGTGACAAAATGCAGCACCAGTGCTTGCCCACGCCTAAATGGCTCCCGGTATTCAATTCGATCTAACAAGGCATCGGGGATAGTTTGCGGCGGGTCGCTCTCCACGTTCACATCCTCTTCCGTTACAAACATGGCCTTGTTGTTTCGGGGATTGTAGCTGATCAGCACGTCATCTCCCTGCCTTGGTACGTTTACCAAGGAAATGACCTTCTTGATTTCGACCTGCTTGTGCTGTCCAGCTTCCACAAATTGCACAACAAATTTGACCTGCGGCAAGTTGTTCACATAGACGCCTGTCTCCTGCATACTTGCGATCGTCCCCGTAACCAGCCTGCCTTCCTTGAGATTGCGAGAGTGTTTCTGGCGAAGCAGTGGTCCGGCGATGGCAGGCACCAAAAACATAAGCGTTGGAATCAACAGCCAGGCCATCCAGTTGATGATGAGGGCGCCTCCCTCACGGACGTATGCCATAAAGGTGGAAAGCGAGATGCGCTGTGTCATTGCTGCCTCTCTCCAATTTACCAACGTATTCGAGTCGATCCAGCCTGCTTGACCGTTACTTATATTCATCCATCCTGCAGCGCTCTCCATGTCCGAGTAATACAGGCTGTCACTCCCCGACTCTTTGTAAAATTCGCTATCCGAGGAAGCAAAGTCTTTGTATGTAAGTCGACTTACAAGTGCCGAAGCGTCAGTGAAGCTGCCGTTTTTTTCGTTGTACACATAACCCGCAAGTTGTTCCTGCCCATTTTCTGTATCCGTGCCGGCGATCAAAACTTCTTCGTCATTCAATAATACAACCTTGGCACGATACAGCGGTTTTGGGGTTGGAACAAGTTCTCCCCACTCCTCAGACTGTGCATTATAGAATCGGGCTTGATTCCCTTTTGCACCATCGATACGGATTAAGCGAGAGACGTCGATTCCGAATGGTTTGGCAAATTGTAAACCAGCCTCGTCACGCGCGTCGAAGGTTCCTTGTTCTTCGGATTGAATCTTGACTTCAGGTCGTTCGTCTTCATCCAGAATGCCGCTAACCAACGCCGTTTGTCCATTTTGCAAATCGACTTCGAGCAATGGCACGCCCTGTTCGTTGTTCAAGCTGCTGCCCACAAAACTTGCCCGTATTGGATCGGAAGGCAGAAGATCGGTATTCAGCAATGCAAACTTCTTCATCCCGTTTTGAATTTCAGCCACATAATAGGCAGAACCTATCGTCTCCCCGGTGATCAGAATATGGCCTCTCCAAGCTGCCACATTCGAACTCAACGATCCGGGTACATGAAGCGTGCTTTGCGCGTGTTCCTTAACCTCTCCGCTATTCGAGACATGATTCAACTGCAAACCCGACCCATCACTATATGTAGGAATAATAATCCCCTGATCCTGATAAACGACTGCCGGGATGACGCCTTGCATCTCCGCCTGAACCATCACATCCTTAAGTATCGCTCCCGTTTGGGCATCAAAGACCCCCAGTCTCGCCCACGTAAAGTCCTGCGTTTTGGATAAAACGACCACTTCTTCCCCTTCATCCAAATAAAACATGCCCGCGATCGACGAATATGGATCCTCGTTTCCCTGCAAATCATCGGTGTAATCATTCCATACCATCACGCTTAATACGATGGCCGGAATGAAAAATACCAATAATGAAAGTTTCCTCAATCTCCTCTCCCCCAAGTGCCAAGCTAAAATAGCCCTTTTGCGTTAAGCTGAGTTCCAAGCCTCATCCCCAGCTTTCTTACAAAGTACGATGCATTCAGTCCATCGCTTGGGCCGGATCGTAGTCGCTCCAGTCGATGTCCGTTTTCGCCCCCAGCACCCATTTCGCGAGCTGACTGCCAATAAACGGCCCCATCGTTAAGCCCGAAGCGCCAAGCCCGTTCCCTACGACGAGTCCTTCCCATCCCGGGATCGGCCCCATGACAGGCAGAAATCCCGGCGTAAACGGACGGAAACCGACCCGGACTTCCTGTAAGGCTGCATCAGCCAAACCGCTTGCGATGTCCAGTCCTTTATTCAGCACTTCCTGCATGCCTGCAGCCGTGACCCGGGTATCATATCCTTCAACATCATTTTCGTGCGTAGCCCCGATGACGATTTTACGTTGGTCAAATGCAAGCAAATATTGATCCGATGGCGGCATGACGACAGGCCAATTTCCGGTATCCTGGTTGTCGTCCGTCAGTATGAAGTGCATGATCTGTGCTTTCTGATAATGAACCTTAAACGTAATGCCCAGCGGCTGCATTAAGGCTTTCGCCCATGCACCGGCGCAAACAATGACTTCGTCTGCCGCATAAAAATCTTCGCCGACCCTTACGCCCGAAACGCGATTGGATTCATGCTGAATGACCGCGTCTCCTTCGATCATCGTGGCACCTCCGCGCTGCGCGGACCGAAGCAATGCATCGCGCAGGGCGCGTCCATCCACGCGAGCCGCCCCACCGATGAACACGGACCGATACCCTTCCGACAGCAGCGGGAACCGTGCCAGCGTTTCGGCTTCATCAAGCATGGCAATGTCTCCGATTTCCGGCGCATCTTGTTTGCGCGCTGCTGCCCGTTCTTCCATTTTGACGAGCTTATCCCTGTCGTGATGAATGCTGAGTGCGCCTACCCTGGCGTAGCCTGTGTCCGTTTCTCCCTCTGCCTGCAATTCCTCGATCAATCCCGGATAAAAACCTGCCCCCGCTTTGGCTAACCGATACCATTTTTGATTTCGCCGCTGGGAAACCCATGGGCAGATGATGCCTGCGGCAGCATCTGTGGCCTGTCCCTTCTCCCTGCGGTCCACGATGAGCACGTCCGCTCCCATTTTGACCAACTGATATGCGGTCGATGCTCCCAAAATTCCTGCTCCGATGACGATGACTTTCTTCATGACTGCATTCCCTTCCTGATTTGCATATCTGTCCATTATACATCATACATCAAATGGCTTGCATCGTGCCGTGACCTCACTGGTTTCTCACATCTAAATCAACTCTTGAAAGGGATGGGAGCGAATCAGCGAAAACTGCTTGGCCAAAAAGTGCGGCGAGTAAGGCATGTCGTTTTTTAACCACGCTACTATCGTTCCGATCAAAGCAGCCGATCCATACCAGACCGCAACCTCTTCATGAATGCCTGCTTTCGCAAGTTTGCGCTCACCGCCCATGCTTTCGATTTTGGATCGGACCAGCGTGCTTAACAGCTTCAACAAACGATCCGTAAAAACAGGGGTGCGTTTGGTCGCCAGCACCACTTTATAGAAGGAAGACTGCTCGGCGAAATGCTCCAGCAACTTCACCAGCACCGGCCACGGATCACTTGGTTTCTCAGGCCCTTGGCCCTCTTGAAGCGAATGCTCCAGCACGATCCCTTCGATGTTTTCGATCATTTCGTCGGCCATCTTCTCCATCATGTCCGTTATATCGCGATAATGCAGGTAGAACGTGACCCGATTGATGGTTGCCCGCTCCGCGATCCGGTTCACGGACAGCTTCTCGATATCCATCTCCTGCAGCAGTTCCACAAACGCTTCGCGAATCAATTGCCGCGTTCGTATGATTCGCGGATCGGTCGCGGACTTCTTTTTGTGTGTCATTGGCAAATCTCCTTTATTTTGAAAGATTACAATTTTAATTAATCAGTCGATTATTTTAAACTTATGCAACAGTATGTCGTTTAAATGTAAATTAAACAACAGCTTTGTGCAAATGCGTCAATTGTAATTCAGAAGAATATGTATATAATTCAATAAATACAATGTCAACTATACAACACGTTGTAAATTTAGTCACGAAGATTGAAAGGATGGAATGGATTGAGCCAGACAGAACTACAAAATGTAAAAAAAGGACCCATACTGTTCATCATGATTTTGGGCGCATTTTTGGCCACTTTGAATCAAACCTTGATGAGCGTTGCCACGCCGGAGCTGATGAACGACTTCGGCATCACGGCAGCCGTAGCGCAATGGCTCACAACCGGCTACATGCTGGTGAACGGCGTGCTCATTCCGATCACGGCCTATTTCATGCAGCGTTTTTCGACGAGACAGCTTTTTCAGGCGTCGATGCTTATCTTTTTGGTCGGAACGATCGTATCGGCCATCGCGACCAACTTTGGCACATTGCTGACAGGACGCATGATTCAGGCCGCAGGCGCGGGCATTATCATGCCGCTGCTGACGCATGTCATTTTGACGCTCTTCCCTCCCGAAAAACGGGGAGCCGCCATGGGCATGGTCGGATTCGCCATTATTTTCGCCCCGGCCATCGGGCCTACGCTGGCAGGTTACATTCTTGAAAACTACGCATGGGAAACGATGTTTTACGGCATGATCCCATTGACGCTCGTCGTCATCGTATGTGGATTCATTTATTTGAAAAACGTATCCGAACGCATCCGCACCAAGCTGGATACGCTCAGCGTTCTATTTTCCACCATCGGTTTCGGCGCCCTGTTGTACGGATTCAGCCAAGCTGGCAGCCTCGGATGGTCGAGCGGTGAAGTGCTTGGTTTCATTGCAGCCGGCGTAGTAGCCCTCGCGCTGTTTACTTGGCGTCAGCTCACATCGGAATCGCCTTTGCTGGACCTGCGGGCATTCAAGTACAACATGTTCTCGCTGACAACGATCATCAGCATTGCCATCACGATGGTCATGTATGCCGACATGATGCTTCTGCCGCTGTACCTGCAGAACGCTCGCGGTTACACCGCGCTGGAATCCGGTTTGCTGCTGCTGCCGGGCGCACTTGTCATGGGATTCCTGATGCCGGTCACCGGCAGACTGTTTGACCGTTTCGGCGCAAAATGGCTGTCCGTGATCGGAATGGTGATCGTCATTGTCACGACGCTTGGATTTATCGATTTGACGGATTCGACAAGCTATACCTACCTTGTATTAATGTCTACCGGACGGCGGATCGGTATGGCGTTGCTGCTGATGCCAATCCAAACGGCGGGCTTGAACCAACTGCCTGCACGATTGAATGCGCACGGCACGGCGATCTCGAATACGATCCGACAAGTGGCCGGCGCCGTCGGTACGTCCTTGCTCGTCAGCGTGATGACCAACCGTGCTGCCACCCATTTCAAAGACATGATGGCAGAAGGTGCAGCTCAGGCAGCCAATCAGCAGCAGATGATGACCAATTCGATGATTCAAGGCATCAACGACGCCTACATCGTAATTATCGGTATATCCGCAGTCGCTCTGGTGCTGTCATTCTTCATCCAACGCACGAAGCCTGCACAGGAAGAAGAGGCCCCTGCAAGAGCGGGACAACAACCTGTAGGCAAAAAAGTTCAGCTGAACTCCAATTAAATTTGATTGGCAGCCAGCTATACGTTTGCAGCACAAACAGCGGCAGCTCCGACGAACCGTTTCGTCAGAGCTGCCGCCTTTTTGATTCACCGCACCGTATTGGAATTAGCCCACCTACAATTCGGAGCAGCGTACTTTTTCCAGAACGATTGTTCCGCCCTTACAATCATATAATCTCCTATGCTTCCGAAGCAGCTTTCTTTCAGAAAGCTTTTAGACCGCTTCGCTTCTCCAGATTCTTTCTGCCCTCTTCGTTATCGTGTAAATTTCCGGTTCAACCTATATAGTACCTCCGTTGTCATTGGTGCACCACCTTGATTTGATGAATTTTAAAATTAGGCATCTCTTTTACAGTAAAACACAATAGCTACTGTAATAAAGAACAGTGTCCATAACATTGAAATGCCTGCGCCTTGCATGGGTGTGAGGACATTTATTTCATCAGAGAATGACGGCATATACATATAATATCCTGCCGTATCGGGAAAATAATTTCTAAGGCTAGATGGATAATCACTCATCAATGGACTGACAACGTAATAATAACCAAGCATAATGACTAATGCAGGAGTGGTTCGTCTCAATACAGCTCCCATAGCTGAACTAAGAAGTGTAGTTAATGTTAAATAACCTGTTGCACCTATTACCGTTTTTATTATGGTGTCTATCTCAATCACTGCTACCGTGTCTCTCATCATAATAAAAGTATATAGCACACCTGATGCAACCATAATAAACGCCGCAGGAATGGTTATAATGCCCAATGCCAGATGCTTCGCGAATAATTGAGCCCCCCGCCAAGGCATCGTAGTTAAGGTAGTTCGGATCTGGCCACCAGCATACTCGGAACAAGCAGCTAAGATCCCCAGCATAACAAATCCTGCTTGAAGATATCCCATAGAAGAAAAACCTATATTCAGCAAACTTTGCGTCCCTGCTGCCCCTTGTAGACCAATTGAAGTAAAAGCCGCGGCTAAAACTAAATTAAGAATGAATGTGCCCATAAGAGTGAGCCATGTCATGGGTAATGTTAGTAATTTGTCCAGTTCAGCACCAAGAATTAAGGGTATCTTTTTACTAGAAGGGACACTCATGCTGCAACGTCCCTCCTAAGGAATACAATAGCTGCAACAATGAAAAGAACGATAACCCAAGCAAGCATGACTAACCCGCCTGTAAACGGGGTGAGAAATCTGTCGCTCATAAACATAAACATTTCAAGGCCAGCCCGATCCGGTAAGTATAACGCCAACTTTGTAACCTTAGAAAGCAGGAAACTGAATGATACAACGGATGTGTTTATGATGAGCACAGCCAGCGGAATCATGCCATTCTTCGTTAGAACAGCAATCCCAAAAGCCAAAAGAGCAGTGAGTATCCAGTAACAAACTACACCGATCAGTTTAGACCATTCAAATACAGGGGTATATTCACCAAGAATAAGATGTGTGGCCGACAACGTTGTTATAATAGCAACAATACTAAAAAGTATGCTGATTACTGTCACAGCCCCCGCTTTTGCCAGCAATACATAAAGCCGGGATGAAACAACCGTTAAACTTGTTGTTATCTGTTGTCCTCCACCAGATTCGCTGCTCTCTGTCAAATACTCGCTGCTGACGGCAAGCACACCTAGAATAATGACACCTTGCACACCAAGACCTAATCCAATAAAGCCAACTTCCGATAGCCTTGTGCTGACTCCGGCAATAATCTCTTCTTTTTGTGCTGTACTGTCCAGGGCAGCAATGACCGCTGGGGCAAATGCTCCAATAAGAAAGGCAAGCCAAATGCCCGGCAGAGAGAACAATTTAGACAGTTCCGCGTTGAATGCTCTCATACAACGACACCTGCTTTGTCAGATGTCAGGGCAAAAAAGGCTTCCTCCAGCGTCGAATGAAAACCTATTACTTCTTTCAATGTTCCATCTGCAACGATTTTTCCATGCTTAATAATCACCACATCATCAACCGTCTCTGCAAGCTCTCCCATTAGATGACTGGATAGTAACACCGTGTTTCCAGACTCCGCACGTTCACGTAAAAACGTCCGAATCCAGCGAATTCCTTCCGGGTCGAGCCCGTTTACGGGTTCATCCAAAACCAATATTTCGGGATCTCCGAGCAGTGCAGCTGCCATTCCAAGTCTTTTCGCCATACCAAGGGAATAACTCCCAACTCGTTTGCCCGCCGCATTAGTAAGACCCACGATTTCCAGAACTTCCTCGACACGTGAGCGTGGCAATCCTGCAGCACGAGCAATCCAACGTAAATGGGCCCGTCCTGTTCGCCCGCGATGAGCTCCAGATCCATCCAGTGCGGCGCCTATTGTTGCTAGAGGATGATGTAATTCAGCGAATGGCTTGCCATGAATTAGTGCATTCCCCGAGGTTGCACGGTCTAATCCAAGCAGGATGCGAAGTGTAGAGCTTTTTCCTGCTCCATTTGGGCCTAAAAAACCGGTTACTCTACCCGATCTGGCTGTAAAACTGATACCTGATAAGATTTCATGAGTCCCGCGATGTTTGACGAGATTATTAAATGTAAGCAACCATAACACTTCCTTTCTGTTATGGTTCTAAGTATAAAGAGGCAAAGTTACATCCCGGTTATTCTGCTGTTTACTTCTGGGTTAACTTTAGGTTACGCTCTACCAATAGCTACACTTGTGCCATTTTCATTGGATGTAAAGTCAGCTTTCAGCTTCATTTTTTCCAACATATAATTTGAAGTTGATAAACCAATTCCCGCCCCACGCCCATAGGAAGAATGATCCATACCCGGACCTCTGTCTGCAATAATGATCCGTTCTTTTTCTACGTCAACAGCAATGTTTACATACTTCCCCTCTGCGGCATGGCGAATAACATTCTGAAACAAATTATCCAGAACCCGTGTCATCCACGAAGGATCTGTTTCCCAATAAAAAGTTTCGTCTGCTGGTAAATCAACATCGAGCTGAATTTCTTTTTCTTCAAATACAGGATACCACGCAGCAACAGAAGCCCTTACTAAGCGCCCAATATCTGTTGAAACGGGGCCAAAAGGATGTTTTCCTGATGTAAGCAATGTATAGGTCAGTAAATCATCCATTAGATCTCCGACTCTTGTAATCGTATGGTTGATCTCTATTAACGAGTTTTGCCCTTCTAGACTCATGGATTCTTGATTTAATCTGGTGACGTGTCCGCGCAAAATGGTAAGCGGCGTTCGTAAATCGTGAGATAAATTCGCAATCAGCCGATGTCGTAACAACTCCTCTTCATATTCTCGTTTTCGACTGTCTTCAAGCTGCTGAATCATCCAATTAAAAGAGCTTCCTAACTGGTCTATCTCATCCATACGATCCGCTTGAACAGATAGGGGTTTAGGGAATGAGTTATTTTTAGCTGAAGATGACATGACTTCCTGTAAACGAGCGAGACGTTTTTGAAGTTTCATAAAGAACACCCAAGATAAGATCACAAATGCGACCATAATAAAACCAAACAATAGCACCGAAACGTAAAACAGATTTAATGCATTTACATTTTTTTCATGAGTACTTGAAACACCGAAAAACGCACTGATGAAAATAAGCATCATCGGAGGGAAAAAGATAAATAGAAAATGCACTTTTAGAAATCGACGAAATAATGATTTGTTTTGCTTCATAATTTCACCCGATATCCTATACCCTTCAACGTCTCAATGATCTCCGGGGAATCGGGATGACGTTCCAACTTTTGACGCAGTCGGTGGATATGCACCATTAATGTTTTATCACCCGTTATATAAGCTTCTTCCCAAATCGCTTCATAAATTTGTTCTTTGGGTAAAACTTGATTGGGGTGCCGTAAAAAGTACATTAAGATTTGATGCTGTTTCCCCGTCAATATAATTTCTTCACCTGTCCGCTTGTCAAATATCATTTGACCTTCCGGATCGACTTCAATCTGATTCCCTAACGAAATGCGTTCGGAACGTATTCCGCCACTTCGACGGGTTAATACTTCCAATCTTGCAACTAATTCATCCATATGGAAGGGCTTCGTTACATAGTCATCCGCAAATTGTAAACCGTCTACCTTATCATCTATGGATGTTCGAGCAGATAACAGCAAAATAGGGACATCAGGAGCTGCCTTTTTCAATCGTTTTCCCACCGTAAATCCGTCTATACCGGGTAACATGATATCCAAAATAACGATTTCATGCTCATGAACTTCTTTTTCGGCTCCTTCCCCAGAAAGCAGCCACTGAACCGAGAATCCTCGCTGTTCCAATTCTTCCTTTACCCAACTGCCGATCTTCTCGTTATCTTCAATATATAAAATGTTTCTTTTCAAGTAACATCCCTCTCTCTAAATGCAGTCCATTATAAGACAGATTAACACAATTCAAAAAATGCTATCCAGTTAACTCCATTTATTCGACGGATTGTCAAGCAAGTGCGAGGCAAGGTCTTCATCCTTCACCCAAGCGAATGTATGAGTCTTATAATAAAAAAAAGACACACTCGATTCGTAGAATGTGTCTCCTTCGCATATATCGTATTCTTTATAAAAAATTAACCTTCAGGAACAGACTTGTATAAAGTATATCTCTGATTCTCATTTGAATATACATATTCAGGATGAGCTACAGAGCGATACAATTTGGTACCCGGAGGCAATACAGAAGCCATACCTTCCTGAAACTTTTTATTTTTTTGATAATTCATAGATATTTCTCCATAGGAGGTCGTTTTGACGGACTTAAACTCTTCTTCATTAACGACCTTAACCTTTTTATATAGGATCGACTCCATTATAAAAATATCGCTATTATTGTCTTCTTTCATCACGCTCTGAGCCATTTGTTCGGTAGCGCTAGTTTCGGATGTACAACCAATTATGCTTAATGACATTACAGTAAATAATAAGATCAGGTATGCATATTTGGATAACATCTCTCTCCTCCATTCAAAATGATTCAATCACCCTTCTCCCTTCGCTTTCATCGCCTCATATAATTCCTCATTGGTCAGATGATTTTCGAAGTTGGTAATCAGGATGACGTTTCTGTCTTCGGGAGCATACAGCACTTCTCGCTGCCATCTGAAAAAATGCGGCCCCTCCCCCACGTTGCGCACAACGCCCATCAGGATGCCGAGCCAGTAGGCCGTCTGCTTGACGTCCGTCAGGCAATCATTGTAGTAAAAGCCTTGCCAATGACCGTGTTCCCGGTCGCGCATAGCCTGGTCCGCTGCTTCGTACGCTTCCTTGGACTTGCCCAGCTCGTAAAAGGCAGCCATGTAATTGTTCTCGCAGTAACGCTCGAATGCGCGGCAAAAGGCAGATCCGCCTTGGGCAAACTCGTAATACATTCGATATTGCAGCCCGATGCTTTCGTCCAGCAACCTTTGGTTCGATACTTCTTGCCTCACCTGATGCGTACGAGACAAGGCCTCCCCGTACTGCTCCAGCGCCTGTTCACATATCCGTGCATACCAGGACACCTGTTCGGCAAAGCCTTGTTCAGGACATGCCCAGCGCATGCCTTCGACAGCACTTTGCGTATCTGATCGCAGCCATTGCGACAGCAGCTGCCGGGTCGTGTAATTGTAAAACTGGTCTCCGCAGCCTTCATCCGGATGATCCCCGTATCTCGGTGCACAGGATGCGTAGGCATCGAATAATTCGGCAATGCCTCCGTTCTCGCCTGCAAAATAATCATTCACGTATCGCTCTGGATACGATGCCGTGTCCACGTCTCCTTGGGACCATAACTCCGCGATCGCCTGCAGCGTATACACATGAGGTTTTACGTTGGAGCAGTTTACGATGATGAATTCACGTACACCGCGCTGCCTCGCATTAACTAACTCGTCCCGCACCATCGCCAGAGAATTGGGCAGCATCGTCATGTGGCTGGCCGCCTGCAGATCATAGAACGAGGCGTGATAATACACGCCATGCGCTTCTCCTTGGCGATCCTCAGCCGGGAGCGCAACAGGCCTTGCATTGACGCCATGTTGACGGCGGGCGACCATTTTGCCGTATCCGTTATCTCCCCAGATTTTAATCGTATCGTCTGCAATGCGGAGGTGCCCCTGTTGATAAAGTTCAACCATTTCCCCGTACAAATTTGTGCAAAATACCGGATGGTCAACGTGCTTCTGCACAATCAAACGTTGCTCCTCCATGATCGAACCAATCAGCTCCCCCCGGCTCCGATCGGTCGCATATCTTTCGTCATCCAGCCAGAACGGACGGTCCCCCTGCCCGCGAAAACCGATGTTCCAGACCACTTTCTTGTTCCGCTGCCTCAGCACCCCTTCTTCCCACAACTGCCTGAACAGGTCGGGATGTTCCGCATACGAAGGATTCAGGTCGGGATAGGCCCGCAAAAACATTTCCGCACCGAGCGGTTCCGCATGGTGATGGGTGATCCACAAGCCCATGTCGGCGGCCAGATCGGAGTATATTTTGGCATTGTGGTCGGTGCCGGGGATAACGAGATTGCCGCCTAACCGGAGCAACGTTTCCATGACCATTTCCCAAGGCTTTTCTTTGCTCCCCTCCAGTGTCCAAGCGTGAAGCAGAACTTCATCGTTCACAAACCAGCCCCTGAAGCGATACGCCGCGGCCGAAGAACAGATCGTGGTTTCGTCGATCGACCTGGCCTCTCTTTTTTCAAACATCTGATCATTCCAAAACCACAACGGCTGAATGCCGAGATACTCCCGGCTGATGTAATTCAATGCGTAAATGCATCCCAATTCATCCGCAACCCGTATATCCATCCGGCGATCTTTCACTTCAATGATATAAGCTTCTTCATTCAAGCTGTCATCGCGACTAATCCGGATTGAATCCGAGGAACCCGGTTCGGTCTCCCCTGCCATCGTCATGCCCAAATCGCGATAAAATCGTCGGATGGCCCGTTCCACCGGCCTGGAGTCCAGATCGCTATGTATTTTCGTCTGTGCCGTCAAGGTAAACATGCTGTGTTTCCTCCTATTCGAAGAATTCGCTCTAGGAAGAGTAAAGCATACGGTCATCGCGGTGACCATGGAATAAACCGTGGTCATTGTGCTTATTTCAGTGATAAACCGATTGCTGCCAGGCGGAAACGTCTAGGGAATATACGCTTCCGCCACCTCAACGATCTTTTTGCCGCCGATCACTTGGTACTTTACGTCGATTTCACTTCCTTTTTGGAAACGGGGTACCGCCAGCACGGAAATGTAGGTTTCCACCACGGCGTCGAAGCTGCTTTCGTTATCCGGCGTCACCGTAAGATCCATACGCACACCTGGCCTGCCGTCCATGCTGGATGAAGTTTCGGCAATATGCCGAATAACTGCCTTAGCCGGAATTCCGCCCAGCAAAATCTCTTTTCGCCGTTTCAGCTCTCCCTGTTTCGCGCGAATCGTGTTCATCACCACCAAGATCGTAATCAAACCCGTAATGCTTCCGAAAATGACCACCAGTATCGAAATGAACACCGCCAACATCGTTTTCCCCTTTCGTGCATGGATTTCTCCCAACACTTCTCGTTATTCCCGCTCAATTCCTGCAAACATTAAGAGCATCGCAAAACACTGCCATAAGGCCGCTCCTCCCTAAAAAAAGGCCTCAAACTCTTCATCATGCTGATGTTGAGTTGAGGCCTTGTAGCGTACGGCTTAACCTGCCGTTTGATCAACCAAATTTCAGGCGAATACCTGCCAAGCGGACCCCGTCCGTTGCGGCATCGTTTTGTTCCGCTTCTTCGTACACGTCCCATTGTCTGCCCACGAGGGTTCTCAGCACGCCGATTTCTTCCCGGGTCAAACGGACATGCTGCAGAGCAAGGCCGGTTTCGACGAAATCGCGATCAACCTTTCGGTCAAACCTGAAATCCAGTAGACGTTTCACACCATTAATATGCAAAAACTTGAATTCGTATCCTTCGCGAATCGCCTTTTCCCAATCTTCGCCGATCTCTGCTGCCGTATCGAGCCGGGGTTCGAGATCCATCGCAGGCTCTTTGATCTTGGGCAGCAATGGATCGAAATCCTTGCGCCGCAAGCAATCGATGATGACTTCGACCGGCTCGCCGCTTGTCAGCACATTTTCCACAAGCAAGCCGACCGGAATCGACAACTGCGTCAAACTCATGTTCATTCTCCCCCTTCTTTAGAGATACTGGCTGAACCAGGCATTGACCTGTTCAAAGCTGTCCACCCGCAAAGAAGGTTTGCCGCTCTTCAGCAGGGAATGATTGGAACCCGGGTAGCGGATAAGCTTGGTCACTTTCCCCTGCCGTTTGAGGGTCGTGTACAATTCTTCCGCCTGACTGACCGGCGTACGGTAGTCCTGCTCCCCATGCATGATCAGCAGCGGCGTTTCGATGTTGTGCGCATGCGCGAGCGGCGAGCGGGACCACAACATGTCCGCGTGTTCGGTCGGATTGCCGCCGATGACACCTTCGACATACGAAATGCCGATGTCGCTCGTTCCGTACATGGACAGCCAATTGGAGATGCTGCGCTGTGTGACCGCAGCCTTGAAACGGTTCGTGTGTGCCACGATCCAGTTGGTCATCACCCCGCCGTAACTGCCGCCGGCAACGCCCAACCGGGTATCGTCCAAGACATCATACTGGGCCAACGCAACATCCACGGCTTCCAGCAAATCATTGCAGTCTCCCCCGGCAAAATCTCCCCGGCAAGCTTTCGCAAATTGCTGGCCGTATCCCATGCTGCCGCGAGGATTGACCATCAACACCGCGTACCCTTGTGCAACGAGCGTCTGCATTTCATGGCTGAACACCCCGGTGTACATCGCATGCGGCCCCCCGTGAATCTGCAAAATAAGAGGAACCTTCGCTCCTGCTTCCCGCTGTTCCGGCAATAGCAGCCATCCTTGTATCCGCCATCCGTCCGATGAAACGAATTCGATCCGTTCAGGCTTGTTTACTTGGAGCTGGTCCATAAGTTCGTCGTTATGGTGCGTCAGCCGGGTTTCTTGCCCGCTTTTCAGATTAAGGGCGTATAGCTCGCCCGGACGTTCATCCGTCAATGCGGCGAACAGGAGCGTTTGACCGTCCGATGAAATCGCGTACTGATATACATCCCGTTCCCCGCCGAGGGTAACCGCTTCGGCTGTTCCATCTGCTCCGATTCGGTACACGTCTACGGTGCCGTCATGCGTTCCCAGCACATACATGGATGCGCCGCCGTCTCCCGCTGCCATCTGCGGAGAGGGCGAAGCGCCGGCGGATTTCATGTCGCCCAGCGCCGCGTTGCCGAGCTGCATGTCCAGCCCCGGCGCAACCGGCGTCGGCTGCCCTCCGGCGCTTGGCACCTCGTACAGCCGGTTATGGCTTCCGCTGCCGAATTCACGGTCGCTGGCCAGCAGCATCAGACTTTCACCATTAGGCGTGTACGCAAATTGGCTTATCAGCAGGCTGGAATCAGTGACCTTGCGCGGCTCCCTTTCTCCAGGCCGGATCGTGTATACATCCGCAAAATAGAGCAAATCGGCATCCAGCGAAGCATCTTCAACCTGCTTGGAGACAAAAGAAATTTCGGTCCCGTCCGGCGACCAGACCGGTGAACTCACATTCCAGGAACCGGCGGTGAGCTGGGTAATGGCATCATTTTCGATATCGTATACGAACAAATGGCTGTACAATCCGTCCCACCAGCCTGAGCCTTCCGCCTTCGGCGTGGTGCGCTCATACACCTTTCCTCGCAATGGCACTGTTTTGGAGCTTTCGGCATCCGTGCCTGCCGAATCTTTCTGTACCTTGCTCGTAAAGGCAATATGCGTGCCCGCCGGAGACCAGGCATATTGCAATATTTTGCGTTCCGGTGCGACGAGCCTCTTCGGCTCTATGCTATCGGCATCCACAGGAATAACCCACAGGCCCTTTCCGCCTTCTTCCAAACGCAAAAATGAAAGCATGCTGCCATCCGGTGACCAAGAAGGCGACGAATCCTTCATGCCTGCGGTCACGGCTGTATCTTCCGAACCATCCAACAAGATGGTGCGAATATGGGTTTGATATTCGTTCTTTTCCCGATCGATGGTCTGCTGCACGTAGGCTGCCCGCCCACGAATGCTGACGACAGGATCGGTGACCCAGCGGTATGCATACAAATCCTCCGGGGTAATCGGCCGTTTGTTCATTTCCGTTGCTCCTCTCCGCAATGCGATGTAATTCTGCCCGAATCATTTTTCCGTTTTGTCTGTGCGAGGATCAAGCATGTCGCGCAGCCAATCCCCAAGGAAGATGACGCCGAGTACGGTGAATGTGATGGCAAGTCCGGGGAACGTTGCCACCCACCAGCTCGTAGCTACATATTGCCGACCATCGCTAAGCATCCCGCCCCACGAAACGTCAGGCGGTTTAATGCCCATCCCCAAAAAGCTGAGCGAAGCTTCCGCAATAATGGTCGTGCCCACGTTCATACCCGCGATCACGATAAAGGAAGAAAGAATGTTCGGCACGATATGTTTGATGATCAGCCTGCCGTTACGTGCGCCTATTGCTTTGGCCGCATGCACGTAATCCCTCTCCCGGATGCTGAGCACTTCGCTTCGCACGACACGGGTATATGCGACCCAGTTGGTGACGCCGATGACAAAAATCAGCGTGGTCAAACCCTGACCGACGATCGCCATCACCACCAACATGAACAAAATGGTCGGAATAGCCATGAACGCATCTCCGACACGCATGATGACCGCATCAACCCATTTGCCGTAAAATCCGGACAGAAGGCCAAGCACCGCGCCGATGAAGCCGGAAACGAGCACGGCGCCCAGGCCGACGATCAATGAAACGCGGGCTCCGTATACGATGCGGGTCCACATATCCCGGCCCAAATTGTCCGTGCCGAGCCAATATTCCGATGAACCGCCATCCATCCATACCGGAGGTTTCAAACGTTTGAGCGGATCGACGGCCGCCGGATCATGCGACGATATCAAAGGTGCGCAGACCGCCGTCAACAATACGATTAAAACGATGACAGCCCCTACCATTCCCGTCTTGCTAACCCATAGTTGTCTCCAGATGTATCGGAACCCGCTGGAAGCGGGCAAACCTTTCTCCACCGCGGCTTCCGGGCCCTGCACCTGCATTTCGTTGCCTTCTGTCATGGGAATGCACCTCCTTTAGTCGTATTTGATCCGCGGATCAAGCAGTCTATAGACCACGTCCGTCAAAATATTGGTGAGCACCACGATCAGTGCGATGACGAATACGGCGGCTTGCACAATGGCCATGTCATGCGTATTGATGGCAACGACCAGCAATTGTCCCAATCCCGGCCATGAAAAAACGGTTTCCGTGATAAGCGTACCGCCGATCAGGCTCGTAAACTGCAAGCTCATAATCGTCACGACCGGAATAAGCCCGTTCCGGAAAGCATGTTTGCCGATGACAACGATGCGCGCCAGTCCTTTGGCACGTGCAGTGCGGATGTAATCCTGGCTCAAAATTTCCAGCATGCTGGACCGGATCAGCCGTGTCATCTGCGCGGCAAGACCGATGCCGAGCGTGAACGCGGGCAAAATCAGATGGGAAAATCCGCCTCGACCGGATACCGGCAGAACCCCCCACATAACCGAGAACAGCAGGATCAGCATGATTCCCATCCAGAAGTTGGGCATCGCCTTGCCGATGACCGACAACCCCGAAATGACAAGATCCGTAAACGTGTTCCGTTTGACTGCGGATGCAACCCCCAGCGGAATCGCCAGCAAGACGGCAAAAATCATCGCCGCCACGGCCAGCTCGAAACTGGCCGGCAATCTCTCCAACACCAGCTGCAGCGCAGGTTCCCCATACCGGAAAGACTCGCCGAAATCCCCCTGCAGCGCATTGCCGAGGAATTTTACATATTGCGTGTACAAAGGCTGGTCCAACCCCAGCGCTTTTGTCAGTACCGCACGATCCTCGGCGGTGGCCGTCTCGGGCAGCATCAGGGCGACCGGGTCGCCCGTAACCCTTACCAGAATGAACACGATAAGGGAAACGATGAACAGTACCGGTATGACCTGCAGCAAAGACTTCAATACGTATTTCCCCATTCCCCGTTCACCTCCAATAAACCAAAATCACTCATTTACCACCATGCTTCAAGTCGAGCATCATCAGAAACCACTCTCATGAAACCAAATCACCTTCCTATATACACCGCAAAAAACATACACACGTTAACGGAGAGCCGGAACCCATCTGAAGAAGCGAAGCGATCCACAAGCTTTCTGAAAGAAAGCTGCATCGGAAGCATACGCTGTTCACCGGATTTCCCCTCTGAAAAAAGGGGATCGAAAAAATCTGGGGACAAGCGAAACGCGATTCAGAAGATGGTTCTCCACTCGCAGTGGCCTTGTGTGATTGATTCGTCCGGTTTATATAGGATGTATTTCTTAATATGAAGAAAGAACGGCAGGAACCTGATCTTTCCGTCCCTGCCGTTCACGGCCGATCCTTGCCTGGACAGGTCATTCTGTCCGACGTTACTGAGTCACAGGTGTAATCTCATCGGCGTAGAACATCTCGTCTTTGCGCGGTTCGAAGTTCACGCTTGCGCTTGTTCCGTACACGCCTTCCATCTGGTACAGATATACGGCCGGACGGTCTTCCGCAAAAATTTGCTGTACTTGCTGGTACTCTTTTTCGCGCGATGCCGGGTCCATATTCACGAGCGCGGATTGCAGCAATTTCTCGACTTCCGGATTGTTGTAATCCGATTCGCCTTTGGCTTCTTCAAGCATGTAACGATTGTAGTTGTTCGAAGCGTCGAACAAGGAATTTCCGATACCGATCATGAAAATCTCTTTGAACGACTTCGAGCTGTAACGTTCGCTGAAAGCGCTTGGCTCAAGCACGTCCAGATTGATTTTGAAGCCGACTTGCTCCAGCATCGCCGCCACAACTTCAGCCTGCTCTTTGTACTGGGAGGAAACCGAAATCGTCATTTCTGCTTCGCCTTCGGCATAACCTGCTTCTTTCAACAGCTGTTTAGCCTTCTCTTGATCATAGAGGGATGTCTGGTACAACGATGGGTCTGCACCGAAGTTGCCCGGTGTTACGGAAGTGCGGGTAACGACGCCTGCGCCTCCGGCGATGCTATCGACAATACCTTGTTTGTCGATGGCGAGTTCGACAGCCTCACGCACTTTCGGATCTGCGGTGATCGTTCCTTCCGTTTGGCGGAAGATCAACTGCAGTACGCGCTGGATCGGTGCTTTGACGATTTTTTTGTCCGCTTCGCCTTCGATGCGCGCAATGTCCGTGGATGGAATCGAAGCAGCCACATCGACGCCGCCAGCAAGCAGCTCGGATACCCGCGTTGAGGCCTCTGGAACGACGCGGAATACAACCTGATCCCATTTCGGCGTGCCATCAAAGTAATTTTCGTTTTTGACAAGCTCGACACGGTCGTCTTTCGTCCATTTGCTGAACTTGTATGGGCCTGTGCCGACCGGATTTTTCAGGAAAGCATCGAAGCCGTTATCCTGAATGTATTTGGCAGGCAGAATGCCTGCACCCATTTTGGACAAACGGTTCAGCAGCAGCGGGTCAGGACCGTCTGTAACGATGTCGACAGTGTGCTCGTCCACTTCCTTCACTTCAACAATGTTTTTGAAGTAGCTGTTTTGTTTCAGCGTTTCGTCTTTAGCGACACGTTCGATCGTGTATTTCACGTCAGCCGATGTGAACGGATCTCCATTATGGAACGTAACGCCTTCACGAAGCTTGAATCTCCACGTGGTATCGTTCACTTGCTCCCATGACGTTGCAAGACCGGGAACCTTGTTCTGGTTGCTGTCATTTTTGAGCAGATAATCGAACACGTTGACCAGTACCGCTTCACTGGCCGTGTTGTTGTTGTTGTGCGGATCAAAACTCTCGATGTCCGTAGGCGTCGCAATCGTCAGCGTTTTGCTGGATGCGCCGCTCTCACTGCCCTTTTCGGTTCCGGTTGCCGTCGTTCCGCTTCCGCTTTGCCCGCTGCAAGCACTGAGCACCAATACAACTGCGAGTAATGTCAACCACATGCTTGCCCAAGTTCTCTTTTTCATGTTGCCTGCTCCCCCTTATTGATTCGTATGTTTTTCCAAAAAGCGAAGTGCTACTGCCGACAGCATACCCACGCCATATGGCATGACCGATTCGTCGAGATCGAACATCGGATGGTGAAGCGGATAACGCGTCCGCTCTTCTTCGTTGCCCGAACCAAGCCTGAAGAATACGCCCGGAACCTGCTCGCAATAGAAGGCAAAATCCTCGCCGCCCGTGGAAGGCACGATGCTGGTCCAGCCTTTGGCCCAATCCAAGCCGTCGATCGTTTCCGTCAGAAAATCAACCATGCCCACATCATTCACGACGACCGGGTAACCGTCGCCGTACACTACTTCATGCCCTGCGCCGAACGAGCTGCAGACCCCGCTGACCACTTGCTCGATCAAGGCTGGCATTCGTTCGCGCAGAGCCGGAGACAATGTACGAACCGTGCCGATCATCTCGACTTCCGGGGCAATCGCCGTTCCCATGTATCCGCCGTTGATTTTGCCGATCGTTACGACGACAGGCTCGAGCGGGTCCACCAAACGGCTGGCGATGTTTTGCAGCGCCGTGATTACTTGCGCGGATACCGCAATCGCGTCGATGCCTTCATGCGGTCTTGCCGCATGTCCGCCTTTGCCGAAGATTTTGATGACCAGACGGTCTGCCGAAGCAAAAGCAACGCCCCGGCTTACGCCCACGGTGCCCGTATCCATGCCAGGCGTCATGTGAAGGCCCGCAATCGCGCTTACCTTTGGATTTTCCAGCACGCCATCATGGATCATGGCACGTGCCCCCGCAAGACCTTCTTCAGCAGGCTGGAATACAAATTTGATGTTGCCCGCTTTGGGCTTCCCAAGGCTCGTAAGCAGCTCCGCCGCTCCCATCAGAATGGACGTATGGGCATCATGCCCGCACAGGTGTGCTTTGCCTTCGATCTGAGAGCTATATTCCGCGCCTTTCAGATCCTGGATCGGCAGTGCATCCATGTCCGCTCTCAGTGCAATGGTTGGTCCGTCTGTTTCTCCGCGGAGCACACCAACGACGCCGGTTTTGCCTACATTACGGGTGACTTCCAGCCCTAAACGCTCCAAATGCTCGGCTACGATGGACGACGTCCTTACCTCTTCATAACCGATTTCCGGATTGCGGTGAAAATCCCGGCGCCATTCGGTAAGGCGCGGCTGCAGCGCCTGCGCGAGTTCGATCAATTTTGCTTGTTCCATTGCTTGTCAATCCTTTCCTGTAGGTTCCGTTGCGTTCAATCGGGCATAAATGGCATCCGCAGAGGATTCGATATGTTTCTTCATCGTATCGCGAGACCGTATCGGATCATGAGCTTTCAACGCTTCCAGGATGTCCATATGTATGCCGTGGTTCAGGGAACGAATCCGGTCATCGTAAGGCATCAAGTCCAAGGCCGGATTGATTTTGGTCCGGATCTCGCGAACCGCTCGCTCTATGTACGGGTTGCCGGACGCTTTCGCGATCGCCAAATGGAATTTGACGTCCAGCGCCCGAAACCATTCACGCGAGCAATCGGGTTCCCTGCTCTGCATCACGTAGCCTTCCAGCACTTCCAGCTCGCCTGCGGTGATCCGCTCAGCAGCCAGAAATGCGCCTTCAGGTTCGACGAGCGTGCGGTACTCGAATACGTGCAGCATTTGTTCCCAGTCACGCATGATTTCTTCTTTGGTTCTTTTATGCGCGTTAGCCGTAATAGGCAGAACAAACGTGCCTCCTTTGGCGCCGACCCGCTTTTCGATCAATCCTTTTGCTTCCAGCGCGGCTAACGCTTCGCGAACGGTAATACGGCTCGCGTTAAAGATTTCGGCCAGCTCGCGTTCGGACGGAAGTTGGTCCTCACCCATGATTTCCTTGAGGATAATCGCTTCCTCCAACTGCTCGCGAATAAATTCACTGACCTTTTTCGCAGATACTTTCTCGAACTGGAAAGTCAGCTGACCCTGCATATCAACACTCCGATCGATATAATGTCTAAACCTTATACCATTAAACGTTATACTCATACTATAATTCCGAGTAAACACATATGCAATAGTTTTTTTCAAAAACATGCACGTTCCAACGAATAAACACGTCATTCGACAACAAAAAGAGCTCAAATCCCCTCTTTTTCCCCTATTGGCCGGTTAATGCTGTTGTCTCTCCCCCTGTGATCAAACCCGCCAATGATTCCAGCGCTTGGCGCAGGTCTGCAATGATATCCGAAGGATCCTCCAACCCGACGGACAGTCGAATGAGGCCATCCGTTATCCCAAAACGCAGCCGCTCGTTCTTCGGAACAGAAAAATGGGTCATGGTGGCCGGATGCTGCACCAATGTTTCTGGATCGCCCAGGCTGAACGAAATCATCGCCAGCTTTAGCGCATTCATGAATGTTTGGGCTTCCTGAATACCGCCCTCTACTTCAAAAGACACGATGCCCCCCATCCCGTCCATCTGCAATTTGGCGAGTTCGTGCTGGGGATGGCTGGGCAGACCCGGGTAATGGAGCGCCCGCACCCGAGGATGGCTCTGCAGAAATTCCGCAACCTGGCGGGCATTTTCGCAATGCGTGCGCACCCTCAGACCCAGCGTTTTGAGCCCTCTCAGAATAAGGAATGCTTCCCACGCATTCAGATTTTGACCCAAATCGCCGGAGATCCGTTTGCGGATAAAATCGATGACTTGACTCGTACCTACCACGAACCCGGCCACGACGTCGCCATGCCCGTTCAAATATTTGGTGGCACTGTGCACGACGACATCGGCACCAAGCTCCAACGGCCTTTGCAGGTACGGCGTCATAAACGTATTGTCCACGATCAAGGGGATGCCTCTCGACTTGGCCACGGCGGCGATCCCACGCAGGTCAAGAACCGTCAGCAGCGGATTGGAAGGCGTTTCGACGTAAATCGCTTTGGTGTTGGGACGAATGGCCGCTTCCAGCGCCTTCACGCTGCAACAATCCGCGAAATCGTGTTGGATTCCAAAGCGAGGTCCCATCTGCGTGATAAAATTATAGGTGCCCCCGTAAATGTCCTTCGTGACGACGACATGATCCCCATGCTGGAGAAAAGCAAGCAGCACGGACGATATTGCAGCCATGCCGCTGCTAAGGCCGATCGCATCCTCGCCGCGTTCCATATAGGCGATCTTCTCTTCCAGCGAACGCGTCGTCGGATTGCCGTACCGGCCATAGTACGTGCCATCCATCTGCCCGGCGACAACGGCCGCAGCCGTTTCCGCATCGGGAAAAGCGTATGCCACGGCAGGCACAACCGGCTGCGAGACTGCTCGCGTTGCACGATCCGGCTGATGCCCCACATGTACGGCAGCCGTATCGAATCTCCACTCTTTTTGCATGAAATCTCTCCATTCCAATGTTTAATGCTTCACGTTTAACGATTCACCCGAACTACAGTATATGGTATAAACCTTAAACCATTTATATTTGTATTGTTTCTCAATATATAGGTTCGGTTATTTTACGTCAATAACATTAACGCAATTTTGAAATTCAAATGAAGATAAGACATTACAACGCGATAAAAGTTAGATTATGTCACACCAGATACGAAACCAAAAACGAACAAGCCGACGGCGTGAGTGCTGCGCCGTCGACCTGTCCGATTTTCCAGCGGATTAAATTGTGCCATCCTTTTCCTTCATTGATTGTGGTCAGTTTTCAAACTCATGGGCGACAATACGAGCCAACTGCAGGTTATTCAATGGTGATCGTGTGGCTTGCGCTGCTCTGTACCCCATTGTTATCGGTCACGGTCAACTGGACCGTATAGACGCCCGGGGCGGTAAATTTATGCTTCGCTTTGGCCTTTGAAGCCGTTTCCCCGTCGCCAAAGTCCCAAGCATAACTGGCGATTTTGCCACCTTCCACATAAGAAGAACCTCCGTTGAACTCAACGTTTTTCTTCTTTTTGGCTGTGGATGGCGCTTCAATGATCGCGACAGGCTCTGCGCCAGCAGGCGGTTCCGGCTCTTCTCCGCCCGCAGAGACAAATAGTCTGCCCGGAGCGTCCGTCTCCAGTTCATTGCCTGCGGCATCCCACGCCCGGATCACGATGACCCCGCCTTCAAGCACCAGCGAGGACGGAGTGGTATACGTCCCTTCATAATGACCCGGTTCAGTTTCGATCAGCGGAATTTCGGCACGAGCTGAACCGTTCAGGCCAAGCGGCAGCTCGATCCGGAAGGAAGCCTGCAGAGACGGTGCGCTGTCAAACGAGACATTCACCACTTCGCCTGCCCGGATTCGAACGTCTTCAGCAGGTGCAATGTTGCTGAGTACAGGCAAGGCTGTTTCTACGTATACGGTACGTGTGATCGTCGTTTCGTTACCAGCAAGATCAGCAGCCGTAATCGTGATAAGGTTTTCCCCTTCATCGACGAGCACCCGATGGCTAATGCCACCCTCGCCGTCCAATTGTACCGTTTGTCCGTTGACGGTAACCTTGTCCAGATAAGCATCCAGCGCATTGCCGACAATATGCACGACTTCTGTATTGATGCGAGCTCCGTCCTCCGGCGAAGTTATCGTTAATTCCGGTGCGGTCTGATCCAGCGTAATCGTGACTGGCAAGGAACGCTCCGTCGTTTTGCCATTGACGACCACTTCCGCGCTAAGTGTATTTTCTCCAGGCTGGACTTCCACTTCCAGCTCGAATTGGCCGTTCTCAATGGCTGCCGTTCCAATGCTTTCATCTCCATTATAGATGCGGATTTCCGCTCCGGATGCGGGTGAAGTTCCACTCACGAGAACCGTGGAATCCTTCGTATACGACCCGTTGGCCGGCGAAGTGATTACCGGCGCGTTCACCGGATACCGCACTACGGCACGAATCATGTAATTGCCCTCTTCTGCCGGGGATGTGCTCCATGCTCCGTTCACGCGCTGCCAGCTTCGGCCGGCATTAGTACCGTTTTCGTCCGTCGCCAGACCCGGTGCGTTCGTTCCGGCAGCGGTCTGTTCATATACAACGTAGAAATCTCCTTCCACCACGACCGGTTCGGGGAGACTCAGCGTGGTCCACTGGTCGTTGCGCAGCGCTTCGGCATCGAATGGCCCGGCCAGCAAACGGCCCGGCGCGCCATCTGCTCCGGTCGCATCGTATACGGCATATTGGAACGCTGTTCCTCCCGGCTGCGGCCACGCCGTGTTCCAGAAGCGCAGGGACACTCCTGTCAGCTGGGATGAATCCTGCTCCGGCGTCATACGCACGGCCCACGCATTTCCGGCCGACACGAACGCTCTGGCGTTCTCGGCGGTTCCGTCGTCATAGGCGATCTCTCCCGGGAATCCAACGAATGGCTTCAAAGCAAAATTTGCCTGGGCCGTCCCGTTGCCGGGAACTTTGATACTGATCGTATCACCGTAATAATCCGCGGCCCGAACGGAAAGTGTATAGTCCCCTTCAAGTACTTCGAGGGCGAATCGGCCATCTTCCCCGGTCTGAACGGCTGGCACCCGCGCATCTTCCTGCACCAGCACGGTGGCCCCGGACACGGGTTCCCCTGTCCGTTCATCGGTCACGATTCCTTCAATCTGCCCAACCGGAATGGCCTCCAGATTGAAATTCGCCTTGGCTCCGCTGCCATCGGTGATGGTCACAGCCTGGGTCCGCGGATAGAAACCGTATGCTTCCGCTTTCAGCGTGTATTCACCGGCAACATGCGTGAAACTATACTTTCCGGTTGCCGGATCGGTTTTGACCGAGCGCCCCGTTTCCAGCACCGTGACTGTCGCGCTGGCCGGAAGGCTTTGCGGAGTTACCGGAGCTGCGGCGTCTGCGTCCGCTTCTGGACGCTCACCCGTTTGGCCGTTCCTGTTAAATTCGAATTTGTCCGTGCTCGTCACTTTGAACCAAGGATTATCGTACACCGGCTTCGGCTTGTCGCTGCTGGGCACGACATCGTCTGCCGTCACGTTCTGCGCACCCAGGGCGAGAATGCGGAAATCGTCGATGTACCATCCGGTTTTCACAACGCTATTGTCCGAGGTTAGACGGAAACGGAACTGGACTTCGTGGCCCGCGAACGCTCCCAGATTATAGAACACGGGTGTCCACTGTTTGCCATTGGTGCTGTGCGAGAACTTGCCCAGTTCGGTCCACGTCGCGCCGCCATCCGCGGTTGCCTCCACGTAACCATAGTCGTATCCTCCCTCAATCTCGTACCAATGGTTGAAGGTCAGCGTTGCTTCGGATACATCACTCAAATCAATGACAGGTGATACCAGCGAGGAATTCGATCCGTTCTCATAGGTGTTGTCCAGGTCGGTGGCCCATACGTTCGGCAGCGACACGGCGCTGGCAGGACCACTTGCCGGTATACCTCGTTCCCACTCGTCCTTCGTTCCCGAATGCGTCCAGCCACCATCTGTATCTCCGTCGAAATGGTCGACATAGATCTCTTCCGGCACGGTTACGGCGACGGAAACCTCGTTGGATTTCTCTCCCTCATTGCCGCTGTAATCCACGGCGGACACCGCATAGAAATAAGTGGCATCTGTAACCGTTGCCGTATCCGTAAAAGCGGTCGCCGTTGTGCTGCCTATCGCTTCATATCCGGTACCGGATGCCTCGGACCGGTAAACAACATAGGATTCCAGGTCTTCGTCAGCCGGTGCACGCCATGACAGAGATACATTCCCCAGGATATCTGCATCCGCCGTCAGCGAATTCGGTGCACCCGGAGCCGTGTCGTCCAGTTCCTGCACGGCAAAATCGTCAATATACCAGCCTGCTTTCTGCACGGAATTGTCACTGGTTACGTTGAACTGTACGAATACACGCTGGCCTCCATACTCGCGCAAATCAACGTACTGCGTTTTCCAATCGCCGCCTGTGCCCGTGAAGCTCAGTGCCTCCTCAAACACAAAATCATTATCCTCGGCAGCGATGTACACCTTGCCGAAATCGATATTGTTCTCGAAATCGTACCAATGCTTGAAGGTGAGCAGCGCTCCATCCGGCGCATCCGTCAGGTCGATCGGTGGGGCTACCAAGTAAGCATTGCTGTTGGCTGCGTAGTTGCCTTCCAGATTGGTCGCGATCACCTTTTCGCCTGAAAAAGCGCTTCCCGGCCCGCTTGTCGGCACTCCCCAAGCCCACGTATTGCCTTCTCCGCCAGAGGTGAACCCGAGCTGATCCTGCTCGAAATTTTGGAAATAGCCCGGCTGTACGCCGTTCGAGACAGAGACTTGGTATACGTCGCTTTCGAAGCCGTTATTGCCGTAATCGCTGACGCGAATGTAGTATTCCAGCCCCTGCTCGTCGATCAGGAATGCCGGAACGGTCGCCGTATATGTACCGTCTTTGGCATCGCCGGATACACGCGTCATGGGAAGATACACGTATGAAGCCGTGCCTTTCGTTCTCGCAAAAGCCTCGACGGATACAACGCCGACATCATCGGTTACGCGAGCCGAAAGCGGCACGTCAAATCCCGCGAACGCCGCATTCACCGGCGTATGCTCCAGTACGGGTTCTTCCAGGTCGTCGCCTGCGGTGACCACCCTTCCGGATACCGTACCGATCCCTTCAAGCACGGAGCCTACCGCATCCAAAACATTGATGATGCCGTGACCGTATCCATTGTTGGGAGAAGTGGGATACTGGCTGTCCGTGCGGGGCGTCGCCGTATCGGTGATGATCTCTTCAAGCTGGTCCACCGTCAGGGAATGGTTGGCTTGAAGGAGCAAAGCGGCAAGAGCGGTTGTATGCGGCCCAGCCATCGATGTGCCGTTCCATCCTCCTTCATACGCTCCGCCCGGAACGGAGGAGCGGATGTTTACGCCCGGTGCGGACACTTCGGGTTTGATCTCTCCATACGGGGAGGGTCCGAGAAGGGAGAAGGAGGCAAGATTGCCGTTAATGTCCGTTGCGCCTGTCGCAAAGCTCTCGGGATAGTTTGCCGGATTTGCGACGGAGCCCGGTCCGCCCGGATTCGTCAATCTGACGTTCCCTGCCGAAAACTCAGGAAAAATCTGCGCATCCCGCCAAGCTTGCACCATCGGACGGAACCACTCGTCCAGGCCGGCACCGCCGCCCCATGAGTTGTTAACCACGTCGGGCGCAAGCTCTGGATGCAAATTGCCTTGGGCATCCACAGGAGCTAACAGCCACTGCCCGCCATCCAGGATGATGGCATCGGTGGTTTCGGGATTGAAAATGCGTACGGCGATCCATTTCGCGCCAGGAGCAACACCGATCTGATTGGTGCCGTCCGGCTCGGATCCCACCATTGTGCCCATCGTATGCGTCCCGTGTCCGTCACCGTCTGCCGGAAGCGTTGAACCGCTGTGCGGATCATACCAGCTCAGCTCGGGGCTGACGATATTGCCGGAAGCGTCGCGCGCTCTCCACTTTTGGGAAAGGGCCGGATGCGTGTAATCGACTCCGCTGTCAAGATTGGCCACAACGATGCCGGTGCCGTCAATGCCTTTATCCCAGACGGCCGGAGCGCCAACGTAGTCGATGTTCCATTCCACGTTCTCCGTCTGTGTCTTCGGCTTGGAAGCGTCACTGACAGCCGTGGAGGATCCGCCCTTTTCAACGCTCGGCGATGCCGCCTGCTCCTTGGAATCCTTGGCAGGCACGGCTGCCGGTGCGAGAGCTTTGTCCGGAGCGGCCGCTTCGGTTTTGCCGCTGACCTCGGCCCGGTCCAGATAACGCGTCTCATTCGGCAAAATTTTACCGACTTCCGGCAGCAGGGCAATCTGCTCCATCACGTCCTTCGTGCTCGTTACCATCAGCGCGTTCACGACGAAATAGCTTTTATATTCCTTGACTTTGCCTTGGTCAACCTGCTGATCCAGGTATTGTTCCAGCGAATACTGGGTGCGTGAGGCCGTCTCCCGCAATGAGCTGACGACAGAGCTTCGCACGGACAATTTGGCGGAAGAAGCCGTCATTTTATCGGTGGTTGCCTTTTCCATGGCCTGCTTCGAAACGCGTGCCGTATCCGTCTGTTCTTTCATTTTAACCAGGTAAGTCACGTATTCGTTGCCATCAAATTGTTTGCTGAGTTTGGAACTGACCTTGTCGGTCGCCAGCTGGTTCAGACTCGATTTCATATCCAGCTTCTGCGAGGGGGTGTTCTGTGCGGAGACCGGTTGAATGATAGATAACGCAAGGAGAACCGATAGACCCATAGATAGAGGCTTGCGCAGCCGATTCATCTTTATCAAACTTTTCCACTCCCTTTACCCGGTTTTTTAATTTGGCGAATAGCACGTGCTTTTCAGCATGGTTACAACATTGAAGCCCTTACGATTGTCGATTACATCTGGCACCACCCCCTTTGCGATAGAAGTGTCGATCCATGTACCGCTGTGAAAACAGGATTCGGTTCAGCAGTGTAAGTCGTTCAAAATCACGATGGCGAAAGGTCTGAGGTTTTTCGTTAGAATTTAATAGGCAAACGGAAATCCGCGAAATCCATGCAGCTTGTCTAACAGGGAGGTTTTCTTGGTGTTGGCGTGTCGGGAGAGTTGCAAATCAAGGGTGTATTAGGGGTATTGCAACAATTTTACACAGAGAGGATGCTTGTCCGGTTGACGGTAAGGAAGGACCTGAGGTAAATGGAAGCATACGTTTTCGGTTTGAAGATACTTGGGATTTTATGGTTATTATAGATTCAACATCGGAGTTGCACAAGTCCTTTTTTTGAAAAAAATAGAAAATAAACCTTTTTGATGATTTTTCATGTCACTCCTTTATCGAACTTCCGGCGCATCTTGCGTCATTGTGCAAAATAATAAAAAAGAGGGTGTCTCCAAAGTAAACTTTGGAACATCCTCTTCCTAAGCGATTGTTCTTGGCTATTTTACCTCTTCATAGACAACAACGGTTTTGCTTTCCTCTTCCCATTTGACGGTCGCGTCCAATGCCTCGCTTATAAAACGTACCGGTACATAAGTGCTGCCTTGGGTAACGGTGGCTGGAGCATCCAAAGAGACCTGCTTGCCATTGACGGTTGCCGTTTTGCTGTCAACCACAAGTTTAATGCTCACGCCATCCTTCGTAACGATGATGGAGCGTTGTTCAGGGTTCCATGCCACTTCGGCATCTAAGGCCTCGGCTATAGCGCGAAATGGAACATACGTATTGCCTTTTTTGACAAAAGGTTCCGAGTTGGAAGCTTCCCCGTTCACATACAGCTTCACCCCGCTGGCTTTACCCGCCTTTTTGGTGAGCTTGTCCATGGTTTTGTACAGATCCAGGTTTTTGAAATCGGCTTTAATGGCTTCCTCCTGCAGATACACGGCGTCAGTTACACTGCCGTTTTCTTCAAGCATTTTCGCTGCCGTTTCGAGCGCCTTGCCCTCTTCAAGGATGGCTTCCAATTGCTTTTTTTGTTCGTCCGTCAGCTCAGTTTCATATTTGGTAAGCAAAAGATTGGCCAGAACTGCGCCAGCCGGTTTGTCTTCAGTATGCTGAATGGCATTAAGCAAACCTTTGTATCCTTTGTGACCTTTGTTCTTGGACTCGGTTTGATCGGTTGTGTCGTGATCCGTGCTCTCCGTCTCCGCGGATGAAGAATCCTCGACTTTCTCTTCTTCCTTGTCGGCCGTTACAGCAGACTCGACTTCCCCGCCCTGAGTTTCTTTCGCTTGCGTTTCATTGTCTTTGATTGGTTTTGACGATGCTGCGTTATTCGATTTTCCGTTTCCAGCAGAAGCGTTTCCCGGTTTGGCTGAGGCTGTGCCCGCGGCGGTTGCAAGCAGCAGTGCCACAGCGGTTAACATGATGACTGTTTTTTTCATTGACGACTCCTCCTGATGTGAAAAAAATATGTGCTCTTTCATTATCGGTCAAACCAATGCCGTCCAATAGGTATCCGAAAAATAAAATTGCCCTTGTATAGAACCTGTCAAGTTAGCAGAAGAATCACATCGGCCCATGGATTGTTTTTTTGGAAAATCATAAAGAAAAGTGTCTTTAAGTACCTTGCATTATTAAGTAATATATCTTAAGATCATTATGTACTCAATAATATTGAGTAATTAATCTGGAGGGAATGCCATGAATGCGGAAATGCTCAAAGGAACGATCGATCTCCTCATTTTGTCTGTCTTGGTCAGGCAGGACAATTACGGTTACGAAATCTCAAAGGCCATCAAAGAACAAACGGAGGGAGCATTCGAAATCCAGGAAGCCACGCTGTATCTTTCTTTGAAGCGTCTGGAAAAGCAGGGGGCGATTTCAGCATATTGGGGGGATCAAAGCCATGGAGGCCGACGCAAATATTATTCGGTCACCGAAGATGGCAAGCAATTGCTTGCCAAGTTCATTGCGGACTGGAAAACTACGACCGAGATCGTGAATCGGTTCATTTAAACCGGGAGGTGAATATAATGGCGAATTTTTTACGGAAAGCATTCAGTTTGGGAGAAATAAGGTTCGGGTGGATATTGCTGCTCTCGATCGCGATCTGCAGCATTACGTTCTTTTACGACGAGCATTTTAATCCTGAGGACCAAATTTGGCTGGCGTTATCCTATTATGTCTCTTTCACGTTGGCATTGGTGTGGAGTTTGGCGAACTATGTGAGACATATTCGGATGAATAGTCTATACCGCAGGCAAAATGATATTCATACTTACGTTGCCCAGCTTGCTTTAAATAAAGAGGATAAACTGGAGCTCCAGAATTATCTGGAGGATTTCGCAGCGGATCTGGAGCGTCAAGGAAGGTCGAAAGAGGAGGCCGCCAAGGAGGCCATTAACCAGTTTAAAGTCAAAGAATTTCTGTCGATGTCCAAACATACGCGGCCTTTCGAAACCCACGGGCATCATTATTTGATGGGTTACGCTTTGCTTGCGTTCGCCGCGGCATTCTTGTTATCCATCATTGATCAGACGACTACCCAACATATTTTGTTCCTGTATATTATGCAGGTTGTGTTGGCCGTTTACGGCGTATGCTTCATCGCGCTGTTTGTTCTATATAAAACGTTCGATAAATTCCTTTATCAGAAAGTGAAGCAGTATTTTTCTTAAAAAAGCTAAGGGGCGTGCCGATATGGAACAGTGGATAACCGAAATCATGGAAGCGTATGGTTACCTGGGCGTTTTTCTGCTCATCGCATTGGAAAATCTGTTTCCCCCCATTCCTTCGGAAGTCATTCTTGCCTTGGGCGGGTTCATGACTACCAAATCGGGTCTGAGCGTGTTCGGAGTCATCGCTGCCGCAACCGCCGGGTCGGTCGCAGGAGCAATCTGCCTCTATGGGGTCGGGAAAATGTTATCTGTAAACAGGCTGGAAATACTCATTTTGAAATATGGAAAATTTTTACGTCTGAAATCCGAAGATATCCGGAAATCATATGACTGGTTCGATCGGCATGGATCATGGGCCGTTTTTCTGGGTCGTCTCGTACCGTTGATTCGCAGCCTTATTTCCGTTCCTGCCGGAAGCACCGGGATGAGTTTTCTGCCTTTCCTTGTCCTGACAACGATCGGTTCACTGATCTGGAATACGGCTCTCGTATATTTGGGTTCGGCAGTCGGAGCTTCCTGGGAGAAGATCGTGGGTTACATGGACCTGTATTCCAATGCCGTATATGCCCTTCTGGCACTGGGAGCAGTCGTAATTGGTGTATTATTTCTGCGCAAGCGGGTGCTCAAAAGCTAGGACCTGATATACAATCGGGGATTCAGACGTTTTTTCTGCCTCGAGACCTCCAAAAAGTGAGCCTTGAGATCGGGTGGCTATCGCTCGCCCACAATCTGCTCAAGAAGGCGTAATAGACCAGCGATAATAAACCACAAGCGCGAAGAGGCGGTGCAGGGATGACCTCCCTAACAACGCCCTTTCTTTCATTTTGCTCATTTTTTCATGAAGTGAACGGTCTTATGAAGCGCCATAGAAGTACTTATGGGACAACCTCTTCGGACTCCTAATCCAGCGTGATTTTAATGACGACAGGCAAATCGCTCTTGACGTTTTTGGCAACGACGCGAAGCCCCTCCTCTGCCCGCTCCCACACCGGCTGCTCGTCATGGCCAAGCACGCGTACCGAGGTAATGATCCCCTGAAAATGTCGGCTCTTCTCCGCCAGCGATCTGATCGTGACGATGCCGTCTTCCGGATACGACAGCACCGTGGCATACAATGCGTTTTCTTTGACCGTAAACCGGATATCTTCGCTTGTAAAAGACTTTGTTACCCCGTCGGTGAATTGTCCCTCCTTGACCTCGGTCGGTCCTTCGCCGTACGTCCGCCAATACGTCGTATCGTAGATGGCCTCGCCGTTCACCCGCAGCCATTCGCCAATGGCAAGCAGGATTTCCCGGTCCTCGTCAGGGATGCTTCCATCAGCCTTTGGCCCGATATTGAGAAGCAAGCTGCCGTTTTTGCTGACGATATCCACCAGGTCGCGAATCAACTCACCCGCCGTTTTGTAGTCATTGTTCTCGGTATGACACCAGGAATTTTTGGCTACCGCTGTGTCCGTCTGCCAGAAATACGGTTTCAGATTGGCAAACTGCCCCCGCTCCACATCCGGTACCGCGCAGCCGAACATGAAGGCATCATGCTTGTAGTTCACAGCTACCGGGATGCCCCATTCTTCCCCGCGATTATAGTAATACGCCGCGAATTTTTTCAGATACGGCTTGAAAGCGGAATGCTGGATCCACCAATCAAAATAAAACACGCTCGGCCGATACTCGTCGACCAACTCGCAGCAGCGGATCAGCCAATCCTCAAGAAATTCCTGATCTGGAGGCGAAGCATACAGGTCATGGTGATCCGGCTCAGGCATGGCCGGCCAGTAGAAGTCCCCCCGCGCAAGCGGTTCTTTGATGTCCGAATCGAATGCTTTGCCATGGGACATGAAAAACCAATGTTCGGCGCGATGCGAAGAAACAGTGAGAGTTAGC
Organism: Paenibacillus sp. FSL W8-0426; assembly: GCF_037969725.1. Taxonomy (NCBI): domain Bacteria; kingdom Bacillati; phylum Bacillota; class Bacilli; order Caryophanales; family Paenibacillaceae; genus Paenibacillus; species Paenibacillus sp. FSL W8-0426. Next base: position 2,809,695 of record NZ_CP150203.1, on the reverse strand, counting down.
CCCTGTTCTTCAAACGCGGTCTTCATTTCGCCCAAAAGATCCCGTTCGGGCCCCATTTCAACTGTGTTATAGTGGGAGATGGAGCTGCGATACATCTGGAATCCGTCATGATGCTCGGCTACGGGCATGACATAACGCGCCCCTGCCTGCTTGAACAGGCTTGCCCACGCTTGGGCATCGAACTTTTCCGCTCGGAACATCGGAATGAAATCCTTGTACCCGAAATCCCGCGGATGACCATAGGTGGCCAAGTGGTGCTCATGCGCCTTCGAACCTTCGATATACATATTGCGTGAATACCATTCGCTGTCGTAAGCCGGCACGGAATACACGCCCCAGTGAATAAAAATGCCGAATTTGGCACGTCTGTACCATTCAGGCACCTCGAACTTGCTCAACGACGCCCAGTTGTCCTTGAATTTGCCTGCGGCAATCACGGAATCGATCTGCTGCAGATACTCACTTGGATTTACCATCTGCTGTATGCCTCCTGTTATGTTCTGATCCTCTTCATAACGTATTTTAGAGGCATGACCGAAAAATCAACATGCAGAAGATTAACTTTTGAATGCACAATAATAACCTGAAAGGAGCGGGACGATGAATCGTGAACCACTGCTCGCAAACATGTTGTCGAACCTGCAAACCGAGCTGATCGTGGCGGACTATAACTGCTGCGGTACCGAATGGCGGGATTTGGATTATACCCCGGATTACAGCAAGTTTTATTGGATACGTGAAGGCGAGGGTTGGCTCAAAATCGGCAATGATGAATACGCTCCCATTCCTGGTCAATTGGTTCTTATGCCTGAAGGCATCACCCAATCGTATTCTGCCATTAGCGACCGTCCTTATCTGAAATACTGGTGCCACTTCAGCCTGAAGGCGGGCGGGATCAACCTGTTCCAGCTGCTTCGCTTCCCGCATGTCGTTACCGTCCGGGATCCCGAACGATTAGACGCACTCTTTGGCGACCTGCTGCACCATTCACGGTCTGACAAGGTTTACGCCCACATGATGGCCAAAAGCAAATTGACCGAACTTATGGCGCATTTCATCGAGCACATTGACTTGAACGACGTTTCCGTTCTCAACATGCCTGCCATGGAAAAAATGACAGCCATTCTGGCTTATATCGATGCCCACATCGAAGAAAACATGACAATTCAGGATTTGGCCGGCATCGCCTGCATGCACCCCAACTATTTTATTCGCTTTTTCAAACAGCAGCTTGGCGTGCCTCCCATCCAGTACATCACGCGCAAAAAAATGGATAAAGCCAAAGAGCAGCTCATCGGCTCCTCCAGCACGATCACGATGATCGCCGATCAACTAGGCTTTGGGGATTTGTTTTATTTCTCCAGGCAATTCAAGAAACATACGGGGCTGACGCCGACCGAATACCGCAGGCAGCATGCCGTGCACGCTCCATTGTAATACGTTCTGACACGAAATCTGGATTGCGAATTTTAATTGTTTACCGAACTTATGGCTGTTTGTTACAATTATGGTGGTCATATCATTCCACAAGAAAAGAGGTTGTTTTTATGAAAAGAAAAACGCTGTTGCTGCTCACGGTACTGTTTGCACTAAGCTCCTTCTCGGCTCTTGCCTCTGCTTCTCCTGCCGAAGGCGAGTTCAGCGTGCTGTCCGACCGCCAAACGGGCACCGTCAAGTGGTAAGGTAATGCTTTCAGTCCTTCCTTTGCCTGCATCATGAAAAAAACATCCCCTCCGTTCCTCCGCAGCGATGATGTCATGACCTCCATGATCTCTCATACGCCGCTTTGGTGAGGGGATGTTATTGTTCACACACGTTTTGCTCGTCTTACCTCGTTCGCAATTTTAAAGGGAAACCCGTTATTTATTGAACGTAACCTTCTCGGAACCGCCTTCCAGGACGATCGACGTTTCGCGCGGTTTCGTTTCCGCGATTTTGCGGCCCTCTCTGAACGAGTAGAGCACGCCGGCTTGTTTGCGAATCGCCTCATATTCGTTCTCGGCTTCAAGGACGATAAAATTGGCAGGCTTGCCTTCTTCAATGCCGTATACATCCTCGATATGCAGCGTTCTTGCGCTGTTCTTCGTAATGAGGTCCATGGAATTCACGATCTGATCGTAACCGAGCAGCTGCGAAGCATGGATACCCATATGCAGCACTTGCAGCATGTTGCCCGTACCGAGCGGATACCATGGATCGAAGATGTCGTCATGCCCGAAGCACACGTTCAAACCGGCTTCCTGCAGTTCTTTGACGCGAGTCAAACCTCTTCTTTTCGGATACGTATCGAAACGTCCTTGCAAGTGAATGTTCACCAGCGGATTGGAAACGAAGTTGAGGTCCGCCATCTTCAGCAGTCTGAACAGCTTGTACGTATACGCGTCATTGTAAGATCCCATCGCCGTCGTATGGCTCGCCGTCGTGCGTGCGCCCAGCCCACGTTCATACGCTTCCTTAGCGACCACTTCCACGAAACGGGATTGCTCGTCATCGATTTCATCGCAGTGGATGTCGATGAGACGGTCGTATTTTTCGGCCAGGTCAAACGCAACCTTCATCGAATCGACGCCGTATTCTCGCGTAAATTCGAAGTGCGGAATGCCGCCGACCACGTCGACGCCCATTTTCAGGGATTCCTCCAGCAATTCCGCGCCGTTCGGATAGGAGTGAATGCCTTCCTGCGGAAAAGCGACCAGTTGAATGTCGATATATGGCGCCATTTCTTCTTTCACTTCAAGCATCGCTTTCACGGCGGTCAGACTTGGATCGGTCACGTCCACATGAGTGCGGACATGCTGGATGCCTTGTGCCATTTGCCATTTCAGCGCCGTTTTGGAGCGGGTTTTGACGTCTTCATGCGTCAGGAATGCCTTGCGTTCCGACCAGCGCTGGATGCCCTCGAACAGCGTTCCGCTAAGGTTCCATTCCGGCTCCCCTGCCGTCAGCGTCGTATCCAGGTGAATATGCGGTTCGATAAAAGGCGGCAGCACCAGCGCGCCATTTACGTCCATCACTTCGTCATTCGTTGTAGTTTCAAGCGTCTGCGTAATTTGTTCGAATTTTCCGTCTCTTACGACGATATGCCATAATCCTTCTTTACCCCGCAATTTTGCGTTCTGTATAATCATTTCGTTTCCCCTTTTCTGTGGATTCTTTCGCAGGAACAATCAGCATCAACACGATGTATGCAATCCCTGTGCCAAGCAAGGCGTTCAATGGCGTGATGCCCGGAGCGAGCTGGGCAAAAGCAACGCCGATGGCCCAAGCCAGCATCGCAATCCAGTTTACCTTTTTGAACGTCATGTCGGCAAACGGCTTGTAATTTCTGCGTTTCACGAAGAAGTAATCTGCAACGATGATCGCCCCGATGGACGGGATTGCGGCGCCGAGCACATTCAGGAATCCAACGAAATTGTTGTACATCCACATGGCAAGGACCGTTCCCACAATCCCGTTGACGATAACAAAGAACTTCTTCGAAATTTTGGTGATGTTGGCAAAGCCCAGCCCCGAAGCGTACAAGGCATTATCATTGGTCGTCCAGATATTCAGTCCCAGAACGATGATCGCCGGAACGAGCAATCCTTGCAGGAACATGACTTCCGAGATGTCGGCCAGATTGTACGCCATTGCGCCAACTGCTCCAAACAAGAACATGAGCGAGTTACCCAGGAAGAACGCGATGACCGTTGCCGTTACCGCTTGCCGGGACGTCCGGGAAAACCGGGCAAAGTCCGGCGTCAGCGTGCCGCCGCTGATGAACGATCCGATGCAAATCGTCAGTGCCGCCGCCGCGGTCAGCGTCTGTGAGGGCGAGTAATCAAGCAGTCCTTGCAGACCCCCGAGCGTGTCCACGCCTTTCAGCATGGAATATCCGCCAAGAATGGCGATGGCCGGCACTGCGATATAACCCAGAATGACGAGCGACTTCATGCCGAAGATGGCCGAGGCTGTCATGGCAAGACCAAAAATGAAAATAAGCAGGTAAACGTTCCAATCCATCGCTTTGGCGACCGGGACCGCAAACATGGCTACGCCGACGCCGAACCATCCGACCTGGGTAAAGCCGAGCAAGAACGATGGCAGGTACGATCCTTTTTCCCCAAACGCATATTTGGCCAGCAAATGTGTAGACAAGCCCGTTTTGGCGGCGATATGCGCCAGCGCTCCCGTATAGATGCCCAGCACCAGGTTGCCCGCAAGCACGATGCCGATAAATTCCATGAACGTCAAGCTTACGCCCAGCGTCCCTCCAGCCAGCATGCTCGCCGAGAAAAAGGTGAAGCCGAGCATGACGGATAACGTCTTCCAGAAATGGTTTCTCTGCGTTTTTGGCACCTCTTGCCATGAAAACTCTTGATCTTGTTTACTCATCAGAATACCTCCACTTAAAGTCTCCTGATACCAAAAAGCAGAAAAAAGAGGCTACTCATCAGAACGCGCACCTGACAAGTAGCCTCTTTTTTGCATCATAACCCGCGCGAAGACACAGAGCATCCCTGGTTGGAATCGCCCGCTTCACGCGTGATTATAAAAATCCGCTGCCCTTGCCAGCCTCTCTGGACTGAATTAAAGGTACCAGTATTCAATTACGTTTTATTATTTTGGAAAAGCATGCGAATGTCAATGTCATTATTATCCAACAAGATTGAATGAGATCGTAACCCGGGGGAGACTGATGCAGAAATCCGTAACGATCCATCTACGACTTTCCCGCTATGGCGGCTTGTCTCCCACTTTTCAAGCCCATCCCTTCCTTTCGGGTTGCACCGGGAAACTTTTTTTCTTTGGGCCGACCCGAAAACTTTAAATATACTGAACATTCAGCCTGTAAAATAATCGGAAGAGTCTGCTTCCTGCTGCCGCTTCTCGATATCCTGCTTCAGGTAAGCACTGGCATCCTCGGCGGAGAAATTCAATACCAAAGTCAGTTCGCTGATCAGCATATCGCGCGCCGTATTCATCGTTGATCGATCATGGGTGTTCAGTTTCAACGCGTAAACTTTGGCACATAACAGGTCGCGAATGACACCGAAATATTCTCGCAGGAGCCCTGTATCGATTCTCGCTTGCAAATGCTCTCGGCGTTTCGAAGCATCAAGAGGCAGCTCGACATGGTTTCCGAAAAATTCGGCTCTCGCCTGCAGCAAGGTGTCTACATCGGACAATGGACGAATCCCTCTTTCTTGTGCCCGCTGTTTCGGAATCATCATGCGCAGTTCCTGCTTGGGGAAATAGAGATGAAATACCTGATCTCCATTTCCTTCTCCCACCTTATCCGTTTGCTGTTCTACGCTCTCCAATATGCACGCTCCGTATAAGGGATAAAAAAGTAGCTGCCGTGCCTGTTCCATGATTTGCCGCCTCCCATCTTCTTCGTTGATGTCCATTCATCGGATTCGGATAAGTATCGTTAATCGACCTTCGCGCCAAAGGAACGCATGAACAGTACCGCCTGTTCCCGATCCATCCGCGTGCCTTTGATATCGAGCGATTTCAGGTCGATGCCCTCCAGATTCGCGCCGCGAAGGTCGGCACCTGTCAGTTTGGCCCTGCTTAGCGTAACGCGCGTCAAATCGCAATCCCGCAAATCCGCTTTGCCCAGGTCAACATCCGATAAATCGGCTTCATAGAAGCGGATGCCCCGCAAATCTTGTTTTCCCAGCCGGGCATGTCTGAAATTGGTATATGACCAGTCGCCTCCCGCCAACGTAATACCATCCAACTGAGCGCCCGAAAAGTCGGAGCCGGTCATTTTGCAGTCGGTAAACTTGGAAACAAACAGGTTCGCACCGCCAAACGAGCAGTTCTCAAAAGCAGTCTCCGTATGGAACGATCCATTCAGCGCGGCCCCTCTGAAATCGCACTCGATGAAACGACATCCGTTCGTCTCGATCTCTTCGAGCGAGGTATTCATGAAGGTGCATTTGATGAAAATACAGCCTGTCAATTCTCCATATCTCAAATCCTGCCCGTCAAAACGGACGTCTTCGTATTCCCGATCCTTGTACTGATACACGATATCCTCCCACAATACGATCTTGATTGATCTTAAAACGCACGCCAATCGACGTTTCCCTTAATATAACACACCCCTGTCAAGCACCTGCACAAACGTCCGGGAAAGTCAATTTCTTTATTTTCGACATAATAAATCGAACCCATCATTTTTACACGGAGCCACTACGTGGTCAGAACCATTTTCCGATCGCTGTTATCCCCGGATTTTTTGAATCCCTTTAGTTAAGGAGGAAATCTGGTGAACAGCCTATGCTTACGATGCAGCTTTCTTTCAGAAAGCTTTTAGAACGCTCCGCTTCTCCAGATTCTTTCTGCCCTCTCCGTTTTCGTGTATATTTCTAGTTCAACCTATATAGATGCCTTACACGCAAAAAAGGCGACTAACACCGTTCAAATCAGGGTATATAGTCACCTTTATTCCGTTTTTTTTTAGTTTCATATGAACAAGACTAATTCCGTCTGTCCTTATTTCCAGTCTCTTTTTTTGAGATAGGAATCGAACACAAACGTGCCAAACGGAAGCACGCCCGCAAGCAGCCCCATGATCCAATATGAAGCCTTCCAACGATGAACGACAGCCAAATGTGCAAGGGCAATCAAGTATAATGGGAACAAAATGCCGTGGATCGCGCCCACAATGGCGACCGGGGAAGATATGTCGGCCAGATACTTAAGCGGCATCGCCACAACGACTAAGAGTAAAAAAGAGATTCCTTCCAATAACGCTGCAATTCTGAAACGGCCTGTCACGGTCTTCAACACGTTCAATCTCACCTTTCCGGGTCGGGGTTTGTGAAATATGTAACTTGTAACATGATGCTTAAGTTTCACTTGCCAGCCTTCCATAAAAGTCAGCATCGTGAAACTCCAGTTCAGTATACCGCATCACAACCGCCCGGAAATGCTTCAAATTTGAATAATTGTTGAATGTCAGCTCGTTTCGCGTTCGATCAGTTCGTATTTCAGGCTTTCGTGTGTCAGCTTTTGCCCGCCAAGCACGGCCCACAAATGGTAGAAAGCGTTCGTTGCTTGAGCTGCGATCGGGTTGCGAATCGTCGTGATGCCAAGCACCCGGGACAGCTCGATGTCGTCGAATCCCACGATGGCCAGTTGTTCGGGCACCTTGATGTTCCTTCTGCGAGCCTCGCTCAAAATGCCGATCGCCGCATAATCA